>MNJR01000060.1:583-44869 GCA_001920415.1 Acidobacteria bacterium 13_1_20CM_3_53_8 | reverse complement strand
GAGTAAGCGAAGACGGAGGCCGCGCCGAGAGCCACAATCATCATTATGACGAAGGCTACGACCGTTTCGAGCAGAGTGAATCCGCGCTCGCCTTTCGCGCGTCGGCGGCTATCATTCGCGTGCCCGTTTTTCGCTTTCTCCAAAAAATTCATCTTCACTCTTATTCTCGTTTGACATCCGTACGCGTTCAGTAAGTTTGCGGTCGCAAAGTGGGTGCAGAAGTTACAGAGTTGGTGACGGTTGCGGGCTGCACGTTGGCATTTATAGAAGTATCGCCCGACGACGTGACGTTGATAGGCCCGCTCGTGTGCCCGTCGGTGTCCTGCATGCTGAAGGCGGCCACGTTGATCAGATTGCCCGAAGCGTCAACGGTGCGCCCACGCCAGTTGAATCTGATAGTGGTCGGATACGTTGCGCCGCTGAAAGAGATGCCGGAGTTGGAGGGGAAAGTAAATGTGCGCGTCGCGTCCAGCGTGCCGTTGCCGTCCGCATCAATCGTGACGGTGTAGGTATTTGCGGCTGTGATTGTAACGTTAGCCATCTGCGTCGTCAGGTCAGCGTGGCGGCGCAAGGAATCAAGGCGCGCCTTATCAACATAGGCTGTGAACTGGCGCGCGGCGTTCGTCAATTCAATAGCCCTGCGCGCGCGCGCAACCTGTATGAAGCCGAAGACGCAGACGATGCCTATCATGGCTATGACGATGAGCATCTCTATTAGAGAGAAGCCGCGCTCGCCATTGGCTCGCTCGTGGATCATCGAACTGTTATTCATCCTCTCTATCATTCTTCAGCTCGGAAATTCATCGCTTCAACGTTTGCAGATTTCGGATTGCTTCCCCGTCTTTGACGAATCATGAGAAAGCCCTGTGTATCATGTTGAGAGTATCTTCGGCGGCGACAGGGTCTAATCTTTTTATCTTTTCGTACTCTTGTATCGCCGCTTTCTTATTTTTCAGGTCTATGTAAACGAGCGCGAGGGTGTGGAACGCGGGCACGTAGTCGGGATCAATCTGTAGCGCCTTCTGCGATGCTTTGATGGCCTCCTGGTAACTTCCCCAGTTGTAGTAGACGGTCGCAAGGTTGTTGAGCGCTTCTACAAAATCGGGCTTCACGCGGGTCGCCTGAATGAAAGCGCTTATTGACTCTATGTTCTCGCCCAGACTGGCGTGTGCCAGTCCCAAGTTGTTATACGCGTCGGCGAAATCGCCGTTTATGCTGATAGCGCGCTTGTATTCCCTGACGGCCTCTGCGAAACGTCCAAGGTTGTGGTAGATGACGCCTAGGTTGTAACGAATGTCAGAGTTATCGGGATTTTCAGAAGCTGCCCGTCTGAATTCAGCCAACGCCTCATTCAGCAGCCCACGCCTTGTTAGCTCCATCGCCGTGAAGAAATGGTCTCCGCCCGGCTCGTTAAGCGTAAGTTGGGCGCAAGAGGCATCCTGTTCCTCCTCCTGTCCGCGTCCAGTGAATATATCCAAGATTCCCATCATCCATCTCCGCACATTTGATTAGATTTAGAAGCAACTCATAACGCTCTTGCTCAACCTGCATGAAAATCTCCCTTACTCGCCGCATCAATATTCGCTGACGCCCATCACGCGCGGGCCTGTGCCTGCGAGCGCTTTGCGCACCCAGTCGGAGTCGAAGAACAGGTCGGCAGTACCAGACCCGTTGCTGTTGAAAGTGGGGGCTAGGAAACCGCCGGTCGAGTCGAACTTCGCTATGACTATTGAGCCGTAGGTCTGCCCGTTGCCGCCGCCATCGCGTATCAATTGCCCGCCGCCCAGGACGAGTATCAGTCCCTTGAAATCAGCAGAGCCGCGCATGTAAAGCGTGCCCGTCACTACTAACAGACCAGCCCCGCCTCCAGACTGTAGGTCAACGTCGCCGTCAACGAAAGTCAGAAGCCCGTTCGGCTCCGACGCGCCGAAGTTGCAGGGCGTATCGCTTGTGGTGAAATAGCGGTTGCGTACTACGCCGTTACAATCTGCGGCGCGCTGGTTCAAAGACATTTGTCTGAGAATATCTACGGCTGCGCGGCAACCGTCGGCTGTTTGCAGCATGGAAGACAGGCTGGTCGTGGAGACCTGGCTATAGGATGGACTTCCTGTAACCTGTGTGCTTCCCGAAGGAATCAGCGTCGAAGCAGTGGTGTTGTCAGAGCTATTGGTTATGGTCAAGGCTGGCAGATTTGTCCCGCCCGCATGATCATTGCCAGTGTAGGTGTACTGCGAACTGCTGCCCAGATTCAGACTCGCGGCAGTGCCGTTGTCGGAACTGCGCACGGTTATCGCTGATGAAGGTGTAAAATCAAGCGCCAGCCTGTTGATGATCATCTGCATGTTCTTCGTCGCGCCACGCGGCCCGTAGCCCGTTACCTTCACGACAAGGCGGCGAGGTTGCGGGGCAGTGACTGTGACCGACATAGAAGTATTGGTGCTTGTGTTTATGGGGTTGCTTGCGCGTGCGTAAAGCGTTCCTTCAAGGTTATTGGTGTTGTTGGTGGCTGACGGAAATGTAACGGTGAGAACGCTCGTGTTGCTAGTGATAGTCCCATTAATCAAACAGCTTATTGTTGCCGTTGCCGGCCAGGGCGCTGTCTGAGTGATAGTCAGCGTGAACGGCTCGTTTGTGAGTGTGACCGTGTGATTAACATCTGAAATCTGAATTTTTCCGAGCGTGCCTGTGCCGCTGCTATTAATCGTGGACGCTGACTGCGGGTTGTAAGTGAGCGTAGCCTTGTTGCCGGTGATGTTCCAGCTTTTCGTCGCCGTGCCGTTATCGAATGTGCCGGAGGTGGAGAATGTCACGGTCGCGGAATTATCCGGGTCGCTAACAGCGGTGCTATAGGCTAGGCCGGACAGCGGCGAATAATTAGCGCTTAAGATCACGCGGTCTGTGTAAGTGGAATCGTAGCTAAGCCATTGGGAGAGCCTGAGCGGATAGGTCGAGGAATCGCCCGACAGGTTAGACGTGCTGCGCGTGACGGCTCCGCGAAAACTTATCTTATTCCCGTCAGCGATGCTTCCCGAAGGATTGGTGACGAAAAGAGGACTGGGAGCAACGTTGCCCCTGAGCACGTTGATACTGGCCTGCATTCCAGCTTCTGCGGCGTAGTAGGCTTGCGATTCTGCGGCTGCGTCAACGGTATTAGGAACCGTCATGGCTGTGGACAGTATTAGAGCGCCGCCAGCCGCCAGAAGAAGTATAGAAAAAAGAAGCGTGGTGATTAGAGCAGCGCCGCGCTCGTTCTGTCTTTCAACAGCAGTCTCTGTAAGTCTCGTATACATTCGATCAAATCCTCCGTCTTTAGTGGGCTATCCCTCTCAGTAATTCACCAGGTCGGCATTTCGTAGCGTAACATCCGAGATCATCTGAACGCTTGAGGCGGGTATGTATCCGCTTGAGCCGGGAGTGCCGCGCTCCGGGAGCGTGACGCAAACGGTAATGACCACAAACTTCGCAAGGCTCTTCTGCGTTACTTCCGTCGCCGTCGTTCTGATGTCGCAAATGTCCGGTGTGTAATCAATCCTGTTGGCGTAATAGCGTATATTGAGCGTGTCAACGCGGTTTGCAAGTACGGTCTCCTGCGCTGCGGTGTTCACGTCCAGGCGAACTATGTAACTGCTGCCCGCGTCTGTATAGAGCATGTATTTAATGTCTTCGTCGCGGTCTGTCGTTGTCGTGCTTGATGTCTCGCCGGACGTGGCATTGAGATTCGCCCTCACACGAATGGTGGTCGCGCTCGAATCACCCGCGACGATGCCGTTGTTGGTAAGCCCGTAGCCCGAATTGGCAATCTCACGAGTCATCAGATTAAGCGCTCGCTGTGCGTCGGCCAGCCCGTCAGTCTTCTGGTTCTCTCTCAAACGCGTATTGAACGAACCAGCCAGCAAGGTCGCAGCAACGCTCAACACCGTAAGCGAGATCGTGATCGCTATTATCAGTTCCATAAGGGAGAACCCCGCCTCGGTCAAATCTTTTTCCAGTTTGTTCTGCATATGAATACTCGATCTATTTAAGAAAAATTGGCTGACCTCTAGAGCAGGTAAGGTCCTGCGTCTGCCGCGCTGCGGCGCGTGGTTAACGTTATCGGTGGAGTCACCCAGGGAGTGTCTGTCGAGAGAGGCGTTACCTGAACGGTAATGACCTTGAGCGTGTCGCTGCCACCGCACGTCGTCGTTGTGCAGACGGTAGTGGTAACTGTGTAATCGTGTCCCTGGTTAGTGACGGTGACGGTGGCCGCGACCACCTGATCGAAAGAGAGCTTACGAAGTTGTTCCATCTGGTGCTGGGCGATGGCCTGCGCCACGGCGCGCTCGTTCGCGCCGGAATTGAACTTCACCGCATAGGTGAAGAGCGAGACGACTCCCAGGCTGACAATCAACAGAAGAACAAGCGCGATGCAGGTCTCCATGAGAGTGAAGCCTTCTTCACCGTTTGTGTTGGCGTGTGGCCGTATATTGCGCGGCCTCTTTCCATGTCTGTCAGAAATTCTCATAAACTTCATACTAGTTAGTTACCTTTACAGATATGGTCGCGGACGCAGACCCGGAGGTGCAGGCCAGTGTAAACGTAACCGGGAAGGTGCTGCGTGTGGAGTTCAGCGAGGTGATGTTGAAGCTGGTATTCCCGGCTGCGGACATCGTCTTGGTCGAGGGAGAGATGGATAAATTGCTTGGCCCGGTGGTAGTAATTTTGCCCGCGCTTGTCACAGTAATCTGAACCGTGCCGGTGGTGCCGCCGTTCTTTTTAATCGAGAGTCCTGAAACGCCTGCGGTTATGTTCCCGCAGCTGCTAGTGCCAGTTCCTGTGATGGGCGGAGGCGGCGCGCCGCCCGTACCGGCTGTAGGATCGGAACAGGTGAGCGAGTTGTTATGAACGCCTGTGCCTGTGACGGTCGTGCCGGAGGCTATGTCAGTCGAGCTGCTCACCGTCGAGTAGCTCACGGGCGGAAGCACGTCAACGTCGCTGTTTATAGTCACGTCGCCGGAGCCTGAGACATCAATCCACGATTGGTCGCCCTGCGTGTTCTGGACTGCGAAAGTTATCGTGCAGGTTTGAGTGCGCCCGCGCCAGTCGAACGTTATCGTGGGCAGAGGCGTGCTGATTAGCACTATGCCGTCGTCAAAGTTAAAACTTCGTGTGGTGGCAGTGCCGCTACCATCGAAGTCTGTAGTTATGTTGTAGCTGGTGGTGCTCGTAAAAGTAATAGTGGAGGTGGAGTGGCGCTTAATGGCGTTCAGGCGCGCTTTCTCCATATAGTCGGAAAGCTGGCGAATAGAGTTTTGCAAGCGCATATTCGCCTTAGCGTTTTGTAGACCCATGAACGCGAAAGACGTAACTATCAGCGTGATCGCAATCACCACGATTAGCTGAAGCGCTGTGTATCCACGCTCCGTATGTTTAATTCGTCTTTGCTTGAGCTTCGCTTCCTGCTCCATTTCCTGCCTCCAACCGAAAGAGATTCGCTTAGTTGAGAACGAAAGGCCGTTCGATGACCCGCACTGAAATCGCTTTGAGCAAGCTTTGTGCCGTTTAGATAAGAGCCTAAATAGCTCGCTTTTTATGCGCGCTACACAGAAAGAATCTTCTGTAACGTCACATTCGGTAACACAGGAATGGACTCCGCTTCATACCCATCAAGAGACGTTGCCGCCCGAGCGACTCCCATGCGTTACACAGTTGCTGTCACCGAATGAAACATGACGTGGTTAAGGAGGAAAGCCGATTATCTCAACGAGCCGGTCGGAGTTCGGCCATATTGAGTAAGTGATTTATTGGCTCTGAGTGCGATTGGCTTTGTGGTGAGATGGTCGCGGCGCGCTGTTTGCTTCGGCGCGTTCGAGGCCGCGCGCCATACGTGCGCGTTGGTCTGCTTCGGCATTAAAGCTTGAGCGTGTTTGATTGCAGACGATGTGAATCTCGCGCGTAAAAAGTAGGAGTGGGCTGTGCGGCGCCCATTTTTTTCGCGTCACACTCGGTAAGCTTTCAAATCAACGCTCAAATCACCATAAGGGATCGCCCCCTCGGAGCGAGGTGCCGCACGCCGCGCGCCGAGCGGGGCGGGAAGCGCCCCGGCGACTCTCAGGCCGTCGGGGCGCGTTTCCTTTTTCGGAGAAGCTTTAGGAAAAGTTTAAGCGATTAACTTGAGTTCGATATAAGAGAGGTTGCCGTCCAACACTCGCCTGTTCATTCAGGGCGCAGGCTCGTACTCATTATTTTGGTTAGCAGACTCGGATTCCGTATTAGCGAGCCGCATAGCCAGCGCCTGCGGGTGATACTCGAAGGGTGCGGGGCCGCCGCGCGAATTTTGCAACTGTGTGATAATTGTATCCTGATTCTCACGGAAGCGCCAGACGCTGCCACGCTGGTTGAAGATGACGAAGAGCATCGTTTCACCATTCGCAGTGTTCATCTGGCCTACGAGCGCGCTTGCGCCGCCGTCCGTTCTGACAAGCGTGCCTGTTTTAGCAATTACGCTTCCGCGCGACTGTGCAGACGTGAAGCGCTTTTCCAGAGTGCCGGGGTCAATACCAGCGACAGGGAGTATGTCCGATGGTTGCAGATGATTTTTTGCTAGTTCGTCGCGCAGCGCACGATATATCTTCATCATAGCGCGCGGCGTGACTCTGTTGACGCCCAGTCCGCTCGTAGAAGCCAGATGAACTTCGTCCGGGCGAATCTCCAGATTCTTGATTAGATATTGCCTGATGGCTTCAGGGCCACCTACGTTATCGCCTATGCGCTCGGCCATGAAATTGTTCGAGTAGCAGAGAAGGACTTTCAGAATATCAGGCAGTGTGCTGGAACGATGGACTAGAAGCATTCGCGCGTTTGCAGGAACAGTCCCAATGTAGACTGCGCCCATAACGGCCACGCTCGGCGCAGATTGTAAACCTTCCACGTCGCCAAGCGCTATGCGCTCCTGTTTCCATGCTTCTGTGGCAGCCGCTGGTCTTCGCGTAGCGTCAAGCGTATCGTAAAAGCTGTTGCCCGAAGCTTGCGCCGACCAACTGAAGTTCATCGTGAACTGCGGCGGCACAACCAGATCGCCTGTCACCGTGCGAATTCCAATTCGATTCAGTTCGCGCGCGACCATCACGGCATGTTCAAAATGGAAAGAAGGATCGCGCCCCGAAATGATAAGGTTGCCGTTGATTGTTCCCGTGGAGGCATCGAATGTTCCATCCGTCCAGATTGCAGTGATGAAGCGATGGTGTACGCCGAAGTTATGAAGAGCTACAAGTGAAGTTGCTAGCTTAACTGCCGACGCAGGATTGAACGCTTGATCCGCAGCCTGCTCGGCCACGACTCTGCCATCCAACGTCTCGACCAGCACGCCTTGCAGTCCTGTAATCGTAGTCGGGATGGGCGGGCGCGCTATGTCCGGCATGGGCGCGGGCTGCACGGGAGCAGGCGCGGAGTTAGCAGTTGGCGGAGCGATTGTCGCAGGAGCGCTGGAGGCTGGCGTAAGCGGTCTTGTTAAAACCGTCGGGCGCACAAGAGAAGGAGGCTGGGCAGGTTCCGTCGTAGTCGTCTGCTGTTGGCCCAATAAGTTATTAGGCCACGCAGCGAACATCAGCAGCGCGAGAATGGCTGCCAGATTATTGAGACGAAAATGCTTGCTCACTCTTCTCTTCATAAAAATGTTTCGGGGGATGAGTAATATAATACGGTAACACGTAGGACAGCGTCCATAAATTTTTGCAAGGAGAGCCGTAGGACGCAAACCTGTATTCGATGCAGCAAGCGACCGGTTGGGATGCACGAGCCATGTGTGTGAATGAATGCGCAAGATTTGTGCAGATAAGTTCGTTGACAACGACTGAATCGCGCCCATAATATTCCCATGGTTGACAGCCGTCCTCGTAGAGTTTGAATCGAACACCCGTCACGATTGAAACCATTCGCGCTGCGCATCGCTCGCGCCGCGAGATGATTCGCGCGCGTCTGGCAGAGTTTCGCGCCGTATGGGACGAAGCAGGGGACGAGCGTCTCTGGGAAGAGTTGGTCTATTGCATCTTCACCGCAGGCGCTTCGGCTCGCATGGGTCTCCGCTCGGTCGAGGCCGTGAGGCATCTGTTGTTTGAAGGATCACACGAAGAGTTGACTAATGCATTGCAAGGCGTTCATCGTTATCCTCGTTCGCGCCCCGGCTACATCGTTGTGACGCGCGAATATCTGCGCGAGGATTGCGGCATGCGCCTGCGCGAGCGGCTACAGAGTTTCACAGATGCGGTCGCGCGCCGCGACTGGCTTGCGAAGGAGAAGAGAATCAAAGGGCTTGGCTACAAAGAGTCCAGCCATTTTCTCAGAAACGTCGGACTGCGCGGCTACGCAATCCTCGACAAACACATCCTGCGCTGTCTTGCAGAACTTGGCGTTATAGAATCTGCGCAACCGCCCGCGACCCGCTCGCGCTACCTTGAAACGGAAGAGCGCCTGCGCCGCTTCGCACGCGACACGCGCATTGATTTTGAAGAGCTTGACCTTGTGCTCTGGTCAATGAAGACCGGAGAAGTGTTGAAATAAGCGATAAAAGCAGTTTTCAGTTTTTAGTTTTCAGTTTTAAGTAAAAAGCTTTTCGCTCTTCTTTCTGAAAACTGAAAACTGAAAACTGTTCTTAACGCTTCAGAGGTTCCTCCAATGAAATACAGTCTAAGAATTAATCGGAAGGGTCGCCGCGTGGTGGCGTTCCTCATTCTCACTTTCATGTGCTGTGTGGTGAGCGTGTCTTTCGTGAATGTCGGGCGGGCTTCGGACGATAGGACACGGACTCGTGCCGAGCGCGCCTTGCGTGAAGGCGAGTATGAAACAGCCGAGCGCCTTTACCGCGAGTTGCTTGCCAGAGACGCGCATGACAACAGCGCGCGTCTGGGGTTGAGCTTCGCGCTCTACAAGCAGCGAAATTTTCAGGATGCATACGATCACGCCGCGCGTGTTGTAGGGAACGATCCGCTCTCTTCGCGCGCTCATGCGCTTCTTGGCGCTGCCGTGCTGGCCTCCGGCGACTTTCATCTCTCTGTAGAAGAGTTTCGCACAGCGCTCAGCATCAGAGAGAACGAAGCGCTTGCTATTGCCGGACTCGCGCTCGTAGATTTTTACGAGGGACGACTTGATCGCAGTCTCTTAGGCTTTCGTCGCGCAGCATCGCTCGATTCCAACGAGCCTGATTACATCTACAGTCTGGCGCAGTCTGCCGCGCGCACCGAACGTTACAAAGAGGCAGCAGACGCTTACGAAAGGTTTCTGGTAATTGCGCCGCGCACGGACGAAGATCGCCGCGCGCCCCACGGGCGCGTCCCACACATCTATTCCTTTCGAGATAATTAACAACCGCCCCATCATTCAGGTCAGAATCAATGGCGACCGCAGGCCTTTGCGCTTCGTGATTGACACGGGTTCGGGTATGTCCGTTGTCTCAGAGGAGACGGCCAGGCGCATGAACATTCGCGCCGTAGCACGTGGCGGGCTTGCGCGCGCAGTCGGAGGCGGCGGAAAGTTCGAGATAGTTTACGGCTTTCTTTCACAGTTGGACATAGGCGATGTAGAGGTGGACAACGTTCCCGTTTACATTCGCCACTTCTTTGATGACGGCAATCCGACAGACGGTTACATAGGCATCGCAGCGTTGACGAAATTCGTAGCGACGGTTGATTACGGCGCACGCACT
Source organism: Acidobacteria bacterium 13_1_20CM_3_53_8 (assembly GCA_001920415.1). Lineage (GTDB taxonomy): Bacteria > Acidobacteriota > Blastocatellia > Pyrinomonadales > Pyrinomonadaceae > 3-1-20CM-3-53-8. The sequence goes on along the minus strand of MNJR01000060.1, from coordinate 35,193 downwards.
TTCTCGCTCGCGCGGCAGCGCTCGTCCAACCAGCAGCCCGCTGCTCCAGGCCCTAACGTCATTGAGATTCCACTTCGCACTACGGCGAGCGGGTTCTTGAGCAGCGATGTTCAGATAGAAGGATTGACAAAGCCTCTGAACTTCATAATTGACACGGGCGCTACAGTCTCTGTAGTTTCAAAAGCGCTCGTCGCACGCTCCGATCTAGAACGCTTCGCGCACGGCACAAGGATGCGCGTTTACGGCGCACGCACTTTCTCGCTCGCGCGGCAGCGCTCGTCCAACCAGCAGCCCGCTGCTCCAGGCCCTAACGTCATTGAGATTCCACTTCGCACTACGGCGAGCGGGTTCTTGAGCAGCGATGTTCAGATAGAAGGATTGACAAAGCCTCTGAACTTCATAATTGACACGGGCGCTACAGTCTCTGTAGTTTCAAAAGCGCTCGTCGCACGCTCCGATCTAGAACGCTTCGCGCACGGCACAAGGATGCGCGTTTACGGCGCGGCGGGAATTGAAGACGATGTGAAGCTGTTGATGCTGCCGCGCTTCACCTTGGGAACTCTGGTGCGCGAGCATCTTCCGGCAGCCGTGCTTGATCTTGATCCTGTAAACGAGACGGCGGGGTTTGATCAGAGCGGAATAGTCGGCGGGAATTTCCTGCGCTTCTATCGAGTCACCATAGACTTCCAGCGCGCTTTGATGCGGCTAGAACCGTTGGGCGCGAACGCGCCGCCTGCTGATACATCTAACGGCACGGGCACCGTTCCTTCTGAGCCATGAAGCAGAGTCTTTATCTGGAAACTTCTGTCGTCGGCGCTTATCTTGATAACGGCGAGCCGTTTCGGCGCGATTTGACGATTCGTTGGTGGGAGCACGAACTGCCTGAGTATCGCGCTGTGGTTTCGCCATTGGTCGAGCGCGAGCTTGAGCGTGTGACGGAGCCGCATCGCACGGGCTACCTGAAACTCGTGCGCAAGCTCGAACAGGTAGAGCTAACGGACGAGGCAGCCATCTTGGCCGAAGGCTACATTGCGCGCGGCATCTTTCATCGCAAGTACATTGCCGACGCATTGCACGTAGCTCTTGCTTCGTTTCACAAAATTGATTACTTAGTAACATGGAACTTCGGTCATCTTGCGAACGTGCGCCGTCAGGCACGCATACGACTCTTCAACACGGCGGCGGGCTTCTTCGTCCCCATGATCGTTACGCCGGAGTTCCTGGTTTCAGAAGCAACGGAAAAACAGTGAAGAACAGTTTTCAGTTTTAAGTTTTCAGTTTTCAGAAGAAAACCAGAAAGCTTTTTACTGAAAACTGAAAACTAAAAACTGAAAACTGCTTTTATGTATCGCAAGCCAAGATTTCTGGAAGTGCTGCACGCCATACGCGAGGAGATGTCGCGCGAGGCGGATTATGATGTTGATCTGTTTGCCGAGATGGTTCGTTCCGGTGTTAGACCCAGACATGGAGCCGAGCGAAACATACGCGGATTCAAGAGCCGCGCGCTGCGCGAAATTGAACCGGCAGGTGAACCAACTTCGGAATCACCCTCACATCAAAAGCGGCGCAAACGTTCTGCGAGATAATAGGTTGTATTCTTGATGATAGATATTGGAGAATGGGTTAGACTGAGAAAGACAGTGAGGTGAAACAGTTTTAAGTTTTTAGTTTTCAGTTTTCAGAAAGAAGAGTGGGAAGCTTTTAACTTAAAACTGAAAACTAAAAACTTAAAACTGCTCTTATCATGGACGTGACGTTTGAGACAATCGGGCTTGAGGTTCCGAGCGAGAAGGCGTTCAACTACCTCGCGGAGCGAGCGGGCAATCAGGGCGAAGCAACCCAACTGATGCGTCGCGGCGGTGTGCTGCACGGTCGCTGCTGGAAGCTGGGTGAGGGGCTTGAAGTCTGGACAGTGCTTTACGAATCGGGCACGGGCGAAATTTTTTATGCGGATTGTCGTCCCGGTTTTCGCGCTCGCTACGCGCAGCGCATTAGCCCCTGGGCTTTGACAGAGTATGACGAAGAAGGCGAGGCGGTCATTCACGGCTACTGCGACGGCACGGACACGGAAGTTCTGTTCGAGCTTCAGAATTTAACGGAAGTCGGCGCGCAAGGATTCCGCGCGCAGGAACTTCACGTTGGATTGTGCGGCCTGGCCTATCGCGCTCGCGTCTGCTCGCGCCCTGTGAAAGCTCGCTGGCAGCCATTGGAGCAGACTGCGCCATCGCGCGCCGCTCATGAAAACGACTGGGGACTTACGGGTCGCGTTATTGCTTTCAAGCCTCTGCGCAATCCGCTTTCCGGCAGCAACCTTTACTGGGTCTATGTTGATCTTGAAAGGCTCAAGCTCGAAGTGTTAGTGAACGGGCGTTCATTGCGCGGCGGTGAACTTCAGATAGGCGCGACCATCTCCGCTGAAGTCTGGCTGCAAGGTCACGTGTTGGACGAGCGCGCGCTTCGCTCTCGTTACGAGGGCGTTGACCCCGCTTACGCCATAGTCGCATTCTGGCAAGGGCTGAGAAGGAGAAATTAATCAGGAGTCAGAATTCGGAAGCCAGGAGCCAGAAGAAAAGTTTTCGTCCCGCAATATCTTCTGGACTCTGACTCCTGAATTCTGACTCCTTCTTTTTTATGAAACGCCTGCTCGTCATTCTCATCCTTCTTGCGCTGGTGGGCGCTGGCCTCTACTTCTTCAATCAATATTGGATTCATCGCTTCGACCCGCTGATTGCGCGCCAAGCCGGCATCTATCGCGTTGACCCTGATCTGGTGTGGTGCGTCGTTTACGAGGAGACATACTTTCGTCCCTGGAAGGTGGGCAACGACGGCGAGATAGGGTTGATGCAGATTACTCCTGCGGTCGGGCGCATGTGGGCTGCCGAGACAGGCATGCGCGATTTCGAGCGGCAGATGGCTCAAGACCCTAAAAAATTTTTAAGCGACCCTGAGCGCAACATTCAAATCGGTTGCTGGTATCTTGAGAAATTCTACGAGCAGTTCCGCGACACGCCGGGCGCAGAAGCGCGCATGGTCGCCGGATACAATGCAGGCCCAAGCCGCGTGGAAGAATGGAATCACACTACGGACAACCGCCAGCTTACCTCAGATGAATTCATAGCGCGCATTGACATTCCATCAACGCGCGCCTACGTCACTTCCATACTCAACCGTTACAAAAAACTGAAAGCCGAGCGAGAGCGTGTGCAGCAGATGAACCAGAACGCTAACGTTGCGGAGGGCGCGCATTGACCTTCCGCGAGCTATTAAAGGCGAATGCGGATTTTCGCCGCCTGTGGACGGGGCAGGTCATCTCCGAAATTGGCGACTGGCTCAACAACATCGCAGTGCTCGCGCTCACGATTCAAGTGGCTGGCGCTGGTCACGAAGGGCTTGCTATTGCTATATACGCAATCGCGCGTCACCTGCCGCTATTTCTGTTTGGGCCAATGGCTGGTGTCGTGGCGGATCGCTTCGACCGCCGACGAATAATGATAGCGTCCGACTTCGCCCGCGCGTTTCTAGCGCTCGGTTTTATACTGGCGAACAGATTTTTATCGCTTTCAATCATCTACGTCGTAGGCTCCCTGCTCTTCTCAGTCTCTTCATTCTTCAACGCAGCGAAGCGCGCTTCGATTCCGAACCTGACACGCGGCACAGAAGAGTTATTGAGCGCCAATTCGCTCTCGGCTTCTACGACAGCCGCTACCATTGCCGTAGGCTCTGCGCTCGGCGGCATGGTCGCCACCTTCATGGGGCGCAACACCGTCTTCGTCATCAACGCGCTAACATTCCTCGCGTCGGCTGAGATGATTCGTCGCATACGCGCACGGCTACAACGAGACGCGGAGACGCTGGAACAAACAAGACGCGGCGACGCGGGGACGCGGAGACGCGGGGAAAAGGAATCAATGGCAACGGCGCATTCTATTTCTCTCGCCGCGTCTCCGCGTCCCCGCGTCGCCGCGTCTCTTCAAAGCGTCTCCGCGTCGCTTCAGCGAATCATTGCGGATTTCAGAGAGGGGTTGAGTTACGTTCGTCGCGTGCATATTCTCTCTGCTGTCTTCGTAGTGGCTTGCGGCTGGGGATTGGGCAACGGTGTTGCGCGAGCGCTCTACAGTATCTTCGGCGCTAGGCTGGGCGTTGCTGCTGCGCAAGGAATGGTCGCGCGCCCTACGGACTTCGGCATCTCTGTGCTCTTCGTTGCGATGGGATTGGGCGGGGTGTTGGGTGCGCCGATAGCGCGCAGGTTCAATGCGGGTTCGAGTGAGACGTTAGGCTCGCGCATGGGACGCTCTATGATATTTGATGGGATTGGCTTGCTGCTCTTCAGCTTTATGCCAAACCTCTGGGGCGCTGCCGTTGTGCTCATAGCGCGCGAGATTAACTTCGCAATCTGGTGGACTGCTCAACAGACAATCGTGATGAGCCGCACAGAAGACCGCTTCGCAGGGCGCGTCTTCGCTTCATACGAAACACTGACGACGCTTGCGATGGTAAGCTCAATGCTGGTTTCCGGCGCTGCTGCCGACAGGTTCGGCATAAGACCTGTTGCGGGCGCGGGCGGCGCGGTCATTGCTCTTTCCGGGCTGCTCTGGTTTTTATTGCAACATCGTAATATGAAGATTAAAAGAGAAACACAGAGTGATTCTCTTCTTGAGTTATAATTTGTGCTAATCAAAGTCAAGTAATGAATGATACGGAGAAAAGCAATGGTCAATAATGAGCGACTCCCAATTAGATATGCAGTTGTTGCTGGTATTAATAACTATAGTGGCTCTCCTATGTCGAGCCTGAATTTTTGTTCTAATGATGCCGAAGCTTTCTATGAAGCTTTACTTCATTATGCTCAATACAATTCAAGCAACATTTTTCTTTTCTCTGATGGCAATCACCCTGCGGCCCATGTACCCACTTACAGCGATATATTATCAGCCGTCAATGAAATCTGTGAGAAGGCAAATGAAGAAGATTCTATATTACTTTTCTTCGCTGGGCATGGAACAAGGGATGAGCGTGATAGCTATCTCCTTACTAAGGAATACCGAAAGAATGTGCTTGCTGATTCATCCATAGCTATGTCGAAGGTGAATAATTATTTCCAACAATCTAAGGCGAAATTTAAGCTGAGATTTTTTGATGCGTGTCATTCAGGGCGATTGGGATTGAGGGGCATGTCTAACCCTAATGTGGATGAACATCTCGCCATTACTGCGGAAGGATGGGCGACCTTAGCTTCATGCAGAGAAGATCAATTTGCTCATGAAAACAATGACATCAAACAAGGGATTTTCTCTTATTTTATTGTCAGGGGATTGTCCGGTGACGCCTCTATTGATGGTTCACGTATCACTTTGGATAATCTCAAAGTTTATGTGATGGATAACACTATTGACTTATCTAAAAAATTAGGATTGGAGCAAACTCCAGTCTTTTCAGGTGAACAAGCTGGCAGCCTGGTATTAGCCGGAATTGAACGGAAAGAAGAGCACCTTCCTGAAACTCTATTAAAAATCGAAAAGACAGAACCCACTCAACTAGAGCCTGCTGCTGATGATTCAGGAGCACTGTTAAGCAGTTTGAAGGCAAAATTAGTAACTAGAAGTGATACGTTTATATTTGTAGTGCCTAGTCAGGAAAAGAAATTAGAACTTGCAGCATCCTTGACTGAACAAATGTTTAGTTGGGCAAAGAATAAAACGGAAAAAGATAATCATAGTCTGTCTAATAATCTTTTCTCGACAGAGCGAATAAGTATTGAGCAAAGCCCATTAAATAGACGCACGGCAGAATATCTGAACAACTCGAAAGCTAGAAATATTTTGGAGTTTGAGTATAAGTACGAAACTGTAACTAAAATCAGACAAGTTCCGGTTAGAGAGAGTTATGGTTACGGCATTGGTAGAGAGGTTACAAGATATGTTAAAGAAGAGTATGAAGACGGAGTTGTTGCTGGGATTAAGGAGTCAGGAGGATATGCCGAGTCCACGATAATCATAAAATTTAGACCTGAAGAGCGAGTTTTTCCCTATTGCTGTATGAGTATATCAATTATCCCATGCACCTTTGGCCTTTATGCTTTCTGCTATTTTGCATCAACTAATCTTGTAAAAGAGATGAAAGAACAGTGGGCTTCAGATTCCTTCTCTGTTAAAGGATTTGAAGCTATTCCAACACGAGAAATTCAAAGTTTTAAACTAGAAGATTGGCTGAACAATTTATATGCTCAATTCACATCTTTTATTACTGAAAGCATAGATGCTCGCCAGCGTTTGCTTGTTCAGCTTGGTGCTGCATCAGGCATATCGTTAACATGAATACTCCTCACTCATAATTCAACAGTGACAAATAATCCAGTAATAAAAATCTATTCCGCAAAGTGGATTATCCCAATGTCGTCCACGCCGATTGCCGACGGAGCAATCGCGGTTGACGGCTCGCAAATCGTCGCAGTAGGCAGCCGTTCTTCGCTTGCGGAAAGTTTTCCAGATGCACGGACTCAGGATTTCGTAGAAGCTGCAATCATCCCCGGTCTAGTCAACACGCACTCGCATATTGAGTTGACCGCATTGCGCGGATTTCTTGAAAGCGAGGAGGGAAATTTTCTTGGATGGTTGATGAAGTTGACGCTGGCTCGACATTATCACATGACGCAGGATGATCTTTACGTTTCGGCAGCGTGGGGCGCTCTGGAAGCTGCGCGCGCGGGCGTGACCTGCCTGGCGGACGCTGGCGACGCGGCGCTAACAACCGTGAGAGCGTTGCGTGACGTAGGCTTGAGAGGAATAGTTCATCAGGAATCGTTTGGGCCAGACCCTGCTCTTGCCGAAGAGCAGCTTGAGAAATTGAAAGAGAAGGTGAGTAGGCTGCGCGAGCTTGAGACGAAACTTGTTCGCGTAGGGGTTTCGCCTCACGCGCCGTACACAGTGAGCGCGCGTCAACTGGAACTCGTGACCGATTACGCGCTAGATGAAAAGCTTCCTCTAACGATGCACGCGGCGGAATCTGAAGCGGAAGAGCTTTTCATGTTCGAGGGCAGAGGGCCTTTTGCTGAAGCGCTCGAATGGCGCGGCATTGAATGGAAAGCTCCGGGAATTTCAACGATTCAATACCTGGAGCGACACGGCGTACTGCGCTCGCGCCCACTGCTGGCGCACTGTGTACGCATGAGCGAGCGGGATTTGGAGACGCTCAAAGATGTGGACGCGCGCGTCGCACATTGTCCGAAATCGAATGCGAAGCTCGGTCACGGCTCGGCTTCGTACACATCATTTCTCAGGCATGAAATCAGAACAGGTTTCGGCTCGGATTCCGTTGCGAGCAACAATACATGCGACATTCTTGACGAAGCGCGCGCAGCACTCATGATCTCTCGCGCGCGCGGCGATAAGATTGGTGAAGACGAAATGGTGAAGGCGGAACAGGCGCTTATGACTGCAACGGTTGGCGGCGCTCGCGCGCTCGGACTTGAAAATGAGATTGGCATGCTCGCCGAAGGCATGCAGGCTGATTTCGCCATAGTATCTTTAGACCGCGCGCACCAGCTTCCCGTACACGACCCCGTCTCCGCGCTCATTCACTCATCTTCTGGGCGCGACTGTTTACTGACAGTCGTCGCCGGACAAGAGATTTTCAAAGACGGGCGCATCCTGTCCGTTGACGAAGAGCAATTGCGCGCACGCATCAAGGAGATAGGGAAGAAAGTGAAAGGAAGTCTGGAGTCTGGAGTCTAGAGTCTGGAGTCCGAGGTCAAAAACAGTTCTTTGCTTTTGTCTTTGACTCCAGACTCTAGACTCCAGACTTATTCTTTTATGAACATTCTTGTACTCAATTGTGGAAGCTCAAGCGTGAGGTTTCAGATAATCTCTACAGACCTTGAGAAGATTTCCGGCAACACGGATCGCAGGCTCGCGCGTGGACATATAGAGCGAATTGGCGGCGAGGCTATTATCACGCTCGAAACGGAAGGGCGCGCGAAGCAGAGGACTTCGGCGCAAGTGCGCGATACGCGCGCGGCTGTTGAATTCATTGTCCGGTGGGCTTGTTCGGAAGAAGCTCAAGTTGACGGTGTGAAAACGGTCGCGGACGTTAACGCAGTAGGCCACCGCGTAGTGCATGGCGGCGAGCGCTTCACACATTCGGTCTTAATCACAGATGAAGTTCTTCGTGGGATTGAGGATTGCATAGAGCTTGCGCCGCTTCACAATCCTACGAACATCAAAGGCATTCAGGCGGCGCGCGAAGTCTTCGGCGCAGGCTTGCCACAGGTCGCAGTATTCGACACGGCCTTTCATCAAACATTGCCCGATTACGCTTATCTATACGCGCTGCCTTACCAGCTTTATCGTCGTTACCGTGTGCGGCGTTACGGATTTCACGGCACGTCGCATCGTTACGTAGCCTATCGCTACCGCCAACTGCGCGGGATTCCTAGAGAGCAGACCAACATCATTACTCTTCACATGGGCAACGGATGTTCTGCGGCTGCCATACGCGGCGGCGATTCTGTTGACACTTCTATGGGATTGACGCCGCTCGAAGGATTGGTGATGGGCACGCGCTCAGGCGACATTGATCCTGCGATAATTGATTTCGTCGCGGCGAAAGAAGGTCTTTCGGCGCAGGCGGTCGAGACTATGCTGAACAAGCAATCCGGGCTTTTGGGGATTTCCGGTCTGACCAACGACATGCGCGAGCTTCTGGCCGAAGCAGAGGAGAATGATGACCGCCGCGCTCGTCTGGCAATAGAAATCTTCTGCTATCGAGCAAGAAAATATATAGGCTCATATCTGGCAGCGATGGGCGGCGCGGATGCAATCGTTTTCACAGGAGGCATCGGAGAGAATTCTGCCGAAGTGCGCGCTCTTGTTTGCAAGGAACTTGAGTGGTTCGGATTGGAGATAGATGAAGAGCGCAACCGAGAGCACACCAACGGGCGCGAAGGTTTGATAACGCGCGACGGCTCGCGTCTGGCAGCCTACGTTATTCCAACCGATGAAGAATTACTGATAGCGCGCGACACTGTTCGCTGTGTGCTCGGCGCGCCGCAAAGATATTGAAGGCAGAATTCAGGCTCTGAAATTTTGGGGAAAGGTGAGCACTGTGTTGACGAAAGACAAATTTCAACTCACTAGACTTGGAGCCATTAGGTTAAGTACATCATTTCTTATTTTATGCATGTTATCTACGCCTTTATTAGCAGATGCCCTTCCGCGATTTGAAGATTACGAAGTCTCTGTCTATCTCGGAGCTATCCATCCGCCCAAATGGATTCGTCGTGTTGCCAGCGACGAATGGAGAGACGACCTCGGCAAACTTGTTGAGCCACCGGAGATCAATTTCGCTGGGAAGTATTTCTTAGCTGTGCATAGCTGCGGAACGGGTTGCAGGTACTACACGCTAACTGATCTATCCTCTGGTCGCGATCTTGATGTGTTGAGGGATTTTGACACCGTTGAGCCGCTTCCGAAGACGCGAGACGGCCATGAGTATATGACAGAGCTTTTCAGTCGCCCCAACAGCAGAATGCTGGTCGCGCAATATCACGTTAAATTGAGTCAAGGGAGTGAAGAGTGTCGGGAGCGTGCCTTCCTGTTTGAAGATGAAAAGCTCAAGTCCATCACAAACACCCGGCGCGTGTGTAGAAGGCTTTAGGTGATATGTTGTGTGGTTATGAACTTGGGGCCTTCTAGTTTTTCCTTACGCCGGACAAAGCCTGCCTCTTCTAAGATTTGTTCCAAGTCACCTTTCTTTTCAGCTTCCTCTAAAAACAGCCGGACAGCCTCTAAAAGATTTTTCTGTGCCTTGGCTTTAGTTGTTGCACACGACGATACATCAAGCTCCGGGGCATAGGCCACGTACATCCTGCCGTCCTTAAAGATTTGACTGGTGAACTGAATTAAAGATGATCCACGAAGCCACACGAAACCGCACGAAAGAGTTTCTATTTTCGTGTCGCTTAGTGTGACTTCGTGGATTGTCTTTTCTTTATTCTGCACTTCGGTATTACGAGCATGATGCTGTAATCGCATCATCGAAAATCTCAAGCGCGACATCAACGTGCTCGCGCTTGAGTATGAGCGGCGGAGACCAGCGTATGGTGTTGAAGCCGCAGCCTAGCAGAATAAGGCCGCGCTCGAAGCAGGCCGTCTCTACGCGATCGCGCAAGTCGGCGTCTGCTTTCATGGAAGCTTTGTCAGTAACGAACTCTACGCCGATCATCATCCCAAGCCCGCGCACGTCGCCTATGCAGTCGTGCTTGCCCAGAAGTTTCTTCAAACCTTCTTGCAAGTAAGCTCCGACCTCCGCGCTGTTGGCTACCAGTTCGCGCTCCAATAATTCAATTGTCTTAAGCGCGGCTGCGATTGCCACGGGGTTCCCACCGAAAGTTGAAGCGTGCGCGCCCGGCTTCCAGTCCATCAAGTCTGCACGCGCAACGGTCACGCCTATGGGAAGTCCTGAGCCAATTCCTTTTGCAATGGTTATGATGTCTGGCTTCAAATCGTAATGCTCTGAAGCAAACATCTTGCCGGTGCGTCCCATGCCCGATTGAACTTCGTCAACAATCAGAAGAATCCCGTGCTCATCGCAGATTCGCCTGAGTCCTTGCAGGAACTCACGCGGCGCTGGTACATATCCGCCTTCGCCCTGCACGCATTCGACCACTATGCCTGCGACCTCTTCAGGCGGCGTCGTTGTTTTGAAAAGACGATTCTCAATCCAGTCCAGACATGCTCGGCTAACAGTAGCTGCGTCAGACTGTTCACCTGTGAACGGATGACGAAAAACATTTGGATAGGGCACATGAACAACGTCCAGCACCTGTCGCTTGAAACCCGTTCGTTGCGCGATCTTTGATGATGTCAAAGAGAGCGAGCCGAGCGTGCGACCGTGAAAGCTGTTGAAGAAGGCTATGAACTTCTCTCTGCCTGTCGCGTGCATCGCAAGCTTCAACGCGGTCTCGACTGCCTCAGTCCCGCTGTTCGCAAAATGCGTTCGCGTAGGACTCTCGACAGGAACTATCTCATCAAGTTTTTGGGCTAACTGAGGCATGTGCCTGTAATAAAAATCTGTTCCGCACATATGAATAAGGCGCGCGGCCTGATCCTGAATCGCTTTAACAACCTCCGGGTGGCAATGACCCGTAGAGCAGACGGCAACGCCAGCGTTGCAATCCAGAAAGACGTTGCCGTCAACGTCTGTGACCCAGACGCCCTCGCCCCGCTCTGCAACGAGCTTGAACGATGGGCGCGGGTAAGAAGGGTTCACCCACTGCGCGTCCTCTTCTACAATCTTCCTCCCTATGGGGCCGGGCAACTCTGTTTTAATCTGAGGCTTTCGGGGCGGTGCAATTGTGGACATGACACTTTCTCCTTTGATGAAAGGCGAGGGAAGTAGATCGAAAATAAGGTAGATGAAGTTCGTGCTGAACGTAAGGAAGCTAGTCTGCGAAAAGATTCGCGCGCGATTCAAGGGGTCGAAAATGCGTGTTGCGGAAGAAAAGCATAAAAAAGAAGGCGATAAGTGATAAGAGCAGTTTTAAGTTTTTAGTTTTCAGTTTTCAGAAGAAAACTAGAAAGCTTTTAACTGAAAACCGAAAACTAAAAACTGTAAACTGTTTCTTATCACTTATCACTTAGCCTTAAAGTTGTCAACGTCGTTTCCAGCGAACGCCGTCTTTGGTGTCTTCTAGGGTGATGCCCCTGGAATTCAGTTCGTAGCGTATCTCGTCGGCGCGTGCGAAGTCGCGGCGGCGGCGCGCTTCCTGTCGCTCGTCAATCAGTTTCTGTATCTCTTCGTCGAGCAGCAGCGGTTGCTCTTCAACGAAAATGTTGAAGACGGAGTTGAATCGCTCGATTAGAGCCAGAAGCTCTCGCTTGTTCTCTTCATATAGAGCGTGGTCTGCGATGGCCGTGTTCACCTCGCGCGTCAGGTTGTGAATCGCAGCGAGCGCGACCGAAGTGTTCAGATCGTCATCCATGCCAGCCTCGAACTCTTCAAGAGCGCGGCGCTCTGCATCGCGCAAATGCTCGTTTGCGCCCGGTTCGACTTTCGCTTCTTTCAATCGCGCATGAAAATCCCTCAAGCTTCCTACGGTCTTCTCAGCCGCGCGCAAGCCTTCCAGCGTTAAGTTGATCTGCTTTCGATAGGGAACGCTCAGCAGGTAGTAGCGCACGGCTGTCGCGCTGAAACCCTGCTCTTGCAGATCGCGGAAAGTGTAGTAGTTGCCTTTGGACTTCGACATGGATTCGCCGTTCACCTTCAGGTGCTCGTAGTGAATCCAGTATTTCACGAACTGCTTGCCGGTCGCGCCCTCGCTTTGCGCAATCTCGTTCTCGTGGTGCGGGAAGATAAGGTCAACTCCGCCAGCGTGTATGTCGAACGTCTCGCCAAGATACTTCATTGACATAGCAGAGCATTCTATGTGCCAGCCCGGACGACCGCGACCAATCCCTGTGTCCCACGCAGGCTCATCTGGAGACTCTGCGCCCTTCCATAACGCAAAGTCGCGCGCGTCCTCTTTCTCATACTTGTCTGTATCAATGCGCTCGCTAGCGCCTGCTATGTTCCCCGCAAAATTTATCTTCGAGAGCTTGCCGTACTCCTTGAACGAACTGATGCGATAGTAGATTGAATCATCCGAGCGATAGGCGTGCCCGCGATCTTCAAGCTTCTCTATGAGCGAGACCATTTCAGGGATGTGGCGCGTCGCGCGCGGCACTACTTCTGGACGCTCGCAACCCAGAGCTTCAAAGTCTTCCCAGAATGCAGCAATATATTTTTCGGTGTACTCGTCAATCGGGAGCTTGGCTTTCAAAGACTGCGCGATGATGCGGTCGTCAACGTCCGTTATGTTCATCACGTGCGTGACCCGGAAGCCTTTGAACTTCAGGTAGCGCCTGAGAATGTCCGTGCAGATGACGGAACGAAAATTTCCTACGTGGCCGTAATCCCAGACAGTCGGCCCGCAGTAGTACATCTTCGCCTCGCCCTCTCGCATAGGGCGAAACTCTTCCGTCTGTCCGGTAAGTGTATTGAAGAATCGAAGCATAAAACAGTCTGGAGTCTAGGCATTTCTCCGCTTCTTTCAATCGAAAATCGCAAATCTAAAATCGAAAATTAATCTGGCTCCAGACTTTTCTGAGTGTAGGGAAGTAAGATTTGTGAGTCAAACGTGGAGTTGAGATTGAAGAGGAAGTCTCACGCTGGAGACGCAAAGGAAAGGCGTAAGACAAAGTGGCATTCAAGCCTTTGCGCTCTTCTTAGCGCCTTTGCGTGAGACTTCTTCTTCAATCACTAAAATGCTCGAACCCGCCTCTCTCCAAATCCCAAACATGCGAGCCTTCAGAGATGAGAATCTGTCCGGCCTTATCAGTGATGTCGCCTATGTAGGCTACGGACGCGCCGTCAATCCTTTTGGGAAGGCGACGAATGTCCTGCGGTCGCACAGTGAAAAGAAGCTCGAAGTCTTCGCCGCCGTGAAGCGCCAGCATCAGAGGATCAAGCGCGCGTCGCCCGCACAATTTCATCGAATTGGGATTGATTGGGATTCGCGCGGCTTCGAGCCTTGCGCCGACGCCGCTCTCTTCGCAAATGTGCGCGAGGTCGGACGAAAGTCCGTCACTCAAATCAATCATGGAAGTTGCCAGCCGGTCTTCTCCCAGAAATATGCCCCAGCCTGTGCGTGGCACAGGTTCTGTATGTCTGCGAATTAGATTTTCTATCATACGCACTTCACGCACGCTCGCTCGCTTGACCTTCTCGGCTCCCTGCTCAAGCAGTTTCAGTCCAGCAGCAGCGCCGCCCAGCGTTCCCGTCACGAAGATGTGATCGCCGGGTCGCGCGCCTGAACGAAGCACAGCGCCACCGCTCGCCGTCTCTCCCATCACGATTGAATCAACGACTATTCGCTCAGGCGTGCGCGATACATCGCCGCCTACTAAAGTAACGTCGAACTCTTCCGCCAAGGCAAAGAAGCCTTCATAAAAATCGTCAACAAAGGACGAGCGCCAGATGTCGGGCGGGACGCCCAGCGAAACAAGCGCCCAACGCGGGCGCGCTCCCATCGCCGCAATGTCCGAGAGCGAAACGGCGAGCGCCTTATGCCCTAGAAGCTGTGCGGGCATGTAAGCGAGCCTGAAATCAATCTCTTCGATAAGCAGGTCAGCCGTGATGACTGTGTCGCGCCCAGAAGTCTGCCTGATGACGGCTGCGTCATCGCCAATGCCTGTGCGAAGGGATGAGGGATGAGGGATGAGGGATGAAGGGGTTGCGGGACGCGAAGACGCGGAGACGCGGGGACGCGGGGACGCGGGCAACTGCGCTTCGATTTGTTTGAGAGCGCGGCGGCGGATTTTTCGTATGAAGTCTAATTCGCTGCGCGAAGAGTTGTTAGAAGATGAAGAGTGATGGATGAAAGATTCGCTATCAGAGGTTAAAGTGTATTCATCTATTTCGCCGCGTCCCCGCGTCTCCGCGTCTCCGCGTCCCGTTGATTCCGCGTCTTCGCGTCTCAACTCCTCCTCTTCATCCCTCATCCCTCCGCCCTCATCCCTTCAATCATCCCTCATCCCTTCAGAGCTTTCTGCGCAGTGAGTCCAATCCTGCTTCTATAGTTTCGATTGAGGTGGAGAATGAGAAGCGCAGATGGCCTTCGCCGTGAATGCCAAAGACTATGCCGGGGACTGTTGCGACTTGCGCGCGTTCCAGAAGAATTTCGGAGGCCGTGCGGCTGTCCGTGCTGATTGATGTTGCATCGGGGAAAGCATAAAAAGCGCCTGCGGGGCTTTCGCACTTCAGACCAATCTCGTTTAGACCTGACAGCATAAGGTCTCGCCTTTGCAAATATTCCGCGCGAAGTTTTTCGAAAAAATCGGCGGGCGTTGCCATCGCAGCGAGCGCTGCCCATTGTCCGGGCGTAGAGACTCCGTTTGTGGAATAGAGCGTCATCTTCTTCAACCCTGTCATCCAGGGTTCCGGCGCTATTGCGTAGCCAAGACGCCAGCCCGTCATAGAATAACTTTTCGAGAAGGTGTAGCAGGTGATGGTGCGCTCGAACATGCCTTCGAGCGACGCGATGGAAACATGCTCGCCGTCGAAAACTATATCTTCGTAAGCTTCGTCCGCGATTACAATCAGGTCGTTGTCTCGCGCGAACCGCGCCACCGCCTCGGCCTCTTTGCGAGTGAAGACTGTGCCCGTTGGATTCTGCGGCGTGTTGTAATAGATTGCGCGCGTTGCTTCGGTCGTGGAGCGCGAGAGCGTTTCCATAAAACCTTCCGAGCGCGCCGTTTCAGTAGAAACTAAAATGGGCGTGGCGCGACAATGAGCCACAAGGTCTTTAACCGGAGTCCAGTAGGGCGAGAAGACCAGCACTTCATCTTCAGCGTTGACTACGGATTGAAATGCTGCGAACAAGCCCTGCATTCCGCCCGACATCACAATCACGTCCTGTTCGCTGGCATTAATATGGTTCTGCTCGCGCACCTTTTCTGCTATCGCGGCGCGAAGCTCCTGTATCCCGGAAGAAGGCGCGTAGCGCGTCCTGTCTTCTCGAAGAGCGCGCATCATTGCTTCTTTGATGTGCTCAGGCGTATTCGTGAAAGGCTCGCCGCCCTCGAATTGATAGACCGTCTGCCCACGCGCGCGAAGCTCCATGACGCGGTTGCGAATATTTACGATGTCAGAAAAGCCTACGCGATCAAGGCGCGCTGCGAGGCGAAAAGCCGTTTCGGATGTGGACACAGTAAAGGGCTGAACCTCCAAAAAGTGCGGGAACGAAAGAGAAATGAGATTATAGCTTGATGCTTCCAAGAAGGAAAAGTCAAAAGTAAAAAGGCAAAAGTCAAAAGTCAGGCTGAAACCATCTTTAATTAAAATGCTTTTGTCCTAACTTTTGCCTTTTACCTTTTACCTTTTTACTTACTTGTACGCTTCTGCCGCCGCAGCCGTGTCCATGTATTCTTGGAAGCCTGTGATTTTGCCGTCGCGTATGGTGAACACATGCGCCCAGTCGCCGCCGTATTCACGCCCGTTCGCTTTCACTCGCCATCTGTATTGGCCCAGCGCAACGACCTTTTCGTCCTGTGCTATGAACTCGCGCGGCTCGAATGCGAGAACGTCCTGCTGCTCGGCCAGTTGTGAGAAGAATTCACTGACCCCCTCGCGTCCGTGTTTCAGCCCTGAGAAAGATACGTTCTCAATCTCAGGCAGTTGCCACTCGACATTATCCGACATCTGACCAAGTAAAGCTTCTATGTTCCCGGTCTTGAAATTCTGATAAGCCTGCTGCACAACTCTAACATTATCCTGTTCGCTCATACGTCCGTTCCTTTCAGTTGATGATTTCAGAAGGTGAGGCACTTTATATCTGCTCGCAGAAGAAATCAAACGCCCGAAGCTGCTGCCCAACGTTTTAATAGAATGTTTTCAATACCCTTATGTGACTAATCCCTGATTCGGCGATGGAGTTCGTTCCGCATCCTTATAGACACGCTTTCGCTATCCAAATTTTCTATGCCTGTGGAAATCCCAACCGAATTCAACCCTCTTCTCAAGCCGGAAAGCCTAAATATAAGTATTGACACGGTTAGCGGGCGCAGGTAACATGGCGACAGTTGGGCGCGCGACCGCTTTACCTTGCAGGCCACGCTGGGACAGTTTTCAGTCGTCAAATCTTCGGGCTTCAACGAAAAGTTTTCAAGTAACTTTTTACGGCAGGGTTTCGCAAAATTATGAACCGTGCAGCAATAGCCATTCCCGAAAAACTGTTCTTCAAGATAGGCGAAGTGTGCGAATTGACGGGCGTGCAGGCGCACGTGCTTCGTTACTGGGAATCGGAATTCCCTATGCTCGCGCCGCAGAAGAATCGCGCGGGGCAGCGCACCTATCGCAAGCGCGACGTGGAGATGGCGTTGAGGATTAAGGAACTGCTTTACGACGACCAGTACACGATTGCCGGAGCGAAGAAGAAATTGGCGAGCGAACTTCGCGCCGGGAGTAAGCTGAAAGTGGTGACGCCTGAGATGAGCGCTGCGGCACAATCTTCTTCTCATTCATCGTCGCAATCTTTATCAGCAGATACATCTGGCAACGCATCGGAAGCGCGTCATGGCTATTCGCCTTCATCGCATGGAGCAACTTCCATCACTGATGACGAGCGTGCGTCGCTTCGTAGAATCGTAGCTGAACTGCAAGAGCTTTTAGCAATCATCAATGCTGGCGATGCTTCGCTTCAAAAGTCTCTAAAGAAATAGCTTCTTCAAAAACCTTCTGCTTTAATCTTCTCCACAATTTGACCAAAAAATTATTTCCGGCGATACTTAATCAAGAAATGACGGGGCGTGGCGCAGCCTGGTAGCGCGCTTCCTTGGGGTGGAAGAGGTCCCGAGTTCGAATCTCGGCGTCCCGAGTATTCAGAAGGCTCTCAGACCGAACGGTTGAGAGCCTTTTTCATTTTTCATTAATAAATATTTCCTAATCAGCCACCAGCAATCATCCGTCAGCCTTCTGCTTTCGTAAATATTTTCGGTAATCTCCCCACACATTTGGAACTTTTCCGCAGCCTCGTGCGAATCAGTAATGACTGCTAGCAAGACGGTTTACCTGTTGAAGCCCAAGATGACGATTTCGCCCACAATCCAGCTAGATGAGGAATTGCTGCGGCGCAGTATGGCCGGAGACGAGGAGGCGTTCGTTGCGCTCTACCGTCGCTGGCAGGGCGGAATCTATCGCTTCGCACTGCAAATGAGCGGGTCTGAAGCTACGGCAGAGGATGTTACTCAAGAGGTCTTCATTGTGCTGATGCGCGAGGGACATCGTTTTGATCCTGCGCGCGGAACAGTTTCGGCTTATCTCTACGGCATAGCGCGCAACCACGTGCTGCGACGCTTCCAGCGTGACCGTCTGTTTGTGCCGATTGCAGTCGAAGATGAAGAAACGAGTGCTGGAAAGCATTTCGTTGCGGCGGACGATCCTCTGGGCGATTTGACAAGGACTGAAGTGATTGAGTCTGTGCGACAGGCAGTGTTGAGTCTTCCGGCTCATTACAGGGAAGTTGTTGTGCTGTGCGAGTTGAACGAGATGAGTTACGCTGAAGCCGCAAGCGTGCTCAACTGCGCCGTTGGCACTATCCGTTCGCGGCTGCACCGAGGGCGTGCGATGTTGATTGAAAGGCTGCGCGGGCAAACTGAACGCGGCTCTAACCCGCAACCTGTGACTCAAATGAGGTGTTTCGCGTGAACTGCAAAGATTTTGAAGCGGTCGTAAATGATCTGGCGCGAGCGTCTGTGATTGATGCTGCGGCGCGGAAGGCTGGATTGGAGCACGCCGAGAGTTGCGAGCTATGCGCGGCCATGTTGCAAGATGAACGCGCGTTGACCTCCGGGCTTCGCGCGCTCGGCGCAAGTTTCTCTGAGGCTTGCGCGCCCGCACGAACCGAGACGGCTCTGCTTTCTGCCTTTCGTGCAGGTTCGGCTGCGATACCGGTTTCAAATCTACTATCGTCAAAAAGTTGGAAGAGCGCGCGCTGGTTCGTTGGCGCTGCTGCCGCAGCCGCAGCTTTCGTGCTGATGATGACGAGCGTGTTGCCGCTCATTCAGCGCACAAACGAGAGGCAGAAGAGCGAAGCAGGCATCATCGCAAAGACTTCTCCAACCGAATTTGAGCGATTACCTGATGTGCCCGCAGTCAACACTTCACACGCTCTCCCCATCGAGCCTGAATCTTCGCGCAGTCCTCTGGTTCGTGATGTTTCCGGCATCACGCAAAGGATGCGGCGCAACCCGCGCACGTGGCCGAGCGCTATGAATGAACGCGCGAGTCTTGATGAAGCTATCAATCAGGATCAGGAGTTGACGACCGATTTCATACCGCTTAACTACGACGCGGCAATCGCGCCGCCGGACAGAGGGCGCGTCGTGCGTGTAGAGTTGCCGCGCTCGGCGTTGGCCGCGTTCGGATTGCCCGTGAACATTGACAGGGCTAACGAGCGAGTGAAAGCAGATGTGGTTCTAGGCGAAGATGGTCTGGCGCGCGCTATACGCTTTGTGCGTTGATTGATTCTAACGAAGCGCGCAAACGAACATTCATCCAGTAATAATTTTATTTAAGGAGACTCTGACATGCGAATTCAAAAGTACCTGTTCCTGAGCTTGAGCCTTGCGCTAACTCTTTTTGCTTGCGCGGTGATTGCTTCTGCGCAAGAAACTGCGCCGCAACCGCCGCGTAGCCCGTCGCCGGACGTTTTGATCGAGCGCAACGACATTGTGATCGGAGCGACCGGACAGGGCACGCCTGCTCCGCCGCCGGGTCATCCCGGAGACCAACTCGGTTTCCGCATTCTCTCTTCCGAGATGGTCTTCGATAACCGGGTGGTAAAGGGCGCGCCTTACTCTGCCGATGCAGTGACAGAGACAACACAGACCTTGGGCGACGGCAATCGCATCGCGCGCAAGAACACGGCCAAGGTTTACCGTGACAGCGACGGGCGCACGCGCTACGAGCAGACGCTTCGCACCGTTGGCGCGTTCGCAGTCGCAGGCGATCCGCCGCAGTCAATCTTCATAAATGACCCTGTGGCTCAAGTCGGCTACATTCTGGATTCGCGCTCGCACACGGCGCACAAGGTCACGTTCCGATTCAATTTCAGTTTCGGTTCAACGCCGGGCGCGCAAGGGGGAAGCAATAATACTCAGCCGCAGCGTGTGACTGTTTTTGAGAGCGCTGTTCCTCCTCCTGTTTCTACGGGTACTGCTGTAGTAGTTACGCCCAGGGCTGAGGCTGGCGCAGCTATTGCCGCAGCCGCAGGCGGCAACGTCACGTATTCGCGCGAACGAGTGAACCAATCCGACCGGATCAAGACCGAGCAGCTAGGCAGGCAGACAGTCGAGGGCGTAGAGGCTGAAGGCACGCGCACGACCTACACGATTCCTGCGGGCGAGATAGGCAACGAGCGCGAGATACAGATCGTTTCCGAGCGTTGGTATTCCAACGAATTGCAGACTGTGGTGATGAGCAAGCGCAGCGATCCTATGGCTGGCGACACGACTTATCGCTTGACCAATATCAGCCGGAGCGAGCCTGCGCACACGCTCTTCGAAGTTCCGTCCGATTACACGCTGCGCGAAAGTCCAACGCCACCAACTGGCGTACGCACCGTGAGAAGACCGAATCCATAGAAGCGCGGCTTTCATGTTCCAACAAAAAAGTTTCTCGAAAGCGAAGGGGATAAGAATGCTTAGAGGTTTACTCTCATTGCTGTTGGGCTGCGCGCTCGGGTTGTCGGCGACTTTCACCCTAGGCTCACGCGAGTCGGCAGCGGCAACCCGACCGAACACGCTCGTCGCGGAAGTCCCTTTAAAATTCAACGGGCCGATGCCTGTAGTGGAAGTGATAATCAACGGAAAGGGGCCTTTTCAGTTCGGCATAGACACGGGCGGAGAAGGGCAGGCTCGTGTTGATTCCGCTCTAGTTGAAAGTCTGGGACTTCCAAAAGTTGGTCAGGTCATGGCCGCAGACGGCATGGGGCGCAATAGCAGAGCTCTAGATACGGTCAAGATTGAGTCCCTGAATCTGGGCGACGCACAGTTTAAGAACGTAGTGGCAGCGACGCGCAACTACAATGAGAACCCGCGCATGCCGCATGTAGATGGTTATCTTGGCTTCAATCTTTTCGTGGATTACCTGCTGACGCTGGACTATCCTGCGGGGCGCGTGCGTCTGGAGAGAGGCGAGTTGGCGCAGCCGGATGGCGCAAACATTCTAAGTTATCAGGCCGCTCATGGCAGCCCATCCGTCGAACTCTCTTTCGGCGAACTGAAGGTGAGCGCGCACATGGACACGGGTAATCTGGTAGGAGCCGTCATGCTGCCTTCTTCCGTCGTCAGCAAATTGACATTAACCTCGGAGCCTCGCGTCGTTGGACGCGCACGCACGGCGACGAGCGATGTAGAGATCAGAGAGGTTTCAGTCAAAGAAACGATGCGCCTGGGACGCCACGAGTTTCAGCAACCGACCGTGGCGTTCTCAGACATGTTCCACGACGCGAACATAGGTCTCAGGTTACTAAAGAACTTCGCGTTGACTTTCGATCAGAAGAACCGTCGAGTCAAATTCATTAAGCAAGCGGGCTAGTGCATCACTAGCGACTATAGCGGTTTGCGTTTGAGTGTATCTCATGTCAGTACCGCCTGCGGTAGCGGGCGGGTGTCGTGCTTATGACTCGCTTGATAACTGAAAATATTACCCGCCCGCTACCGCAGGCGGTACTGACTGTGCTGCTCCCGTACAATGATCTGTAATTCGCTATAAAAGCAATAAACTTGAAAGGGGCTGCTCAATATTGAGCAGCCCCTTTCAAGTTTTTACCTTTCAAGCTCACCTACCAAATCTGACATCGGTCTGTTTCCGGTCTGACCATCGCATCATTAGCCTTGCAGCTAAAAGCCTGTGCGAAGGCAGGGAAGTTGGACAGAGGGCCGTTGACACGAAACTTTGGTAACGGATGCGGGTCAACGTTTGCCAGCAGGCGCGCATATTCCGGCCTGATATTCGTCGCCCAACTCTGTGCATAGCCCAAGAAGAAGCGCTGCTCAGGCGTGAAGCCATCAATCACTGTGTGCGGCTTGCCCTCTTGAGATTTCTGGAAAGCTGCATAGGCTATAACGAGTCCGCCCAAATCAGCGATTGATTCGCCAGCTACGAGTTTGCCGTTCTCACGAATATCACCTTCGACGACGAAGGCATCGAACTGCTTGATAATGCATTCTGCGCGCTGCTCAAATGCCTTGCGGTCGTCCTCAGTCCACCAGTTCGCCAGATTGCCACGGGCATCAAACTGTCGGCCCTGATCGTCGAAGCCGTGCGTCATCTCGTGGCCTATGACCGCACCCATCGCGCCATAGTTGTAGGCGTCGTCCGCCTGCGGGTCGAAGTACGGAGGTTGCAGAATGCCAGCCGGAAAAACTATTTCGTTAATCTGCGGATTGTAGTACGCATTAACGGTCGGCGGTGTCATGCCCCACTCGGTGCGGTCAACGGGCTTGCCTATCTTGTTCACATCGCGCGTGTTCTCAAAGCGGTTGGCGCGCAAGCGATTCATGATGTAAGAACTGCGGTCAATCTGTAGTGAAGAGTAGTCGCGCCATCTGTCAGGGTATCCGATCTTCTGTATGAAAGCGTTCAGCTTGATTGTAGCCTGCTGTCGCGTGGCTGGACTCATCCAGGAGAGCGTCTGTAGGTCGCTGCGAAGCGCCTCTATTAAGTTATGCACCATGTCAAGAGCGCGCTTTTTCGCTTCGGGCGGGAAAGCTCTCTGCACGTAGAGTTGGCCGAGCGCCTCGCCCAACGCGCGGTCTGTGCTGGACACGCAACGCTTCCAGCGCGGAAGAATTTCCGTAGTCCCGCGCAGCTTCTTGTTATAAAAATTGAAATCCTCGTTGACGAATGGCGTGGAGAGCGCAGGGGCAGAGGCGTTTATCAAGTTCCAGCGCAGGTATGTCTTCCAGTCGTTTATCGAAACATTGTTCACCTGCTCGTTCAGGCGTTGGAAGAATTTCGACGGAACCACGTTGATGTCGCCCGGACGCTGTAGGCCAATACCTTTCAGATAATCAGGCCAGTCGAAACCAGGAGCCAGCGCCTTTAACTGCACCATCGTTATTTTGTTGTTGAGATTGTTAGGGTCTCGCAACTCAACGCGAGTGAGCGAAGCGTCCGCCAGTTTTGTCTCGAAGTCCAGAATTGTCTGAGCTTCTGCGGAGGCTTGAGCAGGCGCGTCACCCATCAACTCGAACATCTTGGCGACGTGCTGTACATAGGCATCACGAATCTCTTTCGACCTGGCATCCTGCTTGAAATAGTAGTCGCGGTCTGGAAGCCCAAGGCCGCCTTGAAAGAGGCCGCTGATGACCTGCTCGCTGTTCTTAAAGTCCTGCGTCGAGCCGAAAGCAAACGCGGCATTGATGCCTTCGGCATGAAGATGCGCTATCTCCTGCTGTAGGTCTCGCGCATTCTTAATCTTCGCTATAAGCGCAAGCTCCGGCTCAAGCGGCTTCAATCCTTCCGCTTCTATCTTCTGCTCGTCCATGCAGCTTTCGTAATAGTCACCGACCTTCTGCTCGTTGCTGCCTCTGGGCGCGTTTGTGTTCTTGGCCGCAGCTTCAAGAATCTGGCGAAGTGTTTCGCGATTCCTCTCCGCCAGCAGGTTGTCCACGCCCCACGCAGGATAAGCCGCAGGGATAGGATTGTTCTGCAACCAACCGCCGCTGGCGTACTGGTAAAAGTCTGTGCAGGCCTGTGCGCCTGTGTCCATGTTCGAGCGGTCATAGCCGTGAACGGTTGTTTGACCGAAAATGGCGGCCACACCAAACGAGAGTGCGAGCGCGAGCGCTACAAAAGATTTCAGTATCTGACTCATGTGCTTCTCCAAAGGGTTGAAAATTGTGTGCAAGAATTTCTTAGCTCAAGCGAACGGCCACGAAATTCTTTGAAGAGAGGGGCTAAAGTTTCGCGCAGCAATCGTTTTTACGAGACGAGAGAGAAATTAGTTTCTATATTACTGGAAAAGGTTGGCCGGGAGGCGAGAGAAGGAAAAAGTAAAAAGGTAAAAGTCAAAAGTTAGGAGGTGATCATTTTTAATCTTTAATTCACGCCTGCAAGGCGTGTCCACACTTTTGCCTTTTATCTTTTACCTTTTTACTTTCTTTTGCCTTTTATCTTTCCATCTCCGAAATCACAATCTCTGACGTGAGCGTTTTATGAACAGGACATTTGTGGGCAATCTCTTGAAGCCGCGCGCGCTGCTCGTCCGTCAAATCTCCTTTGACCGTTACGTGCCGCTCAATGCGATGCACGAATCCTTCCGCGCTTCGCTCACACTCCAAACAATCTTTCGCGTGAACACGCTCTATGCGCAAACGCACCTCTACGCCTGAAAGCGGCCAAGCCTTGCGCCTGGCGTAAAGCGTCAAGGTCATAGAGATGCAACCGCCCAGCGCCGCAAGCAAGAGCGTGTAAGGGTCTGGCCCAAGACCATCGCCGCCCGCGCCCACGGGTTCGTCAATCAGAAGCGTCTGACCAGCGCCGTAGCTGACCTCGTTCTGTAGATTCTTAAGCGACTTGACAACAACTTCGCTCATCGGTATAGCTCCATTATTGCTGAGCCATGCGAGTAGTCGAAAAGGCTACGAGTTGCCAACGTCCCTGCCGCTTCACATAGACTCTGAGAAAGCGTGCTTGGCCGCTTATGTCCTGCCCGTTATCCTGACCTTTTATTGTGGCACGACCGGACACGACAGCTGTGTTCCCGTAGATGCGCACATTCAGGTCGTTGTAACTAAGAGAATCAAAGTGGGGATTCCCAGACCTTGTGTTAGCAACGGTCTGTGCCTTGTTCGAGACCTGACCCGCTTGGTTTGTGCCCATGTAGTCCTCTGCCAGCACGCGCTCGAAGTAGGCCGCATCGTTGTGCAGAAGGGCTTCACGGCGCTCGTTCTCCAACTGCCTGATGCCTTGCTCTACGTTTCCACCTTGTGCAGACCTACTGCCCCTATTCTGTCCGGCTGAAAGCGAGGCCGCAGCAAAGACTACCAGCGCGATAGCAAGAATTCTTCTCATATTTCTTTCCCTTTCGTAGATAGGTTAACAGAGATGGAAAAACAGGGTGCTTCTATGTCAAAACAGGCCATATGTCAATAGCCATCATTTCGGCTTGCCTTTGATTGCAGGTTGGTAACTTGCCGTTGCGGGGCGCGTGCGGCTACACTTTCGGAACAAAGATTTCTAAAATTCGATTTCGTTTTACAGAACGCTCGTCACTAACAGAGGGCCGAAGATGAAGATTCATGAATATCAGGGCAAGGAGCTTCTGAAAAAATATGGCGTGACTGTCCCGCGCGGGATTGTTGCGCGCTCGCCCGAAGAGGCTTATCACGCGGCGAAAGAGTTGGCGACGGATGTGGTCGTCGTCAAGGCGCAGATTCATGCGGGCGGGCGCGGCAAGGGCGGCGGCGTGAAACTGGCAAAGAGCGCAGACGAAGCGCGCGAGATTTCCCGAAAAATGCTGGGCATGAAACTGGTCACGCATCAGACGGGACCTGAAGGCAGGGAAGTGCGCGTGCTATTGATTGAAGAGGGCTTGCCGATTGATAAAGAGTTCTATCTTGGCATCGTGCTTGACCGCGCGAGCGGGCGTCCCGTCTTCATGGCCTCGTCAGCAGGCGGCATGGACATTGAAGAGGTCGCCGCGCACTCGCCCGAAAAAATTCTAAGGGAGACTGTTGACCCGGCTGTGGGCTTCCGCTCGTTTCAGGCTAGAAAGCTTGCGTTCGGTCTGGGCTTGCCATCGGATTTAATCAATCAGGCGACAAAATTCATGCAGGCTCTCTACCGTGCTTACGAGGAGATGGATGCGTCGCTCATGGAGATAAACCCGTTTCTGCTGACGAAAGACAAGCGGCTCGTGGCGTTAGACGCGAAAGTGAATTTCGATGATAACGCGCTCTATCGTCATCCTGATTTCGTCGGTTTGCGCGATTTGAACGAAGAGGAGCCTCTTGAGATTGAAGCATCGAAATTCGATTTGAACTACATCAAGCTGGACGGAAACATCGCTTGCATGGTGAACGGCGCGGGGCTGGCTATGGCAACTATGGACATCATAAAGCTGGCGGGCGGCGAGCCAGCGAATTTTCTGGACGTTGGCGGCGGCGCATCACAGGAGCGCGTCGAGGCGGCTTTCAAAATTCTGCTTGCGGACGAGAACGTTCGCGCCGTTCTGATAAACATCTTCGGCGGCATCGTGCGCTGCGACATGGTTGCGCGCGGCGTAGTCGGAGCGGCTGAGAATCTGGGCGTCAAAGTTCCTGTCGTCGTCCGTCTGGAAGGAACGAATGTTGAAGAAGGCCAGCGCGTGATTCGTGAATCAGGAATGAATTTTACAGTAGCGAGCGGGATGAAGGATGCCGCCGAGAAGGTCGTGGCGCTCGCAGGGCAATAACAAGAGTTAATATGTTTCAAGAAGCAGACGCGGAGACGCAGTGAAAGAAGAAAGTAAAAAGGCAAAAGGTAAAAGGCAAAAGAAAGGATGAAACCGAATTTAATAAAAAGATTGGCTTCCCCTCACTTTTTACTTTTACCTTTTTCCTTTTGCCTTCTTCGCCCGCGTCTCCGCGTCCCCGCGTCTCTACAAAAATGGCTTTTTCATATAAGCCGCTTCGCGCTGGCCGCGCTCTTTCTCTTCGCCGTTGGCGCAAAGCTCTATTTCATTAACGACCGCGAGCACAGCTTTTTGAAGATGATGCCGAACCTTGTGGGCGAGCGCTGGGCTTTACCAGTCGTCATCGCTGTGTTTGTGGCGGAGAGCGCGGCTGTCATTCTTCTACTTTGGCGGCGCACTGTTCGCATAGGAGCATTGTGGGCTGCTGCGTTGCTAATAAGTTTCGCGGCCTACGCGCTCTACTATCGCTATGGGCTGGGGAATTCCGAAGGGCTTGAGTGCGGCTGCTTTGGCGGAATCATAGCAAGTCAGCTTGGAGTAACAACTGCTCTGCGCAATCTTCTGCTTCTAATCCCCTGCGCGATTATCTTTTTGGAAAGGCAAAGGAAAGGCAAAAGGTAAAAGTAAAAAGGCAAAAGTGAGGAGAAGCCAATCTTTTTATTAAAAGTGGTTTCCGCCACACTTTTGCCTTTTACCTTTTTACTTTTGCCTTTCTTTATCTTCGTCTTCTTGTTCTTGCAGGCGTCGAGCGTATGCGTGCGATTTCGTATTGCGTGTTATCAATTCTTTCTTGCGTGTCCGGGTGGTCGCTGAAGATTGAGCCAATGATGTCCGGCTCGCTGTGAGCAATCTGCTGCACCTTCTGAAGCATCGTGACCATACCATTAGGATCAAATCCTGCTTTCGCCATCCCGTGAACGCCAAGAAAATCTGCCTCGCGCTCCTCATCGCGGCTGTGCGAAGCCAACAGGCCGCTTGCCACGACCTGCGCAGCAGCCGTGCCAAGTTGGCCTGCGGTCTGCCCGGCTATGCCCGTAATCGAGCCGAAGATGTTTGCCAGATCGCCCAGCGCCTGCGTCTGTTGCAGCCGCTTCAAACTGTGGCGCGCTACTACGTGGCCTATCTCGTGCGAGAGTACGGAAGCAAGCTCGTCATCGTTCGCTACATTCACCAGAGCGTCAGTTACATAAATGTGACCGCCCGGCGTGGAGAACGCGTTAAGCTCGCGCGACTGAATGACGTGAAATTTGTATAGAAGAGTAGGGCGAAGGCTTGTCCGCGCTACGCGCTGGCCTATGCGGTTGACGCGCTCCTGTCCTGCGGTCGTGTACTGGACGTGCTTGCTGACTTCTACGTGGAACTGATTCCCAATACGAATCTCGTCGCGCTCGTTCATCAGACCTGCATTCGTGTAGCGAGCGCCGCGAAACTGCTCGTAAGGATCAGATTGTAGCGAGCCTGTGGCGGACGAGACGGCAGATGAGACGATTGTAGAGCCTAGAGAGAAGATGTCTGAGATGATAGAACCTTGCGATTCCGTGTTCTGGCTACGCTGCTGCGGCTGCTGCGCGGACGCTAGAGTTAAGGTCGAGAAAGTAATTGCCAGCGTGATAATCGCGGCCAGCAGCCCGTTACGTTTTGAATTAAGGGGGTTCATACGTATTCCTCTTTCAGTAAATCTATTCCGAAGGGAGATTCGCATCGAATAAGCGAAGCGCGTAATCTTTCGTTCGGCGCTCGTTCAGCCATAGAGACGATCTTCTAGAAGAGCTTTTGCGAGACAGAACCAACAGCTTCGCAAAAGAAGGCAAAAGGTAAAAGTAAAAAGTCAAAAGTAAGGAAGGCATTCAACCTTCTTCACTTTTGCCTTTTACCTTTTTACTTTTGCCTTCTTCACCTCTCGTCTATTTTGCATGGGACGTGTACAATCGCCAAGTACCTTTCCAAAAAATTTTGAAGAGGAGAGCAGATGGCTTCCATCACTTTCCTGGGCGGTGCTGGCACCGTCACAGGCTCCAAATATCTTGTTGAATCTACGGGCGCGCGGCTTCTAGTTGACTGCGGAATGTTTCAAGGATTGAAAGAGTTGCGCGAGCGCAACTGGCAAGACCCGCCTTTCGACCCTAAGTCGCTCGACGCCGTTGTCATCACGCACGCGCACATAGACCATACAGGCTATCTGCCGCGACTTGTGGCTATGGGCTACAGCAGGCCAATCTACTGCTCGCGCGGAACGAGCGACCTTGTCAAGATTCTTCTGCCCGACGCTGGGCGGCTTCAGGAAGAAGAGGCGGATTATCGCAACCGCCACAACTTGACGAAGCACGATCCCGCTCTGCCTCTTTATACGGAGCGCGATGCACGCGCTGCGATTGATCTCCTGAAGCCTGTGCCGAACGATGGAAATCCTGTAGAAGTTGCAAACGGCGTGCGCGCAAGCTTCCGCATAGCAGGGCACATATTAGGCTCAAGCCTTGTGTTGCTCGAACTAGATGGCGCAGGCGACGACCAGAAGGGACGCCGCATACTCTTCTCAGGCGACCTGGGCCATTACGATCAACCTATAATACGCGACCCAGTAGCTCCTCCCGCCTGCGATTATCTTCTGGTCGAATCAACATACGGCGACCGGCTGCACGACCCTGAAGACCCTAAAGACGCGCTTGAAAGAATCATCAAGGATGCCATTAAGCGGAACGGCGCGGTGCTGATTCCTGCGTTTGCGGTCGGTCGCACGCAGGAGATCGTTTACCTCATACGCGAGCTTGAAGAGGAGAATCGCATTCCTGTCCTGCCCGTGCGCGTTGATTCGCCTATGGCTGCGGCGGCTACGCAAGCCTACGGCAATCGAAAGGAGGAGCAGGACGAGGATTATGCTAGCGTTCTTGCTCATCGTGTTTATCCACTGCGCACGCGCAACATGCTTACAGCTTCGTCGCGCGACGAATCAAAAAAACTGAATGACGAGCGCGGCACGCGCATAATCATCAGCGCATCAGGAATGATGACGGGCGGGCGCGTGCTTCATCATGCTCAGAGAATCTTGCCGGACGAGCACGCGACGATTGTGTTCGTTGGCTATCAGGCGGCGGGCACTACGGGCAGAAGAATTCTTAACGGAGAGAAGGAAGTGAAAATCTACGGGCAATGGGTTCCCGTGCGCTGCCACATAGAGCGCATAGGAGGATTTTCCGCTCACGCAGACTGGAAGGAAATCCTGCGCTGGCTCGCGCCGCTTCAATCAACTCCGCCCCGAAAGACTTTTCTAACACACGGCGAAGAAGAATCCGCCGCAGCTATGGCCGAGCACATTAAAGAGAGTCTGGGGTGGAACGTAGAAGTACCTGAGTATGGCGAGAAGGATGAGTTAAAGTGATGCAGGGTATCTTCTCACGTAGAATGCTAACGTAACTGCATGTTATACTGCTCATTCACGAACAAGCTCGAATAATTGAATCTTAAGGAGCGAGAGCGTTGAGCGTTCTTGTTGATAAAACGACGCGCCTGATTGTGCAGGGCATAACGGGCAAAGAGGGAACATTTCATACCAAGCAGATGGTCGAATACGGCACAAACGTGGTCGGCGGCGTCACGCCGGGCAAAGGCGGCACGATGCATGAAGGTATTCCTGTCTTTAATACCGTCGCTGACGCAGTTAAAGAGAGAGGCGCGACGGCTTCTGTCATTTACGTGCCGCCCGCTTTTGCAGCCGACGCAATCATGGAATCTGCTGACGCTGGACTCCCGCTCGTCGTCTGCATTACAGAAGGAATCCCCGCGCTAGACATGGTGAAGGTGAAAGAGTATCTGTCGGACAAGGCGACTAGATTGATAGGCCCGAACTGTCCGGGCATTATTTCACCCGGCAAGTGCAAGATAGGAATTATGCCCGGCCATATTCACCGCGAAGGGCACGTCGGCGTTGTTTCGCGCTCAGGAACGTTGACCTACGAAGCTGTCGGGCAACTTACAGCGCTCGGTCTTGGTCAATCAACTGCCATAGGCATCGGCGGCGATCCCATAGTAGGTACAACGCACGTTGACGCCCTCGCGCTCTTTCAAGCGGACGACCAGACGGAAGGAATTGTGATGATCGGCGAGATAGGCGGGACTGCCGAAGAAGAGGCCGCAGCGTTTGCTAAAGAGAACGTAACGAAGCCCATCGTAGCATTCATAGCAGGACAGACCGCGCCTCCCGGACGACGAATGGGACACGCCGGAGCGATCATAGCAGGAGGCAAGGGAACTGCCGCAGAGAAGATGAAGGCGCTGGGTGAAGCAGGAATCCACGTTGTCAAATCGCCAGCAGACATTGGCTCTGCGATGAAAGAGGCGCTAGGTTCAAGAGCAGCAGCATAAATCAATTTTGGATTTTAGATTTTGGATTAAGCCGTTCGGCGAAGTTGAACCTTTAAATCCAAAATTCACGATTGCAACCATTCCAATCTAAAATCCAAAATCTAAAATCCAAAATCATGAACGATCTTACTTTCGGCATTATCAAACCGGACGCGGTGCGTGCCGGGCACACTGGAAAAATCATTGACAGAATTATCGCAGATGGATTCCGCATTCGCGCGATGAAACTGATTCACATGACGCTTGAAGAGGCCGAAGGATTTTACGCTGTGCATCGCGGGCGGCCTTTCTTTACAGAATTAACGAGGTTTATGTCTAGCGCTCCATGCGTGGTGATGGCTCTGGAGAAAGAGGGCGCTGTGAAAGCATGGCGCGACTTGATGGGCGCAACAGACCCTGCGAAGGCTGACGAGGGAACGCTGCGTAAAGAGTTCGCAAACTCAATAGGCGAGAACGCCGTTCACGGCTCCGACTCGGAAGAGAACGCGCAGATCGAAATAGCCTATTTCTTCAGCCAGATCGAGCTTGTATAAGATGGGTAAATGGAAAATGGTAAATAGTAAATGGAGAGCAACCGTTCTTCCATTTACCATTTACCATTCACCATTTACCTCTTCCATGAGGTATCTATGTCAATCATTGGCGACGTTATAGAGTCAACGAAAGCAATCATAAAGGGCATGGGCGTGACCTTCTCTTACATCCCGAAAGGGAAGTGGACTGTTGAGTATCCAGACGAACCCGTGACGGTTCAGCCGCGTTATCGCGGCCAGCATCTTCTTCATGTTGACGAGTACGGGCGAGAGAAATGCGTGGCCTGTTTTCTATGCGCTGCGGCCTGTCCTTCGGAATGCATCTACATTATTGCAAAGGACGACCCGCGCTCGCCAATGGAACGCATAGGCATCGAGGAGCGTTACGCAGAGGTTTACAATATTGATTACGGACGCTGCATTTTTTGTGGCTATTGCGTCGAAGCCTGCCCGAAGGACGCAATCACGCACGGCTACAACTTCGAGCTATCAGTCTACAATCGCGCAGACCTATTGAAGACGAAGGACGACCTGCTAATCACCAAGCAAGTGCAATCCAGGAATTATCGCGTTGCTTCTTCGGAAGAGGACGTTGATTCGGAATACAAGGAAGTTTAGCGAGAGAGAGTTTTGTCCTCAAGCGGGACATTCTGAGCATTTCTGGCAGAATTCCTCAATCAGTTTTCTTTCCACAGATTCCTTACTGAGCTATTATCTTGTCCCTGATTTGACTCGCGCGCGCTGGGGCGTCCGAAGACCAACTCCGTTCTATGGCCGACAAGCAATTTCATTATCATTGGGATTACGACCTCGAATCCAGCCCTGATAGGCTGTGGCCGCTGATTGCGGACACGAACCGATTCAACCGCGACACGGGCGTGCCCATCGTCGAGAGCGCTCAGGATGGAGCGAGGTTGAAGAACGCGCGCCGCCGATTGCGCCTCTTTAAGTTTGGCATCCCGGTAGAGTGGGAGGAGCAGCCGTTCGAGTGGATTCGTCCCAGAAGATTCGGCGTCGTGCGCAGGTACAGCAAAGGGCCTGTCGCGGAGATGCGCGTGCTTGCCGAATTGATTCCGAAAGATACGGGCGGAACGCATTTGAGCTATCAGGTATGGGCAACTCCGCGAAACGCGCTCGGCCTCTTGGCGATTCCTTTTCAAATCGGCGTGGTGAGCGCGCGCGCTTTCAAAAAAATTTTCAGCGAGTATGATCGTCTGGCGTCGAACGAGCAGCAACCGCTTTATCTCTCTTCGGGCGGGAGCTTTGCATCAGGCGGACGCGAGCGTCTTCACTCGCTGGCTCGAAAATTGATTTCGGAAGGGAAGCCCCAGAAGATCGTAGAAGCTCTGACTGAGATGATTGAGCGCGCGGATGATTTGAGCCTTGCGCGACTGCGCCCTTACGTTCTGGCGGATTACTGGGAGATGCCGCGCCGCCAGATGCTTGAGCTTTGTCTTTGCGCTACGCGCGCAGGGCTTCTGGATTTGCAGTGGGACATTCTCTGCCCCTTGTGTCGCGGTGGCGAGAGCAACGCTAGCCTGCGAGAGCTTCAATCACAGGCTCACTGTCCCAGTTGCAACATTGATTTCAGCACAAACTTCGACCGCTCTGTAGAGTTGACGTTCCGCCCGAACCCTTCCGTTCGAAAGATTGAGAGCCTGCAATTCTGCGTGGGTGGGCCAAACGTCACGCCGCACATTGTCGCCCAGCAGTTTCTTCATTCTCATTCAGAACGCAAGCTTCCATTAACGTTAGAGCGGGGACGATACCGCGTGCGGACTTTGGAGTTGCCCGGCGGTCAATTCTTTCAAGTTACAGAAGACGGGGCTGCGGAAGTCCACTTGCGAGCGAGCGCGGAAGGCTGGTCTGGTGAAGAGGCGCGAGTTGCCGAGAGCGCTACTGTCATTCTTGAAAACGCAACGGACGACGAGCAGCTTTTCATAGTGGAGCGCATGACGTGGAGCGATCAGGCAGCGACTGCAGCCGAAGTGACTGCGCTGCAAGTCTTCCGCGATCTATTCGCAACGGAAGCCCTGCGCCCCGGCGAGATGATTTCCGTAGGCACGCTCACAGTGCTCTTCACAGACCTGCGCGGCTCTACGAAGTTGTATAGAGAGATTGGAGACGCTACTGCGTTCGGTCGTGTGATGAACCATTTCGATGTGCTGCGCGATTGCATAGCGGACGAAGAGGGCGCGATTGTGAAAACAATCGGCGACGCAGTGATGGCGGTCTTCCGTCAGCCAGCGTCCGCGTTGCGCGCTATGCTGAAGGCGCAAAAAAGCCTGGCCTCGCCGCCCGATGGGATGTTGTCGTTGCAACTCAAAGCCGGAATACACACAGGCCCTTGCATCGCCGTCACATTGAACGACCGCCTGGACTACTTCGGCTCGACCGTCAACATGGCCGCGCGCCTGGAGGCTCTTTCCTCAGGCTGCGACGTGATAATCTCGCAAGCAGTTTACGACGACCCGGAAGTGTCTAAGGTCTGCTCGGAAGCGGGCGGTCTCATGGCCGAACCATTCGAGATAATGCTGAAAGGTTTCGACGAAGAGCAGTTCAAGTTGTGGAGAGTCAAAAGAAGGGATGAAGGCGGCGTCGGAAACATAGACGCGGAGACGCGGGGACGCGGCGACGCGGAGAAAAAGAATTAATTCGCCGCGTCGCCCCGTCCCCCGTGTCTCCGCGTCTCTTTACTTATGAGTTCAATTCTGGAGACGAGCGAGGTCTCGAAAATCTATCAGATGGGGAGCACGACCGTCGCTGCGCTGGACGAGGTGTCTGTCGCGGTCGAAGAGGGAGAGTTTGTTGCGATTCAGGGCACGTCCGGCTCCGGCAAATCAACGCTGCTGAACCTGCTGGGCGGACTTGACCGTCCTACGACCGGCGAAGTTCTTTACATGGGCGCAGCGCTCACGCCGTTTACGAAAAAGGAGATGGCGCGTTATCGTCGGCGCGCGGTCGGGATGATCTTTCAGAATTTCAACTTGATTCCGACGATGAGCGCTGCGGAGAACGTGAATCTGGCGCTTGCGTTCGGCGGCGTGCGCGGGCCTGAGAGAAACGCGCGCGCTCAGGAGCTTCTGGAAAAAGTTGGACTCGGAGATCGTTTGACGCACAGGCCGTCGGAGCTATCAGGCGGCGAGCAGCAGCGCGTAGCAATCGCGCGCGCTCTTGCCAACAACCCTCGCGTTCTGCTTGCGGACGAGCCAACTGGAAATCTAGATTCTACGCGGGCGCATGAGCTTTTAGGTCTGCTCCGCGATATGGTCGGGCGCGAACGCCTGACAGTCATAATGGTCACGCACGACCACGAGCTTGCGTCCGGCTTCGCCAACAGAATTATCTTTATGAAAGACGGAAAGGTGATAGAACAGTTTTGAGTTTTTAGTTTTCAGTTTTCAGTAAAAGCATTTCGCTTCTTTCTGAAAACTGAAAACTAAAAACTGCTTTTATAGACGAGGTGTTGATATGTCAGCAACTGCCCCTACTGTAATGACGCTTGAGGCTCTGCGGTCTGTGCCGCTGTTTGCATCCTTAGACGATGATGCGGCTCGAAAACTGCGCGGTCTTCTTGAAGCGCGTGTCGTGCCCGGTAGCGCAGAGCTTTTTCGCGCGGGCGATAAAGGCGACGCTATGTACTTAATCGAAAGTGGCCGCGTGCGTATAAGCGTGCATGATGCGGACGGCAACGAGGTGACGCTGGCGGAACTGGCGCGCGGGGG
>MNJR01000060.1:0-568 GCA_001920415.1 Acidobacteria bacterium 13_1_20CM_3_53_8 | reverse complement strand
CGCGCGTCTAGCCATTCTCTCGCGCGAAGATTTTCTCTCGTTCATACACGACACGCCGGGCGTGGCGCTCGAAATGTTGAGTGCCATCACACATCGCTTGCGACACACGGACAATCTGCTGCGCCAGCGCGTATCGCGCAACGTCAACGAAGAGGCAGCCGCTCGCTTCACTATGGCCGACCGCATGGCAGACCTCATAGCAGAGTTCGGTGGAAGCTGGAAGTTTATAGGAGCTTCAATCGGGTTTCTGATCTTCTGGGTGCTGCTCAACACCTGGCTGCTGCACAACAAAGGCTTCGACCCGTTTCCCTACGTTCTGCTCAATCTGGTGCTCGGCATGATAACGGGACTGCAAGCTCCCATCATTATGATGTCGCAGAACCGCCAGGGAGAAAAAGATCGTCTCAGGGCAGACCTTGATTATCAGGTGAACTTGAAGAACGAACTGGCGCTCTCGGAGGTGCTTCGTCGCCTCGATGTTTTAGAGAGCGAACGATTGCCGATTCTCTTCGAGGAGCAGAACAGACGCATTACCGCGGCGGTGACGAACGGCGATGGAAAGATTGAT
>MNJR01000077.1:36474-38985 GCA_001920415.1 Acidobacteria bacterium 13_1_20CM_3_53_8 | reverse complement strand
TCTACGACGGTTGCAACGAGGCGAGAATCTTGGGCTGCCGCAATCAAGGCCGATGCATGGCATTAGCGTGCACTGCCATGAATTGCGAGTGCGCGACAAAAACAGAAACTGGCGTATCATCTACCGCATTGACGATGATGCGATTGTCATCATCGAGGTTTTTAATAAAACCACTCGAACGACGCCCGTGGAGGTAATTGAAAACTGCCAAAGGCGTCTGCGGTTGTACGATGGTAGCCAGTAG
Organism: Acidobacteria bacterium 13_1_20CM_3_53_8; assembly: GCA_001920415.1. Taxonomy (GTDB): domain Bacteria; phylum Acidobacteriota; class Blastocatellia; order Pyrinomonadales; family Pyrinomonadaceae; genus 3-1-20CM-3-53-8. The sequence goes on along the minus strand of MNJR01000077.1, from coordinate 38,741 downwards.
AAGGGGTACGAGGATGAAGAAGGTAAAACGTGAACAGTTAGAGGCGCGCGGGTGGAAGGTCGGGACAGTCGCCGAATTTTTAGAACTTACGCCCGAAGAGTCTGCCTTGATTGAAATCAAGCTCGCGCTGTCGCGCCGCTTGCGAGAGCGCCGGATGAAGCGGATGACGCAGGCGCAGTTGGCTGAAAAGATTCAATCAAGCCAGTCACGCATCGCCAAAGCGGAGAACGGGCATGGCTCGGTCTCGTTAGAGCTGCTGGTGCGTGCAATGCTCGCTACGGGCGCAAGCCCAAAGGAGATCGGCAAAGCAATTGCTGGCGATCAGAAATAGAATAGTGATTCTGCTATGTAGAGCAGCGCTCTGACGTATTCGAGAGAAACATCACTATTCAATGCTTATGACAGGAGAGCAGTTGCAAGTAAGGAAACGTAAGGTGGAATCAGGAGCAAGCGCGCTAGCGCGCTTGAAGAGGTATGTGAGCGTGAGGGATATGGAGCCGTCACATCTTCGCTTCGCTACGGTTGAGTTTGATCGTTTACATGACTCTTCACATATTACAAATTATGGATGAACGTATTCAAAAGAAAGCGATAGTCCGTCACCTTGCCGCTCGGATGAAGACCGATGAGAAAACATCCGCTCTCTGGGTGAACGCTATGCTGGATGTCCTCTATGAAAGTTTCAAGCAAGGCCAGAGCGTGACACTCTCCGGCTTTGGTAATTTTTATGTACGCCCTCATCATGAGCGTTGGGTCTTCAAGTTCAACCCTTCGCAGAAGCTGCGCGCTCTCTTCGGGTGGTCGTCCACCTACAAAGGCGGCGTTTGAGCGCGAGTGTAGAACTATGCAATCTCCTGACACTGAAAGCTGGACTCTGACGCGATGGCACAATCTTCACTGAACAACCTGAGCCGCGGCGCAATACGCGCGTTGGCGGGAGAACGGTACTTCGCACGCGGAGAAGCCTATTTCGATGAAGGGCGCGTGCGCAGTCTGGCGGAATATCGTTGGAAGGTGACGGCGAAAGTCACAGGGACGGAGGATTATCGCGTCAAGCTGTGGGCTGATGGAGATGGCGTTGGCTACTCGTGTAGCTGTCCTCTAGGAGACGACGAAGAGTTCTGCAAGCACTGTGTCGCCGTCGGACTAGCATGGATTGAAGAGAGCAGAGAAAAGAGCAAGAGCAGCAGGGCCAGGAAATCTGCGGCCACGATGGATGATGTGCGCCTCTTTCTTGAGCGACAGGATAAGAGCAGGCTGGTCGAGATACTGCTGAACGAAGCAATGGAAAGTGACAGTCTGCGCGAGCGACTGTTTCTTGAGACTGCGCGGATGAACCCTGAGTGTGTTGATCTCGCCACTTATCGCCGCGCTATCAAGAAAGCCATTCGCATTGATGATTTCGTAGACTACTATTCTGCACACGCTTACGCGCAAGGTATCCGCCGCGTGATCGAAGCGGTCGCCGCACTGCTCGATGACGATCATGCTGCCGAAGTCATCGAACTCACAGAATATTCGCTCTCTCAAATAGAAGAGGCATTGGGACTTATTGACGATTCCGATGGGCGCATGAGCGATGTTATCAGCCAACTGCAAGAGCTTCATCATCGCGCCTGCCAACAAGCCAAACCCAATCCTGAAGAGTTGGCCCGAAGGTTGTTTGAGTGGGAGACAAACAGCGAGTGGGAGATATTCTACGGCGCGGCAGAGTCTTATGCAGATGTACTTGGACAAAAAGGATTAGCCAAATATCGCCGCCTTGCCGAAGCCGAATGGTCACGTGTGCCTGCGCTCAAACCCGGCGAAGATGATGCGGAACGCTATGGCAAACGCTTTCGCATCACGAGCATTATGGAAAGTCTTGCCCGGCAATCCGGCGACGTAGAAGCGCTGGTTGAGATCAAGCGCCGCGATCTGTCTCATCCTTATTCTTACTTAGAGATTGCCGAAATTTATCGTGAAGCGGGCAAGCATGACGAAGCTCTCGACTGGGCTGAACGCGGGTGGAAAGCTTTTCCAGATAACAAAGACTGGCGGCTGGGTGAATTCTTAGCCGATGAATATCATCGCAGAGGCCAACACACAGGCGCAATGAACTTGATCTGGGAGCAGTTCACAGAGTCTCCACACTTGGAGAATTACCAGAAGCTGCAAGCACATGCCCGCAAAGCGGGACAAACCGAATGGCCGCCGTGGAGAGAGCGAGCGCTCACAACCTTGCGCGCCACAATCGAACAACAGAAGAAGCAGGCAAAGCGCTCGAA
>MNJR01000077.1:0-36450 GCA_001920415.1 Acidobacteria bacterium 13_1_20CM_3_53_8 | reverse complement strand
TGAAGCCTGGCAAGAAGCTCAAGCGGGCGGCTGTTCAGATGACCTGTGGATGCAGCTTGCCGATGTGCGAGAAAGGGAGCACCCGGAAGATGCGCTCTCAATCTACAAAGAACGAATCACCCCACTGGTCGAGATGACAAACAATGCCGCTTATGAGGAAGCCGTTGAGATTCTACGGAAAGTTCGCAAGCTGATGATTCGGCTGGAGCGTGGAACTCAGTTCTACGATTACCTTGCAGTGCTCCGTGTTGAATATAAACGTAAGCGCAATTTCATTAAGCTGCTCGACGCAATAGAATGAGAGTGTCGAAGAAGGCTTCTTAGGACGCGAGGCTTATAAACCAAACTCTTCGGCTAAAGCCAGCTAACTAATGTTGGAGAGAACACGCAGTCGCGCACAAAATCGAGCATTTCATCTACTGACATCTACTACTCTTTAGCCACCATCGTTCTCTTGAAGTTCCTGCCCCATCTACGCCCTAGCGATTTTAACAGAGACACCTACAAATGAGCATATGCCACAATCAGGTGGTCTCCTCTTTTCGCCGTCTCAGTGATAGCAATGTGTTGAAGAAGACCACGATGAAGAAGAACTCTGTCATGTTTGCCAGCGTGCATAAAAATTTTGTGTACGGCGTCATCGGCTTGATGTCGCCGTAACCCGTAGTCGTAATCGTGCACATAGCAAAATAAAGATAGTCCTTGCGTTTGTGGATTTGTATCGTAAAAATAAACCTCAACAGATCGCTTACGACCTGCCGGGTCTTCAAATTGGTAGAGTTCTGCGTCAATGTCATCTCCGAGGTTTTCCGCTTTCGTTACTTCACCACTCGTTTTATAAGTCGTGGATTCAAGTTGTAAGTGCAATCGGTTTCTGTTTGAAGAATACCTGATTCGGTGTCTTGTAGCCCAGCCGCTTGCGAGGACGATTGTTTAAGCGATCCATTACTTGCTGCACATCCGAGTCCTTGATCTTTGAAAAGGTGCTTTTCTTCGGGAAGTATTGCCGCACAAGCCCATTGGTATTTTCATTCAGACCACGCTCCCAACTGGCATAGGGGTGAGCAAAGTAAAAGTCAGCCTGCAAGCTCGAGGCAATGGCCTGATGGTTGGCAAACTCCTTGCCGTTGTCCGAGGTGATAGTATGACATCTCTGCTGGAAAGGCTTTAATAACTCCGAAAGCGCCTGCTCGACCGCTTCCGAAGTGTGACGCGCGACCCTTTTGAGTAAGCACAGCTTCGATTTGCGTTCGACCACAGAGACGATGGCTCCTTTCTGATTCTGTCCGATGATAGTGTCGGCTTCCCAATCGCCGATGCGCCGCTTCTGTGCGACAACCTTAGGGCGGGAACTTATGCTGCGACGACCCTTTATCTGGCCTCGGCGCTCATAAGAGCCATAGCGCTTGCGCCGCTGTTTGCGGCAGCGTAAGTGCTGATGAAGGTTGCCACCCCTCTGTTTGTCAGCGTAGATGTATTGATAGATGTGCTCATGGCTGACACGCAGATGGCGCTTTGAAAGCCAGCCTGAGACTTGTTCGGGACTCCAGTCCCGGCGTATGTAACTTTCAATCATTCTCCAAGTCGAAGGGCTGATGCGCCTGCTGACATGTTGCTCTTTGCGCGTTTGAGCTTTCTCCTGTGCCTGCTTGGGGCGATAGCCACGCCCTCCCCGGTTGCGAGAGAGTTCGCGCGAGATGGTCGAGGGATGAACGCCAACTTCCAGAGCAATCTCAAGTTGTGACCAGTTGGCTTTCATTAGTGCGTAAATCTGGTATCTTTGTTCTTGGGTAAGCTGTCGATATGTCATCAGTGCTACTCTTAACTTGGTGGTTGGAAGAGCATCTGATGCTATCGCAGCTTGCCCTTCTCTGACCAAGTTCAAAAGTTGCACTTACAAGTTGAATTCACCTTTATGCGAATCAGTAGTTGAGAAAGACAGACAAACGGTAGAATCAGTAGAATTTTCTTACCATGGAAAACCTACTGATTGAAATCTACCTGTTTGTCTGCCAAACCTACGATACTTCGTCCAAGACTTGTTATCAACGCTTGAGCAATAACCGGAACCCTGATTTCACTGACCAAGAACTCATTACCATCTGGTTCTTTGCTCACTTAGAGGGCTGCTTCGAGAAAAAGAAGATGCATCGATTGATTCTCAAGTATTGGCTTGCGTGGTTTCCACGCTTGCCCAGTTATCAAACATTCGTTCTGCGTCTCTCTCCGCCTAGAACCGACTTTTCAGACCTTCGGCGCACTCTTGTCTGGCGCTTTGGCCGCGCAATACACGCCAGAGTTTGACCATCTGGTTGACTCATTGCCCGTGATGCTCGCAAGCCACGGCCACTCTTACGGTGCACGTGTCGGGCGCGAGATTGCTGATATTGGTTTCTGTGCAGCTAAGAAAACTCGCTTTCATGGCGTGCGGCTGCACTGCATTGCACAACGACGGATGGGACGCTTACCGCTGCCCTCTCAAGTGTGGCTGTGTGCCGCCTCGCATCACGACTCGAAAGCCTTCATCGAACAGCAGCCGGAATTACCAACCACCGAACTATTTGGCGATTTAGCTTATCCGACTCCAGAAATCATCAACCATTTGAAAGAACAACAGACGCGGCTCATTGCGCCGTGCAAAAAACCGAAGGGTGGCGAACTGACCGGCACTGAAAACTATTACAATCGGCTGGTGCGCTCCGTCCGTCAACCCATTGAAAGTCTCTTCAACTGGATACAGGAGAAAACAGGGATTCAAAGAGCAAGCAAAGTGCGCTCAACTGATCCGCTAATGATCCACTGTTGGGGAAAACTTGCAGTTGCTTTCTTCCTGCTCGTTTTCTACTACTGATTCGCATATCTCTTCTTTGAACATCTCTTCCGTGTCTCCTCTGATCTGGAATGGGGATAAAAACATATCGAGAATAGTTATTAGATGGACGAAGCCATTTGCTGAAAGTTATCTACCCTCGGCCATAGCCTTCGCGCTATTTGCGTTGCCCGCAAAATCCACTTATCGGATACTTTTCGGGTCGTTTACGATTTCACCAGAAAAGTCATTCCAGAACACAGGCTCTTTTTTACATCATCTGAGAATCCTTTTTAGCAGTGGTTAGCTCAATCTCGACTTTTCGGGCAGACCACAGACTTTTGCATCAGAATAGACTTTTGAATAAAGGCCGCGTGATGCTGATAAATATGTTGCATTCTACGCCGCGCGGCGGTAATCTCCTGCCCGTGAGCGTCACCCTCCGCTTTCCGGTGCTCACACAGACACACTGATACTTTGCTGCCGCGAGGCAGTTTTATTTCTTTAGATTGAGCGTGCAACCTACGGCAGCGCGAGCACGCTTTCGAGCAGAGTTAGCGCAGTCTCCATGAGGCTGTCCGCTACTCCATTTTGCATTTCGCCGCCCGTAGGCTGTTCCTGAACGGCGCTTGGCGGTGGAGGTGGCGGCGAGTCAGTTACGCCGTTTTGCATATCGCCAGCGTAAGCAGAGCAAGCTAGTAGGAGAATCAGCACAGAGGCTCGGATAGTTTTACTCATCTCCTTACACCTTTCGCTTTATGAGAGTTCACCAAAGTTGCCGCCGAACCTGCTTGGTTACGGCGGTGTTGTTGTGTATGCCAGAGAGTGGCATAGGCAGAGAAAGGCTGTCCTCACATGACTTTAACAGATAAACACCTGAAGGAACTAGATAGCCCTTCCCTTACCACAAACGAGCGCATCTTACTGCGTTGCCGCATCGCGGCTGAATTAATTCAGGCAGGACAATATGAGGCTGCATGCGAGGCTTTAGGTGATCTATGGCAAGGCATCGGACAAAGACCCGAAATTAAAAAGCTAAAACCTGAGATAGCAGCAGAAGTTCTGCTTCAATGTGGCGTGCTCACGGGCTGGCTCGGCAGCGTGCGGAATGTCTCAGGCGCGCAGGAACAAGCTAAAGACCTACTCTTTGAGGCGCTCCGCAAGTTCCAATCTCAAGGACGATATGAAAAGGCGTCTGAGGCGCAGTACGAACTCGGCATCTGCTACTGGCGTCTCGGCGCGTATGACGAAGCTCGCTTAGTATTGCGGGAAGCGCTGAAGCCTCTAACGGACGCTGATACAGAGTTAAAGGCTAAAATCTTGATTAGGCGCACGCTGGTTGAGATAAGCGAGAACAGATATTATGAAGCTCTAAGCATTCTTAAAGAGGCAGAATCGGTCTTTGACTCTGCGAGCGATGCTCTCAAGGGAAGATGGCACGGTCAAAAAGGCTTAATCCTCAGAAGGCTTGCTACAGGTGAAGGACGAGCCGACTACGCGGACAGAGCGATTATAGAATTCACTGCCGCGATTTATCATTATGAACAGGCGAAGCATGAAAGGTACTGTGCGCTTAACCTGAACAATCTCACCATGCTGCTCTATAAGCTAGGGCGCTATAGGGAAGCGCACGAACACCTAGATCGTGCTCAGTTAATCTTTACCACCCTTAAGGACACGGGCAACTTGGCACAGGTTGATGAGACGCGAGCGCGTGTGCTCGTAGCTGAGAAGAAGTACAGTGAAGCAAACCGCATCATCACCAACGTGATTAAGACCTTCGAGAAGGGCGGCGAGCTTGCTTTACTTGCTGATGCGATGATTGTTCAAGGCGTCGTATGGGCTAGGCTCGGAGTCCATGAAAGCTCCATCAACGTACTTCAGCAAGCCATGAGGGTAGCTCAAGACTCCGGCGCTCTCACTAACGCCGGGCTGGCTGCATTAACGATGATCGAAGAGCACGGGGCTAGGCGACTGGCTGAAACGGAGCTATGTGAAATATATCGCCGCGCCGATGAGATGCTCAAAGACACACAGGACGCCGAAGACATCTCACGACTCAGGATGTGCGCTCGCATAGTGATTAAGAGGCTGTCGGGTATTAACCTGTTCGACAGAAACTTCACACTGCACGGCGCAGTGTATGAGTTAGAAGCAAGGTTCATCGAACAGGCTCTAGAGGAATGCAAGGGAAGCGTGACGCGCGCCGCTAAGCTGCTTGGCTTGAGTCATCAAAGCCTCAGCCACCTATTGACCACAAGGCACAAGCGACTCTTGTACAAGAGGACGCCTACAAAGAGACGCTTGCGAAGCATCATCAAGAAGCGCGAGTAGGATGCAACTTTTTATGCAAGACCTACTAACTCCTTTGAAATCAATCTGGGACTATTGAGGTAAGCTATTTTTCGGGTGAAACAGACTTTTTGGGGTCATTGCGGGCAACGCCGCGCTATTTCTATCCTCAATTGCTTTGAGCGCTTTACTGAGGCTCTCTACCTGCTCTGGCGTCAGACCTTGCTGCAACTCTCGCCATCGTGCAGCATCACGCAGCGCTGAGGCTGTCGGTGATGCCAGCTAGAAGATTCCAAGAATAAGAGAGGAACAGCGGCCAATGCTGGCCGCTGTAAATGGTTGATTTAATTAATCGGGGCGAGAGGATTTGAACCTCCGACCTTTCGGTCCCGAACCGAACGCTCTACCAGGCTGAGCCACGCCCCGAAAAAGATTACTAACTGTTTTTGATTCTAAGTGAGCAGCAGCAGCATGTCAAATTCGAGTTGTTTGATAGTGCTCAATGCTTAAACTTCGACATGCCCTTTGCTATCAGTTGCACGAGAGTGTTTGAGATGTCGCCAGACCCACCAGATTGCAGCCACGACTACGATAATTCCTATCACAAAGTCGAAGCGATGAAACCAGGTCTTGAGCGTGTCGGTCTTGTTCCACTGCTCGCCTAGCTTCTGGCCTACGTAGGCCAGACCAAGACACCAGGGCAGCGAGCCAGCGAAAGTGTATATGACGAACCGTTTCAAGTTCATGCGCGCGACGCCAGCCGGGAAAGCTATAAATGTGCGAACCGCAGGCAGAAGACGACTAAAGAAGACTATAGCCTCGCCGTAGCGCGAGAACCAACGGTCTGCCAGATCAAGATCATGGCGCGAGACGAGCAGGAAGCGCCCGTATTTTTCTATGAGCGGGCGACCACCGTACATGCCGACCCAGTAGGCTATGAGCGAACCAACGACGCAACCTATTGCTCCGGCGACCGAGACCCACCATAAATTGAACCGTCCGGTGTAAACAAGATAACCCGAAAACGGCATTATCACTTCAGAGGGCAGAGGGATACACGCAGACTCAATCGCCATCAGAAGCACCACGCCCCAATACCCAAGCGCGGAGATCACAAAGATGATGAAGACGGAAAGCGCCTCAATGATTCTTGCAATCAAACAATTTTCTCCGAGTGATTAAGAGCAGTTTTCAGTTTTCAGAAAGGAGCGAACTAGCTTTTACTGAAAACTGAAAACTGCTCTCGTCACTTATTTTCTTCCCAACCATAGTGTCCTATGAGAGGGACGAACGCGCACGCTCCGTGATCTTCGCGTTTGATTCCTCTATCTGTCTTAACGACGCGAATCAGATGCTGAGCATCGCGCCGCTCGCCCACAGGTATGACGAGTCGTCCGCCTTCTTTCAACTGCGCGACCAGAGGCTCCGGCACGTCAGGGCCACCGGCTGCGACGAGGATGCCGTCGTAAGGCGCGTGCGCGCTCCAGCCTAGCGTTCCGTCGAAACATTTTACAGTTGCGTTGTAGATTCCAAGATGTCTTATGCGCGCCTGAGCTTGACGAGCAAGATCAGGTAGACGCTCGATTGCAAAGACCTGTCCGGCGACTCTGGCAAGAACTGCGGTCTGGTAGCCAGAGCCTGCGCCTATCTCAAGCACGCGGTCATCGCCTTTGAGTTCCAGCAACTCCGTCATGCGCGCGACTATATAAGGCTGCGAGATCGTCTGGTTTGCATCAATCGGCAACGCATGATCGCCGTAAGCGCTCGGCTGCAAAGCGTCCGGGACGAAGAAGTGGCGCGGCACAGAGTTCATAGCGTCAAGCACACGCGTGTCCCTTATACCGTAATGGTCGCGCAGGCGTACGATCATGCGCTCGCGCGGGATTCGATACTCGTTGGCAAAATCGGAAGGACGCTGCGGGACCGAACTCAAGATGGTAAATGGTAAATGGAGAACAGTTTTCGGTTTACAGTTTTTAGTTTTCAGAAGAAGAGCGAAATGCTTTTACTTAAAACTGAAAACTGTAAACTGAAAACTGTTTTTATCCATTTACCCCTTTCATTAACTGTGCAGCACTTCGCCTGCGCGTATGTAGTTCCAAGTATCCAGAGAGGTGAGCGCTTGGTGATCCGTCATGTCGCTGCACAAAGGTGTGACGGAGACATAGCCCTGCTCTATGGCGCGGTAATCCGTGCCGTCCTCCGCGCTCGAATTGAAATACTCTTCGCCGATCCAGAAATATGGTTTGCCGCGCGGGTCTATATGCTCTGTAATTACAGGACGCGCGTTTTTGATACCTTGCCGTGTAACGCGCACTCCTTTAACTTCGCCGGGCGGAATATTTATGTTCAGAAGAGTCCCGTCCGGCAGCCCCTCTTTTAGAACCTTCTGAAGAGCCGTCACGGCGAAACGCGCGGCATCTGTGAAATTGAAGTGCTCGCGCGCCACAAGACTGAACGCCAGCCCCGGCACGCCCAAGATAGTAGCTTCGAGCGCGCCAGCGACCGTGCCTGAATAGGTCGCATCGTCGCCCAGATTGCCGCCGTGATTGATGCCTGATGCGCAGATGTTCGGGAGTTGTTCCGCGCTCAAAATTTTATTCAATGCGAGCGTGACGCAATCCGTCGGAGTGCCGTCAACAGTCCAGTGGCGCTCGTCCACTTGGCGTATGCGAAGCGGACGAGCGAGCGTCAAACTGTGCGACGCTCCACTCATCTCGGCGGCGGGCGCTACAACGTAGACCTCGCCCACCTCGCGCAGAGCCTCTTCCAATTTTATGAGGCCGTCGGAGTGAATTCCGTCATCATTCGTTAGCAGGATTCGCGTCATGCTTTAGTCAAAGCCCGGTTCTTGCGAAAAATCGCGCCCGAGCTAGCCTCTCGTGTTAAAGACAAACCACACGCCTTGGAAGACGGCGGACGTAAATTCTATTCACGCTCGGCGAGCGCCGTAAGCTTCCTCTTCACACTATGCGGGGGTTTGGATGAACGGTGAGGCGGCGGCACGCCCATCTCGCGCGACAAGATAAGAGGCACGAGCGGCATGCGGGCGCGACTAATCGCGGCTGATGCGCGGGCGGCCTTTCTTCTTGTTACGCTTGCGCGCGAGCGCGGATTTCAATTTCGCCTTCTGACCCGGCGGCATAAAGAAAGCGTGCTTCTTCGCGTCCTTAATAATCTCTTCGGTCATCACCTTGCGTTTGAAGCGACGAAGCGCACTCTCTATTGACTCGCCCTGATTGACATTAACTATCGCCATTCTCTCTCCATCTCTAAAGTTTGAAATTAAGCTTAAGGGGATTTTCCTCTTAAACTACAATTTAACACGCCCTAAATGGTTTTGGTCAAGCGCACATGAACCCTGCGAAAGGTAGAAAATCTTCGCAGGGTTCATGGGATGTAACCAAAGCCCGAACGATTTTATCCGACCGGAACAGCTTCTTGCTCTTCCGACTTCTTCTGACGACTAAGCCCCTTGATCTGAACGGGAGCGTCCGCCTTGATGTTATTCTTCTTCAAGATCATCTCCTGATAAAGCTTTCTCATCATCTGCATCTCTTCAGCAGCCGTCTTAGGCCCTTCCATGTGCGGCTTGTTCGGTCGCTGTATGTCAACCTCGTTTAGAATCATGTTGTGCGCCTTCTCGTTTAGCGGAACGTCCTTGCCGCCTGCGAAGACTTCGTGACGACCGTGCTCTTTATACCACTTGGCTACGGTCGCGTTCTGGTGCATGTGCTCTATGATGTTGCGCCAGCCTATGCCAGTGTTGTAAGCGCAAAAAGATATTTCGCCTTCCTGCGTGCCGTAAGGGATAATGCACATCTCTGTGCGGCGAAAGTCGTAGTTGAAGAGGTCTTGGAACCACATGCCTGCTATGAACAGAAAATTCCAGCGATCAGAGCGACGCTTCTCTATGTCATCTTTTGAACGTTTACCATCAACTCGACCGTAGTCCTTGCCAGTCAGACCGAATGACTTGTCGAATTTCTTGAAAAGCTCGTAGAGCGTGAACTGCGAAGGCGACTTGTACGGGTTATAATGTTTAAGAAGCGCCAGACCCATCATCAAATTCGACATCCACTTGCTGCGCGCCGCGTCCGTGATCTTACGCATGTCACTGACCAGGTTCGGAATGTTCAGAAATTCCGGCACAGGGCGCATCTCTTTTAGTTCTTTATCAATCATCACGGCAGTTCCGACGCCGCAGTTCGGGTGGCAGCCGCAGGAGACCTGTCCCCACTCGGCTTCCGGGCCGTGAACCAGGTCTGCGAAGTCCGCGAACGCGCCCATCAGAGAGAGCGGGAACCAGTCGCGTGTAGGCTCTGTGATGCCCACCTGATTCTTTACATCATGCGCCAGGTGCGACAGCGTGTAACGCTGCTGCATACGACGATCCGGTGTTATCTCTTCATCGCGGCCTGTGAATGAAACGGGCTGGAACGAAAGAAAAGCAATTTTTTTCGGATTTTCGAGCGCGAAGCGAATGATCGAGCCGACCTGATCGTTGTTGATGCCGTTCACCAGCGTCGTTACAAGAACTATCTCTACGCCAGCCTCGTGCAGATTGTTAATGGCGCGAAGCTTCACGTCGAATAGATTGCCGACCTGACGATGCGCGTTCGCATCGTTGCCGATTCCGTCGAATTGCAGATAGACATAGCGCAAACCTGCTTCGGCAGCCTGACGGCAGAACTCTTTCGATTTAGCGAACTCAATTCCGTTGGTCGCGGCCTGCACAGAGTTGTAACCGACTTTACGCGAGTAACGGATCGCCTCTATGAAGTGCGGCGAAATCGTTGGCTCGCCGCCTGAAAACTGCACGGACATCTGGCGGCGCGGCTTGATGGAGATGGCGTTGTCCAGAATTTCTTTAACATCATCCATGCTTAGTTCATGAACAAACCCAACCTGATTTGCGTCCATGAAGCAAGGATCGCACATCATGTTGCAGCGGTTCGTCAGGTCAACTGTAAGAACTGCGCCGCGACCGTACTTGATGGTTGATGAGCCGTGATTGTGCAGCGTCTCGTCGTTGTGCGCAGGAATGTCGCGACCGGGGAACATGGCTTCGATGTGCGTAAGGAACTTTGAATCAATCGCCATGAGGTCTTCGATGTGACCGTGAATGGGGCAGTCCTTCACCATCCAGATTTGTCCATCGCGCTCTATGATCTGCGCTTTAATCTCGCCGACCTTCTCGTTCAAAAGGTCTGTCACTTCCCGTTTGCCGCTTATGATCTCTTCGCGCGCTTCTATTACGCACTGCGGACAAAGGCTGTCGGTCGTGCGCGGCCAACCCAAAGTCGGCTTACTCTTCTGCCACGATTTCAGAAGCGGCTTGTCAGACCATTTAGGTGTGAATGATGGATTGGGCTTGTACTTATTGAAGAACTGAATTGTATTGAACAGACGACCTGCGACGAATGTCAATCCTCTCTCAGCATGTTTAATCGGTCGCATCTCTTTTCCTTTTCTACCTGAATTTTGATTTCCGTCCAGCGCAATTTTTTACCGTATACGCCGCCGATGACGAAAGGGGCTTTGATGCCGATTGAGTTCGCATGGGCTGGCTCAGTTGAAGGGAAAGAACTGAATTTGTATGAGCTTAATCCCTGAGCTTGCTCTTATACGCGAACAGCAGACCGGCAGTCTCACAAGAGCAATGCCTGTGCCGCCAAGATAAAATAAAACTAAGTGGAGAAATAGTTGATCTTAACATCCCTCGCGCGCATTCTGATTGTTATAAAAAATTTCGGCTCGCGCGTCAGACAGACTCACACCGTATACATCGGCGAAAGAGGTGGCATTTTGACACCCACAGGGCTAAATCTCAAGTGCGGACTGTCAATTTTGACACCTTCGATTTACGGAAGGATTTTAGCGAGCAGGTTGGTTAAGGGTCTAAGCTACTGTAATGATAGAGATTATATCGGATTGCAGGATAAAGAAAGGAAGAGAGATTATCCACGCGCGCCACACGAAACTTCACTAAGCGGCCTCTATTTCGTGAGGTTTCGTGTGACGCGCGTGGATAATCTCTCTTCCTCTACTTTGATTGCAATTCGGTATTATGCCTTCGCTGATGGAGTCTTTGCTTCATCTTCTTTTAGCGAAGTAGCCGACGCGATAGGTTACTTGAAGCGAGGGATCATCGGTTTCAACTCGCACCCTGCGGAACGAGCCGTCCCTCTTTTTATTGAGCGGGATGTAATAGAGAGCGTATTGGTGACGAAGCTCATCGGCCACTTCTGCATAGGTCGAGTCGAGGGCGTTGAAGCTAGCTGGCTTGTAAAGTCTTCCACCAGTCGCGGCTGCAAGTTGAGCCAGTTGGCGCTCGCTCGCGTCTAGCACGCGCAAGCCTTCTTGAAGATCGCCTATGCGAAGCTGATTGAATTGAATCGTTGAGGGTGAAGAAGAGAGAAGATTATCAAGCTCTGCGCGTTTGCTCGCTCGTTCTATCTCCGTATTGCTTACCACATAGACCGTCACCTGCGCTTCAAGCAGCGCTCGCAAAGCTGCTTCGAGTGTTGCATAGCCTCTACCGCTGTCAATGCCGTCGGTCAAGACTATAACGGCGTGGCGTCCGCGTGCGCTTTTGAATTGTTCATGTGCGGCAAGCAGAAGCGCGTCGTTGAATCTTGTGAAGACGCCGGACTGTATTCGGCGCAATGCTCTGCGCAGTTGCACGCGGCTCTGAGTCCAATCCTGTAAAAGCTCTACACGGTCATCGAATTTGATTAGGCTGATGCGGTCGTCCGCTGAAAGCTTTTCGGCGAATCCTTCCGCCGCGCGCTGAAAGTCTTCTATGTTGTTTGCGACGCTGGAAGAAGCATCCACCATCAGGATTACATCAACCGGAACTTGCCTGAGCGCAAGATCGCTCAAAGGCTGCTCGCGCCCGTCTTCAAAGACGCGGAAATCATCGCGCACAAGCGTAGTCACAAGGCGACCCAGACGGTCACGCACAGTAACGGGCAACAGAACTTCGTCCGTGCTAACAGAGATAACATCGCCTTCATCAACTTCCTGTTCGTCCTGTCGCGGCGGATTCTGTTGCGTTCCCTGCTGGCTCTGAGCGCGCATCCATGAGGCTGGACAAAGTAGAAGAAGAGCGATGAGCGCTAACGTCAGCGGCAAAAATGTTCGGCCACGAATTTTTATTCCTTTACTAAGTTCAAGCTTCATGCGTCGCAAACTTCTCTTCAGATAGCTTGGTCTATCTCTGCGGGCTGGGGTTCGCTGTCGGCGTGTGTGTGCTTGTGTCGTCGCTCATGGCAGAAGTCATGGCGGCTATGATGCGGTCGCTCACGCGATGCCGTCGCAACTCATCCAGTTTTTTCGACGAAAGATCGAATTCAACGGGCGATTGCTCTATTCGACGTATGATTGTGCCTTCTGAGAATCCAGCCTCTACGAGTTCAACGATTGAATCATTTGTAAGCGTAGGCGTCCTCTCTAGCTGTGGCGCGCCGCCCTGTTCTACTGGCGGACGGACTATGTGAACCGTTGCGCTGCCTGTTGTCTGAGAGTTGCCGCTCGTAGAGCCGCCGTTTGTTCGCCCGCTTGTGCGCGAAGACGAGCCTCCGCTTGAGCCGAAAATATTTGTGCCGCCGTCGCCGCCGTTCGCTCTCCTTCGTGGTAATCCGCTTGCATCGTCGAAAACTGAATCATCGAAATCGTCGCCCATTAGAGACTGGTCGTCGCGCGCGATCATGGCGAGGATTATTTGTTCGCTGACGCCACTGCGCTTCAGTTCTATCAAGCGATCCGGCGAAAGGTCGAACTGCGTGGGTCGCGTGCGTATGATTGCGATTATCGTTCGCTCTCTGAAACCTGCGCGCACCAGTTTTATGACGGAAACGTTTGTGAGCGGTGTTTCCGAGTTTTGCGCCCTTGCGCTTCCGGTTAGCTGTAAGAAGAAAGAGAGCGACAGTATAAGAAGAAACAGTTTGAGATGACGGATTGACGAGGCGGCGTGGCGTCGAATTAACGGCATGGTTGAATCAAATTCTTGTGAAATCATAGTAAGAGAAATAAACGATGAAAGAGCGACGGATTTCACTAACCGCTTCAGTTTCTCCGCGTCGCCGCGTCGCCGTGTCCCCGCGTCTCTGCATGCTCGCTCTGGCCGTAGCGCGCGCTGATGCGGTTGACGTAATTGCGCGTCTCTCTATAAGGCGGCACGCGACCGCCGTATCTGTAAACGGCACCTTCGCCAGCGTTGTAGCTTGCGAGCACCAGATCAACTCGATTGTTGAAGCTCATAAGGAGTTGCTTCAGATAGCGAGTTCCGCCAGCTATATTCTGCACAGGGTCGAAGGGGCGGCGCACGCCGAATCGCGCGCTCGTTCCCGGCATTAATTGCATAAGCCCGCGCGCGCCCTTCGGGCTTACTGCATGAGCGTTAAAATGCGACTCCTGCTCCATCACGCAAAAGATTAGATAAGGGTCAACGCCGTAGCGCGCGCCTGCATCGCGTATCAATCCGTCAATGCGCACGTTGCCTGTGCTCCAGCCTCTGGCAATGGAGCGCGTTCCGTTCGCAGTCGCCGTTTGGTCGGATTCTCTTTCAATCCGCTCGATTCTCGCGCGCTCTATGAAGACGGAGAGCGAGCCGTGTCTGTACCAGACTCCATCAGAGGCTTCCGTTACTTCATCAGCTTCGACACGCGCGCCGCCTACAAGATAAATCCATGCGCCATCGCTCGTTCGGCTTTCAGAATCGTCAACGCTCACCACTCGCGCCACCTGCTGTTCATTAGAAGCATGTTTTGGGCTATTGCTATCGAGGGATCGCACACGCGAACGGTCAATCAAGTGCGTCACGCTGCCCTGCCTGTACCAGACACCTTCGGCCTCTTCCCACGCATCATCAACTTCGAGCGTAGTTCCGTCGGTGAGCTTCAAGCGTTTGTGCGCCGATGATTGCTCACCGTTCGCTGACGAAGATTGATTGACAGCCGAACTATTTGCCGTCCCTTGCGCATAAACATTCCATGATGCCGCGCTCAAAAGAATGGCATAAAGAATTATCGCGTAGGATGTTTTAGCGTACAGGTTCATGGTCTTAACTTAAGTCAGTACCGCCTGCGGTAGCGGGCGGGTCGTTGTTGATGGGCAGCTTGTCTGCTATCTCAAATGTTACCCGCCCGCTACCGCAGGCGGTACTGACTTAATGATTTCACAGTTCAAGCGGCTCTGTTTGAAGTTGAAGCTCGCCCGTTGTTCTCAGTTCGCCCGTTGTCCTCTTCTCGCTTGCGAAACTGTGCGATGCGCCGAAGTAGTTTCGCCACGCGATGTCTATAACCTTCGGCGTAACCTCTGGCGTGCGCCCCTCGAAGACGCAGATGTCCGTGATGCGGTCTAAAAGGTCTCGCGGCTCGCAGCCTTTCATCTGACGTTTCTCGATCATGTAGTTGTTAAGAAGATGATCTATCGAGCGCTGGTCGAATTTGAGACCGCGCGTATAGGCTGCACGCTTGAAGATTTCCACGTACGCTGTTGGCGTTGGAGGCTCTACGCGTGCGCGGTAGCCCATTCTTCTCAAGAATGCTTCATCCGCCAAATCTGATTCGGAAAGGTTTGTTGAGAAGACTACTAGCTGCTCGAAAGGAACTTCAATCTTCTTGCCGGTGTTGAGCGCAAGATAATCAACGCGCCTTTCTAATGGAACGATCCAGCGATTCAGCAATTCTTGGGGCGAAACACGCTGGCGACCGAAGTCGTCAATAACGAGCGTGCCTCCATTGGACTTCATCTGGAACGGCGCTTCGTAAAATCTGGAAGCGCTGCTCCACACAAGGTCTGTATTTTCCAGCGTCAACTCGCCGCCGACGATAACAAGCGGGCGCTCTATCAAGACCCAGCGCCGGTCGTATTCCGCTGGCGTCATCTCGTCAGAAATTTTTCTGTGATTGTGCGTGTCGTAGACGCGTATGACCTGTCCGTCAATTTCCACAGCGTAGGGAATCCAGATTGCTCCGGGCAGCGCCGCGTTGATGCGTTCGGCGACTGCGGTCTTTCCTGTTCCTGCCATGCCGGTCAGAAAAAGCGAGCGGCGCGAATTGATGACGCAGCCCAGGGTTTGAAGAAGAGAGTCCGGCAGAACCAGATCGTGGAATGCTGTGCGAACAGTCTCAATCGAGGCGTGCTGTGAAGGTATCGCTTGCAGCCGCATCATGTGAGCGTAATCGCACGCGCTCCCAGCCGTGATCCAGCATGGCGTATCTTGTCGCGCCCACAGTCGCCTGCGATCTGACTTCAATCAGCTTCTCTCTGTAAATACGCTGCAACAACTCTTCTACGAGAGCGCGAGGCAGATGCATCTGTTCCGCGACCAGCTTGGTCGTAGGCTCAGGCATCATAGCAACCTGCTTTAAAACCAGATCGCCCAGAAAAGCTTCGTGCGTCCCTGTCTCGGAAAGCTCTTCGGGCACGGGCGGCCCCATCGTCTCAACCTCAACGCGCGTAAGAATTGTCGTATGCGTCATTATGAAATTTCCCTTCGTGAAATTTCGGTTTCAAGTTTCAAGTTTCAGGTTTCAAGTTAGAAAAGCATTTAACCTGAAACTTGAAACTTGAAACCTGAAACTTAATTGCTTTGCGCCACAGTCATGTCGTTCGCAAGTCTTGCTAGCTGACGACGCGTTGACTCGGCATCTTCTGTGCGACCGACTCGCTTGTAGAGTTCGGCAAGGCGACGCAGCGAGATTGACGAGTTCGGTTCGAGTCGAAGAGCGGCCTCGTAATATTTAATGGCATCTTCGTCGCGCCCCATCCTTTCTAGAATCGCGGCGGTGTTAAGTCTTCCTGTCAACTCGCCGCCCGCGCGCGAGAAGTTTTTGAACGCATCGTCGAATTTGCCCAGGCGACATTGAGCCAGCGCAAGGTTGTTCAGAATTCGCTGATCGGTTGGCGCGAGCCGGGCGGCGCGCTTCAAACGGTCAACCGCCGCGCGATAGTTCCCGTTCTGATAGAGCGAGAAGCCCAGGTTGTTGAGCGTCTGTGCGTCTTCGGGCGATTCATGCATCGCGTGCTCATACGCATCGCGCGCTCGCTCGCCCATTCCTTTCCTGTCGTAAGCGACGCCCAAAAGATTGTTCGCCTCGCTCAAGTGTGGGTCGAGCGAAGCAGCCAGCGATAGTTCGGCAATTGCTTCGTTCGTCCTTCCGGTTTGAAGCAGTGCGCGCCCAGTAGCCAGATGATCGCGTGCGGTTCCTTCTGCCGAAGGTTTTGCAGGCGCTGGCGAACGAGCGTCTGTCACGCGCTGCGCTCCTGCGCTTTCAAACCTTGCAGCGTCCTGCTCCGTCATTCGCTGAACTCTGTTATTGTCGCCGCCACGTCCGAACAATCTTCCGATTGCGCGAAACGGTGCGGTCACAACGCGCACGATTTTGTTGCCTCCGTGACTTGATTTGCCAACCTGCGCGCCGTTGGATTCGATGATGTTTGCATCAGGGTCGCCATCGCGCCCCGTAGTCTCTGCGCTCCAGAAGGCGGTTGCGCCGAAGCAGAGCACGAAGGCTATGATGATCGCCAGGATTGTTCTCTTACGCATTCTTGCCACTCTCCTTTACATGTTGCCGAGTGTGTCAATCAGGGTGAGTGCCGCAGGGCCTAAGATAGCTATGAACAGAGTTGGAAATAGGAAGCACGCCAGAGGAAACAGAAGTTTTACAGCAGCTTTCTGCGCAGCCTGTTCTGCGCGCTGGCGACGTTTGGTGCGCAGGCTGTCGGAGAAGATTCGCACCGCGCGTGCGATTGAAGTGCCGAAGCGATCCGCCTGAATAAGCATTGCGACCAGACTGCAAAGATCATCAACCCCTGTGCGCTCCGCCAGATTACGCAACGCCTCTTCGCGGTCTCGACCCACGCGAATTTCAAGGTTCGCAAGCTCGAACTCTTCGCTTATATCTGGATGAACGTCCTTCAACTCGTCGCTCACGCGCAGCATGGCAGCGTTCAGCCCCAGCCCTGCTTCAATCGAAACGACCATAAGGTCTAGCGCATCCGCCAATCCCCAGCGTATACGCTGCTGCCTGTATCGAATCGTTCGCTTCAAAAAATAGCGTGGCACGAAGAATCCCACTACGAACGCGAAGAGGATTAAAAGAAGCGCGTCACCAAAAGGGCGAGCGAGCAAAGCGCACAGGAGCGCGACCGCGCCCGGCAAACCAATGAGCGTCCCGACCTGAATTGCGCGGTAAATCACAGGCGCGTTCGGCGAGCGGAAGCCTGCCTGCATCAACTGCTTCTGCAATTTCCTGGCTTCAGCAGCCGACGGCGGCGCAAGACGATTAAGTGGCGCAGCAATCTTTTCGGCAAACTCAGCGACAGGACTATCTTCAGCAATGATTATTCCTGCCGTTGCGGTCGAGCCAGCATTTCGTTCGCCAAGCCTACGCAAACGCTCTGTAGCTGCGCTCTGCGGGCGGAACACCAGCCAGTAAACGCCCATCACGCCGAGCGAGAAGCAGATGAAAGTCGAAAGTGTGATTATTAGAAGCATAAGCTCAGTTTTCAGTTTTCAGTTTTTAGTTTTCAGTTGATATGTAATCAGAAAGCATTTGCTTTTTCTGAAAACTGAAAACTAAAAACTGAAAACTTAAATTTTGATTTTCAAAATTTTCCTCACGATCAGCATTCCTGTCATCTGCATCATGAGTGCGACTGCGATAAGAATATGGCCGCGCGGGTCGCGCCACAGAATGCTCATGTATTCTGGATTGAGCGCGGTGACGGCGAAAGCAACGCCTATCGGAAGACCGCAGAGCAGCCATGCTGACATGCGCGAGCTTGTCGTCAGCGTTTTCAAATCGCCAAGGATTCGGAAGCGCTCGCGTATCGTGTAAGCGACCTTTTCAAGAATTTCAGCGAGATTGCCGCCCGTGTCGCGCTGTATGAGAACAGCCGTAACGCAGAGCCGCAGGTCTAGAAGCGGTATGCGTTGCGTCAAATTTTCAAGCGCTAATTTCAAGGAGAGTCCGAAGTTCTGTTCCTCATAAGTTTTGCGAAACTCTGTAGCAATCGGCTCCGGCATCTCGACCGAAACCATGTGCATCGCTTCCGAGAACGCATGTCCTGCCGATAGCGCGCGGCTCATCAATTCGAGCGCGTCCGGCAGATGCTCAAGGAAGTTGTCGAACCTTCTCTTCCTAGTCCACCATACGTGCACGAAAGGAATTGCCGCGCCGACCAGACCACTGACGATGATGATGAGAAGCGAAACCGTCAACATTGAAGCCGCAAGACCTGCAAGCAAGCCTGCCATCAACGAGAACATAAATAGGCGCGTAACCGTTATGTGCAAATCCGCCTGATCCAGCACGCGCTTCAACTGCACTGCGCTCTGTATGTGCACGAGCGTGCGATTGAGCCAGGGGATTTCGCTCATCAACTCCTGACGCGCGAGCACAACTTCAACGTCTTCCGTATTAGCCGAATGCAGCAGAGCTTCCGAAAGGCGTTGCTGAAGGCGGCGGCGCTTCGCATCAGATCCGCGCGTCGCTATCAGGTAGCCGCCGAGCGAAAGAAACAGGCAGAAGATGAATACCAGAAATGGAATCATAAACAGTTTTTAGTTTTCAGTTTTTAGTTTTCAGCCCAGAAAATTTCTTAAAACTGAAAACTAAAAACTGAAAACTGCTCTTCTCATTCTTCAAAGAATATGCGCGGCAGAATCATGCCGTTGGCCTTCAGTTTTTCGGCGAAGCGTGGGCGTATGCCTGTAGCGCGGAAGCGGCCTACGACTTTACCGTCGCGGTCAACCGTAGTGCGTTCAAACTGGAAGATTTCCTGCATGGTTATCGTCTCGCCTTCCATGCCGGTTATTTCAGAGATTGATGTCAGGCGGCGCGTGCCGTCTGATAGGCGCGCGACTTGAACTACCAGATCGAGCGCTGACGCAACTTGTTGACGCATGGCTCTATCAGAGAGTCGCATGCCGGTCATCTGAATCATCGTCTCAAGACGCGCAAGCGAGTCGCGCGGCGTGTTCGCGTGAATCGTCGTTAAGCTTCCGTCGTGGCCTGTGTTCATGGCCTGAAGCATGTCTATGGCTTCGCCGCCGCGAACCTCGCCGATGACTATGCGGTCGGGTCGCATGCGAAGCGCGTTTCGCACTAAATCGCGCTGCGTCACTTCGCCGCGCCCCTCTATGTTGGGCGGTCGCGTCTCAAGGCGAACCACGTGCGGCTGCTGCAACTGCAACTCTGCTGAATCTTCAATCGTTACGATGCGCTCCGTTTCTGGAATCGAAGCTGAGAGCGCGTTAAGAAGCGTTGTCTTGCCAGCGCCGGTGCCGCCTGAGATAAGCACGTTGAGGCGTGCGCGCACACACATCTCAAGCATATCTGCTATCTCTTTCGTCAAAGCTTTATTCTCAATCAACGCGTTCATACGCAGAGGCTCTGCGCCGAAACGACGAATAGAGAGCACAGGGCCATCGAGCGAAAGCGGCGGGATGATGGCGTTCACGCGCGAGCCGTCCTGCAATCGCGCGTCAACCATCGGAGAGGATTCGTCAATGCGACGGCCTACGGATGAAACTATTCGCTCGATGACGCGCATAAGGTGCTCGTCATCTTTGAATGCGACGTTTGTGATTTCCAGCTTGCCGCGTCGCTCAATGTAGATTTTGTCGTGGCGATTGACGAGTATGTCCGAGATGGTCGTGTCTGCCAGAAGCGGCTCAAGCGGGCCTAATCCGAAAAGCTCATGCTGAACGTCGCGTACAAGGCGGTCGCGTTCCGCTATCGAAAGCGGCGTTGCTTCCGCCGCGAGCACGCCTTCCGCCAGGCGCGAAACTTCCGCATTGAGTTGATCGGGCGCAAGCTCGCCTAGCTTGGTCAAATCCATACGGTTGATGAGCGCGCGGTGAAGTCTAGACTTCATCTCCTGAAAGTTATGTTGACCTTCCGATGCGCCGCTTTGACCCGCGCCGTTCGGGAACGTCTCTCTAACTAATCTTTCTCGAAGTGCCATGTCTGTGTCCCGTGAAAATTTATTCTGCCAAAGACGTACTTAAACTTTTCCCAGCGTCGTGCTGAAATCCACGCTCGACTGCGAAGCGCCGCGCCGGAAGAATGAGTCCCAGATTCTTCGCCGCTGCGTTGTGTCTTCATTAACCGCGATCTTGTTGCCTACAATCGTGCTGACGATGCGTTTGATTTCGATGGCTATGCGTGATGACGGTTCGGATTCAACGAGCGGTTGACCCAGGTTGATGGAAGTGACTACGGGCTGGTAGTCGCTTTGTATGAATCCGACGACCGGCTCACCCAAAAATTTTTCCACCTGTCTCAAATCAAGATCAATCTGCTTGCTCCAGCGATTGACGACTATACGAACTTTGCGTCGCTGGTAGCCCAGCCGGTCGAAAATTTCCAATGCGCGCTGTGCGCTGCGAATAGCGGGGATGTCCAGCGTGAGAACCAGCACGATGTCGTCGGCCTGATCCAGAGCAGCGAGCGTGATGGCATCAAACGTGTGCTGCGGGTCTAGCACGACGTACTCGAAGTGCTCGCGCAATTTTTCGAGCGCTTCAAATACGTGCTCAGGCTCTATCTCGTCCGCAGCATCTGCCTCGCGCGGCGCGGCCATCAGCGCGAGCTTGGACGAGTGTGGGGTGATGTAACTCTTCAGCAGCGTGTCGTCCAGACGCGCGCGATTTTCCACAAGGTCTGCGATTGAATATTTCGCTTCCACTCCGAGGAATAGCGGAAGGTCGCCAGCCTGCAAATTGAGATCAACGAGCACTGTAGGCTGATTCATAGCCGCAGCAATGTTCGTTGCGACGAACGAAGTGCCGCAGCCGCCTTTGCTCGAAAACACTGCAATCATTCGTCCCTTTTTTCGCGGCTCTTCCGTTTGCACAGCGCTGAATTCTGTGGTGCGGTCCAAGACCGTTTTCAATTCGTCTGAATTGATCGGCAGCCGCAAGAATTCTCTAGCGCCCGCGCGCATGCTGCGCAGTATGAGGTCTGGCGATGCGTCGCGCGCAGCAGAGATTACAGAGGTCTTCGGACACTCAACGCTGATGCGCTCGATCAACTTCAGCGTCGGTTCGGCGTTCGCGCCGAGCGTGATGATTGCCGCAGAAGGTTTCAGGTGAAGAAGCTGCTCGTAAACTTGTTCCGCATCGTCGCCGCCCGCAAGGAGACGACCGCGCCCATCCTCGGCCAGCGCTGCGCGAATCTCCCTAAAACTCTCAAGCCCCGCGCTCAGAACTACTAATGTCAGTGGCTGTGTCATTGGTTTAGTTTTCAGTTTTCAGTTTTTAGTTTTCAGCCTTGGTCGTTTCTTAAAACTGAAAACTAAAAACTGAAAACTGCCTTTACATGTTCGGCGGCAAATAGCCCGCGTTCTCTGCCGGGAGCGTCGTCGTGTAGCCGGGCATCGTTATAGTCTTTACAAGAAGCGGAAGAACGAACTGGAACTGGTAACCCGTTATGCTCACGGAGACCGTGCCCGTATCCAATCCGAAGCCCGCGTATGTGACATCTACGTTCGCAGTCGTCAGGTTATCAACCAGTGGCTTGGTGCCGCCGTTCGGGTCGCCGTAAACAACTACGTTCTTGACCCGTTGGACTGAAGTCGCTGAGTTCGGGCAGCCAGCGTCTGACGGGCTGCACTGTAATGTGGCGTAGCGAGCGCCTCTGCGCGCCGCGTCTGCAAGCGCGTTGTGAATCCATAGGGCGCGACCGAATTCGAGCACGGCGAACATGGCCGTCAGAAAAACTGTCGCGCCTATGGCGAACTCCAGAAGCGTCGTGCCGCGCTCATCCCTTATTGAAAATTTTCTGCTCGCCATTTTCGCTTCTCTTAAATAACAGGTGTCGTCAGCAGGTTGCGCATAGTGACGCTCGGCTTCACATCAATGTTGAGCGAAAGCGAGGGCATCTTCAGCAGCGCCCCTATGTTGAAGACGGGCTGATGTTTGTAATTAATAATCTGCACCGTTATGGTCTGCGGAACGCCCGGCACTCCACCAGCGCGAGAAATTTGAACATTGCTGGTCGTCAGCCCGCTCAAGATGGGCGAGCCTGTTCCGCTTGTGTTTCCGTAAACGACCAGATTCATAGCCGCGCCATCTACAGGCACTTGCTGTGCGGGATCAACTTTCATTCCTGCTGTACTCAAGTATCGAGCGCCGACGCGAGCGCCTTTGGCAAGCGTCGTATACTCGTAGAAGTAGCGACCGAATTCTGCCGCGCCCGCAAATAGTATCAGGAGGATTGGAACGACAATCGCCAGTTCCACAAGCTGCGTGCCTCGCTCGCTGCGCCTGAAGCGGCTCAGGCGCAAACGTCTTCTGATTTTTCTTATGCGCGCTTTCATCGCTTCAACTCGTTACCTGTAAATTACTGGCGCTGCCAGCGCTGGATCGCCAACCACCCCGTTCGGGTCGTAAGTTCCTTTACCGACGGCAAGACGATCCGCTATGTATTCAGCCTGAACGTCGCCGCCGCTGCCGCCGCCGATTTTGGTTTTTAGGAAGAACGCGCCGAAGCGATCGAACTTTACAGTGCAGCGTCCCTGATCGTATTCGGCCAGCTTCACAATAGGAATGAGTACGATGCGGCGACCTGCGATGCCCGTATGCGACGGCGCTTTAAAGGGAGAGCCTGCAACGTACTGCGCGTATGAAATGTTTTCCTGAACATTCGTGTCGGGCGGTTCGCGCGCGGGGTCTAGCTGGCTGCCCTGATAATCATCGAACCGCGCGTTGATTCCCGTCCGCACCTTGCCCGCAGTCAGTCCGGGCTTGCAGTCAACCGTGTAGGTAGCGCCCGGCTCTGCGCACGCATCAACGCCCGCGCCCAGACCGAAACCAACGTCAACACCGCCCGGCCCTGCGACAGCCAGAATCTGGTAGTCGCCCGGCGAAGGGCCGCCAGATGCAGGCGCGCGAATCGTATAGACCTGTCCGGGCCGCATTGGAATGTCGTAATCAATCACAGAGAGCGGGATGAAATCGCAGTAGGTGTTGATGGGAATTGAAAGACCCGCAGTGGCCGTCGCCGCCATATTACGATTATTTCCCAGAACCATTTGCGCGAACGAAACACCCACGGGCGAATCCGGCGTCGTCACCTTAACGAAACGAATGTTGGCGGGCTGCGCTGTGGCGGAACCTTCGCTCATGTATGGCCCATCCAGGTTGACTGCGAACAGAACGTTCGAGCGCGGGAAAGCTACGCCCTGCTTGCCGAACTCGTAATTGTTCATGGCCTTCACAGCGCGGTTGACCGCCTCTGTGATTCCGGCTGCTGACGAGTTCAGCGCAGATGCCCCTGCAAGCGCCGATGCGTCCGCAGCATTCTGTAGCTCGTTCTTCGCAAGGTAGAAATGGCTTATGTCAACAGTGAGGCCTACGACTAGGAGGAGGGCAAGCATTCCTACGGCTGCGATGGCAAGAACCGAACCCCGCTCGTCTTTTCTGTCCGAATATCTTTCCGTTCTTTTATTCATCTCGCGTCCCCCCTCTCACGCCATTAATGAGCACCAAGTCAGTACCGCCTGCGGTAGCGGGCGGGTAATTGTGACTGCGTGACTGCCTGCTATTTCAAACACAACCCGCCCGCTACCGCAGGCGGTACTGACCCGCCTTAAGATTCACGGTGCTGGCGGCATGTCAACGATCGCTTGAGTTTGAATGATTGCGGCATGAGGCCACGCGCGATTCACTTCGCTCGGAGGAAGAAGCGATATCGTCCCGTCGCCCGCAGCAGGCAGAGTCGTTGGCCTAGTCTGTTGCTGAGCAGGTCGTTGGGAAGGCTTAGGCTGTGCAGCAGGTGTGGCAGCAGGAGCAGTATGCGTAGGAGCAGGCGTGCTAGTGCTGATTGAATGCCCGCTCTCGCCCTGTATGCCTTCGCCGCGCGGCTCGACTCCAAGCGGAGAACCAGTTCTCAGCCCATCCGTACCGCGTGTGCGCGGAAGATCGTCTGGACTCACAGGCTTCACTAGATTCACAGTGCAGAAGAAGATCAGTTCAGTGTCGTTATGCTGGAACGATTTCGATTTGAAGAGATTGCCGAGTATAGGAATGTCGCCGATGACGGGAATCTTTGCGAGCGACTGAGTTTCGTTATTGTCCAGAAGACCCGCGAGCGCAAAAGCCTGCCCGTCGCGCAACTCTACGGCTGTATGCGCGCGACGCGTGCGCAGAGCAGGAATCAGGAAGCCGTTGAACTTCACGCCCGTAGCAAAATCAATCGTTGAGACTTCAGGCTCAAGCTCAAGACGTATGTGATCTTCATCAATAATCGTCGGCTTGAAGTTCAAGCGTATGCCGTACTCTTTGAAGACCACAGTTATAGCCATCTGGTTACCGGAATTTTGAACAACCGGCACGGGAAACTCGCCGCCCGCCAGAAAGCTGGCCTGCTGCCCGTCCATAGCTACAAGGTTAGGCTCGGCCAGTTCGCGGAACGCGCCCTGCTGACGTAGAGCTTGCAGTGCTGCGGCTGTATGTATGGCGTTATTGAAGACGAAGAGATTCATCGCAGACGAGAAGACGCTTTCAATAGCGCCGTTGGTTATGCTGGAAGCAGTCGCTGGCCCGCCACCGTTATTCGCGTAAGCGGTCGTTCCGCCACCAACGCTCGTGTAGGTTGCGCCGAACTCACGCATGCGACTGCGATTCACTTCGGCGAAGCGAACCTGCAACTGCACCTGAGCAATGTTCCTAACAGGCGACTGAAGCATGTTCACAGTCTTGAACCCTGCGGCCTCTATGACATCCTGAACCTGCTTGACCGTGCGCGGGTCGCGAACGCTGCCAGAGATAACAACGGAGCCGTTCGCCTGGTTCAAGCGAATGTCGTCGTTCGGAAAGAGCACGCGCATCTGCGAGTCAATCAACGAAAGATTGGCGCGAACGAAAACATCGAAGACTAGAAACTTGCTTCCGCCCTTCTCCCATGCGATGAAGTTCACCTGCCCGAAAGCTTTTCCGTTGACGAGCACCTGATCTGGAGCCACTAGCACTGCCTCCGCTATTTCAGGGTTCGAGACCGAGAAGCGCCCTATGGGACGGTCAAAGTTAATAACGCGCGACTGGCCTACAAGCACGTTGACCGGAATCGCTTCCGAGTTGTGCGTGAAGGATGCGGTATAAGAGGTCTCCTGCGCGTGAGCGCTGGGGATTGCGACTGTGATTAGCAACGCGGCGCACAACAGGCTCAATACGCGCGCACTCTTTGAACGGGTCTGCATAGCTTGTAGCTCCTTATACTGATTTTCGATTTTAGATTTTCGATTTGCGATTGAAAGACAGCTTGTTCGTCAAATTCAGTTCGCTCGTTAATCCGAAATCGAAAATCGCAAATTCGGTTTACGGAAAATCAACGTTATGTTTCTTCGCGCCCTCGATCATTTCGACCGAAGCGCGCGGCGGCTGTGGCTGCGCAGGTTGAGCGGGCGTATTGCTCTGCACGCTCACGGGATGCTGCTGCGCTCTGCGCGGCGCAGGCTGAACGGATTGCTGTGGCTTCGGCTGCTCGCTGCGTAGTGAACCGGGGTCGGGCGCAGGTTGAGCGTGCTCTCCTGACAGAAGGCTGCGCTTGTTCACGCCTACGGTCTGCGCGTCGTCCTGATCTATGGAGTTGCGCATCACTAGCTGAAGTTTTCCTTCTATAGCTGCGAGCGCAAGCTTTTCGGCCTGCTCCGGCGTGACCTGAAGAGTCACGGCCTTGACGCTATT
The DNA here is from genome assembly GCA_001920415.1 of Acidobacteria bacterium 13_1_20CM_3_53_8. Taxonomy (GTDB): domain Bacteria; phylum Acidobacteriota; class Blastocatellia; order Pyrinomonadales; family Pyrinomonadaceae; genus 3-1-20CM-3-53-8. The sequence continues at coordinate 10,645 of MNJR01000077.1, read as the reverse complement.
GGTCTCGCGCTCGTTGTGCGGCTGGTCAATGTTTTGGCCGCTGGCTAGGACCTTGATGTTTTGCAGAACTATCTTGGAGATGGGATTCTGATTCGTTGAATTTGGATCAGGATCAATCACTACAACAATGTCAACCATCGTGCCCGGCTGAATGAAGCCAGATATTCCTACTACATCGTCAACCTTCACGGTCATAGCGCGATAGCCTTCAGGTATCACTGCCGAAAGTCCTCCGGCTGTGCCCTCTGCGGCTAGACGCGAATCCGTAATAGGCTCGCGCGCCTGTATGTTGACCACAGCGACGCGACCGACCAGTTTGCCTGGATCATCAAAAGTTCCATCGGGGACGGACTCGCGCGGGAACTGTGCGACAGTGACTTGCTCTGGAATTATCTTAGTGCCAAGCGGAATGTCCACTTTGGCGACTACCACGTTGTTCAAACTCTTGGCATAAGCCTGCGCGCCTGAAAGATAGCGGCTGACAGAAATCGCCGCGAGCAACCCGAACACGAGCGCTCCCGCCAGAACGAATAGAAATCGTTTATTCCGCATTGATGTTTCTCCCTTTCAAATAGAAGACCTCTCGCGCCTTGAATTGCTTCAGACGCGAAAGAGTGCGAGCGAAATGATGCTCCCGAAAGTTATAGCCACGCCGTATGGAATCGTGAGCCTCTTGTCGGACGGCACAGCGAAACGCGGCATGGGCCAACCCGGCAGAAGCCCCACTAAAATCTGCGTGACGCGCTGCATAGTTGTGCGAAATGCACCCGCTCGAATTACGGAAACGAGCGCAAGCAACCCGCCTGTCAGAATCACCACGAGAAATGTAGGGATGACCAGCTCCGCGCCCGTCACCGATCCGATTGCGGCAAACAGTTTTACGTCGCCAGCGCCCATAGCGCCGAAAACGTGGAGCATGAACATTAGTATGAATGCGAGCAGGCAACCTTCGAGGCTTGCCCCCATGCCGCGCAGCCCACTGCTCACAGCGTTGAGCGCGAGACCGCTGATTAAAGTGGCTAGCACGAATGCGTTTGGTATGCGACGATAGCGCACGTCGTAATAAGTGATTATGACGGCGAGCGGAATGAGTAAAGCGCAACTGACAATGATGAAGGGGTCTATCATCTGTTCAACCGCCCATGCTTTGAAGCTTCCCTGAATCGGAAAGCCGTTCTCGTAAAGTTGATCTGAAAACTTTTTTTGAAGTATGGGGCGCGCTTTCTTGTCCGCCATGAGCGGCAAGCTGAAGCGCGCCCGTTACTTTTATTAGCGAGGAGGTTTAGCCAATCTTCGAGGCCAGATCGTTTATCTTCGCAGCTATGTTGCCGCCGAGAGTCTGGAATGCCACGACTGCCGCGAGCGCTATCAGTGCCGCTGCAACTGCGTACTCAGACAACTCCAATCCGGTCTCATCACGAAGAAATCTTTTGAACATCTCCGAAGCCTCCTTTTACTTTCAGCACGACTACTTAATAGTATCGGCCAGGCTCTGAATCTTCGTGCCGATGTTCGTGCCTAGAGCTTTGAATGCTACTACGGCTGCGAGCGCGACGAGCGCGGCGGCGACTGCGTACTCGGACAACTCAAGTCCTGTTTCATCACGAAGGAATCTCTTAATCATTTTTCTGCTCCTTTAAGAATGTGGTTCAAGGTTTAGAGTTAGTGTCCCGAGCGAGCCGCGCGCCGTGCGTGACCGCGCCAAGACAGTTAAAAGTTCATTGCTGAGACCGAAGACCTTTGCGAGCATGCTCTAACATGAGTGCTTCTCTCGCTCTTCATCTCCTTAGCTCTAACAGCGCGGCGGCCAAAACCATTAACGAGGCTTGCAATCGCACCGCCCAACGCCAGTCCGACGAGCAGCAGATCGTCTAGACCACTTTGCGCGAGGTCGTTTGCATGAGCGCCGGTTATTACTGCTAGAGCGAAGAGAGGAATGATGAGAACAGCACCTATCATTGATAAAATCACTTTAGCGTTGACTGTTCTCATTCTATTGATCTCCTTATCTCTACCGCGCGATGCTTTTTAGCTTCGCCGATTTCACCTGCGGCCTTCTCAATCGCTGTGCCACAAGCAATTCAGTGATAGAAGCTGCGGTTTTGTTGATTCTTTGAGGAAGCGAACGGCGAGTCTTGTTAACTGCGGTTGACAAAACGTTCGAGATGAAACGTTCGATTAGATAATAGAAGATCGAACAAATGGTTTTGTTCAGAGACAGTTATGAAACTGTCGCCTACGGTTGACAAGCTTCAGTAAACTTTTCAACCGTAGGCGACCGGTATTTGTAGCGAGAGATAAAAACAGTTCGGCGGGACTACATATGACTAAAATATGTAGTCCCGCCGAATTTTCTATTCTAAAGTTCTTACTGACCTGTATTGAAACTCTAACTAACTTCTTTCCGCACGCAGTTGAAGCCCAGGCTCTGTGTCTTCCTGCAAAAACTCTCCTATGTCAATTGCAAGGCGCTTCAATTTTTTATAGAGCGTCTGACGTGACCCCAAGCCGAGAGCATCCGCAGCGCGCGCTACGTTACAATCGTGACGCCTGAGCGTTTCGGTGATAACGCGCCGCTCATAATCTTCCAGAAGATTATCCAGATTCGTTTGCGAATCCTGACTCTTCATGCGCATAGCTTCAGGCAAGACGCGATGGTTAAGATGTTCGAGCGAGATAAACGACCCTTCATCAGCGTAAAGAACTAACCGCTCCATCTCAGCGGCAAGCTCGCGCACATTCCCCGGCCACGAATAGTTCTGAAGAGCGTTGATAGCCTCCGCAGTAATTCCTGAAACAGCCCGGTCATTGCGCCGCGCATAGTAGCTCAGGAAATGAGAGATAAGCGTAAGAGCGTCTTCAGGACGTTCCCTCAGTGGCGGGACGTGAATAACCAGCGGGGCTACTCTGTAATAGAGGTCTTCACGAAATGTGCCTTCGAGCACCATGCGCTCCAAATTTTTATGAGTAGCTGCCACAACGCGCACATTCACCTTGCGCGGCGTGCGGTCTCCCAACGTATGCACTTCACTTTCCTGTAGGAAACGCAGAAGCTTTGGCTGAAGCGCCAGAGGTAGGTCGCCAATCTCATCCAGGAAGAGCGTTCCTCCCTCCGCAGCTCGAATTAAACCCTCGGAATCAGCGTGCGCGCCCGTGAATGCTCCTTTACGATGTCCGAAGAGCATGCTTTCGATTAAATCAGAAGGAGCAGCAGTACAATTAAAAGGAATGAACTCTCTCTGCGAGCGTTTGCTTAAGCGATGAATGGCGCGCGCAACCAACTCTTTTCCAGTCCCTGACTCGCCGGTAATTAATACGGTCGAGTCGGAATCTTTAATTCTTTCGACTGCGCGGGCGACACTTGACATGGCACGACTGGTGAAAACCATTCCCGGAAGCGCAGAGTATTGAGCGACGGGGCGCAACTCCGCTTTATGATTTTGCTGCCTTTCTCCACGGAGTCTGACGTGAGCGTGCGCAAGTTGCGCCACATCAAACAGCACCCTTAATTCGTGAGCTTGAGTCTCGGTCAGAGGTTTGACACAGCGCCCGTAAATCGCCGCTCCTTCGCGAAAGGGAGTTGTCGCCGCAAGGATTAAACAGATCGCACGGTCTCCATCTTTTATTTGAATTGCTTCATCGGAAACTCTGAATGCGTTGGCAACAGCCTCTTCAGCCTCCACAATCTCATCCTGCTCCAACCCTTCTAGCCAATTGATGCGAGGGCGTTCACCATATTTCTGTGTCCATGTAGAAAGACCGTATGTTTGCGCCGTAGCATCAATGGCAAGAGCAAGCTTGAGCATCACCTCATAAAGAATGTCCGGCCCCGACGTTGCCGCTTTACAGAGAGCACGGATCATTGATGCTAGAGGTAGCTGATATGACGTTACAGATGATTTGCCCGAGATGTTTGCAACTATAGAACCTTGTAAACCTGGCATAGTGTTCCGACCCTTAGCCGTTTGTTAACTAAAAATGGCATTCACGTGCGCGTTAAGGCTACGCTTACTTACGTGCACGAAATATGGGGCATGACAAAGGTGAGAGTCTTTCGAGGCATGTCACCACCAAAGGTCGATCCGGGGCGAGGATACAACCGATTGATTCACAGTCTAAGCTCAACAATTGATAAGTGTCAACAACATTTAACATTTCATTTCTATTCTGATCCAACTTTTCATCTCAGCAGTTCGGCACGAAGACCAAGCTAGCAAGTGATGACGTTTTCCACACCTGTGACTCGTCGTTTCGGATTCTATCTTGGTGAGATCAATAGACCTCCGAACCGTCTGCCCTTTTCGCGGATTTCCGTTCGCCGCCTGTTCGCCGCGCACTGTCTCGAATCTTCTTACTTCAAGTAAATATTGAAGTTAGCGCTCCAAGTCGTTGGAAAGAAATGTCTTTACACCTCTTGAAACGCATGTTACATTCCCGAAACTTTGTCGTTAAGCGCTTAACGACAAATTCTCAAAAATCGGATGAGTCTTTTCTAGTTACAGCCATCAGATCGAGAGCGCCGCAGCATTTTGGCGCGCAGTACGATAGACATCTTTGGATTAGTATCTGTTATTGATTATGGAAATCAGGTTCGGCACCTCCGGCTGGCGCGCGATTATCGCGGATGAGTTTACATTCGCCGGGGTGCGAACTGTTACACGAGCAATCTGCGAGCACCTTAAGAGAAGCGGAACGGCCCAAGATAGTCTTATAGTAGGTTACGACACACGATTTCTCGGTGAGAAATTTGCAGACGAATGCGTAAAAGAGGTCTCGGCCTATGGTTTTCGCGCTCTTGTATGCAATCACCCGGTGCCGACTCCAGCAATTTCACATGCGATTCGCAGTCAAGGGGCCGCAGGCGGGATCAATTTCACAGCTTCTCATAATCCGCCAGAATACAACGGGATGAAATTTTCTACGGCGGATGGCGCGCCTGCTCTTCCCGAAATTACAAAGCAAGTCGAGAGATTAATCGGTGAGATTCAATCAAAGGGGGATCAGGCAGAGAGAGATGCTCCTGCCACTAATGGCGGTGAGTCCTTCGATCCCCGCCCAGGATATTTGGAAGACCTTTCGCAGAAAATACGGTTCGACATAATTGCTAACGCGCACGGTCGTTATGCTTTCGATCCGCTCTGGGGAACAGGTCGCGGCTATCTCGACGCAGTGCTTCGCTCGCACGGGCTTGAAGTTGAGACTATACATGATTGGCGTGACGTGATGTTTGGCGGGCGCTCGCCCGAGCCTGAGGAGAGTCACCTGAACGAGTTGCGAGAGGCTGTAGTTGGGCGTGGCTGCGCGCTTGGTCTTTCAACGGACGGCGACAGCGACCGTTTCGGAGTGTTGGATGCAGACGGCAGTTTCATCACGCCGAATCAACTTATCGCTCTGCTGTTCGACTATCTGGCTGACTCGCGTGGTTGGACTGGCGGCGTGGCTCGCTCTGTCGCAACTTCGCACCTTGTTGACTTGGTAGCAAAGGAGCGCGGGCTGCCTGTTTATGAAACGCCCGTAGGTTTCAAGTTTATCGGAGAATTGATTAATGAAGACAAGATCATCCTTGGTGGTGAAGAGTCGGCGGGGATGTCAATCAAAGGTCACTATCCGGAGAAAGATGGCATCCTTGCGTGTCTGCTTGCAGCGGAGGCGGTCGCGGCTCGCGGCGCGAGCTTGAAAGATCAGCTAGAAGCATTGTATGCGCGAGTTGGAAGATTGGAATCAGGACGTATTGGTATTCGTCTCACCCCCGATGTTCAGGCATCGCTCGCCGAGAAATTGAAGCAAGACCCGAATGACATTGGCGGTCGTCCCATAGAGAGGACGAATCGCACGGATGGAGTGAAGTTCATTTTCGCAGATGGTTCATGGTTGTTGATGCGGCCTTCGGGAACAGAGCCGCTGGTTCGCATATACGCCGAGAGGGAATCGAAAAAAGATTTGGAGGTGCTACTTGAACAGGGCCGAAAATACTTACTGGGTTGATGACCGCCTTAGGGCGCAGCGCGTGGCAGAGCGCGCGATTCCTTCTTTCCCGCCCGCGCGTGATATTTCGCGCGAGTTGGTTGGCACGCGAACTGAGATTCGTCGCCGAGGCGGGATCATTCCTTCCTGGGTTATCTTCGGAATGATTATCCTGGCGACCTTCGCGCTTTGCGTCACAGTCACCATGCGAACTCACGCCGAGATGCGCTCAGCAATCGAGCAGCACCAGCAAATCTCCGCAGAGGTTGAGGCGTTGCGTACCACTAACGCTTCAATCGAAACAGAGGTGCGCCGTTTGCGCACAGACCCGCGTGCGGTTGAGGCCGCTGCGCGCACGCGCCTGAACATGGTTCGTGCCAACGAGATTGTCGTGCCAGCCGAATGAGTCACGAGCGAAGGCTCATTTCGAGCAGGCCGTAAAGTTATTAGCCGCCCGCCGTTGCCTGCCGCCCGATTCCCGCTTCGCTTCCTTCTGCTCAGGAGTTCCCTCCGAGTTCGCGCGCGGCTTTGGTCACCAAGACCGAAGCCGCGCGACCTTCTTAGCGCTCATAACTTCAGAAATGAGCAATGATTCGATTTGAGATTTTAGCACTGACTCTATCGCTATCCCCTTCTTATATGGAAACCTTTAATAAGTTTGAAGCCGACCCGTCGCTCATGAAATGACCGCGGTTGACACTCCCTCTTAGCGTCAACTAATATCGAACTCTCTTTATTTGTCGAACACAATTAAGCTGTTGCGCGTTTATCATCTGTGCCGGAGAAGTTTTTATGCCTGAAACGAAAGAGATTGCATCGCAAGCTCAAGCCGAAGTTGAGCGCTGGGAGCAGGAGACGCTCGCGCCTGCTCTAAATAAAAGGCCTGAGAGGAAGAAGCGCTTCGAGACTGTTTCTCTTGATGAAGTCGCTCGCCTCTACACGCCTGCCGACACAGAAGAGATTGATTTTGAGCGCGACATCTCTTTCCCCGGCGAATTCCCTTACACGCGCGGCATACACCCTACGGGCTATCGCGGGAAGCTCTGGACGATGCGACAGTTCGCAGGGTTCGGCATGCCCGAAGAGACCAACGGGCGCTTCAAATATTTATTGAAACAGGGGCAGACGGGTCTTTCGGTCGCGTATGACTTGCCGACGCTGATGGGCTACGACTCGGATTCGCCGCTCTCGGAAGGCGAAGTCGGGAAATGCGGCGTTGCTGTTTCTTCATTAGCCGATATGGAAATTCTCTTCGACGGAATTCCCCTCGAAGAGGTCACAGTCTCGCAGACCATCAACGCGCCAGCCTCCGTACTTCTTGCTATGTACCTTGTGGTCGCAGAGAAACAGAACGCTGACTGGAAGAGAATTTCGGGCACGCTTCAGAACGATATTTTGAAAGAGTACATAGCGCAGAAGGAATGGATTTATCCGATTCGCCCCGCCATGAAACTCGTCACCGACACATTCGAGTTTTGCACGCGTCATGTGCCACGCTACAACCCGATTTCAGTGAGCGGCTATCACATACGCGAGGCCGGAGCAACGGCGATTCAAGAACTCGCTTTCACCTTGCGCGACGGTATTGAATACGTGGAGTGGGGCGCACGCGCAGGGCTGGACGTTGACGAATTTGTGCCGCGTATCTCTTTCTTCTTCAACGCCCACAACGATTTCTTTGAAGAGATTGCAAAGTACAGGGCTGCGCGCAGAATCTGGTCGCGTGTTATGCGCGAACGTTTTAATGCGAAAAACCCTCGTACCCTTCAGTTGCGTTTCCACACGCAAACGGCTGGCGTTTCTCTAACAGTTCAGCAGCCGCTCAACAACATAGTGCGCGTTGCGATTCAGGCTCTCGCTGGCGTACTTGGCGGCACACAGTCTTTACACACGGATGCTTATGATGAGGCTCTAGCTCTCCCTACAGATCGCGCTGCGCTCATAGCGCTTCGAACTCAGCAGATCATATCGGAAGAGACAGGCGCTGCGAACACGATTGATCCACTTGGCGGCTCGTACTTCGTCGAAACTCTGACGAAGAAGATGGAAGACGGGGCGCTGGACTATTTCCAGAAAATTGACGCGATGGGCGGAATGGTCGAAGCGATTGAGAAAGGATTCCCGCAGAGGGAGATTCAGGAATCCGCCTATCAATATCAGAAAGCCGTAGAGCGCGGCGACCAGACGATTGTCGGGGTGAACAAGTACCAGATGTCTGAAGAACCAGCGGAGATTTCCACCCTAGTAATTGACGAGGCAGTGCGTGATCTTCAAGTCGCGCGATTGGAACAGACGCGTACGCGACGTGACAAAGGCGCAGTCGCAAACGCGCTGGAAAAAGTGAAGAAGGCTGCGCGCGACGACGAGAACACAATGCCCGCTACGATTGAAGCCGTGCGCGCTTACGCCACGCTCGGCGAAATCTGCGACGCCCTGCGCGACGTTTACGGGCTTTACGAAGAGCCAGCATTTTAAAGCAGTTTTCAGTTTTTAGTTTTCAGTTTTCAGAAAGAAGAGAAACGCTTTTACTTAAAACTTAAAACTAAAAACTGAAAACTGCTTTTATCGCTTATGGAAAAGAAGATTCGCGTACTTGTTGCTAAGCCGGGTCTGGATGGGCATGATCGCGGGGCGAAGGTTATAGCGCGTGCTCTTCGTGATGCAGGCATGGAGGTCATCTACACGGGCTTGCGACAGACGCCTGAGATGATTGCCGCAGCCGCTTTGCAGGAAGATGTTGACGCGGTTGGAGTCTCCATCTTGAGCGGCGCGCACAACACGCTCTGCCCGCGCATCGTGCAACTTCTTCGTGAAAATGGGATGGACGATTGCATGGTGCTAGTGGGTGGCATCGTCCCGCAGGAAGATATTCCGAAACTAAAAGAGCAGGGCGTCTCTGAAATCTTTCTTCCGGGCACTTCGACTGAAGATATTGTTAAGTTTCTGCGCGAACACGTACGGCCACGCGAATGATTGAGAATGGCGAGCATGAAAGTGGCGCTATTCTGACCGAAATCCTCCGCCGCACAGCCATCATACGCATTAACCGTCCCGTAGAGCGCAACTCCCTTTCAGCCAATACGCTCCGAAAACTGAAAGAATCATTCTCCTCAATCGCCAGCCGTTCAAACATCAATGCAATCATCTTCACAGGCGCGGACGATGTCTTTGCTTCCGGCGCTGACATACGCGAGTTGCGCACGCTCTCAGCAGAAACAGCAAACGACTTCGCTCTCTTGGGCCAGCAATTATTTCAAGAGATTGCGGGCGCTAGACAGGTAACCATCGCCGCCATCAACGGCTTCTGCATGGGCGGCGGCCTGGACTTGGCGCTCGCTGCTGATTTTCGTTTCGCTCCAAGCGCGGCTATCTTCGCTCATCCCGGTGCGCGACTCGGAATAATCACAGGATGGGGCGGCACTCAGCGTCTTCCGCGACTCGTCGGTGCGACACGCGCTCTGGAAATTTTGCTGACCACCCGGCGTGTAAATAGCTCGGAAGCTCTTGAAATCGGTCTTGTGCATCGAGTGGGCGATCCCGTTCTCGATATTGCGATGGAGTTTGCTGAGAAGCTTCGAAAGGTTGTTAAGAACTGATGGATGTTGCGCGGTCAAAAGTTCTGAGCCGTCGAAGACGGCGACAGAGTAAAGCCCAGCACGTAAGTGCTGGGTTAGAGTTGAAGGAATGAAGAGCGAGCTATCGAAGATAGCGACAGCCCTTTGATTGCTACACTCTGTCGCCCGCTCACGCGGGCTTTGATAATCTTAACTAACATCTTTACCCAGCGCTAACGCACTGGGCTTTATACTGCCGCCCGCTCTCGCGGGCTGAAATCTAAATTCTGCATAGGGTAAGTTGAGAATCTGTGAGCATAACGAGCGGGTAAATCTTTCGCTACACGATGAAGACACCTGTTTCTATTTTTCTTTCTTCAAAAACCTCGCAATTCCCCTCTGGCAATCTTCGGTCATGCGTGCAATCGCGTTGACTTCAGCGCCTGCTTCAAGCGCCGCGTCGAACGTCAGCCCATCAATCTGGTATAGCAAACGTTTCGATAACTGCACAGCCGAGCCGCTAACTTTCTCGAAGCCTTGCAGGTAAGATTCAACTTCCGTCTCGAACGCATCGTCGTCGAAGACGTGATTCACAAGCCCGAACCGCTCGGCCTCTTCAGCGCCGATTTCTGCGCCTAGAGCAATCAATTCAAATGCTCGCTTCTCGGAAACGTTTCTGCGCAAGGTAGCCATGACCATCGCTGGCACAAAGCCTATCTTCACTTCCGGGTAACCGAAGCGCGCGCTTCTAGCGGCGAGCACTATATCGCATGCGGTCGCAAGCCCGCATCCTCCTGCCAAAGCTCTGCCTCGCACAGCCGCGACGACGGGCACACGAAGACGACGAACGAGCGCGAACAATTCCATCAACGAGCGCGCGTCATCCAGATTTTCCGTCACGGAATTTTGGGAAATTTTTTGAAGCGCCGCGAGGTCTGCGCCCGAACAGAAATCCGCGCCCGCACCCGTCACGCACACTACACGCACGTTCTCGGTCTCGTCCGCCATGCTGAGAGCATCCTTTAATCCTGCTATGAGCGAATCGTTCAGCGCGTTCCGCTTCTCAGGACGGTTGAGTGTTACGAGCGCAACCGCGCCCTCAACCGTGTACAGAACCTCTTTGCTTT
>MNJR01000070.1 GCA_001920415.1 Acidobacteria bacterium 13_1_20CM_3_53_8 | reverse complement strand
CTTCGAGCAGCACCTTGGCCGTTGGGCAGTCTTTTCGGCAGCTTTTCACCACGCGGAGCGCGCTCCATGGGTGACCAGCAGCCTGACGGCCGAGTCGCCCACAATCAGAAGCCTTTAAACATCCTTGATGTCGATACAGGGATTCTCGCCATCCGTGCCCTGCGCGCAAGGAAGACTCGTAAATCGTCCTGTGGTGAGACATGGTCTCATTCTCGTTGTCCTTCGAGGTGTCTCACATCTCAGCTGGAGAGGTGCCAGCTGAAAGGGTTCTGCTGAGCAGGACCAGCTGAAGCAAGACATGAAGTGGCGGTGTCAGCCGCATCCTCTTTGTCTATAAAGCAACTGCATTTCCTTAGGTAGAAAGAGAGCGAGCAATTCAGAGATCATTTCTACAACAATATGGACGAGCTTCCCGCTTCATGCTTCATTCCCTTCAAGGGGAACAGGCAAAGCAGTGCGGAATGAACCCGGCGAAACCGGTCATCAAGGAGAGCCATTCGAGGAAGGGCTACATGGCAGCTACAGGCCCCGTTATCAACTGCGCGCACATCCAAATTCACAGGTTAGGTCATTGATGATGGGCGACGGGGGCCAAAGGTGAATTTTACTTACAAGTACACAGTATATCAGTACAGTAACAGTAGAGGCCTTTACTGTTGCTGTTTACTATTGACAAACTTGGTAGCATCTACCCATCCATCGCTGCCTCTTCGTCCAATAATTCTGGTATCCCACCTAGCTTCATATCTGGCACCTGTGAGACGCTATCATGGCATTCATCAGCTATCAGGTACCCAATTAAGAAAAACGAGGAGAGACCGACCTTTCCTTCAACTCGTTAATCCCCCTCCTGGCACTTTCCTCAGCTTCCTTTTGCTTTCCCTTGCGGGCCAGTTCAGCAGCTTCCCTGCACAACCAATGTGCGTGCTCTGCCCTAGCCAAGGCGTTCATCCATTTGCCGGTGGATTCACGTTTTTGGGACTTCGATCGCGCAGCCGCCAACTCAGATCTATGGCCGAAAGAGCGTAGTCCGTTGATGTACGCCATGAGAAAGTAGTCAAAAATATATTCGGAAGCTAGGGAAAAGAGTCAGTATTGAAAAAGAAGATTATTGGCTACCTTACTCTGTTTCAACGATGGAACCAAGAGGTTGGGACAGTTTCTTATGTCCAACACGCCTGCGACCACTCCGGAAGAGTAAATGGATTTGATGCCGGAGTCGTAGACCAGGAATTCGAACTTCTCTCCATCGCAAAGGATAGCAAGAACAGGTACCCAGTGCTGAATCTTCGCGTTTAAATAGTCGCAAGCTAATATTATTAGCAGTGTCATCAAAATCTGAGGCTGCACAAAAATATTCGACATACCAGCGGACTCAGCAAGAACCTGCGCTATCACATCCAGTTTTGCCCTGCCTAAAACCCAGGACTTTTTAACTTCGATGAAGACAATGCTGACGGAGCTCATAGTGCAGAAATGATGTTCGATTCTTCCCCTTCTTGTAAACTCAGAATCCAGTAACCCCTCCGGTTTGTTGGTAATCGCACTTCCGAACAGACACACAATTTCGGAATAAATCTATAGATATTCTATGTTAGATTTAAACGTATGGGGAAATTGGTTCGAGGGCCCTCTCACTGACGCTATGTATCGACTCCTTGCCTCTTCATTCTCATGATCTTCCATTCTCCCATACTGCACTGATGCCTTGTAGATGTCTGCATATATTTTCTTGAACACGTCTATCGGTAGGCGCGATCGAAAAACGTCCAACTTGCGAATACCATTACCCATGGCACCGGGATCCAGCCAAGTATATGGAGCTACGTCCATATATTTGACGCTGCTAAACGATGCGGCCAACTTTGTATCTGTGGTTCGTCAATAATATTAGCAATATATGACTAAAGAAGTCACGCAAATAAGTTGCGATGAAGTAGAGTAGGGTAAACATAACTGGAAATTCGACACAGTGCAGCCATGGAGATGTCGTAGGCTGTGATAAGTTTCATGAAGGCTTGCTCATCTGAGAGGTTAAAGTCCCTCCTCAGCTGGGCAAATGCATCTAGGACATCAGAATCAAGTGGGAGTCTCGACAAAACACCGTCGTCACGATTTCGAACAACGCCTGGATTTGCTGGGCCAGCAGGGACTTTCTCTTCAGCATGCGAGGTAGAAGGAGCCGCAGAGTCAGCGATGGAGCGCGAGTCAGCGGCGGAGCGCAGATCAGCGGCGGAGAGCGCGTCGTCGGGAGTAGGTGGGAGGCCTTGAAGACGAGGGGAACATCGAGTTCGGATTCGCTTTGAGGGGTGAGACGGGTCTCTCGAGCGAGATCTCTTAGACCTCGGCATGCTTATTGTTAACCCACTGATATTGCGCAGGCGGGGAGTTTGTGTCCCATGTGCGGCCGTTTAGCGGCCTTGGCGCCCGGCCCTTCGCCAAGCTTATCTTAAAGCGGCGAGGAGATTGCTGGCAAATGACCAACCCGTCGCCTCTGCAGGGGATATATCACAGCGCTGCAGGCTTTCCCGTGCGGGCTTTCCACCCTTGCCGGCCTGCCTCTACTAACTACCTGTTACGGTGTAGTAAATAAGCAATTCGATTATGAATTCATGGACGTGCAAAGCGGCGGGTCGGGGTGGCGCGAGGTTAGCCAAACCCCGATTACCAGCAACGATTTTACATTAATAGTTGGGCTGCGGTGGCCGCAGTTGGCACAGCTATTCTTGTACCTGCAGGCTCCTTTTTATGTGTTAATTAAAACATACTGATTATCAAAGGGCTTTGCAGGGTATGTCAGCGGGAAAGATTGGTACTGGACATCTCAGAGACGTGAACACGAATCTGCACGCGAATCTGCAATCTACGACCAGCTCAAAAAGGGACCGGTATTTATGGATGCGATTGAATGCACTATCCCACGCAATCTCTTGTCGAGGAAATAAGGCAGCTTATCACGCCAGCGGAAAAAAGTCGTCTTTACCCCCTTATTATCGGAGAGCACGGAACTGGAAAGACAAGCCTGATCAAGCTCGCCGTGAATGGCATAGACGAGCCTAAGGGTATCGTATATGTCGATATACCTATTAAGTGCGGCTTAGAAGTCCAGGCGATGCAAAATGCTTTGGGGTGGAGTCCAGATCAGCTTATCGATTCCCGAGAACCGGTATCTTCAGAAGAGGTTTTGCAAGTTCTTTCCCGTCACGCCATCAAGTACAAGCAGGAGTATGGGAGAGTGCCGGTCTTGATAGTCGACAACGCGAACAGACTCGCCCAAAGGCAGCCGGAGCTTGCTGCCGACAATGGGACAGTCACCGTTGTATTTGTGTCAAGTGAAGGCCGCATACCACGTCGTATGGTGCGTGAGTCAATCATGTTTATAGTCTTATTTTGATTGTTATACGCTAATTCAGTACTATAGAGAGAGCCTCATGGTCAAGAAGTGGGCGAATCACCGAAATTAATGATGTGAGCAAAGAGGAAGCTCTTCAGTACCTCAAACTCCGGGAGATTGATGGGGAGCAGGCAGCGCAAATCTATGAGCTTGTTGGTGGCCGTATGATACACCTCAAGTCTATCGCAGATGAAATCGAGAGAAACGGCACACTTGAAGGTATGTGTACAGCATACTATGCAGAAAACAGTGTTAGTTTCTCACCGCCTTTACAGATACGCGCCAGACGATGTTCTCCAACATCAGAAGTCAACTCAAGTCCGCTAAAATTCTTCCGGAACGTCGTTATCACAAGGACGGAGCCAAGATTGTACGTGAACTTTTGAAGAAGGCGTCCATCTCTGAGGACACCTACTATAGCCTAGTAGGTGCCGACACTGGGGACAAGTTATTGGAAACAAACGTGTTCGCATTCCGCTTCAATTCTCAAGAGGTCGCCTTTCAATCGACAGTGACGAAACGGTTTTGCGAGGAAAATTCGGCTCTCTGGGAAGGCGAGGCCCACGGTTAGGTGCGGTGGAAAGGGCGGCAAAAACTGCTCCCAGAGGCGCCGTTTTCTGCCGTCTTTTCACAGGTACATAGACAATAATGGTAAAACTCTAGCCTCTCACGGGCGTGCCTCTCATGCGCGTGAAGTGCCAAGTTGCATTGATATTTTTTGGCCCTATTACCCGCCTTAGTTCTGGGCGTAAATCATCTAGCCTACTTTTACGTCATACCAAGGCCTAGGTTCTCAGGGCAGTCATTCTTCCCATTCTGGCTCCAAGTTTTCTGTTAGGAGACAAACTGCACTTCCATTCGTCTCCTCTCCGATAGAAATGCTGGAAGATCTCCCCATCGAGATTTTGCAGCAGGTCATTGGTCACCTTCCAACAGCCTCAGCAATTGTCAACTTGTCGCTGGCCAATAAAAGGCTCCACGAGAGTATTGCACTGGACAACTACACAATATTCAGAGAGTTTGTAAAGAATAGATTTCCTTCTATTTCGTGTCCCCCTTTTTGGAAAGAGGCTACTCGCATTCTTACCTCTCGTTCAAGAGCATGGGATCGAAAGGCATTTATCGCCTCGGCTTGTCAACCACCATCTGATGACCAATTTTGGCCGACCAGAATCGATGCGAGGCAGAAGTTCGGCTTCGTTCCTGTTATTGATTCCTATGAGGACTGGAGTACCAGTACTGACAAGCGTCAAGTCATTGCCTGGAGTGCTGCGGGAAGGCTGAGATTAAGAATCACCGAAAATGGTGTCGCCTCATGGCGCACCTGGCACGTACCGGGTGACCATCTTCCTCAGAACGACATACTGGATGTACGTCTGTTGAGGCCAAGTCAGCGCCAACCGGACACCAACGAACATATCATAGTTCGGAGAGCTAACGGAGAGATTGTGAATGTCGAATCTGGTATCGAAGGAGGAGACTTTCTACCCGGAGGCAGATATCCGTCGGACCAGTTTTTGCGAACGGCCCAGTTTGCTGCGGAACCACACTCCATCGATTGCATGGATATCAATAACGCTTCTGAACCGATTCTCGCCGTCTGTAGCACCAATATCATTCAAATATTTCCTGTGAGCTCAAAGGAAAAGATCTCGCAGCCATCGAACACCTATCAATTGGACCAGCAGTTTAATTGCAACCACCGGAAAAGATGCGCAAAGTTTCTATCCGATGAGAAACTGGCTGTAGGTGTACAGTTTCTCGAAGGCCGAATGCAGTCTCCAATAGATATATATCATGTTACTCCGCATGGGCTAGTCCAAGAAATATCCACAACTGCACATTCACTTCGCGTCGTGGAAGACCACCGTTCTGGTAGACAATGTGCGAACGCCATTGCACCTCTTGATGCGACTGCAAGCCTCACGGGACACCCCGGAGAAGTCTTCCTATCTGGTTGGTCTGATGGGATAGCCAGATTGCATGACTTGAGATCGCCTTTGACATCTGTCGGTGAGTATGTTGATGGAGTCGATGATGGACAGATTTTATCGCTCCTTCCAATCGGTCACGAGCGGTTCTTGGCCGGTAGCCATCACAATGCATGCCTCAAGACGTTCGACTTGAGGATGCCAGGTTCTCGAGCCTATTCATACCTGGATGCCGTGAAGCCGCATGGTGACGGACCTTCTTCCAAGAGCATTTCTCATGCCACCAGCAACAGCGCGGAGTTGTCAAGGAAAGGCTTATCCACCATCCCGCAAATGAAAGAGATCAACATCTTCCTCTCTCTTCACGTCCCACCTGCCCGCCGACTGTGGGAGCCTCTTCCAAGGCGGCCGAACGCTCGTCTCCCACGCTACCGAGGTTCAATTTACTCGCTCTCGGCTCCCTCCGCATCGTCTCCAACCGTCTTTGCTGGGATCGAGAGCCATGTGATTCAGTTGGATTTCAAGTCTACCGACGATGTCACAGGGACTCGCAGCAAGTTCTTTCTAAGTGACACGAACCTACGAAATCCAGACGAAATTCTGAACCTGTCTTGCTATGAAAGACCACGCCCTGGCCACGAGAGCACAGACCCAGTTCTGCTGCGGAAACAGGTAGACTGGCCAGGTAAGAAAAATGTTCACACTACTTCTTCCCAGGCGCACGATAGAAGGGATGACAAAGCGGAGCCAGGATGGGATGAGCGATGGAGACTCGCTACGTATGATCGCCGACGTACGAGTGGGCCTAGCTGCTGGCGAGCAAGCCCCTGACTTGAACTTTCAGTGAAGGACTTCCCCACTTGCGTTTTGCTTGTCCATAATGTTGCCTTGGGGGAAAGTGAGGAAGCAATAGTGGCGTTAACATTGAGCCGGAGACTACATAGATTTAGATTGCTTCATGCTTTGCATGACTCTCAAGTTTGTGGAGAAAAGCAGAGCGTCCCTCCCCATCACAACGGAAATTCGTCCTGGTCTCGCACAAAGATGGGTGTCGCATCCCACCGGGCCGGCTATTCGCATCAAGCACGCACAATGATGATCGAAAGTAGAGTTGCAAGAAAGACCCAAAAACGAAAAAGTTGGAAATCGTACATTCTGCGTAGGGCTACGCATTCCAATGGCGGAGACACTCTGGTATGCCCTTTTGGTGATGCATTAGTAATCCTATCAAGCAACTATCTACGACGCATCGGACTGCGTACTTATGGACATGATGTCTATGCCCGACCATGGCGGTGAAGCCATCGCTTTCCTGCAAGAATCGAAGTTTTGGAAGAATCAGGCGGAGAAAGGCAAGCATCTGTCCTTGGTCCTGATGGACACGGAGATGCCAGTAATGGATGGTCTGACCTGTGTCCGCCAAATTCGGAACCTGCAGCCTTGCGGATCTATCATTGGACATGTCCCAATCATCTGTCACCGCAAATGCCAGGTCTGAGCATATCGATGTGGCTACAGCCGCTGGCATGGTACATCCCCTCCGCCCTTCTTTCTGATGATGCGTAAAAAGGGACGGCATTGTTCCGAAACCCTTCCGCTTGGTGGACTTGATCCCGAAGATGCAGTCTTTGGTGCAGCGCTATAAAACGTGAACGTTACGAATCACCTCCACTGAAATCCAATGGCAGCCTCAGCTGCAGAGTACGCACACTGCTAGCCTGTCATCAGTTACTATCGTGCTCGATGATCTAGGTCCATCCTCGGTGGAAAGAGCATGTCTGTCATACGATCTGACGATCTCATTTTCTTGGTCGAACGCAGGTTGGGGAAATCGATCCGTTGGTTTCATCGCCCGAGCCGGTGCCGGAGCCGAGCTGCAGCTCAGGCAGTGCGCGTACGCCTTGACGAGGAATGAAGATCAATCAATTGCCGCCCCGCGCAATTTCTGAGATATCAACTAGACGTCTACCTGGCGAGTTCGTCTCCTGTCCAGAGTAGTGAATGTGCAAATGGGTCAGAGGTTGTAAGGGGCTACGGAGCTAGGCGGGCAGTGAAAGGTCTCGATATTCAGCGCATGCTGTGCGCGTGCGTCTCGTATAGATAGCACCTACGTTTGACAGTGGTTCGATAGTAGCCGCTGATGTTCAGAGATTCAACGCTGAGCTTCGAGGCTCTGCCCTCGCAGGCCCACGTTTCAGTTACGGCTTGAAAAAGGTCGAGGGTCTTGGCATTCATGACAGAAAAGGGGATAGACAGCAGTACTGGGGGGTCGTAGGGGTTCGCCTATGTCGCACCTTATTAGCACTAGATCTAGAATAGTCCTTACAGTGGTCTGTTGTATTGACTGAAACTAATCTCTCCCCCTTAAGGCAGAGTGTGGAGAATGCTCTACTTATAAAACAAGCTGCCATGACGACGCAGGCTTACAGTATGCCCCCCCAAGTGCACCGCGCCCAGCTCAGCGCTTGGCATTGCTTCCTTGGCATTCATGACAGATAGGCACAACGAATACTACCACTTTCTTAAAGCCTCCATTGAGTATTTGGTCCATCTACCTGGAAAATTTCTGTACAGTCTGGTTTCAGACGCCCCAAAAGCGGATGTCAAGACCAGCAGCAGAACACCCGGTATCAGTGCTTGTAAAAGGACACTCAGTACCAGTCAACCGGGCTGGACCAAAATGAATGAAAGGGGGGGTATCTCTCGCTTTGGAAAAAGGACGTTTACGGAAAAAGCTACTAATTCCGCTGTATCTTCCACAACATGGTTGACTCCCAGGTATCAGCCATCATGTCTGTCATGAAAGTCGTTCATCTTCACTCTTCGTGTGAACCCATGGCTTCCGGCGCCCCTACCACCATAGGTTAGATAAACGAATCTGCAATCAAGACTGGCAAGCCTCAATCCTGCGGTTTAGGATGCCACGAAAGAGTTTTCCGCAACGGGTCCCCTATCGCGCGGTTCACTTGACTGTCGGGTTCCAGTAGGTAAACTGCTTGTCCGTCCAATGCTGTTTTTGGCCCATCGCGGTAGGGTCCAGGATCAATGGGGGGTAGTTTTAATGATGGTTCTGAGATTCTGCGGCGGCCTGCATCGGAAACAAAAGTCTCTGAGAGGTACTCGTGACGGCTTTGAGCCAACGTGTGATCGTAACTCGCCATGGTCAATGTGCGGCGGCTGTAATGTGCGTCAGGACTGACACGACATGGGACGTCCAGGTGTGGTACGTCTTTCGAAGGAAAGCGGCCGGATCTCGGAAGACCAAGGTAATGCTCCACGTCTAGCCGATTCCCTTGGTCATGAATATTTTGCTCACGTCTCGCAACGTACGAAGACGCATCACTAACTCTGGACGAACGTGACCATGTGGGAGATTTATCATGCTCAGGCATAGTTGTGGGAGTCAAATCAAGTCTTGCAACAGGCTGAAAGCTAAACTTTGATGGGAATGCCATTGCAGGCGAAGGTAACGACGCTCCCGCATGGCCCAACTGACCCAAAGGTTGCGGTAGGGTTGTTCCAGGGGGAAGCGTCGGGATTTCCGGAAGTAAGTGGTTAAGTTCAGTGGCGCGACTCGCAGGGTAGGCTGTCGAGTAACGACGCTTGACGTCGCGATAATCGTTTCGATCATACCCAGGATGAAATGCATCAGTCGGCCCTCTAGAGTAATTTGACAAAGTACCGCTGGCATGCAAGTACTGATCGGCCGCCCAATCAGAACTTGGCGCCTTCCGTTTGCTACGACGCCGTTAGCACTGCCACAATGAACTCCACCAGCAGCTGCTGAACACGAACCTGTTCTCCTTGCGAATGCGAATTTTGATACCTTGGTCACACAATTGTTTCGATAGGTGTGTGGGCTCCATTTGACCCGGGAATTCTCTTGAAGCATATGCTACTTCGTTGTCAGCTCAGTTGGTAGGTGATGCGTGTGGCATTGCAAACCTCTGAAAGTCTTTGTGTGGATGGAGCCGAGATGCACCGCATGGAACTCGCCGGTGTCCCTAAAACCCGTCAAAGTACTGATCAATATCCGCCAGTTATACATACGTTTTGTGCATTTCGAACAAAGTAAACTTCAGCTGGAACTGCCCCGTGACTTTTAAAATGAGATCGCCGAACACGAAGAAAGCATGATCTGTCTGACACTCAGCCTCTTGCGGCTCCGTATGACTGCTGAGCTCACCCAGGTTGTCCTCCAACCGCACCTTATGGAGGGAGGAGACAAGGGACCCGCCGATCATCGCTGACTGGAATTGGCGCCGATCTGAAGGACGTTGAGGTATGAGCTCTACGTTGCCGAAGAAAAATGGGCTGCTTAAATAGGCTCTGGCGCTGTAATGAGCAGGGTGATTGTTGTAAGATCTAGGACCAGCGCACCTGTTCGACTCTGGCCTCTTGAATGAGAGCTCGACGACGAGGGGGGGATCAAGCGGTGTTCGAACTGCAGACGAACTCGTGGTTAGTGGACGGCAACGGAAGAAGACTCAGACACGTCGACTTACCCTTCTCCCGCGGAGCAGCAACCTTTGCAATTTCAGGTTGTTGTACTACCTTTAAGACGTGGTCCTCAGCTGGAGAGGGAAGAGTGGATGGAACGACGATGTCGACTGGCTTCCCACGTGGGGCCGTATATGTTGTCTCATGCGTGGCTTCCTGCATATTTGGCCACATGCCACTGGTGCTTTGTTGTTTTCCACCAGCGAGCTCGCGGTCGAGATGGAGAGATGAGGTCTCCATGTGTGCGATGGAGGTATGAGAAGGAATGGCGGACGTGCCCAGGCGACGGCACTCCTCTGGCGCGGGTGACGGATCCAGATTGTGGCGCTGAAGAACTCTTGTTGTTCCCTGGAAAGGAATGGTACCTGTGCCGTGGTTGGCGGACATATGGTCTAGGGAGGAGGAGTGGTGGAAAGCGGTTTCAAATATTCAAATACTGTAGAATGTCGGATGGGAAGGTACTCAGTGGGGGGAGGGGCGCGCGTGCGATTTGATTTTTGATTTCCAGCAGCCTTGGTTGGCAAGGGTGTGTATCAGCACTTTCCTCACAAGTCGACGGTTGCCACAGCTTATGCTCTGCTTCTTCTTGCAGCTTGGCCCTCTCCCATCCACCGACCAGCAGTTCCCACCGTCCCCAGGTGCTGTCAGTAGCACCTAAACCAAGCCAATCCTCCGAGTGAAAGGTTTTGTGTAAAATTGACGACTTGGTCAACCGTCTGTGTGCGTTTTTTGGGTTCCACTTAGCTACGGCTTCTACCGGACGCTCCCAGCAACGCAAAGGTGCCGCGCTAAAGAGGTTGAAGAGGGCCTGCCTATTCAACATCCGTGAGCATGTATATCCCACAGCTGACTGACGGTGTTGTCCAGAAAGCCAACGTTAGCATCCTGCAACTTCTCTGGAATGAAGTTTGATGCGTTTCCCACACACCTGCGTCCAAACGATCCACGCAGGCCCTGGGCTGCCTCGGTGCAGGCAGACTAATACCTTAAGCTTCAACGCGATCCGATAACCCCACTGCTGCCTGACGAAATCTCCCGTTTCCACCACCCACAATGCTTCAGGAGGGTTCGCCGTTCACAGTAGTTTACTGTGGTCTTTTTCTCAACACAATCAATCTTCAATAGTGGAAATCTACAACCACGAGGCCACCGGCAGATCCCACATTCAACAGCTAGAGCATGCTCGATGTTGGATTGAGATCGCTGTAAGACTACCGGATCGAGCTATGTTCCGTGTGTGCACATGAAGCTGCTAAGACTGGGCACGGTTGAATTGCTTCTGGATTGGTCCCATGTGGCGAGGCTTGGAAAAGTCGGGTTTTGGTACCAGTTGAGGCAGTTGCATGCATATCGAAGTCCTGAAGCAAGAGAAGCCGGTTCCACGCTGCTGAGGTCTTTAACGCAACACGTTTGCTCTGTGTGTTGACAGACAGGTCCTTCGAATCATCGACTAATGACCATGAGACGCGGAGCACAGGCGCTTAATCAGCGCTCATGTTCGGGAAAGCGATCGTGGACATTTAAAATTGCAAGCAGTCTCAGCGCGTTGCTTTTCAACAAATATGAGGGTCGGGGAGGAGGAGTCGATAAAGATTGTCGACAAAGAGTTTGCTTGGCTCGCGGTTCGACTTCTGGTTGTAGAGTCGTGGTACAACCTCTGCATTCCACGATCTGGTTGAGGTTAGGCTTCCGAGCCAGAGACCAATGGGCTCGGTCACCTGCAGGCAATCAAGAGA
>MNJR01000087.1 GCA_001920415.1 Acidobacteria bacterium 13_1_20CM_3_53_8 | reverse complement strand
CAACGGCCAGTACACCTTCAACAACTACACGGACTTTCTTAACAACAAGCCGTCTGGCTTCCAACAAGCTTTCGCAGGCAACGGCACAACGGGCGCGACTACGCACCCGGACATCAGCGACTACGCCTTTTACGTGCAGGACGACTGGCGCTACAGCCCTCGCCTGACATTCAACGCAGGTGTTCGTTACGATCTTGAGATTCTAGCGCGACCACAGGTGCGTAACCCTGACCCGCAGTTAACCGCAGCGGGCTTGGACACTAGCACAGGCCCTTCGGACACGAACAACTTCGCGCCGCGCTTAGGGTTCAGCTACGCCTTCAACGATCACTCGGTCTTGCGCGGTGGTTACGGCATCTTCTACGGGCGCACGACTGGAATCATGCTCGGAACGGCGCACTCGCAGAACGGTATCAACGTGAAAAACATCAGCCTGAACGCTGCGCAGTTAACGGCGCTCGGCCTTGTCTATCCGAACGTTCTAACAACCGCGCCGACTGTCGGCTCGACGCCTATCAACCTGTTGCTCTTCGTTCATGATTACGCGCAGCCTTACGTGCAGCAGGCTCGACTGGGTTACGAGCGGGAAGTTTTCTCGAACACAAGCCTTTCGATAACCTACATGTTCTATCGCGGTACGCATCTTTCGCGCACGCGCGATGTCAACCTTCCAGCGCCCACGCTTGTAACATTCACAGACCCCACGAACAGTCAGACTGTTTAGGTCGAGCGCTTTCTGGGTGCGCGCCCCCTTACAAACTTCAATCGCATTGATCTATTCGAGAGCACAGGCGACTCGCGTTACAACGCATTGGCCTTTCAGCTACAGCGCCGCTTCCATAAAGGCTGGCAGTTTCTTGCCACCTACACCTTCTCGCATTCAAGGGACAATAAGCCGGATCAGACCGCTGTCGTCCCCGGCAATGCTGGCGACGATGCGAAGGTTGTTTCCAACCAACTGAACATACGCGAAGACTGGGGGATTTCCGATCTGGACATCCCGCACCGCTTCGTCTTCAGCTCCGTGCGTGAATTCGGAACTTTCACCAAGACTAAGAATAGCTTTATTCGCATGCTCTTGAGCGACTACATATTCTCAAGCATCACGCAGATAAATTCCGGCGTGCCGTATTCTGCTATGGTCGGCGCTGATTTGAATAACGACGGGAATCGCTTCAACGACCGCGTCCCAAGCCTGGCAAGAAACGGTTTCCGCGCACGCGCCTTCTGGCAGAGCGACATGCGCATTACGCGCAGCATCAAGTTTGGCGAGAGAATGCGTCTGCGTCTCATTGCCGAAGGTTTCAACATGGTGAACAGGACGAACGTGCTTGCGCCCAACATCAATCGCTATTCGGGCTTCAACACCAGCAACGTCTTCACCATCCCTACAGGCTCGCTAACATTCGGCCTGCCACGCGTCTTCTTTCCAGCAAGGGAATTTCAGTTGGCAGTCAAGTTTGATTTCTAAAACTTGAGACAGGGTAGATAGAAAGGCAAAAGGAAAAAGGTAAAAGGCAAAAGTTAAGAAGCTCTTATCTCTGATTTTGAATTTTTAATTCACGCCTGCAAGGCGTGCCTTCACTTTTGCCTTTTACCTTATTCACCCACCCGCTACCGCAGGTGGTACTGACCGCGCTTCATTCAGGAATAAAATCCAACACAATCGCGTCGTGGTCAGATAGCGGGCCGTCTTTATCGCTCAAACTTCCGATGACTCTGGGCGCTTGTGCCGAAGTAGCCGAAATCCCTTTGCCCGCGAACCAGTCCAATTTTAAGGAGCATCGCCCGCCGCTCTCCTTCAGCGCCCAATTGATGAACCAGAAGCACCAGTTCGGTATCCAGTCGCGCATGTTCGTGTTGACCGCCAAGTTCTCAACGCTGTAATGAAGCGTGCCCGCGCCGATTTCGTTCAAGCCTCTATAGTCATAACCACGCCTTTCAATCTCTCTGAAAAGCTTTCGCTCGAACCAGCGATCAGGGTGCGGGTAATGCTTCACTATAACGCGGCGCACGCCCATAGCAACTCGTCGCGCGAACCCCGCAATCGAATAGGCAGCGCGGCGAGAGTTGTAGGTGGAAGTATTCCAATCGCCGCCGATAAGCACGGGCAGAGAAGGTTTCAAATTTTCAAGATGATCCAGCACAATCTTCATTTGAAGATGACGGTGCGCCTGTGTTGAATGCGCATCCAGATGAAGACTCACCAGGCGCACTTCTCCTAGAGGATGAATCATGTCTGCGACGACCGCTCGCTGGCTTCCCAATCTCTTCTCACGCCCGCGCATCTTGTCCTTGCCGTTCGGAAGTTTTATAGAATGCGCTCGCCTGAGCGGGTAACGAGAGAAAAGGGCGTTGCCGTGTATGGCACGCTCATTCTCGCCAGACACATGGGCTTCCATGCCGCTCCCCTTTTCCAGATTTATGTAACATGGCGCAAACACATAATTGAGTTTGAGCTTTTCGGCAATCTCGCGCGCAACGAATCTGTTCTCGCTTCGAGCCATGCCATAATCAAGCTCTGTCAACAGCAGCACGTCGCTCTCACGAATTATGACTTGCTCACTCAGCAAACGAATGATTCCGTCCAATCGAATGCCGCGCTCAATATTCCATGCGGTCGCGCGAATTTTCTCGGAATTTCCCAAAAGCGAATTTGAAGAATCAGCAAAGCTCTCTTGCGCAACTCCGTTCAAGACCCTTTCGATTTCTGGTCGCAAGCGCGCGTAGAGCGCAGAAGCTTCCAACTCCTTCGTGGAAGAGAACTCGGCCAGAGCAGAGAAGTGCTGCCGCAAGTTATGATCCAGAGCCGACTCGGCGCGCTCCTCAACATCTTTCACTTCGTAATCCAGCAAACTTAAAAAGAGACCTCCTTAAATAGAATCACGTAAGCTTTGCCATAAACTATCCACGAAGCCACACGAAACGACACGAAGAAAATTCAGGCGGCTTCGTGTAGTTTCGTGTGGCTTCGTGGATAATGTTATCACTTCAATCAGAAGCGACGCGCAAAGCCTCCTGCAAAGTGAACCATCCTTCGTAAAGAGCCTTGCCGACGATCACACTGTCAACGCCGCAATCCGAAACCTCTTTAAGCCGTTCGATGTCCGCAAGCGACGAAACGCCGCCCGAAGCCGTAACGCGCACGCCACACTGTTGGGCCAGCGCGCAAGTCTGCTCAATATTCACGCCGCCTAACATGCCGTCGCGCGCAACGTCCGTGTAAATGATTCGCTCGACACCAATGCGTGCGACACGCTGCGCCAGTTCGATTGCAGACAACTCCTCTTTCTTCTCCCATCCACGCGTCAAAACTTTTCCCTCGCGCGCATCAATTCCAACAGCTATCTTCGCACCGAATTTCCCAACAAGCTCTTCTAAAATCTGCGTAGACTCAACCGCCAATGTCCCAATAACCACGCGAGCAGCCCCGCGCTCGATCATCTCTTCAACGTCACGATGCGCGCGCATACCACCACCGAACTCAACGCGAACGCCCGCGCTCCTGATAATCTCTTCGACCACGCGGCGATTCGACAAACTGCTTTCCGCAAACGCTCCATCCAGATCAACCACATGAATCATCTGCGCGCCCGCACGGGCAAACTCCCGCGCCACCTCAACAGGGTTCGCATCGTAAACCTTCACATCCTCTTTGCGCCCCTGCGTCAGCCGAACGCATCGCCCGCCGCGCAGATCAATTGCAGGAATAACAAGCATGATAAGAGCAGTTTTTAGTTTTCAGTTTTCAGTTTTCAGAAAGAAGCGAAAAGCTTTTTACTGAAAACTGAAAACTAAAAACTGTTTCTAGTTACTTCTTCCATTACTTTCTCGAACAGCGCGCCGTTCGTCGAGATTGCGTTGCCGCCGCGAATGGTGCGTGTGCCGCGCCAGTCTGTGAACGTGCCGCCAGCCTCTTCCACTATGGGAAGAAGCGCGGCGCAGTCCCAGACGTTCATCACAGGGTCAAGCATAATTTCTGCGCGCCCCGTAGCCACCAGCAAGTGACCGTAGCAATCGCCCCATGTGCGACGCGAATGCGCTTTCTCTTGCAATCTAGCCGCAGTTTCACCGAAACCGTAACTTGCGCATGTGCCAAAATCGGTCGAGAGCAGCAGCGCTTCTTCAAGAGTGTCAACGGATGAAACGCTCGCCAGTTCGCCGTTGAAGAAACAGCCCAAGCTCCGCGCGGCGTAAACCATCTCACCTAGCGCTGGCATGTTGACGACGCCGAGCACGGGTTCGCCAATCATTTCAAGCCCCAGCATCACGCCGTAGAGTGGAACGCCGTGAACGAAAGTGTACGTGCCGTCAATCGGGTCAATAATCCAGTTGCGATTCGAAGAGCCGCTTTGTTCGCCCTCTTCCTCGCCATGAATTCCGTCGCACGGAAATTTTTCCAAGATAGCGCGACGCAAGAAACTTTCAGCTTCGCGGTCTGCTATGGTGACGAAAGATTTGTCCGCCTTGCGCTCTACATCGCGCAAACGACGAAAGTGTTTGAGCGTTATCTCGCCAGCTTCGCGTGCGATATTAACGGCGAAATCTAGAAGCTCATTGAGTTCAGTCTGATTCATTCGTTTGCCTACGCCGCGAGTGCCGTCCGGTAAGCTCCGCCGTTATCTCTTCCAACTTCACGCCGCGCTCTACCATCAAAACGAGCAGGTGATAGAGTAGGTCTGCTGTTTCTTCGACCAGCCGCGCTGAATCATCATTCTTCGCCGCGATGATAGTCTCAGCCGACTCCTCGCCAACTTTTTTCAGAATCTTATCTAGCCCCTCGTTGAAAAGATAGGTCGTATAAGATTTTTCCGGGCGCTCTCTTCGGCGCGATTCAACGAGCGCATAAAGTTTTTCCAGCACTTCCCCAAAATCACCCGTCCAGCGCCCGCCCGCTTCATTCAATTCAGCACTACTTTCATCAACAACCTGCGCCGCGCCTTCAATCTCGTTGTGAAAGCATGAGCGCGCGCCCGTGTGACACGCAGGCCCCAAAGGCTCAACCAGAATCACAACGGCGTCGCCATCACAGTCCAACTTGATGTCAACGACGCGCTGCGTGTTGCCTGATGTTGCGCCCTTATGCCAGAGTTCCGAGCGAGAGCGTGACCAGAACCAAGTCTCTTTCAACTCAATCGTGCGCCGCAAACTTTCGGCATTCATGTACGCGAGCGTCAGCACTTCCAGTGTGCGCGCGTCCTGCACTATGGCGGGCAGAAGACCGCGCTCGTCGTATTCAAGGCTTTCAATCTCTGATCTCAAATTTTCATTCTCAGGTTTCAGATTTTTGTCCGTCGAACTCATCTCACAACAACTCCGCGTCCTCGCAGATAATCTTTGACTTCCGCAATCTTGTACTCGCCGAAATGGAAGAGCGATGCTGCGAGCACTGCGCTCGCTCGCCCCTTTGTCAGCGCATCGTAAAAATGCTCCAGTCGCCCTGCGCCGCCCGAAGCTATGACGGGGATGCGCACGGCGTCCGCTACTGCGCGCGTCAATTCAAGATCGTAGCCGTCGCGCGTGCCGTCCCTGTCCATGCTCGTCAAAAGTATCTCGCCCGCTCCCAACTTTTCCGCGCGCACAGCCCATTCCACTGCGTCCAATCCTGTGGCCTCACGACCGCCATGCGTAAAAACTTCCCAGCCTTCCGCTTCATTTGAACTTCTTCGCCGCGCGTCAATGGCTATGACTATGCACTGGCTCCCAAAAATTTCCGCGCCCTCGCTAATCAACTCAGGCCTTTTGACCGCAGCCGTGTTCACGGAAACTTTGTCAGCGCCAGCTAGCAGACTCGCGCGAATGTCTTCGATTGAATTAAGCCCGCCGCCGACAGTGAACGGGATAAAAACTTCATCGGCAACGCGGCGCACCAATCCAGCGACGATGTCGCGCTTCTCTGCGGATGCCGTGATGTCAAGAAAAGTAAGCTCGTCGGCTCGCTCCTCGTCATATTTGCGCGCCTGCTCTACGGGATCGCCCGCGTCCACAAGCGAGACGAAGCGAATCCCTTTGACCACACGCCCACGATCAACGTCCAGACAGGGAATGATTCTTTTCGCCAGCATCGAATGTCTGAGTTAATGAAAATTATACTTCACCGCAGAGAACACAGAGGTTACACAGAGAATTTTTAATCTTAAATTTCAAATCAGAAATCTCAAATCTCAAATTTGAAATCTCAAATGATTTATTCTTCTCCGGTGTACCTCCGTGTCCTGCGGTGGTAAATTATAATTTTATCTATCCTCAACTTAAATTCGCCTGCGCGAAATTCTGAAGCAGTTTTAATCCGGCGGTCTGACTCTTTTCAGGATGAAACTGCACGCCGCAGATGTTCGCGCGCGCCACTATGGATGCGTACCACCCGCCGTACTCTGTTTCGCCCAGGACATCAGATTCATCGGCTGCGTCGCAGTAGTATGAATGAACGAAATAGAAATATTCGTGATCCTCTATCTCATTCATCAACGAATGCTCGCGCCGCTGCCTGACCTCGTTCCATCCAACCTGCGGCACTAGCATCTCACCAGAAAAGCGGCGCACTCGACCGCGCAGGAAACCCAAACCTTCCGTCACGCCGAACTCTTCTGATTCTTCAAAGAGCATCTGCATGCCCACGCATACGCCCAGAAGCGGCGTGCCTTCTTGAACACGCTCGCGCACGAGTTCATCAAATCCGCGCGCCTTCAACTCGTGCACGCACGCCGCAAACGCACCAACGCCCGGCAACACTAGCCTTTCAGCGCGCCTCAAAACCTGTTCGTCCGCGCTCACTACGGCCTCGCAGCCCGTCGCTTCGAAAGCTTTTTCGACAGAGCGCAGGTTGCCTACGCCGTAATCAATGATTGCGACCTGGGACAATTTTACAGAACTCCCTTCGTGCTCAGCACGCCACGAACGCGCGGGTCACGCGCAACAGCCTCGCGTAGCGCACGCGCCGTAGCCTTGAAAGTTCCTTCCAGAATGTGATGCGTGTTTCGACCGCGCAGGCAATCAATGTGCAGGTTGCAACGCAATTTTTCGGCGAACGAGCGCCAGAAGTGCTCGGCTAGTTCTACGGAAAAATTTCCAATCATGTGCCGCCTGGTTTCGACTTCGTAAACCAGATAGAAGCGCCCTGAAAGATCAACGACCGCGCGGCACAGCGCCTCGTCCATTGGAACAAGCGCCGAGCCGTAACGCGCCACCCCAGCCTTATCACCAATCGCCTGCGAGAACGCCTGTCCCAGAGTGATGGCAATGTCTTCGACCGAGTGATGATCGTCAATCTCAAGGTCTCCGCGACATTCTATTTCTAGATCAAATAGCCCGTGCCGCGCGAAAAGCTCAAGCATGTGGTTGAGAAAATTAACGCCCGTAGAAATCTGCGCCCGCCCGCTTCCATCAAGATTCAGAGAGACGCGCACGTCCGTCTCTTTCGTCTTTCTTTTCACTTCAGCCTCGCGCGGCGCAGCTTGCAGCTTTGTACTCATAAAACTTCTCAATTGAAGGTCAGTACCGCCTGCGGTAGCGGGCGGGTAGCGTTTTCTGGTATCAGGCGAGTCTCAAACATAATACCCGCCCGCTACCGCAGGCGGTACTGACATAATGTTCTACCAAACGTGCTCGCATCCAATCGCAAACTGCTGTGAATCTCAAATCTGAAATCTCAAATTTGAAATTCCATTTTCGCTACACAGTCATGCAAAAATCTCTCTGAGCGCTTTTGTTATAAGCTCGTTCTCTTCGGGCGTGCCTACGCTCAGGCGGAAATAATCTCTCAGCATGGGATAGCCGCTCACGTCGCGTATGAGAATATCTCGTTTGAGGAGTTCGCTGAAAACCGTGCGCGGGTCAATCGCTGAACGCACGACCATGAAGTTGGCGCGCGTCGGCACAGGTTCGAGACCTTCTATGCTTTGAATCTCTGCGAAAAGTCTCTCGCGCTCCGCTATTATCTTTTCGACGAGCGGTTTCAGTTCATCTTCGTATAGCTCGATTGCTGTTTCGGCTATAGTCTGCGAGATGGCGTTCAGATTGTAGGGCAGCACGGCCTTGCCTATCTCGCGCGCAAGTTCAGGCGCGGCCAGCAAGTATCCTACGCGAAGCGCCGCCGCCGCCATAGCTTTCGAGAAAGTATGAAGCACAATAAGATTTTTATGTTCATGCAGAAGCGGCACGACCGTCTGCCCCGAAAACTCGAAATAGGCTTCATCAATCACAACCAGCCCGCGCGCTCTCTCTAAAATTCTGATTAAATCATCTCTCTCAATCACGCACCCTGTTGGATTATTCGGCGAGCAGATGATTATCACATCGGGCTGCGACGCTTCTATGGTTTTCAAGATAGCACCGGCATCGTAAGTCAGGTCAGATTTAAGCGGCAGGCTCAAACAATCGCCGCCCAGCACAGTCGTAATCTGACGATAGAGCGCAAAAGTCGGCTCACAAATCAGAATGCGCTTTCCTTCCGCGACCGCCACCATCAGCAGCGCCTGTATCAGCTCGTTCGAGCCGTTGCCTGCAATCACGCCATCCGCACGCCACCCGACGAATTGAGCCAATCGCTCGTGCAAACTCGCCGGGATGAAATCCGGGTAACGAGACCATTCGCGCGTTTCCAGACGACGCAAACTCTCCTGCTTGACGCGCTCAGGCATATCCCACGGGTTCTCGTTCTGATTCACCTTCACGCGCGCGCTATCCGGCGAGAGCGAGTAAGCCTTCAATTCACGCACGCGCGCCTTGATTGTTCTTAAAGGGTCGAACATAAGAGCAGTTTTCAGTTTTTAGTTTTCAGTTTTCAGAAAGAGGCAAAAGCTTTTAACTGAAAACTGAAAACTAAAAACTGAAAACTATTTCTCCTCCTGTCTTATCAAAATCGAGCGCGCGTGCGCGTCCAGACCTTCTGATTGGGCGAGCGCGGCGATCATGCCTGCGGTCTGGCGCAGTTCTTCCCTTGAATAACGCAGCAGCGTCGTGCGCTTCAGAAAATCGTAAACGCCGAGCGCGGATGAAAAGCGCGCAGCGCCGCTCGTGGGCAGCACATGATTCGGCCCTGCGAAGTAATCGCCGACGGCTTCGGGCGTGTGCGCGCCAAAGAAGATTGCCCCCGCGTTGCGCACGCGCGACGCGACCAGATCATCCTCGCGCGTCATTATCTCAAGGTGCTCCGGCGCAAGACGATTCGCAACCTCGCACGCTTCTTCCAAATCTTCTACAACGAAGATAGCGCCGTAATTTTGAAGCGAGCGCTCAATGATCTGAGCGCGCGGCAGATTTTGCGTCTGTCGCTCAACCTCCACCGAGACGGCTTCGGCCAGCGTGTCGCTCGTAGTGATTAAAACTGCCGAAGCGTCTTCGTCATGTTCGGCCTGCGCCAGCAGGTCTGCGGCTAAAAAGTCAGGGCGAGCGGTCGCGTCCGCTATGATGACGACTTCGCTTGGGCCAGCGATTGAGTCAATGCCGACCGCGCCGAAGACTAGCTTCTTCGCAGCAGCGACATACTTGTTGCCCGGCCCGGTTATCTTGTCAACGCGCGGGATGGTTTCCGTCCCGAACGCGAGCGCTGCTATTGCCTGAGCGCCGCCGACCTGATAAATCTCCGTCACTTTCAGTTCGAGAAGCGCTGCTGCAACCGCAGGAGTTTCCCCTAAAGTGCGCGGCGGAGTTGTGATGACTATGCGCTCTACGCCCGCGACCCGCGCGGGCACTACATTCATCACGACAGACGAAGGATAACTGGCTGTGCCGCCGGGAACGTAAAGCCCTGCGCGCTCTATGGGAGTGATGCGTTGCCCCATGCGCACGTCTCGCTCGCCATCAACCTCCCAGGACTTTTCAATTTCGTGCTCGTGAAATTCGCGCACCCTTCTGATTGATTCACGCAAAGCTTCAATCACGTGCACGTCAACACGCTCGGCTGAACTATGCAAAGTCTCTTCATCAACGCGCAGATT
Organism: Acidobacteria bacterium 13_1_20CM_3_53_8; assembly: GCA_001920415.1. GTDB lineage: Bacteria > Acidobacteriota > Blastocatellia > Pyrinomonadales > Pyrinomonadaceae > 3-1-20CM-3-53-8. The sequence continues at coordinate 11,785 of MNJR01000087.1, read as the reverse complement.
CTCAGGTTCAAGGCGAACGCCGTCGAATTTTTCCGTGTACTCGATTAAAGCCTCGTCGCCGCGCGAGCGCACGTCCTCTATGATTGCGGAGACTTTGCGCAGCAAATCCGCACTGAGCGCTGCGCTGCGAGCGCCAATGTGCTCGATTCTCTCGTCGCGTTTCGCACGGTCGCGTATTATCTCAATCATCTTTCACTTTCGTTCAAAACTCCCGAAATCGCGTCAACAAGTTGAGCGACAGGCGCGGACTTTAGCTGATAGCTCGCGCGGTTGATTACGAGCCGTCCGCTTGAGCTTGTTATCACCTCTACTACGACCAAGCCATTATCTGCGAGCGTTCGCCCGGTCTCGACCAGATCAACTATGCAATCCGAGAGACCTAGCACGGGCGCGAGTTCGACCGAGCCTGAAAGTTCTATTATCTCTACTGGGATGCCGCGCGCCCCGAAGTGCGCTTCCGTTACGTGCGGGTACTTTGTGGCAACGCGCAGCGCTCCCATCTCTTTCAACTTCACGCCGTCACGCGCCGCGACGACTATACGGCACGCGGCGATACGCAGGTCTAACGGTTGAAGCAAATCTGCTTCCGATTCAAGAAGCACGTCGCGCCCCACAACGCCGCAATCCGCAATCCCATGCTCAACATAAACGGGCACATCCGCAGGCTTGACGAAGACGAAACGATAAGCGCCACTCTCATCCAGAAGCGCAAGGCGACGCGAGCGCAGCGCCTCATCGCTAACGCCTACACCCGCGCGAGCCAGAAGCGCAAGCGCCTCGTCCTGCATCCTCCCCTTTGCTATTGCAATCGTCAACATAAGAGCAGTTTTCAGTTTTTAGTTTACAGTTTTCAGAAAGAAGAGCGAAATGCTTTTAACTTAAAACTTAAAACTAAAAACTGAAAACTGTTTCTTGCTCGTCACTTGTCACTGATTTTAATCTTTTCGTCTCGCGCGCGCTGTTCCTTGGCTTTGAGGAAGAGCGAAGCATCGTCGTCGGAGCCTAGAATAGTAACGCCCGATTCTGAATCTTGAGCGAAGTTGAAGCCTCCGCGCGCTAAAACGTCTGTGATGGCGTCCAGGTCTAGCACGAATCCTATGGCAGGTTCCGCACGACCGAAGTTCTCGGTCAAATTGTCGTAACGCCCGCCGCGTCCGACGCGCCCGCCTGCTCCGCTCAAATAGATTTTGAAGATTAGCCCGGTGTAGTAATCCAGGCCGGAAACATCGCCCAGATCAATCTCGAACAGTTCGGTCAGGTCCAGAGATTCTATGACGCGCCACAGATTTTCAAGCTCGCGAAGCGCAGCAACGGAGCGAGCGTTCGTGATAACTTCACGCGCTTCGTCAATCACACGGCTCTTGCCTGAAAGTCTTGTCAGACGCGCGAAAGCTGCTATCTCGCCGGGCGGCGCGTAAGGCGCTAGAAACTTTTGAAGCTCTGTGGCGTCCTTCATATCAATGAGCCGTTGCATCTCTGCGCGCTTCGTTTCATCAAAATTCAAGCTGGCGGCCACGCCGTTGAATACTTCTACGCTGCTCAGCGTTATGCAGAAGTCGCTCAAGTTAAGTTTCTGTAGAATCTCAGCCGCTATGAGCAGAACTTCTATGTCTGCGGTTGCGCCGCCCGCGCCTATCAACTCGCAGCCCAACTGCGTGCTCTCGCGTCGCCATTCCGCATGAGAGCGCGGCTGCTGGCGGAAGACGTTCGCGGCGTAGCAGAGACGAAGCGGGCGCGCACGCTCTGCGAAGAGCGTAGCGGCAGCGCGCGCAGCCGAAGATGTCACGTCTGGACGAAGCGCTAGAAGTCGCCCGTCTGTGTCTGTGAGCCGGAATGAACGATGCGCTTCACTGTGCCCCATGCCGCGCTCGAACAGAGCGTAGTAGTCTACAGATGGCGTCGTGACTTCTTCATAAGACCAACCGTCGAAGACGCTCATGGCCGTGTTCTCGACCGCGCGACGAAGCCTTGCCTCTGCGCCGAAGTAGTAGCGCATCCCGCCCGGTATTTTTGAGAGTGGCTCTGACATAAATCAAAGGCAAAAGTAAAAAGGTAAAAGGCAAAAGGGATAAGGATGAAAACAGTTCTATAAAAGAATTATCCACGAACTCACACGAAACGACACGAAACGAGCCAGATGAAATTCGTGTTGTTTCGTGTGAGTTCGTGGACAGTTTTTACTCTTTCTTAATCTGATAAAGCGATTTCAGCCTTCCTTTTGCCTTTTTACTTTTACCTTTTGCCTTCCTTCTGCCTTTTGCTAATCGCAAACCGCTATAAAATTAAGAACCCGCTGCCCTCGACTTTGCTGGCAGCGGGTTCTGGAGAAAACTTTCTGCGCTCTTCGCTCTCGCGCTTCTTAACTAGAGAACCCAGCAGCCAACGCTTCATGGCTAGATTGCGCGCCATGATGAAACCGAGCGTTGGTGTGATGAGTCCTGTTCATCTTCATAACAAGCACGAGAGATTCAAGGAAAAGTTTATACAAGAGGCTCGCATGGCTTGTCAAACCAAGAGGATTGATTCATTGGCTCATTTACTGATTGAATTAATGAATAAATGAATCAATCCAAAGAGACAAGGCTTCGCGATTCCCGCGCATCGTACTCTTCGCGCGTCAGGCGCTTAATAGGGTCTAGCCTCTTCAGCTTGAGCTTCGCATTGATCGCATCCAGATCGGCGCTCAAGATTGACTCTAAGCTTTGATTGGCGCGGTCAACTTCTGTGTTAAGTCCACCGACACGCTCTACTTGCGACTGCGTTGGGCGGCCTCCGTAGCCGTTTATCTGCCCGTAAAGCTCACCAATCTCTTCGCGCAATCGAATCTCGCCCGTTATCTGCCCCTCGCGCGTGGCGACCAGAGTCTTATAGAGATCGTCCAGCTTCGTTGCAAAAGCTTCTAGAGATTTCGCAACCGCATCTTGCGCGTTGCCCAACTTCTGCGCTCGCTCACGCGCCTCGTCGCGCACGTCTCTCACCTGGGCAGCGACGAACGCAAGCCGCTCAAGCATCTTATAGAGCTTCATCACGGTCTGTTGCTGAAACTGTCGCTCCTCGGCAGAATGAGGCGAAGAGGGATTGCCGACCAACCTTACCTGCGTCGTGTAGGTGTCGTTGCCCTTGATGAATTTTGCAGTGTAAGTCCCTTCGGGCACGACTGGGCCAAAGATTGAGCCGCCTTCTATACTTTGCCCAACGGGAACTTTCGGCGGCTTCAATCGCATGGGCCATTCCACGCGGTTGATGCCGCGCCGCTTGCCTGCGGGCAGCGTAGTAATCAGATTGTTCTGCGCGTCGTAAATCTGAATCTTGAAGTCGCCGAAGACGTGGCGCTCGCGCAAGTAGTAGGTGATGTAAGCGACTTCCGGCAGGTTGGAGCCAACGAACTCGTCGTTGCCCGCGAAGTTTTGTTCAATAACGCCTAGGCGAATCTCGCTCGGTCTGGTTTCAAGAACCGCGAACTTCGATTCTAGAATCTGCGGCGTTATCTTTCTAAGCGGCGTGATGTCGTCAACAATGTATATGCCGCGACCGTGCGTTGCAATCACCATGTCGTTCTCGCGCGGGTGAATCGCAATGTCGCGCACCGCCACGTTCGGCAATTTTCCTGTGAACTGCGCCCACTGTTGGCCTCCGTCAACCGTTAGAAAGAGACCGAACTCAGTGCCTACGAAAAGAAGATTCGGGTTGATTAAATCTTCGCGTATGACGTGCGCATAACCTTTAATCGCGTCAGTAGCAATCGGCGTCCATGTCTTTCCCAGATCGGTCGTCTTGTAAACGTAAGTCTTCATGTCGCCGGTCTGATGTCCGTCGAACGTTGCGTAAGCAGTGTTGCGGTCGAAGTGGCTCGCTTCGATTGTGCTCACCCATGTGTTCTTCGGAAGACCAGTTATGTTTGCGGTTACGTTAGCCCAGTGCCCGCCTCCATCTTCTGTGATCTGCACGTTGCCATCATCCGTTCCTACCCAGACAACTTTGGCATCGCGCGGTGATTCCGAGATTGTATAGATCGTGCAATGATTCTCTGCGCTCGAATTATCAAGGGTCAGACCGCCACTCTCTTCCTGCTTCTGCTTGTTCGGATCGTTCGTGGTTAAATCAGGGGAAATGCGCTCCCATGATTCGCCCTGATCTCTGGAGCGGAAGAGGAACTGCGAGCCTATGTAGAAAGTGTGCGGGTCGTTCGGACTCAAAGCGACAGGCGTATTCCAGTTAAAGCGATATTTCGGTTCATCAGCGCGGCGCGTGGGCGCTATGAATTTCAATTCGCCCGTCTTCTTGTTGAAGCGCAACAGATGGCCGCCCTGGTATTCGGAATAGACAAGGTTGTTGTCGGTAGGGTCTGCGAAAACATAAAAGCCGTCGCCAAAGCCTACGTTGCGCCAGTCGCGCAACTCTATTCCGTTCGGGCTGTAAGTGGGAGCCATCCACGAACCGTTGTCCTGCAACCCGCCATAAACATTGTATGGGTGCTCCATGTCGAACGATGCGTGATAGAACTGCGAGACAGGCAGCGAGCGTATGAATGACCATGTGTTGGCGTAGTCTGTAGACTTGTAAACTCCGCCGTCCGTGCCCATGTAAATAGTCGCAGGATTGGTAGGGTCAATCCAGATTGCGTGCTCGTCCGAATGAGTTGGCCCACCGCGATCAGAAAAGGTGCGTCCTCCATCATTGCTCACAAGCAGCGAGAAGCCGGGTTTATAGACGCGGTTATAATCGCGTGGATCAACCGCAAGGATGCTGAAGTAGAAGGGGCGAGAGCCTATTGCGGTCGCTTTGCTAGTCTCCGTCCATGTGCGCCCCATGTCGTCGGAGCGATACATTGCGGTCTTCTTACCTTCGACCGTAGCATAAACCACGTTCGGGCGAGAGCGCGCGACGGCAATAGCCGTGCGTCCTATGTTTCCTTCGGGAAGCCCCACGGAAGTCTTCTCCCACTTCTTGCCTCCGTCCGTAGAGCGATAGAGGCCGCTGCCGGGGCCGCCAGATGTGAACGTCCAGGGCTGGCGACGAAATTCCCACATGCCTGCGTAAACCGTGCCGGTCTCCTGCGGGTCAACTGCAACGTCGCACGCGCCCGTTCGCTGGTCAACGTAAAGAATTCGCTCCCAAGTACGTCCTCCGTCCGTGGTCTTGTAAATGCCGCGCTCTTCGTTATCGTTCCATAGATGTCCCATGGCCGCGACGTAAACCGTGTCCGAGTTCTTCGGGTCAACTACGATCTTTGCTATGCGCTCGGTGTTCTCCAAGCCCATTCGCTCCCACGTCTCGCCGCCGTCGGTTGATTTGTAAATGCCCGTTCCAATGCTAGTGCTGTTGCGCACCCATGGTTCGCCCGTGCCAACCCAGACGGTGTCTGGATGAGATTGGTCAACGGCTATTGCGCCGATTGACTGCGTGTACTTATCAAAGATGGGCTTAAAAGTCGTGCCGCTGTTTATGGATTTCCAGACTCCGCCGCTGCTCGCGCCGACGTAGATTATGTTCGGACTGCTATCAACGCCAGCGATTGAAGCAATGCGCCCGCTCGTAGTGGCAGGGCCAATCGCGCGAGCTTCTATCGCACCGAAAGTTGCGGAATCAATTCTGACCTGCTGCGCTTGCTGCGAAGCTTGAGGTGGCGCAGCCTGTTGCGCATGAATTGAAGTTAAGGAAATAAAGAGAGAAGAGACGAGAAGGCACACGATGAATGTGCTCAGGGGGATTCGACGCATCACAGTGCTCCTGAAAAAGAGTTAGGGGATTATCATAAGATTGCGGAATGCGGATTGCGGATTTAAGAGAAGAATTAAATTCATTAATCTGAGATTTCAAATCTGAAATTTGAGATTTCAAATCCGAGCTTTCAATCCGCAATCCGCATTCCGCAATCGGCACGTTCCGCAATTTTTAGTTAGTTCTGGTTGCTGGTTTTGCCGCAGGCATCTTGAAGATAGCATCATCAATTGGGACATTGGCCTGTATGCTATCAATTGAAATCTGTTGCACAGTGCGACCGGCCACCTTGCCCTCGAACGAGAACGGGAACATGACGTTATTGACGGGCTTGTAGTCGCCTACGTAAGTATCAACCTCTATCTCGCCGCCCTGCCGCTTGCGCTTCGATGTCTCCTTCAAAACCAGGAAGCTTTGCGAGTCAATGTAAACATACCGCACGTCGCCGTTCTTCAGCGTGAGCTTCAGCTTGTAGACGTTCGTGCCTTCCATGTCTTCCTGCCCGACAAGCTCTACGGTGTTGCCCTTTGTCTTATAGTCAACGAGAGGGCCGTCCATGTCCGCCTGCTCTTGAAGATCGCGCGTGTCTTCCTCGCTCGCTTTCTGCGGGTCTGAGGAGCCTTCGAACGGATTTATCTCCCACGCGGTCGTGCCGTCATAAGCTTGCACGAGCGTCTTGCCCTGCACCGTCAGTTCGATTCGCACCATGTTCGGTCGCTTCTGCTGCAAAATGGCAGGAGCATCCACGCCGGGGGCGAGCGTAATCTTGCCTGTCGCCTTAACGGTTTTGATGGCGCGCATGTTATCAAGTCCGCCCATCGCTTTAATATTCTTGTTGATAATCTCGTCAACGGTGAGCGTTGCGGGTTTGGCGGCCTGAGAGAACGCCACAGCGCAGGAGAGCGCAAGGACGAGAACGGGGAACCAGATTTTTCGGGACATAAGGGGGTATCTCCTCAAAGAAAAGGTAGAACGCGGGTTATACGCTCTCTCGTTAAGTTTAGTTTCAGTAGCCCATCTCATCGCAAAAAATAGAAGATTCTCTTCCGAAAAGATAAATTCGCCTCCGCAGCACTCACTATTAGCTCTCATACATGCGTCTCTTCTATACAGCATTTGCTATAATCCGTGACTGCAATCAATCAAAAGCAGCAAGCAGGGGAGTGAAGATGGTTACGAGTAAGAAGAGGTCTGCTAATAAGAAGAGCAGAACCAGAAGCAGCAGGAGTAGCCCAAGTCTCCCATGCCAGCAAGAGCAGCAGGAGGGCAGTAGAAGATGGATGATGTGAGAGAGCAAAAGAAGTGCGCGCACCAGAGTTGCACATGCATGGTGTCAGGCGAGCGAAGGTATTGCAGCCACGAGTGCGAAGATATGGCGGACACTGACCCGACGAGCGTGTGCACTTGCAACCACACGGGCTGCAAGTCAACCTGAAGCCGCCAGAAGATTCAAGGCACGTGAGGAGACCGAGTTTGAGCGTCAACGCATAAATCATCTCAAAATAGATTCAAGAGAACATCTCAAACTCCTTTTGCGTTTCTTAGCGTCTTTGCGTGAGACTTTATTTCACGCCAAGTCGCAAAGACGCTAAGAAGAACGCAAAGGGATTTGGAACGAGTTGTAATATATCGAATCCTCAAAACCTTGCCATGAAATTTCGTCCCTGAATTCCAGCGCTTCGTCCCTCAAAACCAGCGTCTCGCAACGTTTACCTTTCCGCGCTCATACGCTTCGCATTACTTTCTACTCTTACTTCGGTTGTAAAAGAAGTTCTAGCGGTTTTTCCCTACTCTCATTTCTTAAAGGATTAACACCATGTTCAAACGAGCATTGCTCCTAAAAATTTTGCTCGCATCGCTAGCCACGCTGGTATGCGCTGCACAGACACCTACACAAACGACTACGCAGTCGGCTTCGAGCACGGACGCGAACGCTCTGTATCAAGCAAGGAACTGGCCGGAGGCTGCGCATGCATACGAAGCTATTGTCAGAGCCGAGCCTGACAATGGGCGCGCATGGTATCGTCTGGGCATGAGCCTGTACTCTATGGGCAGGTACGAGCAGGCTGCTGCGGCCTTCGAGCGCGCCTCCGCGATACTCAGCTTCCCCGGCGCTATGTACAACGCGGCGGCGTCTTACGCCCGTCTGGGCAACAGGGCGAAAGCGTTTGAGTGGCTGCACAAGGCTTCGGACGCAGGTTTCGCGCAAGCCGATCTGTTGAACCGGGACGAAGACTTTGCGGCAATGCGTGGCAACGCAGAGTTTGCAGCGATAGTTAAGAAGGTTGGCGTGAACGCAACGCCGTGCGCGAGCCTCCCTGAATACAGGCAGTTCGATTTCTGGATTGGCGAGTGGGACGTGAGGGGAACGCTGGCGGGAGCGCAAGCGGGCGTTGCGGCTTCAAACAGCATTCAGTCCGTCACCAACCAGTGCGTTCTTTTTGAGAACTACACAAACGGCGCATACAGCGGAAAGAGCTTTAGCTATTACGATGCGACAATAGGGAAATGGCGGCAGACGTGGGTTGATAGCGTGGGCGGCTCCAACTACTATACAGGCGAGTATAGGGACGGCGCCATGCGTTTCGAGGGCGAAGCGCATACGCGACAGGGCAAGCCTATAAAAGTCAGGATGACTCTGTTCAATCTTGGGCCTGACCGCGTGCGGCAACTCGGAGAAAACTCGACCGACGATGGTAGGACTTGGAACGTCACATACGACCTCACTTACACTCGAAGAAGATGATGGGAAGAAGAGAAAGGGGAAAAGTTAAATGGGTAAAAGGGAAAAAGGAGAAGGCATTTAGTCATCTTCCTTTTCCCTCTTTCCCTTTTCTCCTTTTACCCCTTTCTCTTCACTTCGACCATCCATCTTTCGCCCGAAAGCGGACGAGTAGTAATCTCTGTGTCCAGAAATTTTTTGATGACCTCTATGTTGGTCGTCGTGTGAAGCGATGGCAGGCTTGTGACGAACGAGCCGCCGCAAGCCAATGCCATAGGAATCAACAGTTGATCTGCAAGATGCTCGCCGACGGGAGCATCAACGGACAGATAACGATTCGCTTCTTCGACTGCTCTTTCTGCAATCGTCTCGGCGCGCACGCCGCGCTCGCCTACTGAAGTAATAAGTTCAGTCAAATGCTCGCTCTCGAATTCGAGCATGAGCACGTTGCCGCGACTGAGCGCGTTCGTAGTGGCTTCGACCTGCATCTCGTCCGCCGTCCATCCAAGACGCTCGTGCACGATGGTCAACTCGCGCTCGGCTATGCTGAGAGGAAGGTTGACGACCAGCGCGCGTGCGCACATTCTCGTTATCTCGCCGCGCTCGTGAATCTCCAAACGATTAAGTTTTTCCGCAGGCTCTATCAAAACGTTGAGGCGGCCTCCGCCCGGCGGGTAGAAGCCGAAGCGCATTAACTCAATCTCAACTGGCCAGCCCATGCGATTCAGAACGGGCAGAAAAGTTTTCTGTAAAAAATCGAATGGCGGCGCGTGAACGTTGTGCGTGCCGCCTTCTAGCGTCAACATGCTAGGCGCTCTGGCGATCATGAGCGGCGGCAAGATGGTTTGCAGCACGAGCGTAGTGCTCCCCGCAGTGCCTATGCTGAAAGTGTATTCACCGGGCGTGACCTCGCCGGGCATGAAAGTAAAAGCTTGAGATTTAACCTCCGCGCCGTCAACCCGCGCGTTCCCTATCTTGGCCGCAGACAGAACAGCAGTGAGATGCTGACGCTGAAGTCCGGGCTTCTCGCGACGAGCGCGAACATTGAATATGCGGAATGGCTTTCCCGTGATGAGCGAAAGCGCGAGCGACGTGCGTATTATCTGGCCGCCGCCTTCACCGAATGAGCCGTCAATCGAAATCATCGAAGACTAGATTATACCGAATAGCAATGAAATGAGAGTTAAGAGCTGATGTTACGCATCAGTAACTTTGTCGAAGTCGCCCGAATGAGCCTGCGCTAGCAGGCGGCCAGATTGTAGCCCCTGACGAAGCGAGAGCGGAGTCTGGGGTTATTCATCACACAGCGAACAGAGTCTGCTTTAGCAGACGGCAGATGTTTACTCTCTAAAAATATCTTTCATCTCGCGCCTCTGCCGTCTGCTAAAGCAGACTTTAACTATTTTTCTCATCCCTTACCCCAGACTACGCCTTCGGCTTCGTCTGGGGCTTTACTCTAATCGTCTGCTAGCGCAGACTCGTTGAGCGCTTTCTTTCTAACATTTCAACTGCGTAACATGAGTTAAGAGTTCAAACTTTAGTTTGTTTTTGTTCAAGGACGACGGCAAACTAAAGTTTGAACTCTTAACCTCTATTGCTCAAAAATCTCAAAGGCCGAAAGGATGTCCTTCCGGCCTTTGAGATTTTTGTGAAACTGCTACGGGTTTTCCGCTAGAGCTAATGTCAGGAAACAATCTTACTGAATCGTGTCTATCGAGCCACGGAAACCGTTCATGGCCTGCTTCGTGATCCATTTGAGCACGCGCTTGGTGTCGTAGCAGTAGGCCAGGATGTAGTTGCAGGTCGAGAGACAATGCTTCGAGCACTCTTTCTTCATCTCGTCCAATTGCGCGACCTCGAACTTGGGATTCTCGATTGTTCCCCAGTCGTGCGTAGCAGAGTACATGGGGAAGCAGGGCGCTAGCGTGCCGTCCGTGCGTATGATGAGCGAGCTTTGGCCTGCGCGGCACTTCCATGGCGGAACCTCGCCGCGCATCAAGTCTTTCATGTCCCGCATGTGCTTCGACTGGTTGACCATCTTGTAGCCCTCCTGGTGGCGCTTGGCGTCCAGCCAGTCTAGAAGCTCGTCAACCTTGGGCCAATCCTCTGGCGTGAGATACGTGCTGTTCTCATCCAGGTGCTTGAAGTGTGTCTGCTCGGTCATGGGCGTCTCGTTGATGTGATAGTCGGTCGCAATGCCCATGTCGTGCGCTATAAGAGTCAGTTCCTTCACGTCCTCTATGTTGATGCGCGTGATGTTGATATTGAACATCACTGTGTAGCCGTAATGGTGCTGGCGCTTCACAAGATAATCAACGTAATGACGAATCGGCTCAAGCGCTTTCGGCAGCGCCTTGCGATCCTTTACGGAGTCAACCGCCAAATTCACAGTCGCAATGCCTGCGTCGCCCAGACGGTCAACCACGTCCGGTTTCATCAGGCGACCGTTGGTCGGCAAGTAAACGAAGATGTCATTCTTCGCCGAGTAGTAAACGATCTTGTGAATAAATTTGGGGCGAAGGAGCGGTTCGCCGCCCATGAGTGCGAGCACGCGCGAGCCTATTGAATGCAGCCAGTCAATCGAACGCTTCGCAACGTCCTCGGTCATGCCCTTCACCTTGTTGTTGTAAGACCAGCAGTAGTGGCAATCCAGATTGCACTTCCACTCTGTGAAGAGGTAAGGGATGATCGGTCGCAACTCGCCGCGATGATAGAGCGATTTGAAGTAGGGCGATCCCCATGTCTTCCACGTCCGTATGGCGTTTAGTTTCTGGTACTCCTTCTTCGACATAGGCTGCGGGTCCGGGTGAATCGGGTACGGAGGCTCCGGCAGAACTTCCGGCTCCGGCAACGCTTCAAGTGTCGGCCTTGAAGCTGGCGAGTAGAGAATCTGGTGAAGTTTCTGGTCAATCCTGAACGGGGGCGGTGTCGCCGTGCCGGTCGGTGGCTTAAGCTCTGCTGCCATCTAAAGGTCTCCTTTCAAACTCTACAATCTCGGGCGGGCGCGTCGGACAGACACAAAGTTTTTTCGAGAATCTGTCCAATGGCTCGGAAATTTTGTTGATAGCTTAATGAGTAAACGCTTCAGCCGCGTTCGGGTCCCGCGAAAGCTTCCATCGAGTAGTGACGGGGGAATTTTTCGCTCCAGCCAACGACCGAAAGTATAGGCCGTAGATAAGACCCATCGCTTAAAACGTCGCAAAGTTTGGCCGATTTTCCGCCGAATTGCAAGTCCCCTAGCGCCATTTTCTTAAATTTCGGCGGTCTCCGAATAGTGCATTTCTGCCAGAAATAGAAGAATAATCCGAGGCAGCGCTTCGGATTGTTTATCAAAACCCAGAA
>MNJR01000064.1 GCA_001920415.1 Acidobacteria bacterium 13_1_20CM_3_53_8 | reverse complement strand
TTTTGGATTGAAATCCTCGCGCATCTTTCCGCAGACACGCAAGACACAGAACTGCTCGAACGCACCGATAGTCTCAAGACACAGTATCGGAAGAACGATGACTTGCAAGAGGCGGCGCTGGCTCTTATCAAAGACTGGCGACGTAAACATAATAAGCGTCTGGTTGTGCTAGTTGATAACTTCGATATGATTCTCGAACAGATCAACGACGAGCAGGACAACGCGCGGCTGCGCAATATGCTAATGAACGACGGCACAATGATGCTCATCGGCGCAGCCCCAACATTTTTTGAAGAAGCGCGAGCTTACGACCAGCCGCTCTATAACTTCTTCAAGATTTATAATCTCCCAAATTTAGCGTTCGAGCAGATGCAGGACTTACTTCGCAAACGCGCGGCGATTGATAAGCAAGAGAACTTTGAAGAAAAGCTTCAAGCAAACACCAGCCGCCTACGCGCCCTTGAGCATTTCACAGGAGGCAATCCGCGTCTGGTACTAATGCTCTATCGCGTGGTCACGCACTCTGAAATCTCAGAAGTTCGACTTGCCCTTGAAAAGCTTCTGGATGAAGTCACGCCGTACTACAAACATAAAGTCGAAAGCCTTCCGCCGCAGCAACGAAAAATCGTAGATCACATAGCACGCATCAGCAGCAAGACAAATGAGGGATTGACTCCGACTGAGATTGCTGCGGGCACGCGCATGACAACAAACCAAGTGAGCGCGCAACTCAAGCGGCTCGCAGAATATGGTTACGTCCGCGCCGCAAATATTCGCGGGCGCAGCAGCTACTACACTCTCTCCGAACCCTTGTATGCAATCTGGCATCAGATGCGTTTCGGACGTGATGCGCGCGAACGGATGGGATGGTTAGTCAACATTCTGAAAGCCATATATGATGCGAAGGAGATAGACATGCAAAGTAAACTATTAGAGGCACGTTTTCGTGAATCCTTGACTGCGGGACGCCTACATGAAGCACGTAACTCCCTTGAATACCAGCGTTATTTGGCAGAGGCAATGGTTGATTCTTTAATGCGCGCCCGCGTGATGGAAGGCATTATTTTAGGACATCTTGAATTAAATGATCTTGAAACGCTAAAACGAGATGTACTCCCAATAATACAACTAGAAGAGCTTTCGCCAGAAATCTTAACTAAACTTAATAATGCAGGCTGTATTGATGAGCGATATTTTATGAAAGGGGAGCAGGCATTTAAGGCATTCCTCGATTACATGCTTAATTCCTTAAAAGAAGGTCGGTTCGGTGATGTATTACCCCTTATCGAAGATTTGCTTAAGGAAATTAAAACAGCACCAGTATTTTGGGATATTCATGGTACTGCGTTGGGCGGCCTCGGGCGATTTAAGGAAGCGATAGCAAGTTTCGATGAAGCTATTCGGCTAGACCCAACAGATGATTTTGCATGGGGTCGTCGTGGAATTGCCCTTGTTGAATTGAAGCGATGGGAAGAAGTCGTAGCAAGTTTTGATCAAGCTTTGCAGCTTAACACTAGTTCATTTGAAACTTGGTCTTTGCGAGGCAGGGCACTTTATGAATTGGGCAAGCATAAGGAAGCGCTTGACAACTTTAAACGATTTCTAGAAATAGATCCAAATAATCTTGAAGCTTTGGTTTACTGTGCTTCGTTTAGCTATGCTTTGGGAAAAAATAGTGATGCGTTTAATTACTTCGATACTATTTCGCAAATTAACCCGGATACTCCTAAGTCATGGGCATTGCGGGGAGTTTCTTACATGGTAAGATTCTTTGCTCACATGCATGAAGAAGATTACAAATCAGCCAAAGACGCTTGGTATGAGACGATAAAATCTTTTAAGAAGATAAAAAATGATGCGTGGAAGGACTTATTCCTAAAAGCGATAATAGAAGTAACGCTAGTAGACAAACCGAGTTTGATGCGAATGCGATTTGTTCGTCAATTGATCGAAGATTCAGACTTAGATGAACCCTTTTTCCCACTCGTACGCGCGATTGATTATTTGCAAACGAACGATGCATCATTGTTAGAAAAACTGTCGCCAGAGGTGCGCGGTATAGTGGATGAGATTGTAGCTAAACTCCGTCAAGCTTATAGTCAAACAGCTAAGCCTCAGAGGAAACCACGCGCGAAGAAAAAGAAATCCGCCTCACGTCGTCGTACAAAAAAGCAGTTGCGATGATTAGTGATTCTCACCGCAACTGCTTCTCAGCTTAGTCCAGACTTTTCCTTCTGAATTTAATCCCCAACGGGCGCAGCCGCGCGAACCGCTTCCGAAACTCCGTCAGCGTACTTCTTAAAATTCTCGTTGAATCTTCTCGCAAGGTCGCGCGCCTGTCGGTCGTAAGCCTCTTTGTCTGACCATGTGTTGCGCGGCTGCAAGACTTCCGCAGGAACATCTGGACAGGAGACGGGAATATTTACGCCGAAGATTGGATCGGGTTTGGTTTCAACGCCAGCGAGCGAGCCGTTCAAGATTGCGCGAATCATGGCGCGCGTGTACTGAATCTTCATGCGCTTGCCCACACCGTATGGCCCACCACTCCAGCCTGTGTTCACCAGCCAGCAGTCTGCCTTGTGCTCGCTCATCTTCTTTCCCAAAAGGTCTGCATAAACCCCGGGGTGCAAGACCATGAACGGCGCGCCGAAGCATGTCGAGAAGGTCGCTTCAGGCTCTTTCACTCCCTTTTCAGTTCCAGCGACTTTCGCTGTGTAGCCGGAAAGGAAGTGATACATGGCCTGCTCAGGCGTGAGACGGGCAACAGGAGGAAGCACGCCGAAGGCATCAGCCGTAAGCATGATGATGTTACGAGGGTGTCCAGCGTAGCCCAACGGCATTATGTTCGGAATGCTCTCTAGGGGATAAGCCGCACGCGTGTTCTCGGTCTTCGATGCATCGTCCAGATCAAGCTCGCGCGTTACCGTATCAAAGATTACGTTCTCCAAAACTGTCCCGAACATTCTAGTGGTTCTGTAGATGTCCGGCTCGGCTTCCGGCGACAGCCGTATGACTTTCGCGTAGCATCCGCCCTCGAAATTAAAGACTCCGTCATTAGACCAGCCGTGCTCGTCGTCGCCTATCAACTTTCTTTCTGGGTCTGCCGAGAGCGTAGTCTTGCCAGTGCCCGACAATCCGAAGAAGATGGCAGTATCGCCTTCATCGCCAACGTTCGCGGAGCAGTGCATAGAGAGAACGCCTCTCTGCGGCAACAAATAATTGAGGATTGTGAAGACGCTCTTTTTAGTTTCACCAGCGTAAGACGTGCCGCCTATGAGCACAAGCCTCTGGCTGAAATCCATCAAAATGAAGGTGGGCGAGCGCGTGCCGTCGCGTTGCGGGTCTGCATGAAAGCTAGGAAAGTTTATGACCGTGAATTCAGGCCGATGGTCTTCGACCTTTATGTCGTCCAGAAACATTGTTCTGGCAAACAGCGAGTGCCACGCCAACTCCGTTATGATACGAACGGGCAAACGATAGCGCGGGTCTGCTCCGGCGAATGTGTCTTGAATGAAAAGATCAAGCCCACGCGCATGCGCCATCATGCGCTCCTTTATTGAATTGAAATTTTCTTGCGGGAAATCACGATTCACATCGCCCCAGAAAACTTTATCTTCGCTCTCTGCTTCGCGCACGATTGCCTTGTCTTTGGCAGCGCGCCCTGTGTGCTCGCCCGTGTCAACTATGAGCGAGCCGTAAGCGGAGATGATTCCTTCCTCGCGCCGCGCAATCTCTTCGTAAAGCTCTGGCGTATTCAAGTTCCAGTAAACAGCGCCCGGCTCGCGTATGCCGTAATTTTCCAGGCCGTAAGTTGAGCGACGCCGCCCGCGCTCCTCACCGACCCGTTCTCTGCGTAATGAAGTCATTGCTGCTCCAATCCGAAATTATTTTCGATGAAAACCTTGAAGCCCTGTTCATTTCCGAAGCCAGGGGCTTTTCAGCCTCATATCAATTCGCGTCCTTGGTGGCCGTGCGGCGCTCGTGCGCTAACTCGCGCAGCGCCACTATGAAGTCTCGCGCCGCGCGCTCTATGCGATCCGCGCTCTGCTCAAGTTCGTCCGCGCCTATGGCCGCGCGCGCAGTCACTATAGCCAGCGCGTTCTCGACCTGTTGCGTCAAACGTTTGGCTTCCGTCTCAGTCTCCTGTTCAGCGCGAGTCAGCCTTGGGGTTGAAGGTTTTGGTGTCATGATTGCAACCGAAGTTATGTGTGGCGAACGCAAAAAAGTCCAGCCTTGCCTCCGCCTTGTCCAGAAGCGCTACGATTTGAAATCGAGCGCCCTTTGAAAGTGCGAACTCTGTTCGTGTAACGTTATGTCTTACATCATTCGGGCATCGGTTTCAAGTCGCAACGGACGACAAAAACAGTTTTCAGTTTTTAGTTTTCAGTTTTCAGTTAAAGGCATTTCGCTCCTTTCTGAAAACTGAAAACTAAAAACTGAAAACTGTTACTATTTGAGCGATGAACAGTAAGCCGCGCAGGGAAGCTTTCACTAAAAAGGAATGGAAGATAATCGAGTCGCACAGTACGCCGCGCGAGGTGCAGCGCTATTTGAGCCGTATGCCTTACAACTGGGAGAGAAACGGTGCGACGCTGCGCTCCTTTAGAGAGGTGGTCAAAAGAGACGAGGCGCACTGTCTTGAAGCTGCGCTCGCAGCGACCGTAATACTTGAGCAGCACGGCTACCCGCCGCTCCTTTTGAGCTTTGAATCACAGGACAAGCTCGATCACGTCATTTTCGTTTTTCAGAAGAACAAGCTCTGGGGATCAATCGGGCGCTCGCGCGACATAGGCTTGCACGGACGCAAGCCCGTCTTCCGAAATTTGCGCCAGCTTGCATGGAGCTACTTCGATCCTTACATAGATTATTCCGGGCGTATCATGGGCTACGGCCTGACCAATCTTTATGAGCTTGGAAACTACGACTGGCGCTTTTCGGATAAGAATATTTGGAAGGTCGAACGTCATCTTCAAGAAATTCCGCACCGCGAGATTAAATCATCCGACCGGCGATACGAAAAATTCCTGGCGCGCTACAAAGAGTTCAAGAAGACGCACCCGCATGAGTCTCCGTCCTATTTCGCAAACCGTCATCTATGGATGCGGTGAAAAGCAAGGATGAGGGATGAAGAAGGAGGGGTAAAAGGGGAAATGGGTAAAAGGGAAAAAGGATAATGCTTAACTGCTTTCTCCTTTTCCCCTCTTCCCCTCTTCCCCTTTTACCCCTCTTTCTTCATCCCTGTTTTCTATCACATCTTCGTCGCAAGCGCTTTTCTCGCGCCGAGCAAAGTATGAGCGATGACTGCTGTGATGATGATTGCACCACCCAAGATTGCCCAGCGTGTGGGCTGCTCGCCGTAGAAGAGAAAGACCCAGATGGGATTCAGCACAGGCTCTACGTAGCCTACGATTCCGGCCTGGAGCGAGCGAACCCCACGCGCCATGCCGAGCGTGAACAGCGTGTAGCCGAAGCCAATTTGAATCACGCCGAGGTATGCTACGAGCAGGAAATTTTTGAACGAAGGAAACAGAACCCTTAATCCATCAGGCGACATTGCGGGAGCGACGATTGCCATCGCAACGATAAGCAGCAGGTTGCCGTAGATGACGGAAGATGCGCGATTGACTTCGCGCGAGCGAGCGTGGCGCAGGAATAGAAAATAGAGCGCCATGCAAATGCCTGAGCCAAGCGCTGCAAGGTTTCCTTCAATGTCGCTAGGCTTTAACTGCCCTACGAAAAATAGCGACATGCCCGCAATGCAAACGACAACAACAACTAAATCCCTCGAGCGAAACTTCTCTTTATAAAGCAGCGGCTCGAAGACTAGCATGTAGATGGGCGCTGTGTATTGAAGAAAGATTGCGTTGGCGGCTGTGGTGCGTTTGTTGGCGATTACGAAGAGCAGCAACAGCGCGGCGTAGAGCAAGGAGGTGAGGGCCGTCATGCGATTCAGACCGAACCCCTCGCGGCGCGTAAACAGCGCAACAGTGAATGCGGCGAAAAGCGAGCGCCAGAATGTTAATTCATAAGGAGAAAGCGTCGTCAGCTTTATGAAAAGCCCGCCCGTGCTCCATATTATGGCTGCGCCCAGTACGAACAGGAGCGGCGATAGGCCGCCTATGCGCGATGACGAGTCTGCTTTGCTATGTCCGATCAAGATTCAGGATTTTTCAGTTAGAGACTTCCTGCTCTGTTGCCTCTGCCTCTAGTCCCTCGCCCTCATTCTTCTCATTCAGGTATTTCCCGAACTGCGCGTTCCAGAGCGGGATGACGATTGAGACCGCGCCGGAAGCCTGCGCCATGCACGCCAGACGAATGACTGGCTTCGGCTCATCCGTGTTGATGTAGCCGAACTCTTTGATGCGACGGCCTTCAAGACGGCCTACGGGTGAAAGTTTCTCAGCGCCGCCGAGCACGCCCACCCAGCAAGTGCCGCATGAAGCAGCGCGACATTCGACCGGAATAGGCCCTTCAACACAGCGCGCGTCAAGAGAGCGCCAATCGCGCGAGCGGTCACGCGCCGCTGCTGACGCAAGCTCTTCGCCGCTGATTAATTTGAATCGCGCGCCCGCTTCGTTCTCGTTATAAGTGACAGTCCACTCTTTATCTACCGTTTTGAGAAAACCGAATAAGCCCTGGCTGTCATCTTTCGCGCGCTCTGCCAGAATCTGTTCGGGACTCTTCTTCGCGTGCTTTCGATCTATCTGGACTGTGCCCTGCGAAGATTTGAATGCGTCGAATCCTGCCTGCAACACGGTCATGAAAGCGACAGCCGTGATGCCTGAAAGAAGCGATTCAGGCGCGCCTGCTCGTTTAGCCGCATCGCCCGCGACCATTTTGATTTGACCTGCGAGGAGCGCGCCCGGCGCGTCCGTGAAATTGGCCGCGTGCTCAAGAACAGCGCGCTTTACTTCGGGCCAGTACCTGTGGCCGTACAAAAACCTGTGCGATGAATCAATCTGGTCTTTAAGATAAAAATCTCCCTGCATCAGCAGGCGCTTCATCAAGCTTTCAGCGTCCGGTGAAAGCTTGAGCGCACGCCACAGACTTACAGGATAGAAAGCGAACCAGATTTTGGTCGCATTTCTATCAACTTCGTGTATAGAAGGCAGAAGATTCGTGAGGGCTGAAGCCCAAGCCTCGTCCTGCTGCTGATTTAGAAATTCCTCAAAAGCTTTTTCGTTCTCAATGCTCATAGTGACCTCAACAGAAAATTTCTTCCCAATCAAAAACGAACACTTTAGCAGCAAACCGTCGCAGGCTCAAACGGGGAAGAAGAGACGCGGGGACACGGGGACGCGGAGACGCGGCGAAAAAGATAGAGTTAAGTTGGCGTGCCTTGCTTTTATCTCCGCGTCTCCGTGTCCCCGCGTCTCCGCGTCTCTTCTTCCCTGCGTCTCTCCTTGTCGCTGCTACCTTCTCTGTGATAACTTTCGGAGCATACAGACCGAGGGACGCGCCGCGATAGGCCATCATCCACATCAACTATTACAACTGGGCGGAAACGTGAATATGGAAAATAGAAATTCGACGCAAGCCAGGCGTCCAGCTTCCGCTAGGGCGACAGAGCGAACGTTCGACAGCGCTTACGGTTTCTCTTTCAGCATAGCGCTTGGGCTTATTCTCTTCATCGGCGGGCTTGTCATAAGCCTAGCCCTGGGCGAAGGCACAGGCATAGGTCTGGTCTTCGGCATACCTCTACTGATTGCGGGCTTGGCCGTGCCACTCTTCATGATGCGCGGCGTGTTCCGCAAGAGCGACATAGAAGGCGCATGCCCGCACTGCGGCAACACAATTCACACGACGGACGCGACCATCAGACTCAACTGCCCTGTCTGCAACCAGCGGCTGATGGTCAAGGAAATGAAGTTCATCAAGACTGAATAGAATTTCGGTAAGAGTCTTAAATAGCAGAAGCAGTAGGCGGCGCGAACAACGCTCGGCTGCCTACTGCTTTTCCGTTTAAAGCATCCTCGGTCAGTACCACCTGCGGTAGCTTCGTAAAAGGCAAAAGTAAAAAGGAAAAGGCAAAGGAAAGTAAAAAGGTAAAAGTAAAAAGGCAAAAGTGTGGACACGCCTTGCAGGCGTGAATTAAAGATTAAAAATGGTTTCAGCCTTCCTTTTGCCTTTTACCTTTTTACTTTTGCCTTTATCTTGGATACGAGAGCCAGCCACGACTGAAGTAGTCGCTGAAGGTGAGCGCAAACATTATCATCAGCCAGAAGAGGCCAGCCGCCACGATGACCCACGTGAGGCGCGTGCTGTAGCGAACGTGCATGAAGTAGAGCACGACGAGCGTGGCCTTCGTCACGGCGATAGTCAAAGCCACAACTGTATTTGCTCCATGAAAGATGAAGTCGAGGTCTTGCAGCGCGGCGACATAGGTCAGCAGCGTTCCCGCTATCAGCGCGCCGAAGATTACGAAGTAAACTTTTTTAGAAACTATGTGTTCCGACATGGCTTTAATAAGTGATGAGCGATAAGAGCAGTTTTTAGTTTTCAGTTTTCAGTGAAAAGCTTTCGGCTTCTTTCTGAAAACTGAAAACTAAAAACTGAAAACTGTTTCTTATCACTCATCACTTCTTTTTAGTGCTCCAGATGCCTGCCGAGCAAATAGAGCAGCGGGAACAGAAATATCCATACGATGTCAACGAAGTGCCAGTAAAGGCCGCTTATCTCAACGGGCGCGTGATACTCAGGCGTGAACCTGCCCTTGTAGGCGTAGTAAACCAGATAGGCCAGTATCCCTAAGCCTATTATCATGTGCAGCGCGTGCAAGCCGGTCATGGCAAAGTAAATCCAAAAAAACATCTCTAGATTGTGCTCCGAGACACCGATGGGCAGCGGATGTTGCACTGTATCCCAGTGAAATGGGCGACCGGGAATTAAACTTCCAGGTATTAAGTGATCTCTATACTTGTCGTAATACTCTATGCCCTTGATGACCAGAAACGTCGTGCCGAGCGCCATAGTGACGAGCAGAAAAATGAGTTGGTTGCGGCGACTGCCCGTCTGCGCGTAGTAAACGGCGAGCGCCATTGTAAGGCTGCTGACTATAAGCACTATGGTGTTGGTCGCGCCGAGCCGCACATTAAGGTGATTGCTCGCCGCAACAAACGCGGCGGGGAACTGCCAGCGATAGACTGTGTAGGCAAGGAACAGGCCGCCGAAGAACATTATCTCCTGAACCAGGAAGACCCACATTCCAATCGTCCCGGCCTCGCGCTGCTGCTCAAGGTTATCGAAATGATGAGCCAGCGCCGCATGAGCGTGATGCTCACGTTGCGCCCCAGCCCCTTCATGAGTTATCGCGTGCCCTTCTGCCATATAACCTCGGTGAGAAAAACAGTTTTCAGTTTTCAGTTTTTAGTTTTCAGAGAAAGCTTTCTACTTAAAACTGAAAACTGAAAACTGTTTCTAGCTCTCCGTGTAAGCCGGATAATCCGGCGGGTAATCCGCTCTGTCGCGCGGCTCTAACTTGCCTATGACCTTCAACTCTTCGGGCGGCGCGAACTCGTAAGCTTCCCATGTTACTACGGGCGTGACTGTGAAATTCTCTGTCGGCGGCGGACTTGAAGTTCGCCATTCAAGTCCGGGCAGCGCCCAGGGGTTCGCTGATGCGGCGCGCCCGTAGCGCATTGACCAGATTAGATAGACCATAGGTATCAGCATCCCGAAACCTAAAATAGTTGCGCCAGCCGTAGACATAACATTCAGAACCTGCCAGATGGGAATGTCCGGGTATGCGTGATACCTGCGCGGCATACCCATGTAGCCCACTACGAACTGAGGGAAGAATGTCAGATTAAAACCTACGAAGATAATGAGCGCGGCAAACCGTCCCCAACTTTCAGGGTACATTCTTCCTGAAATCTTCGGCCACCAGTAATGAAGCCCGCCCAAATATCCCATCAGAGTGCCACCCACCATCACGTAATGAAAATGCGCGACGACGAAATAGGTGTCTGTGACGTGAACGTCAAGGCCTATGGCAGCCAAAAATAGCCCGGTCATCCCGCCTATAAGAAACAGACCTATTAAGCCAAGCCCGTAGAGCATGGGCGTATCGTAAGAGACAGAGCCTCTGAATAGCGTCGCAGACCAGTTGAAGACTTTCACAGCCGATGGAATGGCAACAGCAAAGCTCAAGAACGAAAATATCATTCCGGCATAAATGCTCTGGCTGGAGACGAACATGTGATGTCCCCAGACGAGGAAGCCGAAGACGGCAATCGCAATCGAAGAGAAGGCCACGAACGAGTAGCCGAAAATATTCTTGCGGGAAAAGTTTGCTATCAACTCGCTGATGACGCCCATTGAAGGGAGTATCATTATGTAAACAGCCGGGTGCGAGTAGAACCAGAACATGTGCTGGAATAGAACTGGGTCGCCGCCCAAGCGGGGGTCGAATATGCCTATGTGCGCGATTCGTTCGAGCGCTACGAGTAGCACGGTGATGGCTATGACAGGCGTGCCGAGAATCATAATCAGGCTCGTGGCGTAGTGCGACCAGATAAAGAGCGGCAGCCGGAACCATGTCATGCCCGGCGCTCGCATAGTGTGAATCGTGACTATGAAGTTAAGCCCTGTCAGTATTGACGAAAAGCCGCTGACGAAAACGCCCAAGCCCGCAAGCACCACATAGGTGTTGGAAAAATTTGTGCTGTACGGAACGTAGAAAGTCCAGCCCGTGTCCACTCCGCCCGATAGCAGCGCCCATATGGTGAGGATGCCGCCCAACATGTATATGTACCAGCTCAGCAGGTTTATGCGCGGGAAGGCCAAATCTTTCGCGCCTATCATTATCGGCACCAGGAAATTGCCTAGCACGGCAGGGATGGCCGGAATCAAAAAGAAGAAGACCATTATGATGCCGTGCTGTGTGAAGACTTTGTTGTAGGTCTGCGACTGGAACAAATCTCCTTTCGGCGTGAGCAACTCTATGCGAATCAGCATCGCGTAGATTCCGCCCAGGAGGAAGAAGAGGCTCACGCCGCCCAAATAAAGCAGAGCTATGCGCTTGTGATCTTTCGTCAGCAGCCATGACTTAAGGCCGTACCTCGCGTTCAGATAATTCACGCGCGGCGTTTCCGACGGTGTTGCCAATGTTTCTTCCATAAAACTAATTACCCATTATTACTGTCGAGAACGCCCTCCGTGCCGAGTCGTTGTGTTCGCGTTCTGTGAATTCGCCGCAGGGGATGATTGAGTAGCCGGTGCATTGTTATTCGCCTGCGTGTTTGCAGGTCGCGCCGTCGTCGTGATGCCCGAAGTTCTCTGCGGGCTGAGCGATTTTATGTAAGCGATGAGTTGAATCAGTTGCTCCTCGCTCACCTGACCCTGAAACGTAGGCATTATCGGCTGATAACCTGCAACGAGCTTTGCCGTCGGATTCAAGATAGACTCGCGCATATAATTTTCGTCGGCAACAACAGTTCCATCGCCCTGAATCGGCACCGAACTCCCCAGCAGATTCGTGAGCGCTGGCCCGCGACCGCCCTGCCCGTTATCGCCGTGACATGAAGCGCAGCCCAGAGTGTTCTGGAAAAGATTCTGTCCGGCGGCAACGGGTGATTGCTGGCCTGCGCCGCCGCTCAGCCAGTTATCAAAATCCGCAGGCTCCATGACTACTATAGAGCCTATCATCCCGGAATGGTTCGTGCCGCAATACTCCGCGCAGAAGAGATGATACGTGCCTGACTTTGTAGCCTCGAACCAGAGCCTTGTGTATTTTCCGGGAACAACGTCTGCCTTGACGCGAAACTCCGGGATGAAGAAAGAATGAATGACATCTTCTGTCGTCATTATCAACTCCACCTTGCGGCCAACAGGAATGTGAAGCTGGTTTATCTCTCGCTGTCCTGTCGCGTGCTGCAATTTCCACATCCACTGCTTGCCAACGACGTAAACCTCCATAGCATCGCGCGGCATGCGGTATTGTTTGAAATAAACGTCCGCGCCCCAGACGAACATGCTCATGGCAATGACGAACGGGACGACAGTCCACATCGTTTCCAGTTTGAGCGAGCCTGCAATGGGACGCGGAATCTCGAACGGCGTGCGACGCTTATATTTTATGGCGAAGAAGATGACCATGCCGGAGATTAGGACAGAGAAAAAGATTGTGACGCCGACAAGGTAGAAGAAGAGCGCGTCCACGTTCCCGGACATTGTGGAAGCGCTATCAGGCAAAAATGGAAACCAGAACAGCATGGATTTCAAGCGACGCGTTCCGCATGGGCGCGCCTGTCATTAATAAATCTCTCTCGCCGTTTCAATATTATTAGCAGCGCTACTATCGCTACGACTGTGACAGCCGCCGCCAGTTGATAGAACCTGAAGACGAGCGCGTATCTGCCCGTAGCCGGATCGTAGTGGTAGCAATAGAGCAGCACCTGATCCACAGGCGACCCTATCCGATTTTCCGAAGCCTCTATCAAGCCGAAACGCAAATCCCTCGGCGCATATTCAATGCCGTAGAAGTAGCGCGAAACTTTTGCATAGGGCGTCAGCACCATGATGCCCGATGCGTGCGCGAACTGATTCGTAGAAGGATCGAACGCGAAACGAAAACCAACGGCGTCAGCCAGCCGCTTGATGTTCTGCTCATCGCCAACCAGAAAGTGCCAGCCCGCCGCAGCGCCGGGCTGACCAAGTTTTCTGAGATAAAGCTCTTTCTTCTGCGCCGCAAGCTCATGTGTCTCGCGCGCATCGAAGCTTACGGTCACCACTTCAAACTGTTCTCCAACATTAAAGTCCAGCCCTTTGAAACTTCCAGCCATGCCATTGAGCACCTGCGTGCAGAGCATGGGGCAGTTGTAATAGACTAGCGAGAGAACAACAGGCTTTCCCTTATTAAAATATTCACCGAGTTGAACTGCTCGTCCCTGCTCATCCGTGAAAACCAGATCAAGCGGAACCTTCGAATTTAACTTCTGGTCAATACCCACGTTTTGCAGCGCCGCCGGAACACCATTCGGCTGCGGAGTCCCAGTATTCTTCATAGGCGCATACTGCGGCACGGGAACATTCGGCTGAGAAAGGCAAAAGGAAAAAGGTAAAAGGCAAAAGGTGAAGAAGAACAGAGCGCTGGCGGCACGCTTGAGCGCACGCGCAGCAGTTGTCCACTCAACACCCGCTCTTCTTACATTCTTCACTTTTACCTTTTGCCTTTTTACTTTTGACTTCATCTACTGCTTTCTTCTTTCCATCATGCGCCCCGAACTCTGGTAGGTTGGAATCTGTTGCCCGTTGGAAATCTGTTCGTCGCTGCTAGGTTGCTGGCGTGCGGGCAAGCCTTGAGAGAGAACCTGTTGCATAGCCTGATTGATGGGAATGCTCAGGCGCGCGCCGGTGCTTGGATCAACCTTGCCGTTCTCAAGCTCGCGCTGCCAGACCTGCGTCAAGATTTTTCTCTCCGCTTGCGGCTCTTCGAGTTCTAGATTCACGTGGCCGTTCTGGTCAACCCTGTAACCCTGTTCTTCAAGCTCACGACGTTGGTTCGCATCCACTTGCACAGACCATCCGCGCGCTTCCTGAAGACGCGGCTCGGGCGGCAATTGCTGACCCGTCAAAGCCATTGGCGCGGGCGGATTCTCGCTTTCAAATTTCACCTGCCGCGCCTCCAGAAATTTGAACATCAGCAGCATCAGCACGTGAACTATCACTGCGAAGATGACCAGTCCTGCCACGAACTTTAGAATAGCCGGGACGTTCACATCGCTCGCCTCGTGCGCCACATCAGGATTCTGAATGTGCGACACGTCCGGCGTAATGTGTATGTCGTCCTTCTTTCCGAATCTAGCCATAATAAATAGTTTTCAGTTTTCAGTTTTAAGTTTTCAGTTAGTTTGTAATCAGAAAGCATTTGCTTTTTCTGAAAACTGAAAACTAAAAACTGAAAACTGTTCAGTGTCCTCCGTGCTCTTCCATAGCTTCTGCAAGGCGCGAGTCGCCCGTGGGAACGAGCGGGCGCTGCTGCAACTGCCATGCGAAATAGGCCAGCCACAGGCCGCCGATTGCTACGGGCGAGACCACGTCCATCCAACTCATTGCAAAAGCGCCTTTGTGAAATTCCGGCACGATAATCCAAACAAGATCAATGAAGCGCATCACTAAGATTGCGAGCGCAACAGCCGCGAGCTTGCTTGCGTTGCGCTTCAAATCGCGCGAGAGCAGCATCAGGAAGGGAATAGCGAAGTGCAGAATTGGGAGCAGTATCCCAACCCAGCCCCATCCGCCGCGCGTGCGATACAAGTACCACTTTATCTCTTCAGGCAAATTACCAGCCCAGATAATCAGGTATTGCGAGAACGCGAAATACGCCCAGAGCATCACGAACGCTAGAAGCAACTTTCCAAGATCATGAAAATGTCTGGGCAGCAAAACTTCGTTCATGGGTCTGCGCTCAGAGAGCCAGAACATCACGACGATGACAAACGAGAACGCGCTCAAGTTCCAGCCCGCGACGAACAGAAGGCCGAATATCGTAGAGAACCATTCAGGCTCTAGCGACATCACCCAGTCAATCGAAGCGAACGTCACGCTCAAGATAAAGATTCCAAGTCCGGGGCCGCTCACACGCTGCATCTTCTTAATTAGCCCATGCTCTGAGGTTCTGTCCTGCTCGCGCGACCAGAGGTTGAGCACATACATCAACCCTATCCAGAGCGCGAAGTAGATAAACGAGCGAATCAAAAAGAATGGTACGTTCAGATAGCCGCGCTTCGAGTTGATTATCTCGATTGATCTTTCGGTAGCATGAAACCCTTGCGGGTTCACCCACTCGTAAATGTGCGGCAATCCGAAAATAGCGAGCGGCAGAAATAGCACCAGCATCAACGGCAGCGTTCTCGTTCCTGCTTCTAACACTCTACGAATGACCATGCCCCACGCGCCGCGAATGTTGTGTTGAAGCATCAACAGACCCAGACAGCCTACGCTCACGCCAGTCCAGAAGACGAAGCCAAGTAGATAAGAACGGAAGAACTGTGTGATGCCGGGAACCTGATTCTGCCCTGTACCGTGCGGCAGGAAGATGCCGGCGACTAGAAGCAGCAGGAATACAGCGCCGACTATTAGCGCCGGGCGCTGTAAGCGGGCGACTTCGGGCGGGGCAGCGAATGTCTTCTCGACCGCCGTGCTCATTATCTCTGCCCTCCGGTCTGCGCTGGTTGTTGCTGCGGCAAACTCGCTGCTCCCTGCGTGTCTGTGGCGGTCTGCGGTCTTGTGGCTTGAAGCGCGCGAATGTATGCGATGATAGCCCAACGATCCGTCGCCGG
Organism: Acidobacteria bacterium 13_1_20CM_3_53_8; assembly: GCA_001920415.1. Lineage (GTDB taxonomy): Bacteria > Acidobacteriota > Blastocatellia > Pyrinomonadales > Pyrinomonadaceae > 3-1-20CM-3-53-8. Next base: position 84,240 of record MNJR01000064.1, on the reverse strand, counting down.
AATTTGTTGGGCGTAACTAGGCATTGCGCCCCAGCCGTTCGTCATCACGTCGAAGAAATGGCCTACGGGCGCGCTACGCAATCGCGGATCGTAATAGGAAGACGGCTTGCGAAAACCTCTACGCACAACCATGCCGTCGCCGTCGCCGGTCAGGCCATGACAGACCGCGCAGAAAATCTGGTAACGCTCCCGCCCGCGCTCCAGAACTTGTTGGGTTACAGGAAACGGAAACACTGTAGAGTCTGCTTCGCTGCCGACGCCGTTGGGTTGCGCGCCAGCGCCAGTAGCTGCGGCCATAGTAGGATTACTCTGCGTCGTGCCAGTTTGCGGCGCAGCGTTTTCTGCCGCCTGCCTGTTCTGGCTAGCGCCCTGCTGATTCGCCACGCTCACCTTGCCCGTGTAAAGCAGCGAATCGTCCCTGAGATAGCCGCGCGGCACTGTCCCTTCGACCAAAGGGCGCGACGACATGCCGTCACGGAAAAAATTGCTCTCCCTATAAGCTATATAGCGCGGCTGATTCTGCATGTCCTGACGACAACCAGAAAAGAGAAGTAAAAAGGCAAAAGGTAAAAGGAAAAAGTAAGAGGAAGCCAGCTTCTTATAAATTCTGCTATCCATCCTCACTTTTGCCTTTTGCCTTTTTACTTTTGCCTTCTTTTCAGACTTCGACATCAACGACCTCGTTCGCGTTCAGCGTGTTCATAAATCGCAGGGTCTCTTCGTAATCGAACTTGGGGTCTTTGGCCTCTATGACAAGAAAGAAATGGTCGCGCGAGGCCAGATCAAAACTCGGCGCATTGAATACAGGGTGATAGGGCATAGGCAAACCGTTTAGCGCTAGCATTCCGAAGACAGCGGCGAACGCAGCAAATAGCACAGTCATCTCGAATGTAATCGGCATGAACGCAGGCCAACTGTGCAAAGGTTTTCCGCCAACATTTATCGGATAGTTGACGGCAGCGACCCAGTATTGCATCAAGTAGCCCGAAAGGCCGCCAACGATGCCGCCTATCAAAACGATTATCGGCAGTCGCGTGCGATGAAATCCTATAGCCTCGGACAACTCCTCAATCGGATACGGCGAATAACCGTTAATCTTTCTATAGCCCGCATCGTAAGCCTCGCGCGCCGCAGCCACCACGTCGGTCGGATTATCGAATGACGCCATCAGCCCATACAGCGGCGGCTTCACCAACCTGTCTTCGCGCGGCTTTAAATCTTTAACCTCGCTCATAACTACAGTTTTCAGTTTTCAGTTTTTAGTTTTCAGTTGGTTTGTAATCAGAAAGCATCTGCTTCTTTCTGAAAACTGAAAACTAAAAACTGAAAACTGCTCTTCACGCTGCCTCCTCCTCTATCTCCGCCTGCGGCAGAATGGTTCGCATCTCGAAGATGGAGATCATGGGCAGGAATCTGATGAACAGGAACAGTAGGCTGAAGAATAGCCCTAGTGTTCCGAGAAACATTGACCAGTCCCAGATGGTCGGCTGGTACATGCCCCACGACGAGGGCAGAAAATCTCTGTGCAGGCTCGTGATGACAATGACGAAGCGTTCGAGCCACATGCCTATGCTGACGACTACGGCTATGAACCAGAGTATGACTGTGTTCTTGCGGAAGAATTTGAACCAGAGCAGTTGCGGCGTGAACCCGTTGCAGAAGATAAGCGCCCAGTAGTAGTACCAGTACGGGCCGAACTGGCGATTATGAATCATATAGCTCTCGTACTGGTTCGCGCTGTAGTAACCAAAAAACGCTTCCATCATGTAGCCGTAAAGAACTATCAAGCCCGTAGCCAGCATCACCTTCGCCATGTTGTCAATGTGGCGGTCTGTAATAAAACCCTCAAGCCCGTAAAGTTTTCTCAAGGGGATGGTCAGCAGAAGAACCATTGCGAAGCCCGCGTAGATAGCGCCCGCGACGAAGTAGGGCGGAAAGATGGTCGCGTGCCAGCCCGGAATGATGCCTATGGCGAAGTCGAAGCTGACAATCGTGTGAACCGAAAGCACGAGCGGCGTCGCTAGTCCTGCCAGAAGCAGGTAAGCCATCTCATAACGCGCCCAGTGACGAGCGCTGCCGCGCCAGCCCATAGCAAGCATTCCATAAATCCACTGGAATGGGCGGCTGCGTGCGCGATCCCTTAGCGTCGCAAAGTCTGGAATCAATCCTATGAACCAGAAGAGCGCAGAGACTGTGCCGTAGGTCGAGACAGCGAACACGTCCCACATCAATGGCGAGCGAAACTGCGGCCAGATGTTCATAGTGTTCGGGTAAGGGAAGAGCCAGTAAGCCAGCCAAGGTCTTCCAAGGTGAAACACCGGATAGATGCCCGCGCACGCCACCGCGAAGAGCGTCATCGCTTCAGCGAAACGATTAATGGAAGTGCGCCACTCTTGACGCAGCAGAAGCAGGATTGCGGAGATTAAAGTTCCCGCGTGGCCTATGCCAATCCACCAGACGAAGTTAATGATGGGCATAGCCCAGCCCACGGGGACGTTAGTGCCGAAGATGCCAATGCCGGTGAAGACAAGATAGGTAATGGAGAGCAGAAGCACCTGAGCGAGTACGAACGCGACGGCGAAGCCCGCGAACCACCAGAGCGGTGTGCGGCGGCGAAGCACTATGGAACTGATCTTGTCCGTGACGGACGAGAATGTATAGCCCGGCTCCACGACCGGCTCTGTCGCGTGCACTCGCTCTTCTTGATGCGGATGTTCCATTATGATCTTCCTAAACTTCCCCTGAAAGCTCCGGGTTAGGGTTGCGCACGCCAGTTAGATAAGTCGTTCGCGGTCGCGTGTTCAAATCCGCGAGCAATGAATAGTTTCGACGTTCATCGGCTTTCAACTTAGACACGCGCGAGTTTGGGTCGTTGATATTGCCGAAGACAATCGCTTCGGTCGGGCAGACTGCCTGACACGCAGTTACCACCTCGCCGTCGCGTATGGGTCGTCCCTCTTTCTCCGATTCAATCTTGGCCCACTGAATTCGCTGCACGCAGTATGTGCATTTCTCCATCACGCCGCGCGAGCGCACACTTACTTCAGGGTTGCGCATCAGTTGATAGGTCGGCGTTGTCCAATCCTGATAAAGCAGGAAGTTGAAGCGGCGCACCTTGTACGGGCAGTTATTGGAACAATACCGTGTGCCCACGCAACGGTTGTAGACCATGTCGTTCAAGCCTTCGGCGCTATGCACGGTCGCGTGAACAGGGCAGACAGGCTCGCACGGCGCGTTCTCGCAGTGCATACAGGGCACCGGCATGAAGTGTGTTTCTTCTACGTTCTCGGCAGTGCCCTCAAAGTATGTGTCAACGCGTAGCCAGTGCATTTCGCGGCTGCGGAATACCTGCTCTTTGCCCACTATGGGAATGTTATTCTCGGACTGGCACGCTACGACGCAGGCGTTGCAGCCTACGCAAGACGAGATGTCAATCGCCATGCCCCAGGCATAGTTCAATTCGTTGCCCTGATTCTGGTAGTCGTAGTTCGGATAAAGCGTCTCGTCGTGCGTCGGCGGTTCTTCTTCATGCGTATGACCTTCCGCAGCCTGATGATGTTCGCCGCCGTGCTGCAACTCTTCTGCGGTTCGCGTGCGAACGATGTCGCGGTTCTCCATGTTAAAATGTAGCTGCGTCGTCGCCAGTTGAACCTGATCGCCCGTGGCTACTATCTGCGCGCCCGCGCCGAACCACTGAGCGTCCGAAGTGCGAATAGCGTAGACGTTAAAGCCACGATTATTTCCAACTTTGCCCGCACGTCTGCGACCGTAACCAAGATGAACTGTGATGACGCCGTCGGGCTGGCCGGGCAGAATCCAGATTGGAACGTTCGGAATCGTGCGTCCTTGATAACTGAGATTAACCGTGTCAACGAAAGTGTCGCCGCCCCATCGTCCCGTCTGACTTGTTAACTTCAAATCATCGGCAGTCTTGCGGCTCATCATCACAGCGTTGTCCCAGGTCAATTTCGTCAGAGGCTTCGGCAACTCTTGAAGCCATCCGTTATTCGCAAAGCGCCCGTCGTGAACTGTAGGGTCTGTGCGAAAAACTATTTCAAAGGTGCCGGGTGCCGGGGGCTGTGTGACGGGTGCGGGTTGATTAGCCCAATCGGTCTTGATCGTAAAAGTCTTCTGCGGCAACGCGGTGTTCGGAATCACGCCGTCGTGCACAGCCTTGCGCCACGCCTGCTCGAAATCATTAGTTGTAGACAAAACAGGAGCGGTGAAGACTGAAGCTTGACCGGCACCCGACATCTGTCCCTGCCAGTACGAGCGAACAATGTCGTAGCCTTTCTGATCCGGCGACTGTGTGAACGCCGCCAGAAATTCGTGAGCCGAGCGGCTGTCGTAAAGCGGCGCGATGAGCGGTTGAACTATTGAAGCTGTACCGTCAAAAGCGCGCGTGTCGCTCCATGCTTCCAGATAGTGCGATTCAGGTATGTGCCAGTGACAAAGCTCCGAAGTTTCGTCCTTGTACATGCTCAGGTGAATGCGCAGCTTAACTTTGTCTAGCAGCGTCTTGTTGAAGTTAAGATCAGCAGGCGTGTTGTAAACAGGATTGCCGCCGACCATTACGAGCATGTCAACGAGACCGTTGTTAATGTCGCCAACGAGTTCGCGCAAAGATTGAATCTGGTCAATCGGATTCGCTTCAACAGGGTCTGTGTACGAAATAGTCTTGCCGACATTGCCTAGCGCAGCGTTCATCGCGTGAGCCAACGCATGAATCACAGCAGGCTGCTCGTCGCCCACTATTACAATGCTCTTGCCTGCGCTCTGCTTCAAATCATTCACGAGCGCTGTAATCCATTTCGCGTGTGAGCCAACGGAAACCTGATTGCTGCCCGTGTTCGCGCCAACTCCGGCTGCGACCGCGCGCACGAAGTTTTCAATCTCGCTCGGACGAAGCGCTAGACGATGATCGGCTTTCGCGCCAGTGTTCGTAGGCGTGGTCTCTATGACATAAAGCCTGTTCATGTTCGCCGTGTCGCGACGACGCGCGGCAAAGTCGCGTGCGTTGCGAATGTTGCCCGGAGCGCAAGCTAGAAAATCGGAATCAATTGAGAAGACGCGATCAGCCGCAGCGAAGTTGTAAAGAATGTTAACGGGCGCGCCGAAGGCCATGAGCGCACCGTTGAATACGTTGTTTCGCGCTGCTGGCTCATACTGATGCCACTTTGCAGCAGGAAATTCTCCTAAAATAGCTTTCATCTGCGAGACAAGCGTAGGCGACACAACCGTCTCGGTCAGAAATCGAAGACCCGCTCCACCTTTCGGCTTCTGCTCTTGATCCAACGCCTGCCGAACTTCGCCTAGAAACGCCGTCCACGGGCGAGTCTCTTCGCGGAAGATTGGAGTCTGCGAGCGGTCTGGATCGTAGAGCGTCAGTATGGAAGCCTGTGAGAAGATGTCCGTAGCGCCACGACTGTCCGGGTGAAGCTCGTTGCCTTCAATCTTCGTAGGCCTCCCTTCGTTGCTCTTGACAAGAAGCCCTGTGCCGACTCCGCCCATAGTCATAGCCGTTGCGAAGAAGAGAGCTTTTCCCGGAATCTCTTCTTCAGGCTGCTTGACGTAAGGGACGATTCTTTCGGGCGGTTGAACGACGCAGCCGCTCAAACCTGCCAGAGCCAGCGACGCTCCCATCAATTTCAAAAAAGTGCGGCGCTCTACGGCGTCGTCCCAAATTTCGGCCTGCTGCGGATACTCGCGCAGCATGAATTCTTGGAACTCCGGCGTGTCGGCCAACTCTTCTAGGCTGCGCCAGTATCGCTTGCCGTCACCTTCCTGCGCGGCCAGCACTCTTTCGCGCAGCAACCGGAAATTTTTTTCGCTATCTATGCCAGGCATCTCGCCCTCTGTCCTTGAAATTCATGGCTCAAGTCAAGAATCGGCGCAAGAGAAAAACTATCCACGAAGCCACACGAAACCACACGAATGAAGAAGCTGTTTCTCTTCGTGCCATTTCGTGTGATGCGCGTGGATTCTTCTTTCTCTTATCATGGTCTTACTCATCAGCATTATTCCTTTATATGTGCCAGATTCTTCAGCGATGGCACGTCGAACAACTCGTCAAAATGTTCGGCGGTTGAATGTGATATGTCTTAAGAAGTTGCGCGCCAGCTTCCTCTTGATTCGCTGGCGGAATCCACTCCATGTTGTAAATCTCCGCTTCCGGTCTTACGAACTGCTCAGGATTGCGATGGCACTGAAGACACCACTCCATCTGCAAAGACGACGCCTGATAAACGACAGGCATCTGCGCCACGTTGCCGTGACAGGTCGAGCAGCCTACGCCCTTCTTGACGTGAATGCTGTGATTGAAATAGACGTAATCCGGCAGATCGTGAACCCTCACCCACTCTATTGGTTTTCCAGTCCGCCAGCTTTCTCGCACGGGCGCTAAGTAGGGACTGTCTGCCCAAATCTGCGAGTGACAGTTCATGCAAGTTTTAGTGGGCGGCATGCCTGCCGATGAAGATGTCTCTACGGAGGTGTGGCAGTAGCGGCAGTCAATCCCGTCGTCGCCCGAATGATGCTTGTGGCTAAACTGAACTGGCTGTTGACGCTCGACCCACTGGCCTGTGTTCCATGAAGAGCGATTGATTTCGGCTACGACCCAAGTGGCCGCGATGAGAATGAAGATTGCCCCAAAAATGCTCAGCTTGGCTAAAAAATTTGTGCTGTGGTGGAATATCTGGGGCATCCCCGCTCCGCAACCTTCCAAAAGAATCTTTTAGAGCAAAAGTTGGAGGCGTCTATAAAAAGCGGAAGGAGCAAATTACACGTCCATCCCTACAAAGCCTCGCCCGCATCCTCTTAACGAAGAACAAGAGGACGCAGGACGCGCACCGCTTCCCACGAAAGTTTTATTAAAGTATTGCTAAGTGCAGATACTTTAACCAGAAGCGGCGAAAATTTCAAACGACAAAATTCACAAACTCGAAATTTTTGCGACTGAGATTATTCTCTAATTGACACGAAACAGTGAAGAAGAGCGCCAGAAACTTTGTTGAGAGATTCGAGGTGAAGGAAAGGCAGATGTGAGTTCTGATTAAAAGAGGAAGATAGTCGTATCTTTAATTCAACACTTTCCAAGCATCCCCATTACTCCAATGAATATAAGAAGCAAGCCGGGAACGAAATAGACTAAGCTATCGTTAGGGGGTTCCCAGTTAGGAAAGAGCCGACGCCGAAATTTGTAGTCCGAGCTTTTCTTATACGACATAACGAATTGCTTGCGAAAAAGCATTGAGGCAAGGCCAGCAAGAACAAATCCAAGGGTCATGAAATTGATATGCATATTCCTTAGAAGTTCAAGATTTAAGATTACCGAAGTCCGCGTTAGCGGGCAACCACGACGATTGATTATTAGTGCTCTGTCGCCCGCTCACGCGGGCTTGATAAATTTAATTGCTATATTGACCCAGCGCTAACGCACTCTCGCTTTACTCTGCCGCCCGCTAGCGCAGGCTAAAATCTTTTGGCTGCAATTTAAGCTGTGACGTTTTGTGCGGCGTCGCGTGCGAGCATGGCTACGCCTATAGAGACGGCGTCTGCGCCTAAAGCTGCGGCGACGATTTGCGTGGCTTCAAAACAGGGTTGGAAGGCGCGGCGGCCTGCCTCGCGTATGATGGGATTGAGTATGAGGTCGCCTGCCTGCATGATTGTGCCGCCTATGACTATGCGCTCTATGTTCAGTAGATTGATGACGCTCGCAACGGCAGCGCCTATGTACTTGCCCGTGCGTTCTATCATCAGCAAGGCAAAGTCGTCGCCGTTTCTTGCTTCGCGCGCAATGTCTGCGACCGTGAAATCTTTGCTCATCGAAAGCTTCGATAGCGACGATGTTGCGTCGCGGCTCAGACGCTCGTTCGTGCGGCGGACAATGTTGGCGGCAGACGCTACGGTTTCAAGGCATCCCATGTTGCCGCAGCTACATTGAATCCCTTCGGCATCAATAGTGATGTGGCCGAACTCGCCTGCGAACCCGGAAGCGCCCAGCCACAGCTTGCCGTCTATGATGATTGCGCCGCCAATGCCTGCGCCGAGCGTGACGTAGAACATGTGTCGGCTGCCATGACCCGCGCCCACTTTGTATTCGCCATAGGCTGCAGCGTTCGCGTCGTTCTCAAGCTCTGCGCGAATCCCCGTCGCCTCCATAATCTCTGAATGGATGTTGCCGCGCACCACAGTAGGAAGGTCTGTAGAGACAATCACTCTGTCTGTCTGGCGGTTTACCAATCCAGGGATTCCAATGCCAATAGATTTTATGTTGGGCGAGATGTCGCGCAAATCTGTCACAATGCGCGTAATCTGCTCGACCAGATTATCGCGCTCCATAGGGGCTTCGCGGCGCTCTATGATTGCGCCGTCGTTCGTCAGAAGCGCGGCACGCAGCGTCGCGCCCGAAAGGTCAACGCCGATAAAGTTAGGTGCCTCTGTGTTTTTGCCAGACATAAAGCCCCAGTGCGACTCTCGAACTATGTACGACGAGCGGGCGGAAGGTGTCGCACGCATTTTAGTGGACTGCTCAAGAGACTGTCAAACAGGGCGGTCTGAGTGTAAAATAGATTTTGGATTTTAGATTTTGGATTTTGGATTGAACGCGGCACGGGTTGACATCTTAACCTGTGCCGCCGCTCGACCTCTTAATCCAAAATCTAAAATCCAAAATCCAAAATGTTCGAGATTCGCTCCATACTGCTGCCCACGGATTTTAGCGAGTGCGCAAGTTACGCGCTCTCTTATGCTACCAGTTTTGCGCGCTCGTATGGCGCAAAGCTAATCTGCGTTCATGTTATCGAGCCGATTGTTCCGACCGTGGGTTATTCTGGACTGTCCGAGCCGTTGCCCGTAGCAGACATCAGCGAGCAGTTGGAAGACACGGCCACGCGCGAGTTGCCGAAGATAGCCGCGCATGAAGAATGCGCTGGCCTGGACGTTGAAGAGGTAGTGGCGCACGGCGATGCTGCCAGCGAGATTGTGCGCGTCGCGCGCGAGCGCAATGTGGATTTAATAGTCATTTCATCGCATGGGCGAACTGGCCTGGGACGCATACTCTTTGGCTCGACAGCCGAATCCGTAGTGCGCCACGCGCACTGCCCCGTGCTCGTCGTCAAACCAAGCGAAGAGCAGTGAAAGAACAGTTTTCAGTTTTAAGTTTTCAGTTTTCAGAAGAAGAGCGAAAAGCTTTTACTTAAAACTGAAAACTAAAAACTAAAAACTGTTTACTGTAGTTATATGCCGCATACTTTTTACGATCTCATAGGGCAGTTCGGTCTTTATGCCGTCTTCTTCCTTACGGTGTTCGAGGGGGACATAACGCTATTGCTGGCGGGCGTGCTGGCGCATAGCGAGTTTTTCGGCAATTACAGTTTTGTAAAAATTTTGTGCGCGGGCACTCTCGGCGGCGTGGTGAGCGACAATGTCGCTTATCTGATGGGGCGCGAGTTTGGCAAAGGCGCGTGCAAGTTTCACTTCTACCGTGCCGCACAGCCGCGCATCGAAAGGCTGACGCGGAAATTCGGGCCGTACTCTATCTTTCTATCGAAATTTATCTACGGCCTGCGCTGGGGTTCGTGCGCGTTCTACGGCGTGGGGCGCATGCCGTACCTGCGCTTTCTGCTATTGACGTTCGCAAGCTGCTTCGTGTGGGTGCTGTTTCTGTCGGGCGCTGGCTATTTCTTCAGCGGCGCAATCACGAATCTCATTGGCGACTATCACCGCATAGGCTTCTATCTACTGGTACTCGTCACGCTCAGCATCATAGCCTTCTACATGGCCGAGAGATTCTGGCTGACGAAGAAGATTGAGGAGGCAGACCCCGAACGCTTCCAGGAATTAGAGCAGGAGGCCAAGGAGAAGCTGATAGAATTCAAGGAAGAGATTCAGGAGCGCATGCACCTGTCACAAATGCCGCGCCGCAAAGAGAAACCAAAACATAAACGCGGCGAAGCCGAGGGGGACTGAAAAAGGCGGTGATAAGTGATGAGTGATAAGTGATAAGAAAATCAAACTTCTTCCACTTATCACTTATCACTTATCACTTATCACTTATGATTATCGAGTCATCTGCTCCGACGAGGGTTGATCTGGCCGGGGGGACTATTGACATCTGGCCGCTCTATCTGTTTCACAGTGGCGCGGCCACTGTTAATTTCGCGCTCAATTTGCGCGCGCGCTGCCGTATTGAGACGCGCGACGATGGGCGCATCATATTAGAATCGCGCGACCGCAAAGTTTCGTTCGAGACTGATCTTGCGGCGATTGAGGATTTGGCGCGCGAGGAGCGGCTGGAACTCATCTCGAAGCTTGTCCACTTCTTTAATCCTGGCACGGGCTTTCATCTGGTAGCAGAGAGCGAGGCTCCTGCGGGCGCAGGACTCGCTGGCTCCTCCGCTCTTAACATAGCCTGCATAGGCGCGCTTAACCGTCTTGTCGGAAATCGCTACGAGCCGCGCAAATTCTTCACCATTGCGGCCAACATCGAAACGACTGTTATAAAAGTTCCAGCAGGATTTCAGGACTACTACTCGGCTTATTACGGCGGCGCGTCGTGCATTCATTACCGACCGGACGGAATTGTACGCGAGGCTCTCACATTCGACACGGAAACGCTGGAGAAGCGAATCGTCATATGCTACACGGGCGAGCCACGTTTGTCTGGTACGAACAATTGGGAGATTACAAAAAAGCATATTGACGGCGACCCGGAACTTTTCACTCTGTTTGACGGCATACGCGATTCCGCTGTGAAGATGCGCAAGGCTTTATTAGCAAACGACTGGCTGAAGGTGAGCGAGATAATGAGCGACGCTTATCCAAACCGTAAGCGATTAGCGCCGGGCGTGACAACGCCGCAGATGGACATGCTAGTGGAGAAGGCGCAGGCTCATGGCGCTGAAGCAGCGAAGATCTGCGGCGCTGGCGGCGGCGGCTGCATAGCATTCTTCTGCGAAGAGGGAAGACGCGCTGACGTTGAGCGCGCTCTTGCAGAGGAGGAAGATGCTGAAGTGCTGGATTGGAAGATGGATCGTGAGGGGCTAACGGTGCGCGAAAGCTAATGGCTCACCGGACGGGCTAAGCTTCAAACAAAATTTTCAGAATGTCCGCCCCGCATTGATTCATAAAGAACTCGCGCCACATTTAATTCGTATCAGATAAAGCACACCTGCCCATAGCACTAGGGGCGCGCAGCAATTTTAAGTTTGGAGAAAAATTTTTATGTACTGCCAATCATGCGGCTCTGAGATGTCTGCCGAGTTGAACTACTGCAATCGCTGCGGGGCAATTAATCCTGCGGCGCTCATGACTCTATTGGAGCCGAAACAGGTGAGTCTCATGAAGCCTACGGTGGCAATCGGCGTGGTGGTGGTTGCGCTAACACTGGGCGGCATGGGGATGCTCATTGCGGGTGCGGAAGAGTTGGCGCGCTCGGCTGGCTTCCGCACAGACCCTATCATGGCTCTAATCATGTTCGGCATGATAATGATACTCGCCGTTGACATAATGCTCGTGCGCCTGCTCTCGCGCATAATAAATCATGCACTCGACACGCCCGCGAAATCGTTGAAGCCAGCTTCTGCAAAATCGCTTAAAAATCTTACAGGCTCGCAGCCTGCTCAGCATCAACTCGGTGCGCGGCCTAATTACGTTGGGAGCGTTACTGAGAACACTACGCGCACGCTCGAACACGCGAAAGAGCGCGGCGCGTAAAGAGCAAAGGTGTTCGCTTCTTTCTGATTAGATCAATTTTCAGTTAAGTGTGACTTAGAGTTTATCTTTACCGCAAGGAGCACGGAGAAAATTTTTAATTTTAAATTTCAAATTAAAAATTTGAGAAATCGAAACTCTCAAATCTCTCTGCGATTAAGTTTTTAATTGCACTCAACTTAACATTGCTCTAAAGCTTTCCTGCTCTGCGCTTCACCTCTTCGACCAGAGCCGTCAATCTTGCGATCTTCTGCTCGTGAGTCTCGCCGGGCACAGGGCCTGTGTCGTAGTCCTGGCGTGTGACCGTGCCGGTCGCTGTGCGCGCTGCGGGCTTTGCTTTTGAAGCAGGCTGCGTCGCGGCAGCTTCGTCTGCTGGCGGTGCGCCGGGGGTGAGTTCTGTAGAAGCTTCGGGCGCTAGGTCTTCGACCGATTCAGCGCCTGCGGCGGGCGAAGCGGTCGCAGCAGCAGGACTCATTGGCGCGGCTGAAGCTTGACCTGTAGCGGCCTGCGCTTCAGCAGCCGGGCGATGCGCGTCTGCCGCCGTAGATGAATCGCGTGCGAGCGCAGAAGGTTCTGCCTCTGCGCCTGAGGCTGGTGCGCTGGACATATCGCCTCCCGCTAGAGCTTTGCGACGTTTGGCTTCGGCGACGATTGCTCTCAAACGAGCGAGCTTCTGCTCCTGCGTCTCGCCGGGCACGGGGCCGGGCGCTGGCGGCGGAACGTAAGGAACGAAGTCACCGGAAACTTCTGCGGCTGGCGCGGGCTTTGTTTCGACTGCTGCTGGCTTCGCTGCTGCAACAGAAGCTTTCTTCTCTTCGGCTGCGGGCGCAGGCTTGGCAGGCGCGGGCTTTGCCGCAGCAGGAGCGGCAGGCGCAGTAGGCTTGGGCGCATGTCCGTGCCCTGTCTCTTCTGCGAGTACGTAAACGCCGCGCTCGTTCTTGATGATTGCGGGGAGCGTGCCGCCTGCGGCCTGAAGCAGCGCCGTAAGTTCGCGCTCTACGAAGCGCTGCTGTTTATCTGGATCGCGCAGGTGGCCTAGCGGCGGCCCCATGTAGAGCGTACCGCACGTCTGGCATTTGAAGAGCACGTCGTTGCCGCGAAGATGCGCTTCGGCTGGCTCACCGCCCGTCTTCAACTGCTTCAAGTGGCCGTTGCAGAGCTTGCCCTTCTCGTTCTTCTCGTTGCAAACGGTCTGCGCGTTTACGATCTTCTTCGGCACGCCCGGCTGAGATTCCTGCTGCTCCGTCGGCGCTTGTTTGGCTATGGGTGGAGTGGCGACCATCTTCTCGCTCGCGTTGGCTGACATGAGTTACAGAGTTTCCTTTGAAGTTTTAAGGAATAGTAAAGAAACTAGATTTAATCTTACAGAGAGAAAGTGAAAAGGGGAAGAGGAAAGAGAGATGGGGTAAAAGGGGAAATGGGTAAAAGGGAAAAAGGAAAGAACGTAAAATCTTTCCCTTTCCCCTTTTACCCATTTCCCCTTTTACCCTCTTCCCTTTATATTGTCGGCGAATGTTGCAGAAGATTCTAGGTGCTCTGTGGCGGCGAGCGCCGAAGTTTGCGCGTCGGTGGAGTGTGCGTCTGACGCAGCCGCGCTTTACTGTAACGGCTGGCGCGGTGGTTGTTGATGAAGAGAATCGTGTGTTGCTGCTGCGCCACGTTTTTCGGGCGAAAGAGGCTTGGGGCATACCCGGCGGGTTTATTAAAAAGGGCGAAAATCCTGAAACAGCATTGCGGCGCGAGCTGCGCGAGGAAATAGGGCTTGAGCTTGAGAGCGCAGAGGTGGCTTTCGCTCAAACACTGAAGCGACCCGCGCAGGTGGAGATAATCTTCCGCTGCCGACCGGCAGGTGATGCGCGACCCCGCAGCGTGGAGATCAAGAGCGCCTCATGGTTCGCGCTCGACAAGCTTCCGCCAGAACTATCGAAAGATCAGCGACGATTAATCGAGCGCGCGCTTCGGTGATGGAAAGAGACAGACGGTTTGATGTATGCTGTGCGAAACAAAAAGCAGTTTTCAGTTTTTAGTTTTAAGTTTTCAGAGAAAGCTTTTACTTAAAACTGAAAACTAAAAACTGAAAACTGCTCTTATCACAGGAGACAAAAATGGTAAATCTGATTCCGCCGCCGGACGCAGTGATGCAGATTCTGAAGCGCACAGGTGCTTTTCGCGAAGGCCACTTCGTCTATCCAAGCGGCAAGCACACGCCGCACTACTTCCAGATGCCGTTGGCCTTCCGCTACTACGACACAGCGCGCGTGCTGGCCGTTGCGCTCTCCCGAAAGTTTCGGCTCGAAAAAGAGATTTCGAGCCAACTGCCGAAAGTCGCAATCATCAGTCCAAGCTCAGGCGGCATCCCCGTAGCCTTCGGCGTGCGCGAAGCTCTGAACGCAGAGCAGATTTACTGGGCCGAGCAGGAGGGAAGCCGACGCACTTTTCGCCAGTACATCACCCCAGGCGAGGTCAACCCCTGCATCATCGTTGACGACATAATACGCAGCGGCCACGCCATAGAAGAGACCGTCTCGCTTGTCAAAGAACTCGGCGCGTCCATTATTGGATGCGGCGCAATCGTGCGCTTCACCACCGCGCCCGAAGAGATAGAAGGCGTCCCCGTCAAATCGCTCATAGACTTTGAAGCCAAGTTCTACGACACAGGCGATCAGTGCGCGGAATGTAAGGAAGGCACTAAGGAAGAGCATGTGAGATATTAGAAAAGTCTGGAGCCTAGCCATTTTCGATTTTAGATTTTAGATTTTAGATTGGAAGAAGCGGAAAGCTTTTAAATCGAAAATCGCAAATCCAAAATCGAAAATCAATCTGACTCCAGACTTATTTTCTGACATCTGCTCTTTAATTCCTGCCTGTGCCCGTCGTCGTGCTCGCGCATCATTTGAAGCAGCTTCTCTAATGTAATCTCACCGACTCCTTCAAATTCGCCGCTGCGATTTAATTGCTCAACGGACAACTCAACGAGCTTGCGCGCGTTCACTTCTCGCGCTTGTGAAAAATCTTCTAGCGCGGTGCTGAAATCCTGATTGTTGTAATCACGCGCTAGCGCCATGCGCGCGCCGTCAAGGTCATGAAGGAAAGGCTTATCTTCATTGAGCAGTTTTTCTATGCGAACGCTGTAGCCCTCGCGCTCAATGTCGCGTAGATGGCAGACGTTCTCCAGAACTGAAAACTCATCTTCGGAAGGTTTCCAACGAAGCTCTGTCTCGCTTAAATTTTCTGAAAATTGTCGGACAACGCGCGGCGTTTCTTCCAGGAATCGGACGAGGCTTACAAGCTCTTCTTCGGTCATCGCTCTAAATCTCGTGGCGGTTGGCGAGCGCCTTGTCCATCGTCACCTCGTCAACGTATTCTAGGTCGCTCCCGACAGGCATCCCCATCGCTATGCGCGTCACGCGCACGCCGAGCGGCTTAAGAAGGCGGCTGATGTAGTTGGCCGTCGCCTCGCCTTCAGTGTTCGGGTTTGTAGCAAGGATAACTTCGCTCACCTCTATGCCTTCATTATTTTCTGGTTTAAGGCGCGGCAGCAGGTTCGCAAGGTGAAGGTCGTCCGGGCCAATGCCGCGAATCGGAGAAAGACTTCCGTGCAGCACGTGGTAAAGCCCCTTGTAGCTTCTGGTCTTTTCGACTGCGACCAGATTGTAAGGCTCTTCGACTACGCAGATCATAGAGCGGTCGCGGCCAGCGCTTGAGCAGAAGCGGCAAGGGTCAACGTCCGTCAGGTTGTTGCAGATAGAGCAGAAGCCTATGCGCTCCTTAACCTCGCGCAACGCGCCCACGAACCTTTCAACATCCGCTTCCGGCACGCGCAAGATGTGGAAGGCCAACCGCTGCGCCGTCTTGTGCCCAATGCCCGGCAGCCGCTTAAATTCATCAATCAGCTTCGTAACTGGTTCAGCGTATTCTAGCATTTTGGATTTTAGATTTTGGATTTTGGATTGAAGCAGTGGATTAAGCTTGAGAGTTTAAATTTCAAATTGAGCGCCTCTCAACTTCTTAATCCAAAATCGGCAATCCAAAATCCAAAATTAAAGTAGTCCTGGCGGGAGCATGCCGCCTATCTTGCTCTTCATGGCCTCTTCGACCTTGCGGTTGGCTTCGTTCATGGCGGCTACTATAAGGTCTTGCAGCATCTCAACGTCGCCGTCTTTCACCGCTTCTGGGTCAATCTTCACCGCTTCGACTTCGTGGCTGCCGCGCATCTGAACGCTTACCACTCCGCCGCCAGCCGATGCTTCTACGATCAGCTCTTCCATCTCGCGCTGCATCTTCTCCTGCATTGCCTGCGCCTGCTTCATCATCTGCTGTATGTTCATCCCGCCCGGAAATTTCATCTCTTTAAGACCTCTCTTAACTGATATATTAGTCTAAAAGTTTGCTCTAATCTCATCCTAGCTTTCATTAAGCGCGAATGCAATCTGTAAGAGCCGATAGCGAGTGGTCAGTACCGCCTGCGGTAGCGGGCGGGGGGACAGAGGGATGAAGGATGAGGGATAAGGGATGAGTAAGAGTGAGTCAATTGCATGTTGACACAACCACTCCTTCTTATTCATCCCTTATCCCTTCGCCCTCATCCCTTCCATTACCCGCCCGCTACCGCAGGCGGTACTGACTCGGTTCTCTGCTTCTATGATTCCATTTCCCGCGCCGCTTGTTTGCATGTTATAAGCGAATGGAAGAGATGAAACGTTACGTTATCAAACGGGCTGATGCGCTTGCGCCTGAAAGATTGGCGCGTTACCGCGCGGAGTTGAACGACGAGCAGTTTGCGGCTGTGACCTCGCCGCCGGGCGCTGCACTCGTGGTCGCAGGCGCAGGCTCTGGCAAGACGCGCGTGATTACTTATCGCGTGGCATACCTGGTCGAGCAAGGCGTTGCGCCCGCGCGCGTAATGCTGGCAACTTTCACCAACCGCGCCGCGCGCGAGATGCTGCGCCGCGTGGAAGCTCTGACGGGTGGCGATGTCCGTAGGGTTTGGGGCGGGACGTTTCATCGCATAGCAAATCTTACCTTGCGCCGCCACGCAGAATCACTTGGCTATCAGGCTAACTACACTATCTTAGATTCCGAAGACGCGAAAGATTTCCTCTCGACCTGCGTTGACGAAGCAGGCATTGATACGAAAGCCAGAAGATTTCCCAAAGCAGAAGTTTTAGGCGACATCATAAGCTTTGCCAACAACACGGATCGCCCGATTGAAGAAACGGTCGCGCGCAACTATCCGCATTTTGAACTTTTGAGCCAGCAGATAAAGCGCGTTGACGCAATCTACATGGAGCGAAAGCGCGAGCGCAACGTGATGGATTACGACGACCTGCTGCTTAACTGGAAGCGCCTTCTCTTGGAGAAGCCGGACATAGCAAATCTCTACGCGGATCAGTTCCAGCACATACTCGTTGACGAATATCAGGACACGAACAAGCTTCAGGCAGAGATTATTGACCTGCTTGCCGTTCGTCATCGCAACGTGATGGTCGTAGGCGATGATGCGCAAAGCATATTCGCTTGGCGCGGCGCGGAGTTTGCGAACATATACGAGTTTCCGAAAAGATACCCGGAGGCGCGCGTCTTTCGTCTTGAAACTAACTATCGCTCAACGCCCGAAATCCTAGCGCTCGCAAACGTCTCGATTGCATCGAACCGCAAACAGTTTCCCAAAATTCTGAAGTCGGCGCGCCCGTCGAAAGGCATGAACCCTGCGCTCGTGCCTGCGCGTGACGCAGACCAGCAGGCCGCGTTCATAGCCTCTCGTATTCTCGAATTGAGAGACGAAAATGTTCCGCTAGAAGAGGTGGCCGTGCTTTATCGTTCGCACTATCACTCGCTCGAATTGCAGCTTGAGTTGACCCGTCGCGGCATCCCGTACAAAGTTCATAGTGGCGTGCGCTTTTTTGAGCAGGCGCACATCAAAGACGTGGTCTCTTACCTCAGAATAATCGTAAACCCGCGCGACGAATTAGCGTGGAAGCGCGTGCTGCGTCTTGTGCCGCAAGTTGGCCCTGCGACAGCGAATAGAATCTGGGAACAACTCTCGACGGCGCCAGACCCGCTCGCGCTCGTGCGCCGCGCTAGCTTTCAGGCCGCGCCTCGTCGCGGTAGCGGCTGGACGGAGTTTTTGGCTCTGATTGAAAATCTCGTTAGGGACGACGCGAGACAAAATCCCGCGAAGCAGATTGAGATAATTCTGGAGCGCGGCTACTCAGATTACCTTGCGCAGAATTACGAGAACGCGGAGGCGCGCCGTGAAGATTTGCAGCAGTTAGCGCGTTACAGCGCGCGTTACAATTCAACGGAAGAATTTTTGGGCGAGCTTGCTCTGCTTGCAACCGAACGCTACGGCGCGCCGCAGCCTGTGATGGGAGAGGATGTTGTGATGGGAGGCGAAGAGGACGAACTGCTGACTTTGAGTTCCGTCCATCAGGCGAAGGGATTAGAGTGGCGCGTGGTCTTTATCATCTGGGCTGCCGACGGAAAATTCCCAAGCCCTCGCTCGCTTCGTGACCCGGAGGGCGAAGAAGAGGAGCGGCGTCTCTGGTACGTAGCGTTGACGCGCGCTGGCGACGGGCTTTACATCACTTATCCTTTGATGATTACGGATTTCAATCGTCAGACAGTTCTGCAAAGACCTTCGCGTTTTATTACGGAAGTTCCGCCAGAGCTTTTCGACATCTGGACATTGGAAGAAGAGATTGATACGGCGAGCACGTCTACAATAGAAGATAAGACGGATGAGCCAAGCGGTTATTTGAATTAAGCGAAGACTTTGCGTTCTCTCTTTGCGGTCTTTGCTCTTTTCTTTGCGCCTTTGCGTGAACCTGCAACTAAAATGAATCTTGAGCTTTGAGAGAATTGAGGGTTCACGCAAAGGCGCAAAGGGAAATGCTTAAGCTCGCTAAGAGCCGAGTTGCTTCCGGTTGTTCTTATCCAAGCTAATTTCAAATTTGAAATCTCAAAATTCAGATGACAACTGAAGAGAAAAGATTGGACGTTTCGGCGGAAGAGCGCACGCTCACTGCGGAAGTGAAAATCTATTACGACGTAGCGCTGCCGAATGAAAGTAGTGCGGAGAATACAATCCCGCCGACGCGCGCAACTGCGCATCCGCTGCTAATCGCGCTGCACGGCTATGGCGAGAACAAGCGGCGCATGATGCGCGAGGCGCGCCTTCTAGCGCCTGATGATTTCGCTCTGGTCTCGTTGCAGGGCTTTCATCAGCACTTGAAAGAGTCGAAGGAGAAGGGCGGGCCGCTCAGGTACGGCTTCGGATGGCTGACAAATTTTCACCCGGAAGATTCTGTGGCGCTTCATCATCGTGCGCTGCTCGGCGTGATTGAACAGCTTGTTGATGAAGGCATCGCTGATAGGAATAGAATTTTTCTCCTGGGCTTTTCGCAAACCTGCGCGCTCAACTTTCGCTTTGCCTTCGCGCATGCTGATCGTTTGCGCGGCGTCGTAGGCATATGCGGCGGGATTCCGGGCGACTGGGACGTGGATGAAAAGTATAAAGAGACGGCGGCTTCTGTGCTCTACCTGAGCGGCGAGCGCGATGAGTATTACCCGCCTGAGCGTGTAAGAGATTTTGCAGAAAAATTGCGCGAGCGCGCAAACGATGTCGAAGTGAAAAATTACGACGCGGGGCACGAGATTGCGCCCGCCATGCGCGTGGCTGTGCGCTTGTGGCTTGAGTCTCGCAGCCGTTAGGGAAGCTATTTTTCTTGACGCGGGCGCGCTTGTTCCTTAACAATGGCGCGGCAATTCTAGGAAAACCGCAGCACGTTTGAGTGAAGACCCGTTTGCCTTTCAGAGATTTAAGAAGCGATCTTATGGGCAGGTATCTTAATTCGAGTGTCAAGCGCGCAAAAAGTCCGCTCCATCAACGTTCTTTATTCAAATAACCGAACCATAAAGGAAAAGATAACGATGAAACTTACGCTCCTCTTCGCCAGCATCTTGATCTTATCAACAGCCGCGCACGTATCTGCCCAAGGCACTACGCCGCAATCGTCACCTAGTCCCTCGCCGCAACCGTCAACGCAGCCATCAACTCAACCGACAGCACAACCATCGCCGCAGACGCCAGCACAACAACCGTCACCTACAACTCGGCCATCGCCCGAACAACCCAGTTCACCTACCATCATACCGCCTACGGTCTCACCCGCAGCGCCGTCAACTTCTCCGCAACCAAGCGCACAGCCGGGAGCGCGCTCTTCTAGGAGGCTACAGACCTCCATCGTTGCAGAGCAACCGCGTTCGACTAGACGCATGGCGCCGGGCGACGCTCGCATCATGCTGGAAATTCGCTCAGTGCTGGACGCGCAGCAGGCTGCATGGAATCGCGGCGACATCAATGGATTCATGGAGGGCTACGAGCGCTCGCCCAACACGACTTTCGTATCGGGCGACGGAGTGATGCGCGGCTGGCAGACTGTGTTGGAGCAGTACAAGCGCAGCTACGACACGCGCGCGAAGATGGGCACGCTCGTCTTCTCTGAGCTTGAGGTAACGCCGCTCGGCCCTAACTCTGCGGTCGTCGTTGGGCGATGGGAACTGGTGCGCGCAGACGACCGCCCTAACGGTCGCTTCACTCTAATCCTGCGCCGCACGGCGCGCGGGCTGTGGCGCATAGTGCTGGATCACACTTCGTCATCGTCATCGTCCGCTGCGCCTTCAGAGTCGTAATCGGAATCCATGCGCGAGGCTGTAGAGTTATTCAATATAGGAGTTACGCAGTTGATAGGAAAGTGCAGCAAAAGTCAGTACCGCCTGCGGTAGCGGGCGGGTCTGTTAGCAAAGTAAAAAGGTAAAAGTAAAAAGTGAGAAGAAGCCAATCTTTTTATTTGCCTTTTGCCTTTTTACTTTGCTAACAGACCCGCCCGCTACCGCAGGCGGTACTGACACGCTCGTTCAACTGCGTAACTCCTACAATAAATTTTGAAGCGCTGAAAATTTTTACAGAGGCCGCCTGTATGTCAGAAGAAGCTCGCGCAATCACGACCGCAGAATTTCAGCACGAGGAAGAGCGCGTCGAAGAGCGAAGCAAAGCTCTGAAGAAAGAGCTTGGCCTGGGCAGCCTAGTCCTCACACAGATACTCTTCATAGTAGGGCTTGCATGGGTGGGCGTTGCCGGAAAGCTAGGCCCGTCGCACATAATCTTCTGGCTCCTTGCGATTGCATTCTTCTACATCCCTTCGGCCATTGTCGTCATACATCTGAACCGATTGATGCCGCTAGAAGGCGGGCTGTACCAGTGGGCCAAACTGGGCTTCAGCGAATTGGTCGGCTTTATGGTAGCGTGGAATCTCTGGCTCTTCGTGATGCTGAACACCTCGGAGCTAGGTCTACAGACGACAAACTATATCTCATACGCGCTCGGACCGAACTCTGCCTGGCTGACTGGGAATAAGCTGTTCGTTACGGCGGCAAGTTGTACGGCGATAGGGTTGCTGGCGCTGATTTCAACGCTAGGGTTGAGCGTAGGCAAATGGGTGCATAACGTGGGCGGCGTCATCATGCTTCTGATCTTCGTCACGCTGATTGCGCTGCCACTCTTGAATCTGGCGCGCGGCACAATCACAGAGTACCATCCGCTCACGCCCGCCGCACCGAAAATCTCCCTCAACAGCCTGAATATCCTTGGCAAGATGGGCTTTGGAGCGCTCGGCGGGTTCGAGTACGTAGCCATACTCGCCGGAGAATGTCGCAGCCCTGCGCGCACCATAGGCCGTTCTGTAATGTTTGCTGCGCCCATCATCGCGCTGATGTTTATACTGGGCACAAGTTCTGTGCTTGCCTTCGTGCGACCCGACGACATTGACTTGATTGGGCCAATCCCGCAGGTCTTGAGCTTAGGCTTTCGCTCGTTCGGATTTGTCGCTTACATAGTCTCGCTTGTGATTATGATGATGCTCCTGCTCAGGTTCGCGCAGGCTAGCGTGACGTTTACGGCCATCACGCGCCTGCCTATGGTCGCGGGGTGGGATAGGTTAATGCCGCAATGGTTCACGCGCCTGCATGCTAAATACAGAACGCCCATCAACTCCATCATCATTGCCGGACTAATCACGCTCAGCCTGGGGTTGGTGAGCCTGATAGGCGTAGGGCAGCAGGAGGCTTTTCAACTGCTCTTCAACGCTGGCGGCATCTTCTATGCGCTGACCTATCTGGTGATGTTTGCCATTCCACTCTTCGGATTAAAGAGTCTGAAAGAGCGACCGCACATGTGGCTGCGCCTCGTCGCGCTCTCAGGTTTTTTGATGACGCTGCTCTATGTCACGCTCTCAATTTTCCCTATCATTCAAGTGACCAGCAACGCCGCTTTCACGGCGAAGATTACCGCCATCATCGTCGTCGCCAACATAATAGGCGCAGCCATCTTCATCTTCGCTGAAAGAAAGCGCAAAGCGGATGCGGAAGCGGCGAGCGTCGCGGCGGATTGAATCTCTAAATTAATGTAAAGCACTCGCGCAAATCAGCCGCGCTAGCGGCGGCTTGAGTTTAGCCCGGCGTTTCAACGCCGGGAGAAAATGTCAGATTTTGTAGGCGTCGCGCGAGCGACGGTTGAGAGAGAAGATTGAGATGTGATTCAATCGTCGCTCGCGCGACGCGACAATTGCGATGACGCTCTTTCCCGGCGTTGAAACGCCGGGCTAAAGTCACCGCGCCGCTAGCGCGGCTCTGATTTGTGCACACGCTTCATGTAGAATAAGTTTCGCGCGCAAAACTCTTTTTCATCTAATCCCAAGGAAATTCTAGAATGCTGAAACTTAAAAGCCTTATTCCGATACTCGCACTTCTATCTCTCCTTATTCCTATCATCCCGGCTCAAACGCAAAATGCAAACACCAGCGCGAGGCCGGGCGCTTACACGATTGACCGTTATCTGAACATTCGCAGCGCGAGCGCGCCTACTTTCTCTGCTGCGGGCGAGCGCGTGGCTTTTTTGACGAACATTACGGGAACGAATCAAATCTGGTCGGTCAACTCTCAAGGCGGCTGGCCTGACCAGTTGACCTCTTACGAAGACCGCGTTGATTTCGTCCAATGGTCGCCGGACGGCTCAGGATTAGTCTTTGGCAAAGCGCACGGCGGCGACGAGAACGCGCAGCTTTACTGGCTAGCGCCGGACGGTTCGCAAGCGAAAGCGCTGACGAACAATCCGCAGGTTCGCTACAACTTCGGCGCGTGGTCGCATGACGGGAAACGGATCGGCTACGCATCGAACAAGCGCAACCCGGATTTTTTTGACATCTACGTGATGGACGTTGCGACGGGGCGCGAGGAGATGGTCTATCAGCAGGACGGATCGAACAGCGTAGAGGCATGGTCCTTGGACGGAACGAAGATGATAGTCTCGCATGAGGACGAGCGGTTGAGTTTGAATAACGATCTCTACTTGGTTGATCTAACCACTAAGCAGGCCACGCATCTGACGCCGCACGACGACGCTTCGCAGTTCGAGCGCATACACTTCACGCGCGATGGCCGCTCTATACTTCTCTCCACGAACGTGAGCCGCGAATTTCTGTCGCTCGCACGCATGGGTTTGCAGACGAAGAAGATTGAAATTCTTGACGACACGAAGTGGGACGTAAGTAGCTTCCATATTTCGTCGGACGCTCGATTGATAGCTTACGCGATTAATCGCGACGGCATGAGCGAGCTTTATGTGAGGGAAGTGAATGCGGACGGAACGCTTGGAGCCAAGGGCGCCCCCCTGGAACTTCCGGGCAAAGGCGTTGTGACCGGACTGGATTTTTCACAGGACCGTGTTCAGCCTGCGAACAATAATCTTAAACTCGCTTTTAGCTTCAGCGGCCCGCGCTTCAATTCGGATGTCTGGGTCTATGATCTGGGAACTAGCAAACTCTCGCAAGTGACACATAGCTCGCGCGCTGGCATACCGCAGACGAGTTTCGTAGAGCCTGAGCTGATTCACTACAAAACTTTCGACGGGATTGAGATTCCCGCCTGGTACTATCGCCCGCAAGCTTCAGGCGCTAATCTGGCGGCGCGACTCAATCAATCGAATGACAATTGCGGCTGCGAAGCGACGACGCCAAGCCAGCAGGCGAACCTGAATGTCGCGGTCGTAGCCGCAAGACAGAGCGCTGCGGGGCTTCCCGTCATAGTTCTGGTTCACGGCGGGCCAGAAGGGCAGACGCAAGCAACATTCAGCGACACGACCCAATATTATCTGTCGCGCGGCTATGCTGTGCTTGCGCCGAACGTCAGGGGGAGCACTGGCTACGGCAAATCTTATACGCATCTGGACGATGTGCGTCACCGTGAAGATTCTGTCAGAGATTTGGCGGCGTCTGTCGAATGGTTAAAGACACAGGGCGGCGCAGACGCGCATCGCATAGCCGTTATGGGCGGCTCATACGGCGGTTACATGACTTACGCCGCTGTGACTCTTTATCCAGACCTGTGGGCTGCGGCCATAGCGCAGTACGGCATAGTCAACTTCGAGAGTTTTTTGAAGACGACGAAAGGTTATCGTCGCAAGTTGCGCGAGGTCGAATACGGTTCGCTCGAACGCGATCTCGATTTTCTTCATACAATCTCGCCGATTGCAAAAGTTGATCGCATCAAAGCGCCGCTCCTGGTCGTCGCAGGACGAAATGACCCGCGCGTGCCTTATACCGAAGCAGAGCAGATAGTGAACAGCCTGCGCGCTCGCAACGCGGCGGTCGAATATATGCTCTTCCCTGACGAAGGCCACGGCATAGTAAAACTCGCCAACCGCTTGAAACTTTATCCAGCGATTGCAGACTTCCTTGATCGCTATATGAAATAAAACAGCCAGAAGAATTTTCGATTTGCGATTTTGGATTTTCGATTGGAAGAGGACAAAAGAATTAAAGCTCGTTTCTTATCCAATCGAAAATCGCAAATCCAAAATCGCAAATCCAGTCTGACTCCAGACTCTTTATGTTCGTCGTCGGCTGCTCACAACTTGTAACGCTCAAAGGGGAAGCGCGTCCGCGCCGTTTTGGGGAGATGCGCGAGCTTTCGATAATTGAGGACGGCGCGATGATCGTGCGCGACGGTCGCATAGTTCGCGTAGGTAAGCGAAGCGAGATAGAAGCCCTGATTGAACAGGACTGCGAAGTTCTGGACGCGCGCAAACGAGTCGTGATGCCCGGCTTTGTTGACGCGCACACGCACATGGTCTTCGCTGGAACGCGTGCGGACGAATACGAGATGCGAGCGAGCGGCGCGACTTATCAAGAGATAGCTGCGCGTGGCGGCGGAATTAAATCAACTGTGAGGCGCACGCGCGGCGCTGCATTGAATGAATTGGTTGAGGCTGGGAAAAAATATAGCGAATGGTTTCTGCGCGGCGGCACGACGACCGTTGAGGCGAAATCCGGCTACGGCCTTTCGCTCGAAGATGAGTTGAAAATCCTGCGGGCGATTAAAAAGTTGAATGAGGAAACAGCGCTCGGGTTTGTGCCTACATTTTTGGGCGCTCACGATGTGCCTGAAGAGTACAGCGCGCGGCGCGAGCAATATGTCGCGCTCATAATAGAAGAGATGCTGCCCGCCGTTGCCGGGGAGCATCTTGCGGAATACTGCGATGTGTTCTGCGAAGAAAAAGTTTTCACCACAGATGAAGCTTGGCGCATACTATCAGCCGCGCGCTGTCATGGAATGGGGCTTCGCCTTCACGCTGATCAACTCTCTCTTTCGGGCGGCGCACAACTCGCAGCGGAACTCGGCTCGACGACCGCAGATCATCTTGAACACACAGACGCGAAAGGCATCGCCGCGCTTAAAAGTGCTGGCGTTCAGCCCGTGCTTCTTCCTGCTTCCGTCTATGCTCTGGGACTAAATCGTTACCCGGCGGCGCGCGAGATGATTGATGCGGGGCTTGCTGTAGTGCTTGCTACAGATTTCAATCCCGGCTCGTCTCCAACCACTTCCATGCAAATGGTTCTCTCGCTCGCCTCTACACAGATGAAGATGATGCCCGCCGAAGCAATCACAGCCGCCACAATCAACGCCGCTTACAGTCTCAATCTAGGCGACCAGATAGGCTCATTGGAAGCAGGGAAGCGTGCGGATTTCGTCATTCACGATTGCGATGATTTCAGAGAGATAGGCTACTTCTTCGGCCTTGAGCACGCGGAAGCTGTTTACGTTGGAGGGCGTTTATCTTTCCGACGTGGCACAACATTTCAGGGCAAAATAAGTTCTTGACGCACAACCGATTGTCATTTATTATCTAAAGTAACACTGGAAAGGAGGTGATCCAAAAATATATGAGTTTTAATCACAGTGAGGTGGCTGAGACCTAGCCTACTTCAGATAATTCGAGATTGTTCGGATTGTCTTTCCGAGTAGGTTCACTGTGTAGCGCCTCCTTCCAATGTAGGCCGCACAGAGCAGCTACAAGGTCAATCCCAACAGTTCACCGGAGAACCGCTCACGCACGAACGTTCGTGTGAGCGGTTCTTCTCTTTTCAAGTGACAGTATCTTAAGAATAGAAAAAGCCTGCTTGACCGATCTTCTTCAAGCAGGCTTTTCTATTCTCATCTGAGAAAAGGTTTTGCTCTCTTCTTTAATCAGGTTGCTGCGGAGTGTTCGGTTGAGTTGTACGCTCTGAAGGGAGCACGTTCGATTGACTGGGCTTGTCGGGCGAGGTGTGCAGGTGAACGGCTTTCCAAGAGTTGCCTATGCGCTTGAAGACGAGCGTCATGCGACCCGAAGCGGTCTCGGATTGGCCGTTAGCGGTTTGCGTTTGCGTCCAGAGACAGGTGACGAGCGCGCCGTCGCGCCCCAGCATAGTCACGCGCAGATCGCGCACGTCCAATTTAACGTCATGAATGTTCGGATAAGAACTTGCTCGATTGGCGCGCATGGTTTCCCATCCGCGCGTGACCGAGCCGTTGTTGTTAAAGAGTATCAATTGCGGCGAGTTCCAGTAAGCGTTCGCCACCGCGTTGACATCACTATGACGAATGCCTTCGAGCAGCGCGTTGAATGCTGCGAGCACGCCGCGCGACGTTGGGTCGCTAGCGCCCGCATTGCTCTGGTTGGTTGATGACGTGCGCGCGTGCGTTTGGGCGGGTTGTTGCGTCGGCTGCGCTACGGTGTTCTGTCCGGCGCGTCTCGTTGTGGTCGTGCGCTGGCGCGTAGTCGTCACGTTTGCATTCTCAGTTTGCGCCATGCACAGCGATGCTGACACGAGAAATAGCACTATGATGAAGAGAAATCTTTTCAGCATTAATAACCTCCTAAGAGCAGTGACGAGTGACAAGTGACAAGTGACGAGCAGGAAATACTTTTAATTTTTTATTCAGATTAATAAGAGAAAGCAATCAGCTTATCTCTATAAACTGAAAATTTAAATTAAAGATTAAAAATTCTTTCTTGCTTGTCACTTGTCACTCGTCACTGCTTTATATAATCTCTGCGGCGCGTCGTAATCGTTGGGCTGATCGCTCGCGCCCTATGGCTGCGAACACATCGAACATTGACGGGCCGACCGATTGGCCTGTGAGAGCCGTGCGCGCGGCGTTGATTAATAGCCCGGCTTTGACGCCCGTACTTTCCGCAAAATCTCTGAGCGCAGCCTCGCTGGTCTCGACCGTGAAAGGCTCTACCTTTTCCATGCGTTCAGCCAGAGCAGGCAGAAGCTCTTTCAATCGCGGCTCCTTCTTCAAATTCTTCTTCACAGCCGCTTCGTCCATCTCGAAATCGTCAGCGAAGTATGCGCGCCCCTGTCCCGAAAAATCTTTGAGCGTGAAGAAGCGCTGGCGAATCAGGTCAACTGTTTTCTCGAACCACGCTTGCTTCTCATCCGCATACTCATCTCGCCAGAGCTTGCTAGATTCCAACTCTGCGCGAACCATTGGCAGCAAATCCTGCATGGGCATAGTGCGAATGTACTCCGCGTTCATCCAGATGGCTTTCGCGTCAGTCCATTGTCGCGGGTCTGTTTCGCTGAAGTTGAAGACGGCGTTGGCGCGGCCTATCGCTTCTAACGAAAAGTTTTCGATCATCTCTTCCTTCGTCATTATTTCTTTGCCTTCGGGCGGCGACCAGCCCAGTAGAGCCAGAAAATTTCTGAAAGCTGCGGGCACGAATCCACGGTCGCGGTAAGTTGTGAGACTAACGACCTCGCCGTGCTTTCGTTTCGAGAGCTTAGCTTTGTTCGGCGCGAGTATGAGCGGAAGATGAGCAAAGCGTGGCACGCGCGCGCCCAAAGCATCATAAATCAGAACCTGCTTGTGCGTGTTGGTCAGGTGGTCTTGCCCGCGAATCACATCCGTGATGCCCATCTCTATGTCGTCAAGCACAACCGATAGATTGTAGAGTGGGTGACTATCAGACCGCAGCAGCACCAAATCTTCAATCTCTGAAAAGTCGCGCTCCTGTTCGCCATAAACGGCGTCCGTGAATCTAGATGAGCCTTCACGCGGAACTTTCAAACGAACAGCGAAAGGTTCGCCCGCTGCGGCGCGGCGGTCGGATTCCTCTTTCGATAGATCACGAAAAGGATTGCTGCGATGATCAAAGCCTGTCGCGGAGTGTGCGCGCGCACGCTCGGCAATCTCCTGCTTGATGTTCGAGTCCGTGCGCTCGGCCTTTGGCGTGAAATCCCTGTAAGCCCTTCCTTCTTCAATAAGACGCAACGCTGCCGCTCTATGCTTCGGCGCATTGTCCGACTGAAAGACCAACTCCTCGTCGTAATCCAGACCGAGCCACGCAAGCCCTTCAAGAATCGAGCGCGTTGATTCATCGGTTGAGCGCTGCAAGTCTGTGTCTTCAATCCGAAGCAGAAACTTGCCGCCCATGTGGCGCGCATATAGCCAGTTGAAAAGCGCCGAGCGCGCAGCCCCAATATGCAGATAACCCGTCGGCGATGGTGCGAAACGAACGCGGACAGACATAAGTGATGAGAAGGTAAATGGTAAATGGTGAATGGTAAATAGTGAAAAGCAGTCTTCTATTTACCATTCACCATTTACCATTTACCCGCTTTTCTCCTTCTTTATCTCTGCGATCATGCGAGCTAGTTCGTCCAATTTCTCAGATAGTTCTTTGTGGCGCTGCTCGGCGAGGGGCGGCTGTTTGCCTTGCAGGAAGAACGTGCCGCCGGGTTCGAGCACGCAAAGCTCCACGTCTTTTGTGCTCGTAAAGCCCTGCCGGTGCGCGACCGTCAATAGCTCCGACTCGGTCAAAAGCTCCTTCGCCAATGCCTTCTTGCGCAAGCGCCCGTTCTCTATCAAAGTCGTCGGCTTGCCTTCGACGAATTGGTCAAGGCGGCGGTGCTTGAAGAGGAAGCGTACCACAAGGTAGTTGATAAGTAGCAGCGTGAACGCGCCGAGCATACCGCCCGTCACAGAGTTGTCGTCGCCAATGATTGCGTTCTGCACTGTGTTCGATAGCGACAACAGCACCACCAGATCGAACGGGTTCAGTTGTGCCAACTCGCGCTTGCCGAATATTCTGAGCACAACGACCAAAAAAACGTAGACGATAGCTGGGCGCAGCATCTTTTCGGCGATGGGCAGCGCGAGGTTGAACATGTCCGGCAACGTCTGATTACTCCATAGCACAGGAAACATTTCGTGTTTCTCCTTACGGCGTATTGAAAAAGCGGATACTGGATGTCAGATGATAGTAGAAAGTCTGGAGTCTGGAGTCTAGAGTCTGGAGTCAGAAGATAAGGAGCTGATAGCTAATAGCTGTCAGCTACCAGCCATTTGCTTTTGACCTCAGACTCCAGACTTTTCTTACATCTGTTTTTTGAGGAGAATTCGAGACCGGAATGTTTTAGACGCTTTTGGCTCGGACGCGCAAGGCCGCGAAGCGTGACCGGCGCACGCGTAAAGAGAGACGGGCTACCTGATCTCTTCGGCTTGAATCAAGCAGCCCGTTCGCTTTTTTCAGAAAAATTATGGCGGAGATGACAGGATTCGAACCTGTGAAGGGCTTTTGACCCTTAACGGTTTAGCAAACCGCCGCCTTCAGCCACTCGGCCACATCTCCCCTAAAGACCGGAAATTATTCTAACTGCTGAGTAGAGATTGTCAAGGCTTGAACCAGTGTTACAATCTTCTTCCGTGATGGCTGGTTTTACGCGAAGACGATTCTTGAGCAGCTTAGTGGCAGCGCCGCTAGTGGCCGTGTCTGCAACTTCCGCATACGCGACCCTGGTCGAGCCGCACGACTATGAAGTGACGGAGACGGACATTTTTATACGCGACCTGCCAGATGGCTTCGACGGATTTCGCATAACGCAGGTCTCGGATATTCATCACAGCCGTATCGTAGGCATTGAAGAGGTGCGGCGTGTTGTTGAGTTGGCCCAGGCGACAAGGCCAGACCTTATAGCTTTGACCGGCGATTACACTACAGCTTATCGCCGCTACATAGAGCCTTGCGCGGAAGCGCTCGGCGCATTAAGCGCACCGGAAGGCGTCTGGGCTGTGCTGGGCAATCACGACCATAACACAGACCCTCGATTGACGGCGCTCTCTCTTGAAAAAAAACAGATCAACGTACTCAACAACGCGAACACGCAAATCAAACGAGGCGGCGATGTGCTGCAACTCGCTGGCATTGACGATTGGTCATGGGCGGGAGCCGACTGGCCTCGTGCATCTTATGGAATGGATGTGAAAAAAACTTCAGTGCTTCTATCTCATCAGCCCATCGTCTTCGATCTTCCCGAAGCGAAAAACTTTTCACTAATCTTAAGCGGTCACACGCACGGCGGTCAGGTGAGCTTGCCCATATTGGGTGCGCTCGCCCGCTTCGGCAAAGAGATGAAGTACATTCGCGGGCTATATCAACGAGACGGGACTCAACTTTACGTCTCGCGCGGCACGGGGACTATAGGCCTGCCCGTTCGTCTTGGTGCACGGCCAGAGATAGCCGTGCTCAAATTAAGACGCAAAACCGAATAAGCTTAAGAGCGCGAGTAAAGCTCCCTGACCAAAGCTCAAAATCTTTTTGCGAGCTTATCTCTTTCCTTTGCGCCTTTGCGAGAAACTGCAACTTTCATGAATCTTGAAGTGTCAAGAGAATTGATGGTTCTCGCAAAGGCGCAAAGATAAATACTTAAGCTCGCAAAGAATTGATTGCTCGTTTATTGCTTGAATTGAACTCTAAGCTGAAAAACTTGCAGGTCTTGGCGCGCTTCTGAGTTGCACTGGAGGTTGCAGCGCACAACAAACTTTGGCTAGACGCGCGCGGTCGCGCAGCATCTCAGGCTCTTCCCGTAACCACACGCGCACCTCTCGGAAGATTCGTGCGGCGTGCTCGTGCGGCGGCTCCGTCACGCGATAGTGCATCCACTTGCCCTCGCGCCGCGCAGAGACAACGCCAGCCCTGCGCAGGTACGCCAGGTGGCGCGAAATCTTCGGCTGATTCGTCTTCAACACTTCCACGAAGAAGCAGACGCACAACTCTTCGTCGCCCATCAGGTGAAGCAGCCGCAGACGAGTTCTATCCGCCAGCGCCTTGAAAAAAGTCTCCATCGAAAATTCTCTCGCCATCGCTCACTCCGTTCGCAGTTTTCAGTTTTTAGTTTTCAGTTTTCAGATAAGAGCTTTTCGTTTCTTTCTGAAAACTGAAAACTAAAAACTGAAAACTGCTCTAATCACTTCTTTAGTTCTTCGCTCAAGAAGAATTGTGTCACGCCACTGGCCGTTCAATTTCGCTATTCGCTCGCGCCTGCCCACTTCACGAAAACCGCAACGCAGGTGAAGCCGTATGCTCGCCTGATTTTCAGGGAAGATGCTAGCCTGCAACGTCCAGATTCCTTCATGCTCTGAAGCTTTGACGAGCGCTTCAAGCAGCGCACGGCCAATGCCTTCGCCCCTGAACTCCTTGCACACATAAACGCTCACCTCAACAACGCCCGCATAAACGCGGCGGCTGGATACAGGACTGAGCGCGGCCCAGCCTTTGATTTGATTGTCTCGCGCGACTAGCCGCGCGCAAGCTAGATGAGCAGCATCCCAGCGCTCCCACGTAGGAGCTTCCACCTCGAACGTGGCATCGCCCGTCGCTATGCCTTCCATGTAGATGGCGCGCACCTGCTCCCAATCTTCCGCGCGCATTTCGTCAATCACAAAGCTCATATCAAACATGCAGGCGCAAAAATTTACCATCCATGACAGATACGCCTTGACATATATGTGGCTAGGGTTTACTCTCTCTACAAATTCGCTTAAGCGAATATGATTCTAAAGGAGAGATGATATGGAAAGCAAGGCCGAGAAGAATGTGAATGCGTTGAAGGCTCATCTGGCGCTCAATGTGAGGAACGTTGAAGAGAGCATGGAGTTTTATAGAAAGATGCTGGGCATAGAGCCTAGCAAAGTGCGCACGGGCTATGCCAAGTTCGATGTCTTGAACCCGCCGCTCAACCTGACGCTCAACCAGCATCCCTTTCAATCGCGTGGCGCTCTCTCGCACATGGGCGTTCAGGTCGCTTCAACTGAAGACGTGCTGGCCGTGCGTGAGAGATGGATTCAGGCAGGGCTTCTGACGCGCGACGAGATGCAGACGAACTGCTGCTATGCTATTCAAGACAAGGCATGGGTGCGCGATCCAGACGGCAACGAATGGGAAGTTTTCGTAGTGCTCGAAGATAACCTGCCGGAGACGGCATCATGTTGCGCGGGCACGGCGGGGGCGCAACTCACTTCGCAGTCGAACGAGGTTAGCACCGCAGCTACTTGCTGCCAGTGACCGAAAGATAAAAGAAGAAGCCCCTTGCGAAGTTCAGTCCGTAAGAGGCTTCTTCTTTATTCTCTGTTCAGAACTTTTCTACTACTGCGGGGGAAGCTGACCGCCACGGCGACGCTCGCGCCTCTCTTCGCGGCGTGCCCTGAAGTTCTCCCTTATCTGATCTAGCTGTGTGCGCTGCTCTGGCGTGAGCGTGGCGATGATTTCATCGTTCATGCTCTTATTGGCTTCCATCATCTGTTGATGAAGCTGACGCGCCCGCTCTTGCTGCTCTGGCGTGAACGTGCCATTCTGCCCTCTCTGCTCATGAAGCTGGCGCAACTCGTCGCGCTGCGCCTTTGTGCTCGTCATGAAGCGCTCTACGATAGAGTGAACCTGCTGGCGCTGTGCGTCCGTCAGATTCAACTCGCGCAGGGCGTGTCTCATGAACCCCATCTCCGCCCCTGCATGTTCGCCCCTGCCATGCCTGCGTTCCATATTCTCAGGTCGTGAATTGGGCGTCTGTGCCGTAGCTTGCGGCTGCGCGGCTGCGCTAGCGGCGAAGAGTATGCAGAGCGCAATCGCGCTTATTCCGTTCTTCCATCTCATAATCAAAAGTGCTCCTTGCTCAATTTTGAATTGATAAAAAGCTCGCACGTCAAGCGGCAAGATTTCCTCCCATCCGAGCGTGCGGCAAAGCTTTAGATGCCTCGTCTGTTTAGACGCCTCAAACTCGCATTTGGTCTGATAAACAGCCTGCACCCTCCTCATACCTGAAAAGACCGCACACTTCACCTTCTGGTTTTAAGAGCAAAGCACTTTACACTACAAAGAAAAACTGATATGTATAGTATGTGATTGTTCGTGAGCTTCAAGCGATGGCCCGGATTCTACAATTGAAAACCTGTGCTTCTTGGCCTGATGTTTTAAGACAGCCCGGCTGTCGGCTCTCTTCGTAAATGGACTTTTCGCGCGTGGCATTCCTGAGCCGGGCGCGCTAGAATGTGCCCACAATGAAACTTCTGGATCAGATTAACTCGCCCGAAGACCTGCGCCGCTTGCGTGTGGACGAACTGCAAGCGGTCGCAGACGAGATTCGTCAATACATTCTTGAAACTATGTCGCGCGTTGGCGGCCACACGGGCGCAAGTCTTGGCGCTGTGGAACTGGCCGTAGCGCTCCACTACGCTTTCGACACGCCGCGCGACCGCCTGGTCTGGGACGTAGGCCATCAGGCTTACGCCCATAAAATTTTGACAGGAAGGCGCGACCAACTGCCTACGATCAAGCAGTACGGCGGACTCTCCGGGTTTCTTCGCCGCGATGAATCGGAGTACGACACTTTCGGCGCAGGTCACGCTTCAACCTCTCTGAGCGCTGCTCTGGGGATGGCGATTGCGCGCGACCGTAAAGGAGAAGATCATCACGTCGTAGCTCTTATTGGCGATGCAAGCTTAGCTGGCGGCATGGCTATGGAGGCTGTCAATCAGGCCGGACATTTGAAGACCCGGCTTATCGTTCTATTGAACGATAACGAGATGTCAATCGCGCCTGCGGTCGGCGCTTTGACTGGTTACTTAAATCGTATACGCGAAGCTCAAGGCTATCATCGTTTCAAGGATGAAGTTGGCGAAACCTTAAGATGGGTGAGCGAACGCTTCCATCACGCGGCGAAGACAGTGAAAGACGCAATTGCTGCGGCAGTGTTGCCGGGCGCGCTAGTAAACGAACTAGGCTTCAAGTACATAGGCTACATTGACGGCCACGACACGGGCGCGCTCGTTCGCGCTCTCGAAGAGGCCAAAAAGATTCAGGACGGCCCCGTTATCGTTCACGCATTGACGACCAAGGGCAAAGGCTTCCCTGCGCGAGAGAAAAATTATTATGCATGGCACGCCACAGGCCCGTTCGATCTTGCTACGGGTCAGCCTATAAAGCCAGCGAAGCCCAGCTCTCCGGCCTACACTGCTGTCTTCGGTGACACCATGTGCGAGTTGATGGAGAGGGACGAACGAATCGTTGCGCTTACAGCGGCTATGCCTGACGGCACGGGTATTGATAAAGTTCTTGAAAAATTCCCTGAGCGCGCTTTCGACGTTGGCATAGCAGAGCAGCACTGCGTTACGTTCGCCGCAGGGATGTCATGCGAAGGCTTGAAGCCTGTGGCCGCAATCTACTCTACGTTCTTGCAGCGCGGATACGATCAACTCGTTCATGATGTCTGCATACAGAACCTGAACGTGAAATTCTGCATGGATCGCGCAGGCATAGTGGGCGGCGATGGGCCAACTCATCACGGGCTTTTAGACATAGCTTACTTGCGCGCAATTCCCAACATCATCCTAATGGCTCCAAAAGACGAGGGCGAGATGCGCGACATGCTCTACACAATGATTGAGCACACGGGGCCAGCCGCCATGCGTTATCCGCGCGGCAATGGTTTCGGGGTTGATATAGAGCGCGACCCTGAGCTTCTTGAGATAGGCAAAGCGGAGATTCTTCGTGATGGCGGTGACATTGCAATCGTAGCTTACGGCTCTATGGCTCATCCGGCGCTGAAAGCGTCAGAGCTTCTGGCGCAAGACGGTATAGAAACAACGGTCGTCAATGCGCGCTTCGCCAAGCCGCTAGATTCAAGTCTGCTCCTGGCCCTGGGCGAAACCAAGCGGCTCATAGTCACTATAGAAGAAGCTTATCTTGCTGGCGGCTTCGGCTCTGCCGTCATGGAGCTTCTGGAAGAGAATGGCCTGCAAGATCGCCTGCGCCTGGTTCGCATGGGAGTGCCCGACCGCATAATCATGCACGGCGACCCGAAACTACTTCTTGCTAAATACGGCCTGGACGCGGATGGAATCTACACGAAGGTTAAGGAGACTATGGAAGTTTTAGACGGACAGCGTGTAAAACGACATAAGGTGATGGGGTAAAAGACTAGACTCTGGATGAAGGTACAATCGCCAGATTTAGTACAGGCGGAAGTTGTATTCAATCTGAACGTACTGCGAGACGTACCTACCGTTTTCAAGAGATGCAGTGATGCTGTAAATGAGGAATCTACGCATATACTTTACCCTGTGGATTTCCAAACGTACTCGCCCGCTCTGTTAATGTAGCCCCAAACGTTTCCGACACGCACCCAAACTATTCCATCAGAGAAGTGCCTTACCTCATCGAACTGTGGTGGGATTACGACTCGACCCGTTCTGTCAATGAACCCCCTTTTAGCCCGAATCTCTATTGAGGCGAAGCCACCGGAGAAGAAGCCCGAAGCGTCACAGTTAACGGTGAAGATTATCTTGCCAGTCTTATCAATGTAGCCTTGCTTACCTGATTCTAGGGCTACCGGTGCTAGCCCCTCGTAGAAAGTGCCAGCTATGGCGAACTGCGGAGCGATGGCGACCTTACCAGTCCTGTCAATGAACCCCCACTTGGCAGCGTTATATCCAACGTCGGTGCTGTTTATGTAATTGAATCCGAAATTCACCCTAGCCAGCCCCTCTGAGAATCCCACAGCCAAGTCGTAATGAGGCGGAATAACAATTTTGCCTGATTTATCAATGTAGCCCTCCTTGCCGTTTATCTTGACCACGGCCAACCCTTCCGAGAACTCTTCGGCGCTCTCGAATTGCGGCTCGATTACCATCTTCCCGGATTTGTCAATGTAGCCCCACCTGTCGTTCACTACTACAGCAGCTAATCCTTCGGAGAATCTTCTGGCGGGTCTCATTTCCCAGTATGTTTGGTCTTCTTCGAACTGCGGCTTGATAACAATCTCGCCGCTCTTATTCATGTAACCCCACAGATTGTCTACACATATTGCGGCCAGCCCTTCGCTGAATGGTTCTGAGCTAGGAGAGTCCAAATGGATAACAATATTGCCTGTGGAATCAATATAGAAATATTTCCCGTCAGAGTTGGCGGCTGCAAGCCCTTCCGAGAACTCGTAAGCGAATTCGAACTGCGGCTTGATGATTACTTTGCCTGCGCTATTAATGAAGCCCCACTTACCGTTTTGCTCTACAGGAAACAATGCGCCACTTGCTCTCTGTTGCTCCTGCGCACTGGCGAATAGGTGAGGCATAGCACAGTTAAATAAGATAATAAGGGACATCAAGGTGAGACGAACAACGGGCTGCTTCATATTCTTCGCTCCTCAAACTACAGATGTCACTCAGAGATGTGCGTTAGTAGTAAACGATAGTGCGGTAAGTTATCCCTGTAGGCTCGAAAAATGACCTGCCATTCTTCGTCACCCACTCAGATGTCGTTTGCTTTATCCAGTTCCCAGTAGAGTCAAACTCATGGGCGTATGAGTATCTGTTTTTGACCGAGCCATCCTGTGGGTCAAACATAATCTCCTCTACTTTATTCCCTCTTTCATCAAACGTGTAGCGAGACTTCTGATTGAGCGCGCCGTTCTCGTCGTAGATCAACTCCTCCATCTGATTACCGTTGAATTTACGGACGGTGCGCTGCCATATACTTCCGTTGCTCATGTGCATCATTTCCTCAATCAGATTACCTCTCTCGTCATATCTATACTTGTACTTGTGCGAATATCGCGGGTCATACTTCGGTGCTGGCTGTCCATGCACAGCAGCTATCATCATAGGCGGCGGGTCGTACTCATACCTGATTGTCCTCGAGTTAGAAACTCTGTTTCCGTCCAGATAACCATATACGGTTATGTCGAAGGGATTACCTTGATAGTCGTAAAAGAGAGTCTTAATAAGATTTCCCAGTTCATTATAGTATTCGATTGAAGAGAGCTTTCGTTTGCCAACCTCAAAGGATGACGGGCGCGCTCCGTTTATGCACGATTATGGGCGAGGAAGCGGTCTACGGAGCGAGCGTACTTGCCAAGGCTTTCAGGCATCAAATAGGTTGCGCGGCGGGTTGCCGGGCTTTCGAGCTTCTTTGAAATAAGCCGTGCGCCTGGCCCCGGTTTTGCAGTAGAATTTTCATGGGATAGAGCAGGATAACTGAATCGCAATAAAGAAGGTGCGAAATTTTAAGATCACGATTTAACTGAAGATGGAAGAGAGAAGAAGAATAATTATACCCACAGGCGTAGAGCGCGACCATTCGCTTCCCGTTCCACAGTTTGACACGGAAGCGACGCTGCTGGCGCGCCCAGTAGTTCCGCTCGTAGAGGCGCAACGTCCTGCGCGTACAAATCTGTTGC
Organism: Acidobacteria bacterium 13_1_20CM_3_53_8; assembly: GCA_001920415.1. Taxonomy (GTDB): domain Bacteria; phylum Acidobacteriota; class Blastocatellia; order Pyrinomonadales; family Pyrinomonadaceae; genus 3-1-20CM-3-53-8. The sequence continues at coordinate 46,639 of MNJR01000064.1, read as the reverse complement.
TGGTGCTCGTCGTCGTCGCAGCATCACTGGTAGGCGCTGCTGCTGCGCTCGCATTCGACTCTTTCAGGAATCATACGCACCAGAACGCGCCCGTTGCACAGCAGCCAGCTAACGCTCCTGCTCCAGTGCCGCAGGCGACTCAGCCTGAGCCATCTCAAGAGAATGTAGCGCCCCCGAAGATCGAAGATCATCAAGCCACTGTTCCGGCTAAGCCTAAGCCTTCGCCGGACGAGCGCGCTACAGGCGATGATGACAGTTGGACGCGAGACGAGCCTGGCGCGGGTGATCGCGCAGCGAAGAAGAGTAGGGCAGAGAGGCGGCGCAGAAACGACAACGAGTACGGCCCGGAAGAGGTTCAGCGTCAAGTAGAGCGCGCAGGGCGCGAACTAAATCGCATACGAGAAATCTTCGAGGGAAGACAGCAGCCGCAACAGCCGCCGGAGTGATAAAGCTTATTTAGGACGGATAAGCTTTGCCGTCAGAATATTCTTTCGAAGAAAGGCCAGAGTTCATTGCAACTCTGGCCTTTCTGTTTTTCCCTGATACTACACTATAAGAGAGTCATTAAGCCGTCTTTAGACGGCGACCGTCTAAAGCCCGGTGCGCAAGCGCCGGGAACAGATAGCAACAAAGATTACAAAGCCCGTGTGAGCGGGCGACAGCCCTTTGATTACCACAGGCTGTCGCTATCTTCGATAGCTCTATTAATATTCTTCTTGCTCTTAACGAGAGCGCTTACGCACTGGGCTTTATTCTGCCGCCCACTTTCGTGGGCTGAAATGGTTCGCGTACGTGAATTCTTAGCTTCCTCTTCCGAACATTCCATCAACCTTTTCCACGCGATGCGTGTTTCGTTGTAAAGTGTCGCAGTGATGAAGCGCGAGCGAATTGATAAACTTCTGGTCGAGCGCGGGCTTGCCGCATCGCGCACGCGCGCACAGGCTATGATAATGGCAGGCGTTGTGCTCGTAGGCGAGCAGCGCGTCGAAAAGCCTTCGGAGATTTTCTCGGAAAACGCGCTGATTCGTATCAAGGGTGCGGGCGATCCTGCGGCGCGCTACGTAGGGCGCGGTGGGCTGAAATTAGAAGCGGCTCTCCAAGAGTTCAGCGTTGATGTCAACGGTCTTCTCTGTCTGGACATAGGCGCTTCAACAGGGGGATTCACAGACTGCCTTCTTCAGCACGGCGCTCGTCGCGTTGTAGCCATAGACGTAGGCCACAACCAGCTTGATTGGAAGATTCGCAACGACCCGCGCGTTGAAGCTAGAGAAGGCATCAACGCACGCCACCTGACGCCCGAAGATTTTCCCGAAAGATTCGACCTGGCGGTGATGGATGTTTCTTTCATCTCGGCCACGAAAATTTTTCAGGCGATTGCGCCGCTGTTGACCGAAACGGGGCGACTGATTACGCTGATAAAACCGCAGTTCGAGGTTGGTCGCGGCGAGGTAGGCAAAGGCGGCATAGTGAGCGACCCTGCGAAACACGCACGCGTCGTAGAAGAAGTGAACGCGGCTGCGCGCGATGTAGGTTTGAATGTGCGCGGCGTAATAGAATCGCCCATACGCGGCGCTGACGGAAACCTTGAGTTTTTAGCTCTGTACGAACGCGCTAAATCAAAACCGACGATGCTGGGACAAATGAAAAGAAGATGATCCACGAAGCCACACTAAACGACACGAAGAAAACTCAATCAGTTTCGTGCGGCTTCGTGTGATGCGCGTGGATCACTTATGGCTCGCGCGCGCCAATCCAGCATGCTTGGATTTAGCCGTGAAGCCAACGCGAGAGTTTCAAATGATAAGCAGGCGAAGCGAGGCGGAGGCGCTAGCGCAATTGCAGCGTCTAAAAGCCTCTTACCAGACATTCATTAAATTAAATTACGAGCAAGCGGCCAAGGACTGCCGCTCGTGCCCTGCGCGCGGCTCGTGCTGCACGGACGCGCATTTCGTTAACGTTAACATCACACGATTAGAAGCCGTAGCGATTCGTGAGACTATAGCGCGCACGCCTCGCCTGACCTGTGAAGAGAAGCGCGAGGTTTATAGCCGAGCGCGGGAAACGGTCAAGCGTTATAGCTTGAGCGCAACGGGCGACACTTTTCAACAAACCTATTCCTGCCCGCTTTTCTCCCGTAAATTCGGCTGTCTGGTTCACCGTCGAGCCAAGCCAGCACCGTGCATACAGCACGCCTGTTATGAAAACTGGGAGGATTTGCCGCCTCTTTCGTTGCAAACCAGAACAGAGCATCACGTCGAAAAATTGAATATTGAAATTTACGGCGCGGCGTGGGCTTGGCTGCCGCTTCCTGTCTGGCTCACGCTCGTTGATCCAGAGTCAGACGGCGTTGAGTTGAAAAAATTAGAGCGCGAGTGGAGCAGTCAAGAACTAAAAAATAAAAAATTTTCTGCGTATAGTGCGCGTCAATTAAATTTCAAATCGAGTTCTCATCAGCGCAAAGTTTTGCCTGTCATCAGATAAAAAATGGACGAAAGATTTCCACAGATTTTTCCACAGGCACATGTCACAAAAACCTAAAAAAGTTAAAGTATTTTCTGCTTGACTTGTCTGATGAGCGCGCGTATAACACGCAGCACGTTACGACGCTCACGGGCATTGTGACCAGCAAGAGGATAGGCTGCGATGTGGTAACATATCGCTTGAGAAGTGAAGCGGAGCGGTTCGCTCTACTTATAACACCTCTCGCTGAAGCCGAAAGGCTTGGGCTGTGTGGAGGTTGCAAAACTTCCACTAAGCATTCGGGATAAAAACCGAATGCACCCTTCCGAGAAGGACCCGACGGAGGGGAGCCGAAGTCGCTCAAGGGTTTCGACCTTTGAGCCTCGTTGCCGGGGACGTAACCGGCGGTGGAGGAAAAGCCACCACAACAAAAACCAAACGGCACCGCATTCCCTAAAAAGAATGCGAGGTTTGTGGAAAGGGATCGCAAGATTCGTGAAAACAGACCGCGTGCCGACCGGAGGTTGACTGACCGCCAGTCACGCTTCGGGATACAAACCGGCGACAATAAGCGTGTACATGCATTGTCGCCAACTTATTCCCCGAGTCGCTTTCGGGCGATTTCAGAGGAATTATGAGGTTGCGCTGCTTTCACTTCGGTGGATGCAGCGCAATTTCATTTTGGGCTATTAGCGTCGGAATACTGCACGCGAGTAATCATTATCTGGGGAAGCTATCGCCGCATCCGCTCGAATAATGGATTATTAGATTGCGTTTGACTGATTCTTAAGAACACTATATTAGATTCTACTGGCTCTAATTGAAGTTCGATACGCAATGTCTCCCGAAGGTCAAAGAGCAATTCATCAAACGACGCAGCTCGATTCTTTGCAAAATCATCTGCAAAACGTTTCGCCATTTCAACCTGCTTCGGTGTTCCGAGTAATTGAATGTCTGCGATTGCAGACTCTAACACTTCTGACCACTTGCTAGAGAGTTCTCGATTACCAACACTTTCAAGCTGCCGATAAGCATCAATCAAATATTTGACTCTCAACTCACGCCGTTTGCCAGCAATCTCACGTTTAGCAGTCAAGCGATGTGCTACTATCCAACTTAAGATAGCAACGATAGTTGTAATTAGCAGTGGAACGAGAAGAACAAGATTCATCTCCGATCACCTCAGCATTAATCATCCGATCTTTAATTTTCAAGGAAGGATTTCGATCTAAAGCGAAGCAGCCCAGCTATGCTTTATGCGCCTCCATATATGCCCTTAGCAATGCATTAATCTTCGTCTGATAGCCTTGCCCTTGCTTTCTGAACCAGTTCAGCACATCACTGTCCACGCGCAACGTCAACTGTGCTTTACGTGGCACTGGCTTCAAGCCCCGTCGCACTATTGCCCGTGCAAACATCTCTGGAGACACTTCCGGTATATCGGAGAGATCAATGTCCTCATCCTTCAGCGCATCTACGCGCTTCCAGTCAGTCCGAGATCTCTTTGAAGTAGCTGCTTTCTTCATATTTCGTAGCCTTTCTCACGGAGATAATGCGTATCACTTCGTCGGTCTCTGTATGGGCAATCGCTACCACGCGACCATTGAGCAATCCGAACGTGACAAAGCGTTCTTCGCCATAATCGAAGCGATCATCAAGAATTGTGACCGTCTCTCTCTGAAATACCTGTTCGATTCCAACGAAATCAATGCCATGATTATGGAGATTCAATCTACGTTTTGCTTCGTCCCACTCAAACTCCATAAATAAGAGTGTAACTACATAACGTAACTACGTCAAGAACGCTTGTATGTTTTCACTCGAATGGAGTGACTGGATTTTAGTTCCCGTTTGAATCTAATTTTACGGTGCTTCCTCATTCGGAACGACATCTTCAAGCTCGATTAAATGGCTGGTGACGGGCGCGTGGCAGCGCATGTCCGTTGAGTTCTGGTTCGCTCCGGGCGGCGTGATGGTTAGGTAGAAGTCTCTTCGTGTGGGTCGCCCTTCGCTATTGTCGTCGTCGTGTAGTTCGTAGGTGTAGCCGTTGGTCTCAAATCTGACTGTGAGTAGAGTGACGAGCGGGCGCGTGTAGCGAGAATATTTGAAAGCGGCTTGCGTGTTCTGCCGCTCATGCGGATATTCCAGTTCAATCGCGCCGGGTCGTCCGAACCTGTACTGCAAATATCCACGCTGGCGATCAAGCTGTTTTGAGCTACAAAGCGACACTATCTTCCTTCTGCCCGCGATCTCGCAGTTGAAGATGACATCTTCGTTCGCGTTGCAGAGCGTGCTCGTGCCGCGCTCGTTTTCAGCGGCTGGTAAAGAAGAGCCGGGAGATGAGAACGATTGTCTGCTTTGAGCGTTGGGGTCAAAACTTCGTGCAGCTATCACGGCGAAGGCGGCCAGCAGCATGGCGCAGGTGAGTATCAGTTTTCGCATATCTTTTCCTTTGAATGGTTTCGTTAACAGAGAATAAGTTTAGCATCGTTCGTGCGCGCTCGGCTCAACTAACTTTGATTTCTTATACGAGGAAATAGAAACTCTTTGCGCCTCCAGCGTGAACATGCAATTCTATTAAAGCTCAAGTTAGAGATAGTTGAGGGTTCACGCAAAGGCGCAAAGGGAAATGCTTAAGCTCGCAAAGGGTTGAATGCCGATTCGCGGTTTTGAATCAGATTGAGTAACGCGAACCGCGTTGACACTCCGCGCGAGCGCGCGAGATAATCCCGCACGTCTTTCAAAGCAATCGAACATTAGAAACTGAGCACGGACACGTCGCTCGCGGCGCAACTCGAATTTTTGTCGTCAACTGAAAAAGCGCGTTTCCCTGTCACATTCAATTCATGGCTAACGCAATAAGACGCGTGGGTGTTCTGGTCAAGCCGCATCAGACGGATGCGTTGAAGGTCATCTGCCGGATGGTAGAGTGGCTGCATGAGCATGGGCTGACGCTCGTGGGCACGCAGGAGATTGAGCAGGAGCGAATTGAACACGAGACGGGCTGCGCCATAGAAGTCGTAGATGAAGAGAAATTTGCGGCCAGCGTTGATCTCATAGTAGTGCTCGGCGGCGACGGCACAATCGTTTCGGCGGCTCGTTTGATGGGCGACGAGGAAACTCCCGTGCTTGGCGTGAACTACGGTGGCTTGGGCTACCTCGCAGAGTTTCGTATAGAAGAGTTGTACGCTGGCCTTGAGACTGTGCTCGCGGGCGACTTTCGTCTGGACAGGCGCGTGATGCTCACAGCAGAACTTTTTCGCGGCGATGAAGTAATCACGCGCAACCGCGTGCTCAACGATGTGGTCATAAATAAATCCGCACTGGCGCGCATCATAGAGATCGAAACTCGCCTAAATAATCAATTCGTCAACTCTTTCCGCGCAGATGGCTTGATAGTCTCCACGCCAACGGGTTCGACCGCCTACAATCTCTCCGCAGGTGGGCCAATCATCTATCCTTCTATGAACGCTATAGTGTTGACGCCCATCTGCCCTTTCACTCTCTCAAACCGTCCCATTGTCGTGCCAGACGATGCGGAGATAGAACTTATTTTTAAGACGCCCGACGAAGATGTCGCGCTCACACTGGACGGCCAGGTCGGTTTCCCCTTGAAAGCAGAAGACCACGTCCATATCAGTAAGAGCCGCACGACATTCAACCTAGTGCAGCCAACCACTAGAAATTACTTCGAGGTCTTGCGAGATAAATTGAGGTGGGGGAGATAAAGCAGTTTTCAGTTTTTAGTTTTCAGTTTTCAGAAAAAGCGAGGAGCTTTGCTAACAACTAACTGAAAACTGAAAACTAAAAACTGAAAACTGTAGTTAAATGGCTGAAGAAATCAACAAAAAGTTGAAGGCGGAGGCGAGGGCGCAGGCGCGTCGTCCTTGGTATTGGCCGTCGCTGACGACGCAGATTCTGGTTGCTCTTGTGGTGGGCGGTTTTCTGGGATGGCTCAAGCCTGAGTGGGGCAACGCTATCTATTTTCTGCGCGACATCTTTCTCAATCTAATCAAATCAATCATAGCACCCTTGGTCTTCTCTACGTTGGTCGTAGGTATAGCGGGCGGGGGCGATCTTAAAAAAGTGGGCCGCATGGGTGTGAAGGCGCTCGTCTATTTTGAGGTTGTGACGACCGCAGCGCTCTTCATAGGTCTTGGCGTTGTGAATCTGATTAAGCCGGGCGTTGGCATTGTGCTCGCGGCGAATCCTAGCTCGATTGCGCAGATTCAGCAGACGCACGCGCAAGGATTCAGCGACATCATCACTCACATCTTTCCGTCCAGCATTCTGGATGCAATGGTGCGCGGCGACGTGCTTCAGATAGTTGCGTTCTCAGTTCTATTTGCGATGGCGCTTTCAGCCATAGGCGAAAGGGGAAGACCAATCCTGCGCGCGTGCGAGAGTCTTTCACAGATAATGTTCAGGTTCACCAGCTACGTGATGATGTTCGCGCCCATAGGCGTCGGCGCGGCTATGGCTCACACAATCGCCGGGCAGGGTCCAAAAGTTCTACTCAATTTCGGCAAACTCATTGGCGGACTCTATCTAGCTCTAGCCGTCTTCGTCATAGTCGTGTTCGGCCTCGTCATGATTATCGCGCGCGTTCCTATCATGCAGTTCATACGCGCTGTGCGCGAGCCTGCGACGATTGCGTTTGCGACTACGAGCAGCGAATCGGCTCTGCCGAAAGCTATGGAAGTGATGGAGCGTTTGGGCGTGCCGCCGCGCATAGTTGGGTTCGTGATGCCTACGGGCTACAGCTTCAATCTGGATGGAACGACGCTCTATCTGGCTATGGCTTCGGTCTTCATAGCGCAGGCCGCAGAAGCTACTACGGGACAGCACATGGGTTTCGGTAGCCAGATTGTCATGATGCTCACACTCATGGTGACATCGAAAGGCGTGGCAGGTGTTCCGCGCGCCGCGCTTGTCATACTGCTCGCAACTCTGAGCGGTTTTCTGCCCGGCGACATTGGGCCAATTGGCGTGGGCCTAATTTTCGGCATTGACGAATTGATGGACATGGGGCGCACGAGCGTCAACGTCATAGGTAATTGTCTTGCTACGGTCGTCATAGCGCGCTGGGAAGGTGAGTTTGACGACCATCGCGCCGCCGCCTTTGGCACTCCACGCGAGGTAGAGCTTGACATCAAAGCTGGCGAGATTGCCTTTGCAGAAGCCGCCGCGCACGGAGAGCAATGAAGAGACGCGGGGAAGAAGAGACGCGGCGAGGGGGCGACGCGGGGACGCGGAGATAAAACCAAACAGCTTTTCTCTTTACATTGCTTTTCACGAATGGCGCGACACTTTCGTAAATCGTGAGCGTGTAATCTTCAGCTAGAGGAGGAAGATTAAATGATTTTCCCACTTGGCGACGATGACACAGGGCGAACGAGCGCGCCCGTTGTGAACTACCTGCTCATAGCTATAAACGTGCTCGTCTTCGTCTTTCTGCAAGGGTTTGGGTCGAACGACCGCTTCACGTATGCGTTCTCGACCGTGCCGGCAGAGATAGCGACGGGGCGCGACGTTGCACGCCCGGTCGTCATACAGGGCGATGCGGGCGCGGAAGTAGGCAGAATTGATCTTCAGCCAACACCCGGCTCAGTCTATCTGACGCTCATCACCTCTATGTTCATGCATGGCGGCTTCATGCACATTTTCGGGAACATGCTCTTCCTGTGGATTTTTGGCGACAACGTTGAAGACAGAATCGGACACGCCAGGTATTTAATCTTCTATCTTGTCTGCGGCGTGATAGCGTCGCTCACGCACGTCTTCTCTACGATAATGTTCGGGGCGAATCCGTACATACCAAGTCTGGGCGCATCGGGCGCAATCTCTGGAGTGTTGGGCGGATACATCCTGCTCTTCCCGCGCAATCAGGTGCGCGTCATTCTGGTGCGCTTCATCACGACCGTTCCGGCTTACGTGGCAATAGGGCTTTGGTTCGTGTTGCAGTTGATTGAAAGTTTCGGAGCGCTAGGCGGTGGGCCAGAGGCTGGCGGAGGCGTAGCATACGCCGCGCACATTGGCGGCTTCATAGCCGGATTAATACTCGTCAAATTTTTTGCCATCGGTCGCGGAAGCGGGCAAGCGCCGGTTGGCTACTAAAAAGCAGATGTCAGAAAAAAGTCTGGAGTCGGATTGATTTTAGATTTTAGATTTGCGATTTTCGATTGGAAGATGCGGAGTGCTTTTAAATCTAAAATCCAAAATCGCAAATCGAAAATTCTTCTGGCTCCAGACTCCAGACTTTCTACTAGCATCTACTTTTTTGCTTACGCTCTCTATGGTTCGAACTCGCGCAAGACATTCAGCAAGTGCTGATTTTCCTGCGGGAGCATTGAAGTTATTCTAATGTACTCCGGCATATCTGGGCGGCTTCTGACTTGAATGCGGTGCGCGGCGAGATGCTTTTTCAAACGTGATGGCTCAATGCCTGACAGTCGTATGAGAAAGAAGTTGGCCGCTGTAGGGTGAACGTGGAAAAAAGGAATCTTGCAGAGTTCGGAATAAAAATTTTCGCAATCGTTGCGTATTCGCCCTAAAATCTCTTTCAAGTAATCTTGATCTTCAATGGCCGCCTGCGCCGCCGCAAGCGACATGGAATTGACAGCCCAAGGCAAGCGCACACGCGCCAATTTTTGGGCAACTGAGGCGTGAGCCACAGCGCACCCTACACGCAAACCCGCCAGCCCGTAAGCTTTCGAGAAGGTTCGCAGCACCATTAGATTCGTGCGCTCTTGCACCCACGACGCGAAACTTAGCCCGGCGTAATCAGCATAAGCTTCGTCTATAATCCATAAACAATCGGGCGTGTCGTCCAAAAGCTTCGCCATGCCAGCTTCGTCAATGAGCGTGTTGCCGGAAGGGTTATTCGGATTGCTGACGAGTCCGAGTGTGGCGCGGCTCGTCCGGCACGCATCAATCAACTCATTAACGGAGAGTGAGAAATTTTGTTCGTCGAGCGGGACTTCAATCAACTCCGCAGAATATCGCTTTCCAGCTTCTACGAAACGTTCGTAAGACGGATGAGGCGCAATCAATCGTCCGGGGCGCATGACCAGGTTTAGTAGAAAAGTCCATGCGAGCGCTTCGCCTGCGCCGTTGAAGACTACGAAATTTTCTGGCGAGAGATTGTGATGAGCCGCAAGCAGTTCGCGCAAACTGGCCGCGTCCGGTTCGCCATAGAAGCGATACTGTTTCGAGCGCGCGAATCGTTCGACGGCTTCGACAACTTTCGCAGAGCAGCCGTAAGGATTGATTGCGGCCTCAAAATGGAACGTTTCGTCCTTCATGCCAGAACCTCTTCGGTCTGCGCTGCTCGAAAAAACTTTTCACGCGGCTCGTGCCAGAATTTCATCAACTCGTGCGGCCATGTTTCGCCTTCGGCTTTCAGGCAGAGCGCAAGGTCGCTGCGCCGCTCGAAAAAATCCTGTGGGCGAACGGCCATCTCGTAACGAATTGAGAAGGGTACTTCGGCTGCGATGTGCGGAAGAGAAGGGGTAATGCGTCGCGCGAGTTCCCGTTCTTCCGTAAGCATGTCAGCGAACAGAAGCGAGCGGCTGCCGTAAGCGCGAATCAAGTGGTCTGCGCTCTCTTCTTCGATACTCAGTCTCATGAGAAGAGCTTTCGTCTCTTCCTCCGAAAAATTCTTCCAGTTTGCGCCGGGCAAAGGATTTTTGGTTGCATTCAGACGGGCGACGCCCGGATTGATTTTAAGCTCGCGCGTTAAGAGACGCGTCGTCACAGCCGCCGCGCGGCGATGAAGCGTCAATTTTCCGCCGAGCACTGATAGGAGCCTGTCGCGTTGCCATTCTATGTGGTACGCGCGGCTGACCTCGCCCGCCGCTCGCACGCCCTTGTCATACAATGGCCGCACTCCTGCGCGCGCAGCTATAACGTCTTCATTCTCTATTTTCAATTGCGAGAAAAAATCACGCAATGCTTCGAGCAGGTAATCAACATCTTCGCGTTCGGGCGCGGCGCACTCAGGCGCTCCTTCGTACTCGGTTTCGGTTGGCCCAACCATTACAAAGTTTTCTGCCGGAATTGCAACGAGCGCTCTTTCATCTCTGCGAGAGAAGAAGATTACAGCGTGCGAAAGCGGCAAAATCTCGCGCGGGATGATTATATGAACCCCTTTGCTCAGGCGGAGACGGCGCTTCGCCTGAGCGGCGCGATTTATTAGACGATCAGCCCAAGGCCCCGCCGCGTTGACCACAACACGCGCGCGAACCTCAAAGCTTCGCCCGGTCATCTCATCATTCACAACAGCGCCGACTACGCGGCCACGTAAGAAAAGAAGGTCCATGACACGCGCGTAATTGACGGCGCACGCGCCCGCGTTACAAGCGGCCAGCGTTGTTTCCAGTACAAGCCGCGCGTCGTGAGTCAGGTATTCGCGGCAGATGAAGCCGTCCTGTAATCCGTTCGCGGGTAGCTGTGGCTCAAGGCTTAACAAATCTTTCGCGCCAGACCTTTGGTGTCGAAGTTTCGAGTCGAAGGGTTGCAGTGCCGAGTAAGCAATCATCCCGCCGCGATGCGCCAGCCTGCTCGTAAAAGATTTTTGGTAGAGAGGGAAGAGTAGATTCAAAGGGCGCACAAGATGAGGCGCAAGAAGTGCTAGCCGTTGCTGTTCACGCGCAGAGCGATAGACCAGCCCAACCTGCCCCTGCTTCAAGTATCGCAGCCCGCCGTGAATCAGACGCGAAGAGCGGCTGCTCGTGCCGCTTGCGAAATCATTCTGCTCTATGAGGGCGCAGCTTAGACCCGCGCACGAAGCGTCGAGAGCAACGGCGGCTCCTGTAATTCCTCCGCCTATGACAAGCACGTCGAAACGCTCTTCAGCCAGACGCTTGAAGCGTAGCTCTCGCCATGTGTGCGTGAATTGTGAAAGGGAAATTTTTTTGCTCATCCACTTGCGCGCCGCTTCCGCAGTTTAGTCCTTTATCTTCGGGCGAAGTGTAGATGCTTGAACAAAGGCGCGGCCATCAGCACTGTATCACTTTTCCAACTGCCACAATCTGCCGTGCACGCGTCGAACAATTAAAACCTCTTTGCGGTCTTTGCTTTTCTCTTAGCGTCTTTGCGTGAGGAAGATTTCACGCCAAGACGCAAAGACGCTAAGAAGATCGCAAATTGAAAATGCTTTAATTACCTGGTGCCGCTCATGTCATAGATAACTCAGCCACCAATCCCTGCGTCGCTGCTTCACGCCCGCGAACCAGCGACATAGCGGATAGAGCAAAGCCACGCCTGCAATCCAGAAGATGTAGACGACCGGGAGGCTGAAGCCGAAGTTGCCGGGATTAGAACGGGGCTTGTTGAGTATGTCTACGAATTGATAGGCGACGGGCTGTCCTGCCAGTAAACCTGCTATGACCGCAAGCGTGTGCGCTGCCGTCCACTGCAAAAGGTAGAAGAAGAGCGGCACGCGCCCGAACGTAATCAGCGCGCGGCTGATTGGCCCACGCCCCATCTTCTCGAACACTGCGAGCGCGGCTATGGCAGGCCCAAGCGTCATCAAAAGGAATAAGAGCGAGGGCGGATACTTCGTGACGTTCAGAAACGAGAGAACAGTGAAGAGAAGATTTTTCTGGCTGCTCCACTCTTGCGGATCGCCATAAAGGCGCGTAGCCCTAATGATGATGAAAAGAAGCGTGAGCGCACCGCCGAGCATGAGCAGAATCTTTCGGCGTCTTTCAGCCTCAATTTTGTAGAGCGCGCCGAACGAGTAACCCGCAGCCATCACTCCTATCCAGGGAATCAGCGTATAAAGAGCCAGCGCGTAAACTCCGTCACCGAAAAAGATTATTCCCGGCTGGTGCAACACCATCCAGATGCCCTCCCAAAAATTGGGCGTAGGCGTGCCCGGCCCCTGCCATTGTGTCACCTGAATCTTGTCCAGAAGATTGTGCAGCGCAATCATAGCGATGCCGAACGCTGCAATGACGCGCACGGGCAGATGAATCAGCGCAGCCAGACAGATCATAGAAATTCCTATAGCCCAGATGACTTGCAGCAACCCTACGAAGTGCCAGTCGAGGTTGAACCATATGAGAACGTGCAGAACTGTCAGTTCAAGGAAGACGAGCCACAGGCCGCGCGTGACCAGGAATTTCGACAATTCAGTCTTGCTCTTGCCGCGCGAGAATTGAAGATACGCGCCCGTGCCGGCTAGAAAGACGAAGACAGGAGCGCAGAAATGGGTTATCCATCTGGTGAAGAAGAGCATGGCGCTCGTCTTCGTCAGATTGAGCGGATCGAAGTTCGGCACCTCGCTGTGAAAGAACTCGCGCGTGTGATCCAGCATCATTATGACCATCACAAGCCCGCGCAGCAGGTCAATCGAATCCAGACGCCGCCGCGTCGTACTAGATGAAAGGCGATCAGTTGTAGTGGTCGTCACACCGCCAAGCGGATCGCCCACTTCGGTTGCCGATCCCGCCGGAAGCGTCGCGGTATCAGTAGTAGAAATGTTTGATCTGGTCGTAGTCTTCATAATGCTCCTGTCGAGCGCTGGACGAAGCTGCCTGCGCGCGAGATATGGTTCAGGCTGGGCAGAGAAAGTATCACGAGAGGGGCGCTCGCGTCGCGCTTTATTTGGCGAATTATCTGCGGCGCGGCGCAAGCGCCTACAGTTCACTAATGAATCCGTTGCTGCGACTTTACGCTCCAGTCCCATGCGGCGCATGCAATCTTTGCTATCACGCTTTCGCGTGTAGCTGTCCGCGTTGAATGAGTTGTTAGGCTCGGCGTCAGGCAACGCTTTCTTGCCTCCAAAGTCGCTTCAAGAGAATTGGCCCCAGAATCCAGCCTGCAAATGAGGTGTACAAGCCGGGGAAATAGCCGCCGACCCTGAGCGTAAGCAGTAGATGCCAAATCGCGTTGCCCATCACACAGATGGCAAAGAACCAAACAATAATCATTGGAAATTTCATTCCTTTATACATCCCTATCCCAGCTAATAAGAACAGAGAGTAGGCAATCATATTGAAAGCCACAAACACATTCACATTGAAAGGAGGCATCCCAGCCATAATTTCAGTGACCTTGAACTGAAAGCCGTAAACGTATTCCTCTGTGAAGTGCAAGAACTGTATCGCAAGAGCGATTAGATAGACGGGCAGAACGCGCTCAACTTTGGGCATCACACGATAGCTGGTGAGCAAGTAACAAACAAATGCCACGACCATTGCGGGTACGAAAGAGAACTTTTGGGCTGGATGGACAAGGAAAAAGATAACGATGGAGATGATTGCAATGAGAGAGGGAACAAACAGGTTCAGTATTCTATCAGTAATCATAATCCATGACCTCTATTTGCGGCGCTGAAGAGAGCCAGCTAACGCCCGAATTAGCCGAGCGCGGCGAACAGCATTCAATACACATCGGAAGAACGATGATGAAAGCCATTCAATCCGCGCTCCGGTTGAATGAGTTGTTATGCGCGACATTAAAGAAACCCTAACTACGACGATAGTTCTTAAGCGCCTGTAATAAAGCCACTGCTATAATCCCTGGTGAATCAGTAGGAAGGCCAACTTTGAAGATAAACTTTTTCACGTTTCTTTTAAGCTCATTGTCAGCAATTTTATTAACTTGACGGTATAGAATCTTAATTCTTTCAAAGCGATTTTTCTCTTGCCCAAGTTCAGGTATAAAAGAAGTTGCTTTTCTTACTAATGTCTGTAGTCCAACAAATCTACTATTTCTAAAATCGAATGGAAGATACATATCTTCGATAAATTCCTCTTTAGGATTATAAGTTGTACCTGACTTCGTTGTTAGAGAAGATTTGAAGAAGGGCGTCTCATGAACATGTGTAATGAGCTTATGCCGGAAGAGAGAAATTCTGTTTAGTTCTTCTAGGTCGATCTTCACTCCGCTATCCTTAAAAATGTCAGTAATCTGTGCCGTCCAAATGTATAGAGCTTTTATGTCTAGCCGCAGGAATGCTAGTAGATCAAAAGTTCTCATCATAAGCGCCTCCCTTTCTGCCCTTTCGTCTTCTGGGATTTCGTCGAATTTTACTCGACTTTTTATATCTGCCAGCTCGTTTAAGCTGTCAAGAATCCTCTTAAATATTAAAAGCACTTCAATGTAATTCTCAAGAAGAAGCAACGTATAAGCACGCTTTTTACTCCATCGTGAATTTTGATTTATCGGTCTTATGGATTTGCCCGCCTTTTCAATCTCCTTTTTTAAATTGGGTAATACTTCAGATAGTTTGATTCCTCGATTCTTTCCTTTCATCTCACTTTGAGTCCTTTAGTACGCCCAGTTATTTAAACAAGCTAGCGCATAACTAAGTGATACGGCTTAAGGGCAGTATAACACGCTCATTTGGAGTGTTATGCAGCGTCATGCCCTATAATTACGCTTTCTGCGGTTGAGAAGTCGTCAGCTTTTCTGTCAACCTTCATCAACTTTGGTTGCTGATATGCGCCGCACTTAGGTAAGATTTATGACTCAAGCTTTAAGGAGCAGGAATTCAAGAATGGCTATTTCAGAGAAAGAGCTTCCACACGCGAACCAACAAGGGCTTGATATACGCTCGACGCCGCGCGAGGAGATGAATCTGTACCCGCTGGACACTTTCCCGTACGAGTTCGTGGGGCGTGAGATAAGAATAAAATTCGAGATGCCGGAGTTTACATGCGTCTGCCCGTTCTCGGACTTTCCCGATTTCGCAACGATACGCCTTGAGTATGTGCCGAACGAGCGTTGCGTAGAATTGAAGAGTCTGAAGCTTTACATCAACTCGTTTCGGCAGATAAAAATTTTTCACGAGCACGTCATCAACATCATCCTGGAAGACTTCGTGCGCGCCTGCGATCCCCGCGCCGTAGAGATCGAAGGCGACTTCAACGTGCGCGGCAACATTAAGACGACCGTGCGCGCAAGCTATAAGAGCAGCGACAAGTGACGAGCAAGAAAGAATTTTTAATCTTTAATTCAATCTTTTAAGTTTACAGAAAGAAGCTGATTACTTCTATTTATTAATCTGAATGAAAAATTAAAAGTGATTCTTGCTTGTCACTTGTCACTTGTCACTCGTCACTGAATTCTTATGACTCCTTTAATCGTTGCAGTCATCATAGGCATCGCTGCCGTCTCGCTCTTTTTCGTTATAGCGCGGCGCATACTTCGATGGGCAGTTCGTTTGACGCTGGCAGGGATGTTGATTCTAGTCCTTCTGATTGGCGGCGTGGTGGCGTGGTGGTATTCGTCTGATTCATCGAAGCCTAGAGAGACGCATCCGACTGCCGCGCCCAGGCGGGGCAATGCGCGCTGAATCCGCAGAGCAAGGTAAAGACTTTGGCAGAGACCGAACGTGATGCCGCAAACGAATTCGACGCTCGCACGAGCGCTGAGATGCATGACGAAGGAATACGGGGGATGTGGCGGCGTTATCGCAGGCTGCCGCGCAACGTCTTTACAATCGGACTCGTTAGTTTATTGAACGATGCTTCGAGCGAGATAATCTATCCGCTGCTGCCGCTATTCCTCACTCTTGTCTTAGGCGCTTCCCCGAAAGTCATAGGCATCATAGAAGGCGCTGCGGAATCAATCTCAAGCCTTCTAAAACTTTTTGCGGGATATTTCAGCGACCGTCGTGGTCGTAGAAAAGGTTTTGTTGTCTTCGGCTACGCGGTTGCGAACGCGGTACGCCCACTGCTGGCGTTTGCTACGAGTTGGTATCAGGTTCTGGCAATTCGCTTGACGGATCGCGTAGGAAAAGGGGTGCGAACTGCGCCGCGTGACGCGCTGATTGCTGACGCCGTGAGACCGGAAGAGCGAGGCATAGCGTTCGGCTTTCATCGCGCTATGGATCACGCGGGCGCTATGATAGGCCCGCTCATAGGCTTTCTCTTCATATACTTTTTCGCCGCAGACAGAAACCGGCTTACGGCTCACGACTACACGAAGATTTTTCTGCTAGCTTCAGTGCCAGCGCTGGCGGCTGTGCTGGTGGCGGCGATTTTCCTGCGCGAGAGGGAAGAGAAACCGCAAGCTCATACGCTTGGCATAAGCTTGCGCCTCTCCTTGACGGGGTTCGATTCCAACTTCAAAAAGTTTCTGGTAGTTGTGGCGCTCTTCACTCTATCGAATTCGTCGGATGCCTTCTTAATCAAGCGCGCGAGCGATGTGGGCGTCTCTGCGCTTTCGATTCCGCTTCTGTGGGCGGCGCTGCACGCTAGCAAAGTTTTAAGCTCGCTCGTTGGCGGAGACCTTTCGGATCGTCTGGGGCGAAAGACTATGATAGCCGCAGGGTGGTTTCTGTACGCGGCGGTTTACACTGGCTTCGCATTCGTCTCTTCTGCGGGCGAGGCGTGGATGCTTTTCTTAATCTACGGCATCTATTTCGGACTGGCCGAAGGAACTGAAAAGGCGCTCGTCGCAGACCTCGTTCGCCCGGAGCAGCGCGGTACGGCCTTCGGGTTGTATAATCTTGCCTTCAGCGTCACAGTGCTTCCAGCCTCGCTTCTGATGGGATTTATCTGGGACTGGCGCGGGGCAACTACAGCCTTCATCTTGAGCGGATGCTTAGGCGCGAGTGCCGCACTGCTTCTGCTAACGCTTGTGCGAACGCGTACGGAGCAAAGCGCTACTTCCTGAACGGATAACGGAGAAACTTGAGATGGCAATCGAGCGCAATGTGATTGAACCTGTTGCCGGAGTTTCAAATGAAATAGGTTTCTATCTTGCTGAGATGAACGAAGTGCGCGAACAATTGCGCGAGGCCGTGAGTGATTTGACTCGTGAGCAAGTGGCCGAGCGAGCGGTCGAGGGCGCGCATTCAATCGGCGCGCTAGTGCTTCACATAGGCGAAGCCGAATGGTACTGGATTGAGTGCGTTATTGGCGGCCACAAGCTCACGGATGAGGATAAGAACAGCCAGTTCTGGGACGTGCTCAAAGACCCGGAGAAGTTCGGTCGGCTGAATTTTTCGGCTGAAGATTGCCTGAGAGTTGTCGGCGAAATTCGTGAGGGAGCAAGGGCAAAGCTCGCTTCTCTTAATGATGACGATCTTGATGGAAAACTCTTTCATATGGAGAGACGCGAGAATAAGTACGAATTCAGTTTGCGCTGGATTCTTCATCACCTTGTTGACCACGAGGCACAGCACAAGGGACAGATTCTGATGCTGAAGCGTTTGCTCACAGGGCATACGAAAGAATTTTAACGCAGATGCCAGAAAATAGTCTGGAGTCAGATTGATTTTAGATTTTAGATTTGCGATTTTCGATTGGAAGAGGCGGAAAGCTTTTAAATCGAAAATCCAAAATCTAAAATCGCAAATTCTTCCGGCTCCAGACTCCAGACTTCTTTTATGCTTAAAGTCGAAAGATGGAACGAAGCGGTCGCGCCCGATGCAGATGATCTGCGAAGGCGCATGGAAGCCGAGGGCTTTCATGTCTTTCAGTGGGCGGATGCTGCCGGTACAACTTATGCTACGCACAGGCATGCTGAAGACCAATCGCACTGGATAGTGAGCGGCGCGCTTCAGTTAACAGTGGGCGGCGAGACTTATACGTTGCGTGCGGGCGACCGCGATTTCCTTCCGGCGCACACGGTTCATTCCGCATTCGTTCCCGGCGACGAGGGCGTCGTCTATTTAATCGGCGCGAGAAAGTAGATGATTGCAACAGACTACAAGTTAATTACATCTGCCGAAGAATTGCGCGTGGCTTCTGAAGAATTATCAAAGCACGCAGCCATAGGCTTCGACTGTGAAACGACTTCGCTTGATCCTTACAACGGTCGCCTGCGCCTGATTCAGTTCGCAGCGCCCGACGGCGTGCGAATCATTGACATGGATCGTTTTCAGGGAATTGACCCCGCGCGCAGCGACGAGTTCAAGCCTTTACGCGAACTGCTCACAGCGCAGCGCCCCGTGAAAATCGCGCACAACACGAAGTTTGATGCGAAATGGATAAAGCATGTTCTAGGCATAGAAGTCGCGCCCGTCTTTGACACTCTGCTGGCGAGCCAGATTATCTCTGCGGGTGATTTGGAAGAGCGGCAAGGGTTGGATGCAGTCGCAGCGCGTTTTCTGAACGAGACAATAGACAAGGCCGAGCGGTTGAGCGACTGGTCTGCCGAGCTTACAGAATCGCAACTCGAATACGCAGCGCGCGATGCAATGGTGTTGCCGCCTTTGCGCGAGAAGATGATTGATCGTTTAAAGGCGGACGCGCTTCTTCGTTGCGCGCAGCTTGAATTTGAATGCGTCATTCCCATCGCCTCGCTTGAGCTTGCTGGAATCTTTCTGGATAAGCATCGCTGGCGCGAGCAGCTTGTTGTGGTCGAGCGACGGCGCGAAGCGCTCGCCAAAGAGCTTCAAGAGGTGTTGGCGGAAGAGTCCTCGCAGTTCTCGCTCTTCGGCGGCCCAGTGCGCGAGGAGATAAATCTTGATTCGCATGTTCAACTGACGAAAGCCCTCAAACGCTTGGGCGTGCCCGTGCCGGATTCAACAAGAAATTGGAAACTGCAACCCCTTGCGAACGATTACCCGGTCGTGAAGACGCTTCTCGAATACAGAACAGTGCAGAAGGCTTTGACCAGCTACGGCGAAAATATTCTGGAAGAGATAAACCCCGCGACCGGGCGCATACACGCGGACTTCCGGCAGATAGGAGCGCCGACCGGAAGGATGGCGTGCAACTCGCCTAATATTCAACAGGTTCCGCACTCGATTGAATATCGTCGCTGCTTCCGCGCGCCCGAAGGAAGAAAGCTTGTGATCGCAGATTATTCGCAGGTGGAGTTGCGCATCCTTGCGGAGTTCACAAACGACAAAGGATTCATTGACGCATTCAACTCAGGCGCGGATTTGCATTGTGCCACAGCAGCGCAGGTTTTCAACGTGCCATTAGATCAAGTGACGCCCGATCAGCGTTCTACCGCGAAGCGACTAAATTTCGGCGTGGTTTACGGAATAGGCGCGCAACGTTTCGCCATGCTGACGGGGATGAAGCAGACCGAAGCCGAAGATGTGCTGCGCCGCTACTTTGCAACTTATCGCCAGCTTGATGCGTGGCTGCGCGAAGCTGCTATGCGAGCCGTGCGCGATAGGATGACGCGCACAGCTTCGGGACGCATCGCACGCTTTCGCTTCGACCCAGAAGACAAGCAAGCAATGTCATTGGCCCAACGCAACGGAAAAAACGCGCCGGTGCAGGGCAGTTCGGCTGACATTTGCAAGCGTGCTCTTCGTCTTCTTCACGACAAATTGCAGGGCACGACTGCGAAGATTGTCAACGTCATCCACGATGAGATTGTTGTTGAAGCTGATGCTGGTCAGGCCGAAGAGATTGCAAGGAGAGTTGAAGACGCTATGTGCGCTGCGGGCGAAGAGTATTTGAAGAAAGTCCCTGTGAAGGTGGAGACTGAAGTCGCGGACGCGTGGGTGAAGTGAGGCAAAAGGAAAGTAAAAAGGTAAAAGTAAAAAGGCAAAAGGGATAAGGCGAAAAGCAGTTTAAGTAAAAGATGGTTTCAGCTTTCCTTTTGCCTTTTTACTTTTACCTTTTGCCTTTTAATAATGCTCTATCCAAGATGCGGAAGCTTGCCAGACATTACGAGCAGCGCGAAGACCAGAAGGACGAGCGCGAGCAGCAATATAAGAGCAGATACGACAGAAAAGATTTTGTCTCCCATAATTCCCGCCTGAACTAAAGCCTCTCTCGTTAGCTCGAACCTGAATTGTATCACCGCGCGCTCGTCGCCGCACGGATAAAGCTTCGAGCGATATTCAGCCTCCTGTGTTACTTACGATTGTCTCTGCTTTCCTTTGTCGCGCCGCACTGCTACGCCAGATGAAATAGACGGGGATGCCTGTGAATACAATCAGGTAGCCTATGCCCGAAGTCCAGGGCACAAGGTAAGCAAGATCAAGCACGAAGAGCGCAGCAATGAATATATAAAGTATTGGCACAACGGGGTAGCCGTAAGTTCTGTACGGTCGTTCCATATTCGGCGCTTTGTGGCGCATGACTATGACCGCTCCGACCATCAACATGTAGAAAATAAGATCAGCCGAGACTATGTATTCGAGCAGTTGTGTGTAGACGTTGCCGTATGCAACTGCGCCCGTGCGCGGGTCTACGGTTACGGTGCGCGGCAAGGTCAGCAGCGATGCCCAGACGCCTTGCGTTATGAGCGCGATTGCCGGAACGTGGCGCGCGTTCAAAGTGCCTACGCGCGCGAAGAATAGATGGTCGCGCGCCATAGCGTAATAGACACGCGCGCCAGCCAGTATAAGACCGTTGTTGCAGCCAAAAGTGGAAATCATAATCGCAACGGCCATCATCACAGTGCCGGGCGCGCCGAATATTGCCTGCATCGTTGCCGTAGCCACACGGTTCTGCGGCGCTGTCTGAATCGCTTTGAGCGGCAGCGTGACGACGTAGGCCAGATTCGCAAGAAGATAAAGGCCTACGACCGTTGCGCAACCTATAAGAAGCGCTCGCGGCAAATTCTTTCCCGGATTCTCTATCTCGCCGCCCGTGAACGTCACATTGTTCCAGGCCGACTGCGCAAACAGCGGCCCAGTCATTGCTCTTCCCAAAAGCATAATGAGCGCGAGCGCTCCAGCCGCTCGTAAATCTGCTTGCGCTGTTTGCGAAGACCACCCGTTAGCCCAAGGGTTCCACCAAGAAGAAGTAAAAGCCGCAGCGCCGTTTGCCATTCCAACTTTCCATCCTAATGTGAGGCCGACGACTATCAATCCGACGAGCGCAGCGGTCTTCGTAAACGTGAAAGTGTTCTGTATAAGTTTCCCCGTTTTAAGCCCGCGCGTGTTCGTCCACGTGAGCAGAATTATCAGGAGAACTGCTACGAGTTGCTGCGTTGAAAGACTGATGGCGTAGCCGCCCGCGCGGTGCGGCGCTATAAGATAGTTGTCGCCGGAAATCTGCGGCAGCAGCACGCCCGTAAAATTGGCGAAGGCTACGGCGACCGCAGCAATCGTGCCCGTCTGCATCACAAGAAAGAGCGACCAGCCGAAAAGAAAACCGAGCGCCGGGCCGTAAGCTTCGCGCAGGAAGACGTACTGCCCGCCCGCGCGTGGCATCATTGCGGCGAGTTCAGCGCAGCAGAGCGCGCCTGTTATCGTCAACACACCGGCGAGCGCCCACGCAGCCAGAAGCCATCCGGGCGAGCCTACCAGCCTGGAAGATTCTGCCGAAGTGATGAAGATGCCGGAGCCTATCATGGAGCCAACGACAATCATCGTCGCGTCCAGAAGCCCCAGACTGCGCACAAGCTTTTCAGCTTTGCCTTTAACTTCGCTCATCGCATAAAAACAGTTTTTAGTTTTCAGTTTTCAGAAAGAGGCGAACTGGCTTTAACTGAAAACTGAAAACTAAAAACTGAAAACTGCTCTTTTTCTAAACTCCTATCTTCTGCGGGTTCTGGCGAGCGATGGCGTCAGCCTTGCGGTGAAGGTCGCGCGCTTCGTTTAGCAGCTTTCGATAGTCATCGTTCGCCTTGCGAAAATCTGCCTTCGCCTGCGTCTCGGCGGAGCCGCCTTTGCCGTAGTTATCGTGCATGATCTGTGCGGCGTCGCGTAGACGTTTGTAGGCGTCTATCTGTTTGCGGAATGCCTGCGCCTTCAGTTGAAGGTAGTCCCTGTAGATGGGGTCTATGTCTAGCTTCGATGCCTGCTCGATCTTCTGCGCGGCGTTCTCGCCATGCTGAAGACCTTCATCAAGCGCCTTCATTGACTCCTCTAATATTCGCTTCACATCAGCCGCGTTATTCTCGTCTTCGGCGCGGTTGAGGTCGCTGAGCTTGCTGTCGTTCTCTGTATCAATCCTATCAACTTCTGCAAGCTCCTGCTGAGCCTGCGTGACAAGCTTGTTGGCCTCCGTGCGGGCACCGCCGCCTGTCAGATTCTTCAGCGCGCTGCACGCGAGTGTTACTGAGGCCAGCAGCACCAGCGCAAGTGCCGCGTTCGCTCTCTCCTTGTTAGGCATAGCTGTTAAGTTTCCTTTCAGGGTCTTTTGGCGCATAGCTTTAATCGGCGGCTTGCCCTGCGAGTTGGGCCAAGACGGTCTCATGCCGAAACTCTCTAACCTTCAAATTTCGAGACGGCTTGTCCGGCGTGTATAAACCGTCACGCGAGAGACTGTCAAGAGCAAGGCGGAAGAAAGTCAAAAGTAAAAAGGTAAAAGTAAAAAGTGAGGGGAAGCCAATCTTTTAATTAAAAGTGGTTTCGGCCTTCCTTTTGCCTTTTACCTTTTTACTTTTGACTTTCTTCTTTCTCTCGCCTAGTCTTGATGGTCGGATGGTGACGGGAAATTCCTGCCTTCGATGATCGGCGTCAGCCCACTACTTTTTCGAGAGATTAAGACTATCATGATTAAAGACGACATTGTGAGTTTGATAACAGAGAAGCGTGCGCGCGTGGGCGTCATTGGCCTGGGTTATGTTGGCCTGCCTCTTCTAGTAGAGTTCGCCCGAAAAGGTTTTATCTCGACAGGCTTCGAGGTTGACGAGCGAAAAGCCGACGAGATAAACCAGGGGCGCTCCTACATTGGCGACGTGCAATCGTCCGCCGTTGAAGAGTTGGTTACGGCTGATAGGCTGCGGGCTACGACGGATTTCAGTCATCTGAAAGATTGCGACGCCATAATCATCTGCGTGCCCACGCCGCTTCGTAAGACGAAAGAGCCGGACGTGTCATACATACTCGCCGCCGCAGAAGAGATTCGCAATCGCCTTCGGCGCGGCCAGCTAGTCGTGCTTGAATCAACCACCTATCCGGGCACGACCGACGAGATACTGCTAACGATGTTCGAGGAAACGGGGCTGAAACTAGACGGGGATTTCCTGCTTGCCTTCTCGCCCGAAAGAGTTGACCCCGGCAACCCGCAATTTCAGACGCACAACATACCAAAAGTCGTAGGAGGCTGCACGGAAGATTCAACGCTCGCGGCGGCGCATCTCTACTCGCAGATTGTTAAAGATGTGCACGCGGTTTCTAGCGCGCGCGTGGCCGAAGCCGCCAAACTTCTTGAAAACACATTTCGAGCGGTCAACATAGGCATGGCGAACGAGATGGCGCGCCTCTGTTATGCGCTAGGCATAGACACATGGGAAGTGATACGCGCCGCAGCCACGAAACCTTTCGGCTTCATGCCCTTCTATCCAGGCCCGGGCATAGGTGGTCACTGCATCCCAATAGACCCGCATTACTTTTCTTGGAAAGCGCGACAGCATGGATTGGATTCACGCTTCATAGGTTTGGCCGAAGACGTAAACTCACATATGCCTGAGCATGTCGTCACGCTCATCTCGGATGGATTGAATGACGAGCGGAAAGCGTTGAAAGGGTCTAGAATTTTACTGCTCGGAGTCGCCTACAAGCGGGATGTTAGCGACGTGCGCGAAAGCCCTGCGCTCTCTATCATTGACCGGCTGCGCGCGAAAGGCGCTCAGGTTTGCTATCACGACCCGTTCGTATCTCAAGTGCGCTTTGACGACGCGCACACAGAAGGCAGCAGCGAGCCACTATCAAGCGTTCCTCTGACGGACAAAGAGCTAAGCTCGTCGGATTGCGTCGTCATCGTCACAGACCATTCCGACATTGATTACAAAAGAGTCTGCGAACTCTCCTCGCTCATCGTTGACACACGCAACGCGCTGAACGGCGACCTGCGCCGCACAAGCCACGCGAGGATAATTAGATTGTAAAAAGCGGTAAATGGTAAATGGTAAATGGTAAATAGAAGGAAGCAGTTCTTCCATTTACCATTTACTATTTACCATTTGCCATCTTTTCATGCTCAAAGTAATCAACGTTGTCGGCGCGAGGCCGAATTTTATGAAGGTCGCGCCGATTGTGGAGGCCATGCGTCGGCGCGCATCCGCGTTCGCGCCGCTCATCGTTCACACCGGGCAGCATTACGACGAGCAGATGTCGGACGCATTCTTCCGCGATCTGGGCTTGCCTAGACCGGACGTTTACCTGGGCGTAGGCTCTGGCACGCACGCCGCGCAGACCGCCGCCGTGATGCAGGCGTTCGAGCCTGTGGTTTTAAGAGAAAGGCCGGACTGGGTCGTAGTCGTGGGCGATGTGAACTCCACGCTGGCTTGCGCTTTAGTCTGCGCCAAGCTTTTAATCCCGGTCGCGCACGTAGAAGCGGGTTTGCGCAGCCGCGACCGCACGATGCCGGAAGAGATAAACCGCTTGCTGACAGACAGAATCGCAGACCTGTTGCTCACGCCCTCGCACGACGCGGACGAAAATCTCGCACGCGAAGGGATACCGCCAGAGCGCATCAAACTCGTGGGCAACGTGATGATTGATTCACTCTTCGCGCAATTGAAACGAGCGGAAACTTCAACCGTGCGCGAGACGCTTGGCGTTACGGGTGAAGATTATGCGGTCGTCACGCTACACAGGCCTTCCAACGTTGACGAGCGCGACACATTTTCGGGCATACTCTTCGCGCTCGAAAGATTGTGCGAGCGAATCAAGATAATTTTCCCCGCGCA
This sequence comes from Acidobacteria bacterium 13_1_20CM_3_53_8, assembly GCA_001920415.1. Taxonomy (GTDB): domain Bacteria; phylum Acidobacteriota; class Blastocatellia; order Pyrinomonadales; family Pyrinomonadaceae; genus 3-1-20CM-3-53-8. The sequence continues at coordinate 21,664 of MNJR01000064.1, read as the reverse complement.
CCCGCGCACACAGAAAGCAATAGAAGCGTTCGGCTTCTATGAAAGAATCGCGCGCGCAGAGAATCTTCATCTAATAGAACCGCTTGGCTATCTGGATTTCCTCAGACTCTACAGCGGCGCGCGACTGGTTCTTACGGATTCGGGTGGGATTCAGGAAGAGACAACTGCGCTCTATATCCCCTGTCTCACATTGCGCGAAAACACAGAACGCCCCATCACGGTCTCTATGGGCACGAACAAGATAGTTGGCACGGATGCTGACGTGATTGTGAGCGCCGCGCTGGAAGTGCTTGACACGCCGCGCGAGAAATTTTCAAGCCGTGTGCCTCCCCTGTGGGACGGCCACACGGCTGACCGCATCCTGGACGCCATTCAAGGGATGAGGGATGAGGGATGAGGGATGAAGGGACGCGTAGACACGGAGACGCGGAGACGCGGCGACTGAAAGAACTTCTTCTGTTTTTCTCTCCGCGTCTCCGCGTCTCCGCGTCTACGCGTCTCTCCTTTATTCCTAAGTTGCATCGTGCTCTGCGCGGCGAAGTCAATGTGCGTGCGGCGGCGTTGGAGCTATTGCGTCGCAGCCGCGCGGCGCTTCGGCGCAGGCGCGAGCGCGCGAGCTTGACGAGATTTAATGAGGAGGGCGCGCATCTTCGCACGGAGTTCGCGCGTCTTACGCCGTCGGAATTGCTAAACCACTTTCGTCTACGCTCGTCCCCGAAATTTCTTCCGGGCTTCGCCTCTCCAACAGATAAGCTCTCAATCTCTCAGCGCTCGCTTTTCCCGGCAGAGACAGAAGAACTGATAGAGCGCGCTGCGCGAATAGCGGGTGAACAACGATGGGCTTTGATGGGTTATGAAGAACAAAGGTTTGGCGCTGGCGAGATAGAATGGAGGCGCGACCCGCGTTCGGGCATGGAGTGGCCGCTACGCTTTCATGCTGATACGAATTACCAGCACATGGACGGCTCGGACATTCGAGTAGTCTGGGAACTGAATCGCCTGTCGCATCTCATCACGCTCGCTCGCGCCTTCGTTGTCACGGAAGATGAGCGGCTTGCGTCCGCTTTTTTCGCTCAGGTGGAAAGCTGGCGCGAGCAGAATCCAGTAGGCTCAGGCCCGAACTGGGCTTGCGCTATGGAGGTGGCGTTGCGCGCTATGAACCTGCTCGCAGCGTTCGAGATTTTCCGGCGTTCGCCTCAATTGAATGAAGAGCGGCTTCAGTTATTACTGGCTATCTTCGACCAGCACGGCGCTCACATACTGCGCAACCTTGAGTTCTCTTATATTGCTACTAGCAATCATTATCTGTCGGACGTGGTTGGCCTGCTGTGGCTTGGGTTGATGCTGCCGGAGTTGAAGGCCGCAAGAGATTGGCGCGAGTTCGCACTTAAAGAACTCAAGCGCGAGATGGATAAACAGATTCTTGCCGACGGAGCGGACGCAGAATCTTCAACGGGCTATCATCGCTTCGTGCTGGAACTCTTCCTATACTCATTCATAGCAGCCCGCGCCAACAATATAGAGATTGAAGAGAGGTACTGGCGTAAGCTTCACGCCATGTTCGATTACATGCGCGCTTATCTGAGGCCAGACGGGCGCGCGCCGCTCATAGGCGACACGGACAGTGGACAGGTATTGCCCATAGCGCATCGCGCGGCTGACGATCACTCTTACCTGCTGGCGCTTGGCGCGGCGCTATTTTCTGACGCGCGCTTCAAATCGCGTGATTGGCCCATGACGGAAGAGTTGCTGTGGGTGTTGGGCGAAGATGGTGTGCGTGCCTTTCAGAATTTGGAATGCGACGAGAGCAATGTGGTCTCGCAGGCTTTCGCAGATGCGGGCACGTATATCTGTCGTGACAGAGACCTTTATCTGCTCTTCAACGCGAGCGGCGCGGGCGTCGGCGGGCGAGGCTCGCACGGCCACAATGACGCGCTCAGTATAGAAGTGTCCGTTTGCGGCACTGCCTTCATAGTTGATCCGGGAACGTTTGTTTACAGAGGAAACCTTCAGGATCGCCACCACTTTCGCTCAACTCGTTATCATTCGACCGTAGAGGTGGATGATGTCGAGCAGAACACGATTGATGAAGAGTTGCCTTTCATAATTGGAAACGAAGCCGAGCCGAAGGTGTTGCGATGGGAGACTACAACGGAGCATGATCTGATCGTTGCGGAGCACTACGGCTATAGAAGATTGAGAAAACCCGTCACGCACGCCCGCGCCGTTCGGTTCGACAAGCGCGAGCGTTTCTGGCTCATCAAAGACTCTTTCATAGGAGAGGGCGAGCACCTCTTTCATCTTCGTTTTCACTTCGGAGAAAAGATTGAGACAAAAGTGAGCGATAAGAGAATCATTCTTGCCAGCGACAATACTACGAACGCGCGCCTGTTCGTATGCGCGCTCGACATCGAAAATGCGCCCACGCTTGAGCAGCAATTCACGTCGCGCGATTACGGCGCAAGGTCTGCTTCCACTGCCGCATGCTGGACTGCGCGCGCCGACGTTCCGAGAACGTTTCGCTGGGCTATAATCCCTGTCTGCGCGACGGAGCGCGACGAAGATCGTTTAAGCTTGATAGCGAAATTAAGAGATGGCAAGTGAAATTTGGATTTTAGATTTTGGATTTTAGATTGAGGGCACACTGTCACGGCATCCTTGCCTTCAATCCAAAATCCAAAATCTAAAATCCAAAATCGAAGATTACTCATGTGTGGAATCTGCGGAGTCTGGGAATACGGTGCGGCGGGCGGCCAATTAGAGCGTGCGCTGGTTGAGCGCATGCGCGACGAGATGACGCATCGCGGGCCGGATGATGCCGGAGAGTTAATCTTCGATGGCGGGCGCGGCGGCCTTGGCTTTCGCCGTCTCTCCATCATTGATCTGTCGGAAGCAGGACACCAGCCCATGCGCGGCTGCACGGATGACGTGTGGCTGGTCTTCAACGGAGAGATTTACAATCACGCCTCTTTGCGCGAAGGTCTGGAGCAGCGCGGACACCGTTATGCTTCACGCACAGATTCTGAAACGATACTGCATCTTTACGAGGAGCGCGGGCTTGATTTCGTTCATGACATAGAGGGCGATTACGCTATTGCGCTTTGGGATGCGCGACGTGAAAAGTTAGTGCTGGTGCGCGACCGCATTGGCGTCAAGCCGCTCTACTTTTACCAACAGCAGGGTCGCTTCATCTTCGCCTCTGAGATAAAAGCTATACTGCAACACCCTGCTGTTACCGCAGACGTTGACGAAGAATCGCTCTACCACTATCTGACTTTCATGACGACGCCCGCGCCGCGCACTCTCTTCCGAGACATAAAGAAACTGCCCGCAGGCCACATGCTTGTCATTGGGCGCGATGGCGAAGTAAACATAAGCCAATACTGGGACGCGCTTCCGCCGGAGCAAACGAATGAAACTAGAAGCGAAGAGGAGCATCATGCAGAAATTCTTCGCCTTCTGCGCGCTTCTATAAAGAAACGTATGATGTCGGACGTGCCGTTTGGCGTCTTCCTATCGGGCGGCGTGGACTCTTCTACGAACGTGGCGCTGATGGCGGAACAGATGTCGCGCCCCGTAGAAACTTTCACCGTTGGCTTCCGCGACCAGGAGTATTTGAACGAACTCGACTCGGCGCGCGAGGTAGCCGAAAGATTTGGAACGCACCATCACGAGATAATAATTGACGAACAGGACGCGCTCAGCTTTCTGCCCGATCTGGTTTTTCATCAGGACGAACCGATTGCAGACCCTGTGTGCGTGCCGCTCTATTATGTATCAAAACTTGCGCGCGATTCGGGCACAATAGTGGTTCAGGTCGGAGAAGGCTCGGACGAGATTTTCAGCGGCTACGCCAACTACGTTCGCCACCTGCAACTCTACGAGCGTTTCTGGCAGCACGCGGAAAAATTTCCACTGGCGATGCGCTCAGCAGCAAGCGCTGTTGCGCGTCCTCTGCTAGAAGCGACGGGCAGAAAGCGCATAATGATCGAACTCATTCGTCGCCTGGGCGCGGACGAACCTCTATTCTGGGGCGGCGTAGTAATCTACGACGACAGCATGAAGCCGCGCGCGCTTTCGCCCCAGATGCGCGCACGCTGGCAAGGTCGCTCGTCGCTTGAAGTCGTCAACTCATATCTAGAGCATATAGGAAGCGTGCGCCCCGGTTCTGATTTTCTGGCGCGTATGATCTATCTGGAACTGAAACTTCGTTTGCCGGAACTGCTGCTGATGCGCGTTGACAAGATAACTATGGCGACATCGGTTGAGGCGCGCGTCCCCTTCCTGGATCATCATCTGGTCGAATACGCTATGGGTCTGCCGCGCTCTCTGAAAGTTGAAGGCGCGAGCGGCAAGCACGTGTTGAAGCGTGCGCTGGAAGAGATTCTGCCGCGCGATTTGCTCTACAGTCCGAAGCGGGGATTCGGCGCGCCCGTGCGCGAATGGTTCCGCGCGGCCTTAGGGAAATGGTTGGACGAGCATCTGCTAAATTCGACAATGCGCAGGCGCGACTTCTTCGACTACACATTCATAGCGCGGCTGGTTGACGAGCATCGTCGCGGCGCACGCGACTGGAGCGCGCACCTGTGGGGGCTGCTCAACCTGAGCCTGTGGTACGAGCGATGGATTGATCGCGGATAGTTGGATGCTAAGAGTGTCATTCAAACCCTTCTTAGCGAGCTTAAGCATTTCTCTTTGCGCCTTTGCGTGAACATGCAACTCTACATAAATCTTAAGAATTAAGTGAATTGCATGTTCACGCAAAGGCGCAAAGAAAAGAGCAAAGACCGCAAAGGGGTTGAGCAGGTGTATGGGTCTTGAAATAGTCTTTGAGAAGTAAGTTGATTGTTAAGTAAATGTCTAGCGAAGTTATTCAGCGAGAATCGTTATCCACCGTCTCGGTGCGCCGCCGTTTCTCCGCGCACGTTGCATGGACGCTCGCAGTGCGAATCTTGATGGCCGTCAACAGCGTTGCGGCGAGCATCATAGTCGCGCGCTGGCTCGGCGCAGACGGATTAGGAAAACTCTCTGTGCTCAACGTCACGACGGCTATGGCCGTTCAAACGGGAAGCCTGGGCCTGCCTTCGTCCAGCGTTTATTTTATCGCGCAGGACAACCGAAGACTCGCGCCCGTAGCCATAAACTCATTCACGTTCGCTCTTGTGGCTGGCGGCCTGCTAGCGCTCTCGGTTTACATCGCAGCGCTACAGCAGCCCGGACTGTTCGGCACGGTCTCGCCCTCGCTCGTCAGCCTCGCGGCCATCTCGATTCCGTTTCAACTCATCAGCCTGCTCGGCCTAAACATCTTTCTGGCTCTGGGTAGAATCGGGCGCTTCAATCTTCTGGAACTGATGGGGCAGACTTTTATACCGATTAACGCTGTGCTCGTGTTGCTCGTCTTGCGCTCAGGGCTGTGGACGCTAGTTGCTCTGAACACGGCTGCGAACGTTGCGTTGAGTATCTTGATAGTATTCTCAGTCGCCGGATACGCAGCAGAGCAAGGTGACGGCGCAAGACGCGTTCGTCCAGACCTCTCTCTTTTCAAGAGCATGCTTGGCTACGGCCTGAAGTTTCATGTCGCCGCGCTCGCAGGAATAATAATCTTTCGCGCAGACCTTTTGATCGTCAACCATTTTCGCGGAGCGGGCGAGGCTGGCGTCTACGCAGTAGCTTCGCAGGTCTCTTTGATGCTGATGCTTCTGCCCGGAGTCATAGCAACGCTGCTTTTTCCGCGCATAGCTTCTGGTCAGGATTTGAAAGGCCAGACCATTTGCCGTGTCGCGCGCCACACAGCGTTCGTGATGCTTCTGGTCTGCGCCCTTGTAGCGCCTTTGAGCTTTACTCTGCCTCTGTTCTACGGCGCTGGATTCGCTGACGTGGCCGTGCAGTTGCTTATACTTCTGCCGGGCGTCTATCTGGTAAGTATAGAATCGGTCATGGTTCAGCATTTCAACGCGGCGGGTCTGCCGCGCGCCATTCCTCTGTTCTGGGTCGCAACGCTTGTCGTTAACCTTGCGCTCACGCTCGCGCTCGTGCCCGCGCTCGGCGCGCGAGGCGCTGGCCTTGCTTCGACCTTGAGCTACGCGATGATCTTCGCTCTAGTTGCCTACTACTTTCGCAAGCGTACAGGCCAGCCGCTCTCAGAAGCGTTGCTGCTGCGGGGCTACGAAGTGCGCGAGCTATTCGCGGCTGCGCGCCCTGTCGCACGCAGGCACGAGAAGAGTATTGAAGAGGCGGGCAATCGGTCGTGATGAAAGTCGTTCTACTCGCGCTCGGCGGAAGTCTTCAACGTGCGAGCGAAATTTTGCGCGAACGCTTCCCGCAGGCCGAGATAGAAACGCTCTCGCGCGATGAGGTAGAGCGCAGTGGTTTCGTTGGCAGGCTAGCGCATCTTCGCAGTCTTCGCCCAGATGTGTTCGCAGTCTCGAACGAGCGCCTGGCCTTGCAGCGCAGCCAGAGCGAACTGATGCTCTTCGGCGCTCTCGCAGGCGCGCGACGCATCATACTATTGGACATGCATGGCGCGCTGAGAGAAGAGACACGCGCCGAAGTAATCTTGCGCTCGCCGGCACGAATCACGCTTGAAGCCGCAGAGAGCGCTGCAGCCGTAATGAAATCAATGCTACGACTGCGCGAGCTTGAGCGTGAAGTAAAGGATGGCGTGACCGTTCGAGTTGCAGAACGAGCAACAGAGCGCCGCGTTGATGATTATCTGTTTTCGATTGCTTACCTGCGCGCCACACCCGGCGTGGGCACGCATTACGGCGGAGCAAGCAGCCACATCAACGGTTTCATAAACGCCGCGACGACGCTCGGCGCAAGCGTGCGTCTGATTAGCAACGACAGGATTGCTGGTCTGGATGAGAGTCGCACACCTGTGAAGATCGTAGAGCCTGAGCCTGCGGGCACAACGCGCTCGGCCTTCGACCTGCGCAACAATCTTATCTTCACGCGCGGCGCTGTGCGTGAGATCGAAGCTAAGCCGCCAGACTTCATATACCAGCGCTACAGCCGCTTCACGTGGGCTGGAGTCGAAGCGAGCATGAAGGCGAGCGTGCCGCTCTTTCTTGAATACAACGGCTCAGAAGTCTGGGTTGGCAAGCACTGGGACGACGCTGGCATGTTCCCGTTGCTTGAGCGCTTCGAGCGTCTGAACCTGAAAGCCGCCGCGCGCATCTTCGTAGTCTCAGAGGTTGAGCGTCAGAATCTTTTGGGCATGAATGTTCAAGACGAAAAGATAGTCGTGAATCCGAACGGAGTTGACACGGAAAAATTTCGCCCGCACGTCGGAGGCGAAGCGGAACGAGCAAAACTTGGAATCGCTAAAGACGAAGTTCTGGTTGGGTTCATAGGCACGTTCGGCCCCTGGCACGGTGTGATGGCGCTTGCAGAAGCTATAGGGATGATTCCCGAAAATGCGCGCGTGCGATTTCTTCTGGTCGGTGAAGGGAAACTGCGCGGCGATGTCGAAAGGAGTTTAAGCGAAACGGGCGCGTGCCCGTTAGTAATCTTCACCGGGCAAGTCGCGCACGACCGCGTGCCTGCGCTTCTGGACGCATGCGACGTGCTGGTTTCGCCGCACGTCCCGCTAGCAGACGGAAGCCTATTCTTCGGCTCGCCCACGAAGCTCTTCGAGTACATGGCTATGGGCAAGGGAATTATAGCGAGCCGGTTGGGGCAGATCGGCGACGTGCTGGAGGATGAAGAGACTGCGTTGCTGGTAGAGCCTGGAGACGCTGGCGAACTGAGCCGCGCTATCATGCGTATGGCCGAATCCGTCGAGTTGCGCGCTACATTGGGCCAATCGGCGCGTCGCGCGGCAATCGAGCGCCACACATGGGCGCACAATGCTGCACGAGTCCTGGACGCCTACCGCTCGCTGGCAGATTGAAACTTTCTGGAATTTCCCAAAAGAAACAAATAGGCGCGACCGCTTTGGAAGCTATCGCGCCTATTCTTAAGTGGTTACTGTCCTCACCCCAGCAACCACCGAGGCGGAAGGATTCACCCACCGCCCTAATTAATTTGAACTATACATGACTCTGCGCCACATGGCAATAGCAGATTGAAACAGTTTTTAGTTTTCAGTAAAAAACTTTTCGCCTCTTTCTGAAAACTGAAAACTGAAAACTAAAAACTGAAAACTGTTTTTCTCCTTGCTTTGGTTGTGGTGTCGTGCAAAGATGCTAGCACTCGCCCCTGTAGCACCACTCTCACTTTCAGCGAGCCTACGCTCTATGAAGAGTATGGCTTGTGGAGTGAGTCAGGCGAAAGAGAGGCTTGAACCTTGTAATATTTCTCCCGCTCAAGTCTCCCTTTCTGCTCTTCACCTGGAAGCTAACGGATTAACTCTAACCACGCGCTACTCGCACGGAAACAATCTGCCAACTCCCTTGCCGTTTCTCATATTTTCGGATAAATCTGTAACGCGGGCTGTAGAACCGTTCGCCCTGATAGCTTTCCCGTAAAATAGCCTCTCCCGTCACCACAGCCGTGTCGCCGTTGACCTCGACCTTTACGTCATTGGTTTCGATTGATTCAAAAGCGAAATCAGGATTCTGCAACAAGGCTAATCGCTGCGCTTTAGTAATCACTCTGCAATAAGAGCGAATGGTGAACTCGTCTGCAAGGATGCGGTCTAAGGTCACTATGTCGCGTTGCAGGTTGGCCTCTATGTACGCATGCTCCACTTGCAGGATTTCCTGTTCGGCTTGAGCGTCGGCGGCATGTAGGGGTTTTAGAACGGTAACCAAGCTAAGCCCTATGATGAAGGTTAGTAGAGAGACTGAAAGACGTATTGCGTAGTTCATTGTCTTTTACTCCTTGTTTGTTGCCTAAAGTTAGCACTAACGAAAGGGCAGGGCAAGAGTTAAAAGAAGAGCAGCGCGGGATTTCTCACGGGCAGCTTTTCGCGCTCTGTTTTTAGAGCGACTGTGTATTGCAGGCGCAGCAACCTGCGTCTGAAAAGTTTCCGGGCTTTTACGCGGCTTGTGCGGCTGCCTCTGTTTGCGTGTTAGTATTTCGGAGGCGAACTTCGTTACCTTGATCTATTCCGAAATAGGTCTAAACCAGGGTAGAACAGCGAAAGCCCTTTAATGTTGCAGGGAAAATCCATTATATGCTTTGGCGGCGAGGACTGGTGGTATCACCACCCGCATTCGAAGAACCATCTGATGCGAAGGTTCGCTCGCGCGGGCAACAAGGTGATATTCGTCAACTCCATCTCTATGGGCATGGCTTCGATAACGAACAAGGATTTGTTGCCGCGAGTTGTGAGAAAATTAAGAAGCTATGCGAAGCTTGCCCGAAAAACTGATGAAGGCATCACGGTAGTCTCGCCAGCAGCCCTGCCATTCTTTGGAAGCCGGGCGGCACGCGCGACCAATCGCAAATTACTCAGAGCGCAGATAGGAGCGCTCGCCCGCAGGCGTGGCATGACGCGACCCGTTCTGTGGATAGCTATACCGACAGCAGTGGACATGGTGGGTCAATTCAATGAATCGCTCGTGATCTATCATGTGTCGGACAAGTATGACGCGAACACTATGGATCACGCGACCGACCCGGAGCTTATTCGCCGCATGCACGAGCGCGCTATTGACTCGGCTGATCTAATCTTCTATTCAGGTCGCAAGCTTTTAGCAGAGGCTACGCGCGCTCGTGAGCGATCATATTTGTTGGAGCAAGCGGTTGACTTCGAGCACTGGTCGCGCGTCGGTGAGATGGAGGTCGCGCCTGAAATCGCTGCTATCGAGCGTCCGCGCTTGGGCTACTTCGGCGCTATAGAACCCTGGCTGGTAGATCAGGAGTTGATAAAGCGTGCATCGCGCGAGCGCCCGCTCTGGCATTGGATTTTTATTGGCAATCGCTCGCGCGGGCTTGAGATAGAAAACTTGCCGAACGTGCATTTCCTCCCGGCAGTCCCTTACGACGATTTGCCGCGCTATGCCGCAGGCTTCGACGTATGCGTGCTGCCCTGGGAAGCCGAGCAGACTTTCACCAGCTACGGCTCCGCTATAAAAGTGCGCGAGTATCTTGCAACGGGCAAACCCGTAGTCATAGCGCCACTGCCAGAGTACGAACCGATGAGCGACGTGATTCGCATAGCTCGCACCCGCGACGACTTTCTTCGGTTGATAGAAGAGGCCCTCAACGAGCGCGGCGACGAAAGAGCACGCGCGCGACAGGCATCAGTCATAAACGGCACGTGGGACGCACGCGCCGAATGGATCAGCACGTTGATAGAGAGTCTGGAGTCTAGGGATTTTCGATTTTAGATTTGCGATTTTCGATTGGAAGATGCGGAAAACTCTTAAATCGAAAATCTAAAATCGAAAATCTAAAATTAATCTGACTCCAGACTCCAGACTTTTTCAAATATGTGCGGGATAGCAGGACTCGTAAGTTTTGAAACAGAGGCGCGCATGGGCGCGATGCTGAAGGCGATTGAGCATCGTGGGCGCGACGATGAAGGTGTGCGCAGTTTCGATGAAATTACGGACGAGGGACAGCGCGCGTGTCTGGGTCATCGCAGGCTGGCGATTATTGATACGAGTCCTGCCGGGCACGAGCCTATGTCTTACGCTGAGGGGCGCTACTGGATAACTTTCAATGGCGAGATTTACAACTACCGCGAATTGCGCGATGAGTTGGAGTTGCGCGGGGCAAGCTTTCAAACCGACACGGACACGGAAGTTCTCTTAGCCTCTTTCGCGGAGTGGGGCACGGGTTGTCTCAATCGCTTGAACGGCATGTTTGAGTTTGCCATCTGGGACGAGCGCGAACGAGTGATGACGGTTGCGCGCGACCGATTAGGCATCAAGCCGCTTTACTACGCGACTCCAATGGAAGGCGCAAACCAATCCTTCGTCTTCGCTTCAGAAATCAAAGCGATTCTAGCCTCCGGCATGGTCGAGCGCGCGATTGACTTAGAAGGTCTCAATCAACAACTGACATTCTTGTGGACGCCAGACCCTCACACGCTCTTTCGCGGAATCAAGAAGCTACCGCCTGCGCACGTCCTGACCTGGCGAGATGGACAGGTGACAGTGCGCGAGTGGTGGGACGTTTCTTTCGACGAGATTGAAGAAGGAAGAAGCGAAGCTTACTGGCGTGAACGTATCTTGGAAACATTTGACCGTGTGGTGAAGATGGAGATGGTCGCGGACGTGCCGCTTGGCTCTTTTCTTTCGGGCGGCGTTGATTCCTCAATGATCGTGGGGATGATGAAGCGACATTCGGATGGTCGCCCCGTCTCGACCTACACAATCGGAATCGAGCAAGAGGATTTACACTACGACATAATACCGAGCGACCTACCTTTCGCGCGCCGAGTCGGAAAATTTTTCGAGACTGATTACCACGAGATAATGTTGAAGCCGGACGTGGCAGCGCTTCTGCCAAAAATGGTCTATCACATGGAGATGCCTGTGATAGACATGGCAATCAGCAGTTATCTGGTTTCGCGCGCCGCAAGGGAAACTCTCACAGTCCTATTGTCAGGTATGGGCGGCGACGAAGTTTTTGCAGGCTACCCGCGCCAGATGGCTATGGCTCTGGCGGGCGCGCTGGACGTTGTGCCGGGCGTCTTTCGTCGTTCAGTTATGAAGACCTTGGCGCATGCTCTTCCCGGCGGTCTTCCGGGAAAACTTACAGCGCCTCTTCGCAACGCGAAGAAGTTTGCTCGAAGTGCTGCGCTCGATTTCGAGAATCGCTATCTTGGATACGAAACCTATTTCACGGACGAAGCGAAGCAGGCTCTCTTCACCGAAGACTTGCGCGAAGCCACGCGCGGCATGGACGCTTACAGCGAGCATCGTCGCTATTTCTCGCGCGCCTCACATGCTGCGCCGCTCAATCGTCTGCTGTACGTTGACATGAAAACTTTCCTGCCGTGTCTCAACTTGGATTACACGGACAAGACCTCTATGGCGACGACATTGGAGGTGCGAGTGCCTTTTCTCAATCAAGAGATGGTGGAACTGGCCGCACGCATGCCGCCCCGTTTGAAGCTTCGCGGTCTTCAACGAAAATACATTTTGAAGCGAGCGGCGGAAACAATCTTGCCGCGCGATGTTGTGTGGCGAAAGAAAGCAGGCTTCGGCGCGCCTATTCGCTCCTGGCTGCGCGGGCCGCTTCGCCCGATGGTAGAAGATTTGCTTTCAGAGGAAACCGTCAAACGGCGCGGGCTGTTTCGCCCCGAAGAGGTGCAACGAATCGTTGCCGCCAATCTTTCCGGCAGAGAAGATTACGCGCTGCACGTTCTTCAACTTCTCACGCTGGAACTCTGGCATAGCACGTTTATTGATTCCAAGTAAATAGGAAGCTGTGATGAAGCGCCTATAAGATTCTTAAACTCCCACAGGCAACCTTGTACGCAATGACTCTCTAATGCGGAACGTGGCGCGCGTCGTGGTTGCAAGGTCTTCTAGAGCTATGGGAGCGTCGCTGCCTTCGAGCACTACGTTGAATACGGCGCGCACTTCGTCTCTTTGTCCCTTGTCCTGCATGCGAAGCTTGGTCTTCTCTTCACGCCCATCTTTGTAAGAGATCGCATTGCGAAAATCATCCAGCATAAAACTTTTACCGCCGCCGAAAATTTCTATGCGCTCTTTAGGCATGGCCTTATTGCCTTCCGCTATGTAAGCGATTGAGCCGTTCGAGCCGTCTGCAAATCGCAACGTTATGAAGACGGAATCTTCATCAACTATCTCTTGGTTGCGGCTTGTGATTGATTCGGCGTAGACGCGTGTTGTGAGCGAGCCTGTTAAGAATTGCATGAAGTCAACGAAGTGGCAGACTTCGCCTATGATGCGACCGCCGCCTTCGCGCGCATCTTGAATCCATGATGAGCGCGGGATGCGACCTGCGTTCACGCGGTAGCTGATTGAGAGCGGGTCGCTGCGCCCGTCGAAAAACTGTTTCGCGGCGCGAGCGAGCGGCGAGAAACGCCGGTTGAATCCGACCATCAATCGCCCTTCAGACTGATTGGCCGCAAGCATAACACCGTCAAGCTCTTTGTCATTTAGCGCGAGCGGTTTTTCGACAAAGACGTGACGACCTAGCTCAAGCGCGCGACGCGCAAGCTCCGCGTGAAGATCATGGCGCGTCGCTATCACCACAAGGTTCACATCCTTTTCTTCAATAACTTCATACGCGCCCGAAACGCAGTGGCGGAAACCGTAGCGCTCGCCAATCTCGCGCGCCGTGATGCCTGAAGCCGTAGCGATTGATTGAAACTCCGCGCCCGCAGACTTGAAATTCGGCAGGAGCATTCCTTTAGCGTAGTTGCCCGCCCCAATCATACCTATGCGAACGTTCTTCGCAGACGTAGAGGTTTTGGTCTTCCCCGAAATCTCTATGCGCCGGGGAAGCTCGCGCTCAGCGTCATACTGCAAGACTACGCCAAGATAAGGCTCTTTCAATTCGCCCGTTATTAACTGGTAAGCGCGCTCGCCATCTTCGACTGAGAAGCGGTGTGTTATTAGTCGCTCGACGTTGACGCGACCCGTTGCAATCAAATCCAGAAAAGATTCTATGTTGCGCCCCTCTGTCCAGCGCACGTATGCAAACGGGTAATCGTGCCCGCGCTCTTCATACTCAGGATCGTAACGACCGGGCCCGTATGACATAGAAATTTTCAGCGTCAACTCGCGCCTGTAATAAATATCGCGCGGAACGTTCGTGCCAACCATGCCGACTGCTACGACGCGCCCTTTCATTCTTGAAATCTCGCCAGCGAGTTCTACTGGCTGGTTAGACGCTGTGGCCGCAGTGATGACGACAGCATCTGCGCCGCGCCCGCGCGTCCACTCTGCGACTCTTCTCTTGATGTCGTCGTCCGACACTCCGCAGCCGTCTGCGCCTAACGATTGGGCCAACTCAATCTTCTTCTCGTCCAGGTCAATTCCGAAGACGCGGCAGCCGTTGGCCTTTAATAGTTGAACTGTTATCTGGCCTATCAATCCCAGACCGATTACAACGACCGATTCCCCCAACGTAGGCTCTGCCAGACGCACGCCCTGAAGCGCAATAGCGCCGAGCGTGCCGAAAGCTGCCTCGTCGAAACTGATTTCATCAGGCATGCGCACGCATAGGTTCTTCGGAACCGAAAGGACTTCTGCATGCGAAGCGAATCCCAGACCTGCGCACGCAACGCGGTCGCCGACGCGAAAGTTTGTGACATCATCACCTACATTAACGACGATGCCGGAAGCACTGTAGCCTAGCGATGAGAACGAGCCGAGTTTTGCGAGCACTGCGTTGACTGTGTTGATGACGCCCTCGTTCTTCGCCCTCTCAATCACCTGTCTTACAAGGTCTGGATTCTCGCGCGCACGGCCAAGCAAACTCTTCTTGCCCGCGTCAAGGGCCATGCGCTCAGTGCCAGCGCTTATCAACGAAGCGTGCGTGCGAACCAGCACGCGCCCCCTTTGCGCTACGGGCGCGGGCACGTCCGCGACTCTCACTTCGCCAGTCTTTGAATCTCTAAGAATCTGTTTCATCTTGTCGGAATACTAAGAGCGCTTTTCAAAATCTCCTTAGCGAGCTTAAGTATTTCCCTTTGCGCCTTTGCGAGAACCTGCAATTCACATGAATCTTAAGTATCAAGAGAATTGAAGGTTCTCGCAAAGGCGCAAAGAAAAGAGCAAAGCTCGCTAAGGCGTCTAGCGTTTCATTCTGATAAGATACGCAGGCCGATTTAACAACCCGGCCTCAGAGACTATCGCCCATGAGTTTGCTTAGTCAAACATTGAAGCGACTGTATGTTCATGCGGACACGAACGCGCCAGTCGCGTCTACGAAATCATTTGCAACGCTCTCGGCCATAATCGCCCTGATATTTCTGGTCGCGCTCACGGTCAGAATCTTCTCGTGGCAGGACACGCGGCTTGATGTCGAAAAAGTTCAAACGTGGGTTTCGGAAGATTACAGGCAGGCGGCGCGACTCATTTCGCGTGACGGGTTCGGCTCATTCTTCGCCAAAGGATCGCCCTTGAGTGATCCGAACAGGCTGGGACATCCGCCCGGCTATTCATTCCTGCTCGCGGCTATTTACAGATTTTTCGGTGAAGGGGACGCGACTATTCAGTTCGTGCAGGTGGTCTGCGACTCTGTGGCCGCCGTATTTATTTTCTTAATTGTTGGGGAACTGCTGCCCACAGGAATCGCCGTCACGGCAGGAATACTCGTAGCGCTCGCGCCTCAGCTTTCTTACAACTCTGTGCTGCTGCTGCCAGATTCTCTGGCAGTTCTTCCAATTATTCTAGCAGTCTATTTGTTAGTGCGCGCAATCAAACGCCCTCGACTTGTGACGCTGATAATCGCAGGCGCGCTTGTAGGTGTTTCATGCTGGTTGAGGGCAAATGCTCTTTTCTTTGCGCCCATGCTCGCCGCCGTTGCTCTAATACTGTTCGAGCGCGGCATGCGATTGAAATCTTCAGCGGCGATTCTTTGCGGCGCTCTACTTGTCATCGCGCCGCTCACAATAAGAAACGCTGTGGTGCTTGGCTACTTCGTCCCTGTCTCGCTAGGCGCAGGCCAGACCTTGATTGAAGGCATAGCCGATTACGACCATGAAGGAAGATTCGGAATGCCAGCGACGGACATGGGCGTGATGAGGATGGAAGCTGAACTTAACAATCGCCCCGATTATTACAGCACACTTTTCAACCCGGATGGCGTCCGGCGCGAGCGCATGCGTCTGGCACGCGGCTTCAGTGTGATTAAATCACATCCCGTTTGGTTCTTATCCATAATGCTACGGCGCGGCTCTTCCATGTTCAGACTTGAGCGGTCGCGTCGCATCTCGCCGGAAGCGCCCGTGACGCATTCTCCGTTCGTGGCATCCGGCGCAACGCCCGCATGGTCTGCATCTGCTGCGGAACTGATGACGAACGGCGTAATGATCGCGCAGGGTGTTGAAGCTTCTACGGCAGACGATGGACAAGCACTGCGCGTAGTCAGCGACGGCAGTTCAGCGGGAACTCTGTTCACCTCGCCGCCCGTTGCAGTTGAAAGAAACAGCGATTACGTGCTCAGGATTCCCGTTAAGGTGGAGCAAGGCGGCGCTATTCTAAGCGTGACGGACGCTACGCAGAAGAGACTTTTGGGAGCAACGCCTGTGCTTCATACTGAGCAGGACGCGGCATTGACGGAGCAGCCCGTGACCACAGCCGAGATAGCTTTCGTTAGCTATAACACGAACGAGGTGCGAGTGGCGCTTGTCAGAGGCGATGCGAAACCTCCGCAGGTGGCGGCTGAACTGGGGCGTGTTGAATTGTTCCATCTTGGGTCTGCATCTCTACTCTGGACGCGTTACCCACGCATGCTGGTTCACGCGGCGCAGCAGCTTTACCTCACAGCCGTCATGCTCCCGCTCGAATTGATAGGACTTCTGTTGCTGATTCGCGGCAGGCTCTTTCGCGCAGTCATCATAGTGCTGGCCGTGCCTTTCTATTACTTCTGTTTTCAATCGCCCCTTCACACAGAGTACAGATACGTGCTGGCCGTCAACTATTTTCTCTTCATGCTGGTCGCAGTAACGCTCTACTGTTCTGCTGTGATGTTGTGGTCGGGATTAAGGAAGAAAAGTTTTGAAGTTAAATATGAAGAGAGGAATAATTAGGAGAAGATTCAAAATCGAAAGCAGATGCTCAACCCGCTTGCGAGCTTAAGTTTTCCTCTTTGCGCCTTTGCGTGAAACTGCAACTCTTTTCAATCTTAAGTGTCAAGAAAATTGAGGGTTCGCGCAAAGGCGCAAAGAGAAGAGATAAGCTCGCAAAGATGGTTTTGGAATAGCATCTGTGTCGCTGTTTAAGGAGGGATGATGAAGATGAGACGCATGCTGGAGATAACGACGCTTGCTATGGCCGCGTCATCTTTTCTATTGTTGATGACGATAAAATCAGGCGCACAACGCGGCAGAGCGCAAGCGGTAGAATGCTCTAGCGGCCTGCGCCCTGTGCACACTTTTTCGATTGTGGCGCGCGACCCCGTAACGGGCGAGCTTGGCGTGGCCGTGCAATCGCACTGGTTCTCCGTAGGCTCGATTGTGCCCTGGGCCGAGTCCGGCGTCGGAGCTATAGCAACGCAGTCATTCGCCGATCCTTCTTACGGAAAATTAGGTCTAGACCTGATGCGCGCAGGCAAGAGCGCGCCCGAAGCATTGCGCGCGTTATTAGCAGGAGACGACGGGCGCGACGTGCGGCAAGTGGCTATGATTGATGCGCAAGGACGCGTTGACGCATGGACGGGCGCGAAGAACATTCAATCGGCAGGGCATCACGTCGGACGAAACTATTCCGCGCAGGCCAACCTTATGTCGAACGATCAAGTGTGGCCCGCTATGGCTCGCGCTTTTGAAAGAACTCGCGGCGATCTTGCCGAGCGAATGCTCGCTGCATTAGACGCGGCGCAAGCTGCGGGCGGAGACATACGAGGCCGCCAGTCCGCAGCCTTGATAGTTGTTGCGGGTAAACCTTCCGGCAAGCCCTGGCAGGATCGCATCTTCGACCTGCGCGTTGACGATAGCCCAGAACCGTTGCGCGAGCTTCGCCGCCTAGTCAACCTGCAACGCGCTTACAATCACATGAACGCTGGCGACGCTGCTGTCGAACGCCACGACAACGAAGCTGCCTTGCGCGAATACGGCGCTGCCGAACGCCTAGTCCCCGACAACGCCGAAATGGTCTTCTGGCACGCCGTCGCGCTGGTCAACATGCACCGCGTCGAAGAATCCCTCCCACTCTTCCGCCGCGCCTTTACGATGGACAGAAACTGGGCTGTGCTTGTGCCGCGCATAGTCAAAACGGGCTTGCTGCCGGACAATCCGCAGGTGATTGACAGAATACTTTCGGTTGCGAATCAGAGATAGTCGAAGGGATGAAAAAGGAGTGAATGATAAAGACGGGCTTAAGAATAGTAACTCTGCTTCTCCTAGTTCTATTTCTTTGCTCGTGCAGAAACGAGAGGCAGTCGAACTCTACTCAAAGCAATGCGCAGCCGAGTCCTGCAAAGACGGAGGTGAAGAAGATGGAGATTAAAAGTTCTGCGTTTCAGGAAGGCGGGATGATCCCGAAGCAGTACACTTGCGATGGTCAGAATGTTTCGCCGCCGCTCGAATGGTCGGGCGTGCCGCAGGAGGCCAGGAGTCTTGTGCTCATAGCGGATGACCCGGACGCGCCCGACGGAACATTCACGCACTGGGTTGTCTTCAACATGCCTGCGACCACGAAGAGTTTATCGGAGAACGTGGCGCGAGGAACGATTGAGGGCGCAGGTCGTCAGGGCAAAAATGATTTCAGCAAGAACGGCTACGGCGGTCCGTGTCCACCGAGCGGAACGCACAGATATTTCTTCAAGCTTTACGCTTTGAACGCAAACCTTGCATTGGACGACGGCGCGACCAAATCACAGGTCGAAGCAGCTATGGACGGACACATACTGGCTCAGGGCGAGTTGATGGGAAAGTATCAAAAATAGTTTACAGTTTTTAGTTTTCAGTTTTCAGAAGAAGAGCAAAATGCTTTTGCTGAAAACTGAAAACTGTAAACTGCTTTTCATGCTCGCTTGAGCACGCAAGGCGTGGCGTGCTACTTTCAATCTTTTGCGGGGGGCATCATACTGTTCTCTATAAGCTTCGGGTGCGGTTAGAGCCTGACCGTGCGCGCCACCATGATATGTTCTTCCTGTAATGTCCAGTACGGCTGAAAATTTGAAAGAGCGCGTGCGTGCCTTCTGGCAAGCGAACCCGTGCGGCACTAAGTTCGCTGATGCGGAGCCGGGCACGCGAGCTTTCTACGAGCGCGTGGAGGAGCACCGCTACGCGAAGGAGTGGCACATACGGGAGGCCGCAGGCTTCTCGGGCGCGCGCGGGCAAAAGGTGCTTGAAATAGGTTGCGGGTTGGGCACGGACGGCGCGCAGTTCGCGCAGGCAGGGGCTGATTACACGGGCGTTGATCTGACGGACGCTGCTGTGGAGCTTGCGCGCAAGCGTTTCGAGCTTTTCAATCTGCCGGGAAGCTTTCGCGTTGCGGATGCAGAGAATCTGGATTTCCAGGAAAATTCTTTCGACATGGTTTATTCGCACGGCGTTCTTCACCACACGCCGGACACATCTGGGGCTGTGCGCGAGATTCATCGTGTGTTAAAGCCTGGGGGGCGCGCCGTTGTGATGCTTTATCACAGGGACTCGTACAACTATCGCGTCAATATTCGATTGCTGCGGCGCGCGGGCGCGCATCTCTTGAAATGGGAAGCGGGATTGAAACTTGTGCACCGTCTGACGAATGAACCTGTAGAGAGTTTGCGCGAGCATGCGCGACGAATAAAAGCAGATTCTGAAAATTATTTAGCGCCGGGCGAGTTTCTGAATCAGAACACGGACGGCGCAGGCAATCCGCTCGCTCGTGTCTATTCGCGCGAAGATGCTCGAAAACTTTTCAGCCAGTTTGATTCGGTAGAACTAAAAACCTATTTTCTCAACAAACGCTGGCTGCCCCTGATAGGAACTTTTCTGCCACGCTCTATGGAATCAAAGTTGGCCGCGCATTGGGGCTGGCATTTGTGGATTTACGCTAAAAAATAGTTTTTAGTTTTCAGCCGGTAGCCGCGAACTGAAAACTGAAAACTAAAAACTAAAAACTGCTTTTATGAAGAACATTCTCGTCACGGGCGGCGCAGGTTTTATAGGCTCGCATCTGGTTGATCGTCTGCTTGCTGAAAAGGAGTGGCGCGTCGTTGCGGTTGACGATTTTAATGACTTTTACGACCCCTCGGTGAAGCGCGCGAACGTTTCAGGGCACCTGGAGAATTCGGCGTACCGTCTGGTCGAAGTAGACATACGCGACCGCGCGGGCTTGATAAGCCTGTTCGATGAAATGAGTTTCGATGTTATCGTTCACCTTGCGGCGCGCGCCGGTGTTCGTCCCTCTTTGAAAGAGCCTCAGCTTTACGCAGAGACCAACATCAACGGCACTTTGAATCTGTTGGAACTTGCAAGAGAGAGCGACATAAAACAGTTTGTCTTCGGCTCGTCATCATCAGTTTACGGCGTCAATGCGAAAGTACCTTTCTCGGAAGACGACCCAATTAGGAATCCGATTTCGCCATACGCCGCGACGAAAGCTGCGGGCGAGCTTTTGTGCCATACCTACTCGCATCTTTACGGCTTGCGTTGCGTCTGCCTTCGCTTCTTCACAGTGTACGGCGCGCGCCAGCGTCCCGATCTGGCAATTCATAAGTTCGCGCGGCTGATTAGCAGGGGCGAGCCGATTCCTGTCTTTGGTGATGGAACGACCCGCCGCGACTACACATACATTGACGACATCATCGGGGGCGTGCGCGCGGCGATTGATTATGACGCGAGCGATTACGAAGTTTTCAATCTGGGCGAATCGCGCACAGTTGAGTTGCGCGAGCTTATAGCGCTTCTTGAGAAAGAGCTTGACAGGCATGCTGTCGTTGATCGCCAGCCCGTTCAGCCCGGCGACGTGCCACAGACTTTCGCGGACATAACGAAGGCAAGAAAACTTCTGGGCTACGACCCACACACGCAGATTGAAGAGGGAATCAAACGCTTTGTTGAATGGTTCAGCAAGTAAGGCGAAAGGAAGGCAAAAGGTAAAAGTAAAAAGGCAAAAGTGCGGCTGAAACCATTTTAAATTTTTAATTAAATGCTTTTCGCCTTATCCCTTTTACCTTTTACCTTTTTACTTTTGCCTTTTGCCTTCTTATCAAGATGCTTTTAGAGGAAGCGAAACAACGCGCGCGTGAGCAATGGGGAGAAGACCCTTGCGGCGCTGTGCACGGCGAGGAGCACGAGTTCGGCACGCGCGAATTTTTCGATGCGGTCGAGCGGCATCGCTATACGGAGTACGCGCCGTGGATGCCGGAGGTGATGGGGTTTGACAAGTTCCCTGAAAAGCGTCTGCTGGAAGTCGGATGCGGGATGGGCACAGACCTCCTACAGTTTGCGCGCGGCGGTGCGCGGGTCACAGGAGTTGATCTCACGCCTCGCTCTCTTGAAATCACACGCCGCAGATTTAGTCTCTACGGCGAGCGCGGCACATTTCTAGTCACAGATGGCGAGCGCCTGCCGTTCGGGGATGAAAGTTTTGATGTGGTTTACTCGAACGGCGTTCTTCATCACACGCCGGACACGTCTGGGGCTGTGCGCGAAATTCATCGCGTACTCGTGCCGGGCGGCATCGCAAAAGTTATGCTCTATCACAGAGACTCGCTGGCCTACTGGGGCGAGCTTGTGCTTCGTCGCGGCGTTCTTGGAGGCGAGTTTCTTCGCGGTCGAACGGTTGCTCAGGTATTGAGCCGTTGGGTTGAATATTCAGAGCATGGCGGCAACCCACTCGTCAAAGTTTACAGTCGAAGACAGGCGCGCGCCCTCTTTGAACCATTTGGTGAAATAAAAATAGAGGTCGAACAATTGACTCGCCCCGAATTGCGCTTCATCAGTCGGATCATCCCGGAATCTCTGTTCCGCGCCTTGCGTCGTACATTGGGCTGGAACGTCATCATCACCGCGCGAAAGTAATTATGTCAGATTAGATAGTAGATAGGAGTTACGCAGTTGAACGAACAGGTCAGTACCGCCTGCGGTAGCGGGCGGGTCTTAGATGCGGCTACTACCCGCCCGCTACCGCAGGCG
>MNJR01000117.1 GCA_001920415.1 Acidobacteria bacterium 13_1_20CM_3_53_8 | reverse complement strand
AAGTCATTACCAAGAGATCGTAGAAAAGAAATTCTCATGTCATTTCCTGAGCTGGAACTACAACAACACCTAAAAGAACTTTTTAAGGCGATGGAGCCGGGTTACACAGTAGAAGTAACACAAGGGGCTAGTGAGCATGGAAAAGACCTCGTTCTCGTAAAGAAAGATAAACTAACTGTTGACGTGATAGGAGTCGTGGTGAAATGTGGAAATATTAAAGCAAAAACTCTAGGAGAAGTCGATAGGGTTTCGGGTCAAGTGAATCTAGCATTAACATACAATTCCGAAAAGAGAACCAGAGAAGTTGAAAGTCAGATTAAACAGGCTTTCGCTCATGAAGCGGAATTGAAAGATTATTTTCCAAAACTTCCAGTAAACAAAGTAATCGTCATTATCGCAGGAGACATTAGTCGGGAGGCGCGCGTTAGACTGGAAAAAGAGATGCAAGGTCCTGTTGAGATTAATGGGATTGATTGGCTCATGACCAATTTTACAGATTTTTATCCTCTGCGAGCGTCAACCGCGAGATGGAACTCATGCGCGCCTTAATGCGCTATGCGTTTCGTCAGGGATGGATCTCGCGCAGCCCGTTCGAGACAGGCTCGCCGCTTATCAGCAAGGCCGACGAGATTCAGCGCGAGCGCACCCTCACTCACGAAGAAGAAGCGCGTCTGCTGGCAGCATGTACCGGTCGTCGCGAACACCTATGGCCTCTGTTAATCACTGCGCTCGATACTGCTATGCGCCGTGGTGAAATGTTCAAATTGCGCTGGAGAGACGTTGATTTAGATAACAGAGACATTACCATTATCGCGATGAATACCAAGACGAAGCGAGCACGTAATGTGTCTATGACTGATCGGGTCTATGAATCACTGGTTGATTTGTGGAATCGCTCTCCGCAGGACGAGGATTCGCTTGTCTTCGGCATCACGGACACGATCAAACATGGCTTTGCGTCACTGCTGCGCGAGACGGGAATTGATGACTTCCGGCTGCATGACTGCCGCCATACGGCCATCACTCGCATGATTGCCGCCGGTGCTCCGCCGATGGAGGTGATGAAAATCAGCGGCCACACTCAGATGTCAACTTTCGCCAGATACGTCAATCCGAACCAGCACTCACTGAAACGCGCCGCGGAGATGTTGAGTGCATTCAATGCCCAATCAAGCGTTCCGGCCAGCTAGGGAGATGAAATTATTCATTGATAGCTCAAGGAGATTCACTTAGAACTTATTGTAAACTGGGCTTCAATACCTTTATCCGAAGGATGCTAGAATGTATCTTTCTGTCAGACATTAAAAAAGGCGGATAGTGATGATAGAAGAGACGGAAAAAATACTAGCCAATCTAACCCGTGCAGAGAAGGCTCATCTACTCCAATTAATCGCCCGCGATCTTGGTGATGCTTTCCCCGGAATCGAGAGCCGCGATGGCGTTGCCGGAGGTTATCCCTGCATCGTCAGAACGCGCATTCCGGTCTGGCTCCTCGAACAGGCTCGGCGACTTGGCACAAGCGAAGCAGAATTGCTTCGAGCCTATCCAACACTGCGTGCTGATGATCTTACTAATGCGAGGACGAGCCATAATGTGGCAAATCTACTCCGACGAAAACGTTCCGCTGCCTGTGGTGGAAGAGCTTCGTCGCCTAGGATACGACGTGCTGACCATGTATGAAGATAGAAAAGCCAATCAATCCTTGCCGGACGATCAAGTGCTCACTCTTGCCACAGAAAAGCAAAGGGCGGTTCTTACCACGAATCGCAGGCATTTCATCACTCTCCATCGGAAACAACCCGCTCATGCTGGAATCATCGTTTGCACGTTTGATCCGGATTTTACGAGGCAGGCGCAAAGAATTGCCGAAGCAATGGATAAGATTTCATCTCCACAGGGCCAACTCGTCCGTGTCAATCGTCCAGCCTCAACATGAACGCGGCCTGCAAAGCAGATATGCAATCATGTGACTGAGCTATCAGGGTTGAGTTAGGGATTTTAGAGCTTCGCTTTCTAAGAAACCACGAAACGTGCCCATTCAGAATGAGAACCTTCCAGCAATTCGAGCATCAAATCGCTTCCGTTCCATTAACTACGAGCTGGTATCTTGCTGACCTCGGCGAGATGCGCGGCAGGCAGGAGCTTTTCACTAAACAGTCTCCTCAAAAATTAAAGGTGCTGCGCGAGCACGCGCTCATTGAAAGCGCGGTCTCCTCTAATCGCATCGAAGGCGTCGAGATAGATCAGGCGCGCATCAAGACGGTCGTACTCGGACAATCGCATCTGCGAGACAGAGATGAAGCGGAAGTGCGCGGCTACCGCGATGCACTGAAGCTAATTCACGAGCGCGGCGCGAAGCTGAATTTTACGGAAGACCTAATACTTGAGTTGCATCGTCTGTCCAGAGCGGGCCTTGGAGACGCCGGGCAGTATAAAGAGCGTGACAGCGACATCATCGAGAAGTACAAGGACGGGCGGCAGAGAGTTCGCTTCAAGACGGTGCGCGTCGCCGACACCCCAGAGTACATGCGCGCTCTCATTGATTACTGGAAACGGAATCTCAATGAGCGCTGGATGCATCCCTTAATCGCGCTCGCCGCTTTTAATCTCGACTTCCTCTGTATTCATCCCTTTCGTGATGGCAATGGGCGCGTGTCGCGCCTGCTCTTGCTACTGGGCTGCTATCAGCTTGGCTATGAAGTAGGACGCTATATCAGTCTTGAGCGGTTGATAGAAGAGAACAAAGAGCGATATTACGAGACGCTTGAACTCAGCTCGCAAGGTTGGCACGAAGGGAAACATGATCCATGGCCCTTGATAAACTTCTTGCTCTACATTCTGAAACTCGCTTACGGAGAATTCGAGAGCAGAGTGGGCCAGACATCCTCTCCCAAAGGCGCTAAGACGGAGATGGTTGAAGCCGTCATCGAGTCGCAGAAAGAGCCATTTACGATTAGCGATTTGGAAAGGGCATGTCCGGGCGTGAGCCGTGACATGGTGCGCCGCGTGCTGCGCCAACTCAAACAGGCGGGGAGAGTTGAGCCTTTAGGGCGCGGGCCGGGCGCACAATGGCGTAAGAAGAGGTAATACCCTTATAAAGAGGTAATAAAGAGGGTAATGTGAGCGAGCTACCAGAATAAAGGATATGACGGCAACTCTCATCGAACTGGTTGGCGATACGGAACTCTTGCGTGATCTGGCTGGACCACGCAGCTACGAGCGTGGCGAAAATTACGCGGCTGGGGGCTATGTGCATTCCATCACCGAGTACAAGGGGAAGCTTGTCGCCACCGTCACCGGCACGCACGATTATCAGGTCAAGCTGTGGGTGGAGCGTGATTCACTCGAATCCGATTGCACCTGCCCTGTGGGCGAGATGGGCGAGTTTTGCAAGCACTGCGTCGCAACTGCGCTGGTCTGGGCCAGCGAGGCGGAAAGCGCCGATGAGAAACGTAGCGGGAGAAAGACCGGCAGGAGCAGCACGGCAGCGGGCAGACGAGCCGGAACGCTTGATGGTGCCCGTGAATACCTTGAACAGCAAAGCAAAGAATCGCTCATCGAAATTTTGTTGGAGCACGCGTTGGAAGACAAGCGTTTGCGCGAGCGCCTTCTTCTCAACGCAGCAAGAGCAAATCCCGCCGGGCTTGATCTTGAGGCCTACCGACGTGCCATCAAAGATGCTGTGAAGCCGGGGCGCTTCGTTGATTACTACGAGGCGGGCGCTTACGCGCACGCCATTCGTAAAACGATTCAGGATCTGCGCGAACTGCTGCGCGCAGGGCACGCCGCCGCGCACGAAGTAATCGAGCAACCGAAGCTTGGTACGTTCACTCAACCGTGTGCTCTGCCACACACTGTGAAAGGTGTAGGGCGAGCGGCACTTTCTACACTTAAACCGACCGTCAGAAAGCATCCACGCCCAATGATGTCCACATCTTGGACATATTCGTCGCATCGGGCGCGAATCTTAGCAAAATCTGGTACGGTTTGAGGGGGCATTACCTTCACCTTACCTCGTCAGCGGATCTTGCTCCAATTGCTGTAAAAGGGGCGGCGTCGGGACAAGGTTGGGTTGGGCTAGTATCTGATCAATATGGTCATTGGCGATTGCATAAATGCGAGTGAGATTCCGCCTGCGTAGAGCCTCTAAAATCGCGCTGTACTCGTTATCTCGCTGGAAAAGTTTCATCAGCGCCGGGATGATCTCTATCAGTATGATTAGCGCCCTTAGCCCCCAGGACATGTAGAAAGAGGAAGAGGAACTCTGTTTGACGTGTTCCATTGCCTCATAGCGTGCCAGGAAGTCGTCAACCGGATTGATCGCTCGTGCCCCAAAATCCCTATCAATTTTTGCCTGTACCTCGTCGCGTTGCTGAGTTAAAATTCGCAACTCATTTTCTGCGGCTTGTAGCAGCCCTTCGTTCAGTCTCTTCTGCTCGTCCGCCTCTTCATAGGCAGCGCCTCTGCCAGCCTTGCCTGTCCTAGCCTTGCCCGCTCGGACTGCCCCTACGACCTCATCCTGCATGGCCGTCATGGCGTCGTTGATATTTTGGCGGTAGCTTTTAATCTCATTTTGAAGGTCGTCAATCTTTTTCTGGTAAGCATTTTCGCCATTGCGCCTGTCGTCGAAAGCCTGCTGGTTTTCCAGCTTGCTGAGCCTCTTAATTTCCTGCTCGATTCTGTCGGAGAATAAGCGCATCTCAAGTGGCACCGAGATTACCAGGCCGATGGCAAGGGCCAGAAAGAAGCGCGGAAAGACCGCCCACTTTGTCTGCGCAGAGACGATCTCGCGATCAATAAAGATGATGACGGTGCTGTACAAGAGCGCCACCGGGATAGCGACCTTGAGCGACTTGAAGGTCGAATTCACCGCGTACATGCAGGAGAGAAAAGCAAAAGCGCCTGTGAGTAGAACGAAGACTCCATAGGCAGTCTGCGTCTTAGCGGTGTAGTCCGTGCAATGAGAAATGATGTGGCGGTCAGTCTTGGATAGAAACTGGAAGAATCTGCTAATTATATTCATTGCCTTTCCTCTTGATCTGGTTCTTAGCTCCTAAATGTCGCGGAGTTTAATTATCGGGTTAAGTTGAACGGCGATGTCCATGAGTCTCAGCGGAACATCCCTTAACCTGACAGCGCCCCGTTCGGGCGTGCGTTCTGCGCTCTGCTCTTTAGGGAATGGCGAACTGTTCTCCGCTCCCGTCTCCGAAAAGTTGTGCGCATAGTCATGTGCAGCCCTTTTTGAGAAGCGCTTCTCGGTATCATCAACTTCGAGGCTCTTTAGCGTTCCAGACTGTCCACAGTGTCTCTGGCCGCGAAAGAGCCAGCTTGTTTCCAGGAAAGCAGATTGACAACCCGTCCCTGCGCACATGACTACGCGGTCTCCGGCTTTAAAAATCTCCTTAGTCACAGGGTCCTTGCGCTGCTGCCGCAGGAATGCGTCGTGCCTCTTACTGTCCAGAACAGTGACATAATATTTCATAGGATTACTGAATCCCTCTCTTCACACCAGACGCGCGGGCAACGGACGACCCGAAAGTCGGCGCGTTACCGCCGCAGGAAGATGGCGAGAATCTGTAAGCCAATGATGACCGCTTCGAGGATAATGACGAATAGGAAAAGCGCCAGGATGAGCCATAGCAGTTTCAGGCTTCGCGCAGTCTGAGTCTCAATCTTCATTGAGATTCTACCAATGGCGGCGAATTCGTTGCCCTCGTCATCATCCGATGGCCCTTCGTCAACGTTCTCGCTGCCTTTGTCAAACGACTCGGTCGGCTCCAGCAATCGCTGCTCAATCTCTTCGGCCACAAAGCCTCTACACTGCGTAGCATCGCGCCCGAAGAATGCCCGCCAATCTCGGATATGCGGATTCAGCACCAGAGCGAACTGCCAGTCGCGCGAGAAAAGCCGGCTTTGTGTTGCACGATCCGTCCCGGACATGAACACAGAGAGATTATTAGGATGAGTATGATACCAGCCTATAACTTGTAGCCCCCTATCCGGCTCTCTGGCCTTTATAGCTTCGGTGGCATCAAGCATCTCCTTCCATGTTCTGTGAGACATCTCAAGGGAAGCGCTAGAACCTTTGGCCGATGCGCCTGCAATAGCTGCGCTCACCACGCCATACACGATCTGTCTAGTGCTGTCCGTAAAAACCTCGCCGAGCAGAATCCCTCCCTGTTCATTCAGATTCTCCTTGGTGTACTCGCCCCAGCCGATGTGATGCGCAATCTGCTCCATCGCCCCCAGAGTGATATAGAGCTTGTGGCTCTCGACGCAATCCTTGTCGTAGCTGGAGGCGAGATTCTCTATCAGCTTTAAGACCGGCTCCGCTCGCTCGGAAGGCTGGTAGGGTGGCACAGCATTGATGATCTCGAACCTTTTACCCATGACTCTTCGCTCCATACTTCACATCTGCTTTAAGCGAGCATTAACCGACAAGGCATGACCTTCATCCGTGAAACTCGAACTTCTTCCTGACTTTGGGCTGTATCTCGTTTTTGGATCGCTCAGGGTCTGGCAGAACTTGCGTATCGCAAGGAAAGATTCCGAGCCTCCTGTTTGCTAAGTACCAGTCCTTGGCCGCAGGGTTCGCGGAGCTATTCTCGTCCGTGATGATAGGATCGAACTGGAGCGTACGAATCATGCGTATAACGTAATACCCCAGCCCTTCCGACATATCCCATGTGCCATAACACCAGCGCTTATCGGGCCACCAGTTCGGGTGAAAGATGACGGTATCGCTGACCATTTCGGCTTTCGGCGGGGCGGATGGGTAGTTGGACGGCATCTCGACATATATATCATGCTGGTCTCGGTAGTCCGGCCTCTGACCTACTATGCTCCTGACGTTTACCTTTAGCATGTATGCTTCCACGTATGGCGGAGTACCGCGTATCGCACGCCAGGAGATGATAGGCCCCCTGATATTGCACATCTCCTTGTAATCGCTCTTCAAGCGGATGTTTCTTATCTCCTGTGGTGTAGGCATCTCTTTTCCCTTTACTGCTCTCCGGCTTGAGTAATTGGAATGACTTTAATCTTCGCGCTGTTCCTGACGCCCGCTTCAGCCATCGTCTGGTTATCTGCGATGATGTTGCCGCTCTCTACGACCGAGAGCTGGTAGCCTTGATCGTGGGGCGGGACGAAATTGTTAGCCAGCAATTCGCCTATGGCCTCTTGCGCCGTCATGGTGTCGTCAACCGTGACGGTTATTACTCTGCCATCGGTCGGGTGCATGAAATTCACATTTACATCAGGCATAAAGCTCTCCTCGCTTGGTAGTAATAAGGTTTGAAATCACCATCGAATCAATCGCCTCCTACGAGAATCTGGACGGAAAAAGGGAGTGCCCGTCAGCCGAAAGCTCGTAATAGCGATAAGCCTTGCTTCTGTCAGCGACTGCGACGATGTGCAGCGGCGGGACGCCTAGCTCTCGCAAAGTCATTCTGAGAATGCGCTCTTCTGTTTCCTCCAGCGAGAAGGTGCCGGGCGCTACCTGGTTGGGCTTCGTTGCGCCGTCAGCGACGACCGCACCATCATCCCTTTCGTTACAGTCCGCGCAGATGACATCATGTTCGAAGACGCGGAAGTTTGGCTTGAGAAGCTCTACAGAGCGACCGCAGAGGCGGCGGCACGGTGCGGACACGACAAAAGTTCTGTCGCCGCGAAAATCGAGTGTCGCCCCCTTGCCCGAAAGCTCCTCACGTGAGACGAATTCCAAAAAATCTCTAAGCATCGCTTCATAGCTCATCTGGATGGGAGTGACTTCCGTGTATGTCGCGTGCGCCGTGCATTGCGGGTTGACTGGATAGTTCAAGAGACTGAAATCATTGTTCTTCCCCTGAAAATATATTTTCTTTCCGGCGGCAACCTCTTGCCCGCAGATGAGCTTCACGGCCTCCTGCACCTGAATCGCGGAAGCTATGGCCGAGGCGACCTGCACGGTCGCCACTTTCCCCTGTTCACTCAGGACGCGCTTGAAGTCATCGCAGGAATAGCGCAGGCGCGCCGCCTCTAGCTGCTCTTTCGTCGCGCCGCATTGATAGCAAGGCGGCTTGCCCGGAATAAAGAGGCTGACGGCTCCGGCCAACTCGTAGATACCTGCATCAACCCAGGGAGTCTGCGCGAGCCAGCATTGCCGGTTAATCGCAAATCGCGTTTCGGCGTTATCTAAGCAGCCAAGCACAACGTCCATCGCGCGAAAAGCTCCGGTGCCCAGGTCCCAGACTACGTCCCCATGAAACCAATCAATGCGCGGGTTATCAGCGAGGCAAAGCTCGCGCGTACGCTCTGCGGCGACTTCAGCCTTTTTTCGCCCCTTATCTTCAGGACGGAACAACAATGTGCGACTCAAGTTAGAAGTCGAGATAGTATCGAAATCCAGTATGAAGAAGTTTCGGAAGCCGAGCAGCGCCAGGTTCTTCAAGGTCTCGTTGCCGATAGCGCCCGCCCCAGCGACCATAACGTTGGCCCGGCTGATATTTTCCTGACTCCACCAGGAGATTCGCTCCTGCCTGTCGAAAGGATTGCTGTCGGGGTCGAATATGTGGCTGATAACAAACCTGCTCATCCATTCATCTCCACTGATGCTCACACGCCTTGCACATCCAACGACTCTTTGAGACCCTCGTTACGTCGTCGCGCGTTCGACATCTGGGACATTGCTTGGGGCGTGTTGCGCCTGCCGTATTGAAGCGCCGCCGGGTTGAGCGAACGCTGGCAATTTCTCCGCCGCCGAAACTCTCTCGCAATATTGAAAACTTTTTCCTGCTTCTCCTGGCGCTGGCCTCGGACGTTCGGCTCATGCCGTGGTCGCCGTGATTCTCTTCCTTACCACTGTTGAGCCAGTTACGAACCGCCTCAACTATCCGCCGAAAGTATCCGCTCATACCCGTGCAGTGTTTAGAACTCTTCTCTCAACTGAAATCAGTAGCTGCTGATGCAGCGCTGGGGAGAGCATCCGCCTGCACGCCCCTCGGTTGAATCGCTGAGTGAAGAGGCGAAAGCAGGAGAACTTCTGTCCTTAGAGCCTCTCGTACCGTTCTCTCCATGCTGCCTCTTCATCTCTCATGCGCAGACACGTCAAAACATTACACCTCGATGTCGAGAAAGCTTCTTCGAGCTGTCAGCAATGAGCTATAATTGCAACCCTCGCCAAGGTAGTTGGTGAGCGAATTTCAAAGGCAAAGACGCATGACCGACAAAATAAAAATGCTTTTTATTTCCGCGAATCCTTCCTCATCCGGCCTCCCGCTGTTACGTTTGGACAAAGAATTCCGCGAGATTAGTAACGTAGTTGATACAGGAAGACCGTCGGATTGCATCAAACTGCTGGTACCCCGCTTCGCGGCGAGATTGAAGGACTTTATTGATGCCTTACTTATAGACCGGCCGCAGATCATTCACTTTTGCGGTCACGGAAACCGTCATGGAATTGTTCTTGAGGATGATCTGGGGAAGAGCGTGACGGTTGACATGAAAGCTCTGGCTGACCTGCTGAGCTGTCTTGATTGGGATATTCGTCTTATCTTCTTGAACTCATGCTATACACAGAATCAGGCAGAGTTGCTTCGCGCTTTATCTGATTACACCATCGGAACCGACCAGGCAATTCCAGATAATCAGGCTATTACTTTCGCGACCTCTTTCTATAAAGCGTTTGCTAATGGGCTGTCGGCGAAAGCCTCCATGAAAATGGCAAGCACCTTAGTGGGGATGGAAGAAGAGTATACAAATATGTCCCTCGCCATGCTTGTCAAAGATGGCATTGATCCTAATGAGCCTTTTGTGAAGCAGGTTAAGCGTCTTTCCCTTGCTCCCAGACCAAATCAATCAAAAGCAAATAAACCTGTTGGCCGGAAAATTGAACCGAAACGGAAGACTGATAAGATCAAACAATGGGCAGATGAGTTAACGCGCGCTGTCGAAGACGGTTATAAGTTGTCCAAGAAAAAAGGGCGGGATTAATAAGCATCTTCTCCAAAAAGCGGCAACTCCTGATTTGGCGACAACCGTTTGAAGTCAGCTTTATCATTCAGTGCCAGGCATATTACGTTTGTCATCATCGGGCGCGTGCGTCTCGTTGCCGGATGAATTAGGTAGGCTGAATGAGTCAGCGGCGGACAATTGCCTGGCCTCTTCGCGCGGAGGCAGGCCGACGGGAACGCGAGATGATTCTAAAATCTCGATTTGTTCATCCAGTTTCTCTATTTGCGCTTTGGGCACTCCGGCAGTCAAGAGATTGATGCGGTCTTGCTTGAGCTTGCGTAGCTTGTCAATCCTAAACTTCTCCGTCGCCACGTCCGCTTCCAGTTCGCTCCTGTATAGCTCGTCCAGATATGCAGGCCCCGTAATCTGCCGTCGCAAGTTGCTCACCTCGATGACCAGACCATATGTCTCAAGGACGTAGTTCCTGGCTACCTCCCTGACCCAGTTCTTCACAGTTCTTGCTCTCTCGGCGCTCTCGTATGTCAGCGCCAGGAGCGGGACAGCTTCCATCTCGGACAAAAGGTTCTTCTCAAGCTGAACTGTAATCTCGTCAAGGTCCAGATTCATCATCTGAAATTTTTCCCAGTAATCCGAATGAATAGCCAGCACTTGAAAGTCCCCGGTAATAGTGACAGCCCCTATGTCGCGCGGGCCTGAGATTGTCACACTGAATACTCTAATCTTTTGGGCAATCTCCCTTAACAGGCGATCATACGGAGTCTCCAGATGCAAAGTGACTGTGCTGATTTCAGCTTTGAATTTCTGGGTCAGAACGTCTCTGATCTTGTCTTCCAATAACTTGGCGACAGTCTCCTCGCCCACTTTCTCCGTGAAATAGAAGCGCATGTAGAGGCGCGCCAGGTCAATTGTGTGTAGTAGCTGCCGCGTCTCTTCGAGGATAGCCTCCCTCATCTTCTTGCGAACGTCTTGGTCGCGGTTAAGATAGTCTGCGACATCTTGAAGCTGTCTAATTCTGGCGATGATAATAAGCTTTAACTTTACGCGAGACCTTGAATCCTTTGCGCTGAACTCCTCATAAATCTCAGTGGTGATGTTTTCAAGCAGCGTATACTCTTCCAGATCGGGTATGGTGATGAGTTGCTGAATGTCGTAACCGATGGCGGCTGCCCTGAAGCTCAGTTTAGTCTTAATCTCTCTTTCCAGAGAGTTGAATCTGAGAAGTAGGTCAATATATTTCTTACCGAAGAGAGCCAGCTTCACCACCTCTTGAAGATTGGTATTTAGCCAGTCTTCCGGCGCGGACGCTCCGCTGTTCAAGAAGAGCGCGCGATTGCGTAAGATCATCTGCACAGTGCATTTTATGGTTATAGGCTCACTGTATCCCTGGATTCTGTACTCCACGTTAATGTGCGACTCATAGAACTCTAAGCGCTCACCCTGGCGATCCCATTTGCCTTCGAGGCGTAAGAAGGCTAGGCGTCGACCTGCCATCTTGAGCCCGCTGTCCAGGTAGCTCATAAGCCCCGCCCAGACTGGTCCTCGGTTCAACCCGGTACAGAACTCATCCAATGAGACGTTCTCGGCAAGATAGTTGGAAACAGTTTCGCTGACCCACGTCGTCCACTGCTCATTGCTGGGCTGGTACAGATAAGCGTTGATCTTGCTCGGCTCGTCTATTATGAGTTGCGTGCTGAGAGTTAGTTGCTGCCCTGCGTCCCTGTCCCGCAAGCGTACGGGCAGATCTTTCAACTCAACGGAGATTGCCTGGCTAACATCTCCTAACCCATCGGGCGACACGTCTACACCGAGCGTCAGTCCGGCTTCGCTGAGCGCGTGGTTCGTGATGTAGGTCTTCAGAGCATCTTTCCGGTTGAAGAATTGCTCTATGAATGCGCCCGGCTGTGTGCCAGCGAATTCGTTCACCCATTTCGCAATCAACGTGTGAAAAATCTCGCCGGGGCGCGTTCCGCCGCACATGGCTATGGCAAGCCTCTGCTCGTTGCCGGGCGTGCATGTCGCGCTGTAGCTGACGCTCAGGCTGAGCGCCCGATTAGTAACGAGATCGCTAACTTTTACGGGCACACTGCCTTGTGCCATGTTACGAGGATCGTTCGTGTTCAGCACCAGGTAATACTCGAAGTCAGAAAACAGAATGTTGCGTGTGCGCCAGTTATCCTCAACGATTTGTCTGCGGCGCGGGTCAAGGATGACGACCTTCTCCGCGCGCGTGGCGGCTCTGGCATCTCTCGTCGCTCTGCGTATGACAGCGTATAAAGGGTCGGTTAGTCTCATAGCGTTTACCCGTCCTGGTAGCATGGTCTAGGAAATTCTGCCTCCAAGCTCATATTGCAAAGCTCTAAACTTCGTCACCGTGTCGGCAAGAATATCTCTCCTTCTGACGAGCCTATCTCGCGCTTCGCTACCGTAGGGCGCTTCCGTGATGGCGTCGAGCATGTTATCGACAGATTCCTCCCAGTAAGTGAGCAGCCTATGATGCTGTACCTGCTCGGCGTTTAGCACCATTTGAGCCAGCAGGATGTCGCGTACATCAAGAGCACTGAATTGCCCCTCCGCCGTAGTGCCATTCGGAGAAGTGGATGCTGTTCCGCAATCTATGTCTGAGCTGCTCGCTTCATCGCGATCCAGAAGAATGAAAATCCACTTGACCGTTAATGCTCCAACACTATTCCAACTGATATTTCGCTCGCGCAAAATAACGCTCATGCCCGGATGGAAGAGCCACTTTGTCAGTAGGTCTAAGTTTCGGTTGGCTGTCTCGACATCGCTGAACGAGAAGAGCGGGTACTGGCTAGGCCAACAGCCGAAAAGCTTCTCTTCAAACTTGAGGGTCGTTCCCAGACAGTAAGCCAGCAGCAGTCGCAAGGCATATTTATTCGAGACTGAATATGACTCCGCCAGCTTAGTTGGCTCAGGCAGCCACGACTCCAAAGTCCATAGAATCTGGTAGACCTTACTCCTAACTTTTTTCAGGTAGCCGAACAAATACCCGTAAACCTGTGAGCGCGTCTCAGGGTCTCCTCTTTCCACTAGCTGTTTGAGCCATCTGAATTCATCGAAATTCGGGGCGAGTTGCAGTCGTTTTACGATCTCAAATACAAGCTTGAAATTTTTTGAGGAAATAAGCTGTTGGAAGAAAGTATCAACTGCGCCCTCCATGCCTGGGGCTTCCAGCATCCTGCGAAGCAACTCAGACGCGCGCAGAGAAACAAGCTTTTTTGCTTGCGCAGAGTCCGCTACGCCCAGCGTCTGGAACACGTCCGTCTCCGAATCATGCGAGGCGTCATTGCTTGACTCAGCAACCTGTTTGAAACCCTTGACGGTTTCCGCCAGCCATCGCGCGCCGTAATCGTCCGGGTAAGCAGACGCCATCTCCATGACGAGCCGCATCATCCCGTCAGCGACTCTAGCCGACGGGCTGAAAAGCATGCCGAGTCCCAGTAGCCGTTCGAACTGCTGCTCAAGAAACAGACTGTAGTCCCTCTCTAGATACTCGCGTAGCTCCTCCCTCCGGCGAAAATTGTCAAAACCGATGACCTTTATGGAATTATTAAGAGGCATAGTCACAAGACGGCAGTCGCGCAGGACGCCATCCGGTGATTCCATCCACGCCCGCATGGAATCTTTTTTCTTCGGAATATGCGCCGCTTCTATGCTCTCGCCTGCGACCGGATCGGGCGGGGCTGGAGGCATGGATTTCGCCTGTGCCTCCAGCAGCAAGTGAGTGACTTTGCGGAATTCGCGTGGGGAGAGATTCGGTAGAAAGGTGGCGACATACAGTATTATGTTGTGAAGAGGCTCGTCGCCTTTGAAGATGGTGCGTGGGTGAATTGGGTTGGGCGGTCGCGCTCCCTGGCGCGAGTTAACTGTTTCAAGCAGCTTGCCGGTCTCTATCTCGCTCTTTATCTCATAATAGAACTCCCAGTCGTTCGGACTCCACCAGTGGCGCTTCCGCTCTTCAAGTATCTTCACTTCAAGCTCGGCTTCCCGCGCCGGGAAGTGATGTCGCAACAACGGGCGCAGGAAGGATACGCGCCAGTGCGTGATCTGTAACTCCCTGGCCGAGCGCTGCGCGGGCTGCTCTCCTTTGAACCTGTCCTCGACATAGTTTGAGTCAACGAGGCAGAGCATGTAGATACTATTTCGCCTCAAGTCGTCCTGAAAGTCGGCCCAGGAAAGACGGTTTGAGAAAATTAAGTAATCAAGGGACGGGCACGACAACTCTCCGAGCGCGTTTAATATGATTGCCGTCACCCCGTCACTCCTCTTTCTCAGGAAAAAGAGGTTCATCGTCCTGCTTTCCTTGGCGACCCGCTCGACGTTAAGCAAACGCCTCTGCTCGCCCCAGGGAATGCCCAGATTATCGGCCAGCGCATAGGCTGCGTTGATAGAGACCTCTTGGCTGGGACAGCTAATCAGAATCAAGCGCTCCTCTTTCAACTTCTTGAGGTGGAAGGAGAACTCTTCAGAGTCCAGTTCCGACAGGTTCGGCGTTCTAAAGGGGAGAATCGTGGTTAGCTCAATCAGCGACTCTTCATCTTCATCCTTCTGCGTCTGCTCTTTTGTCTGTCCGAGGTTGATAACGGCACTGAAGAGGTCGCGCGCGAACGTTGCTCCGCGCCCATCTGCGACGTTGTGGATAGTCGCATCGGGCGATTCGTAGACGTGTGTAGAGGAATCGGCACGATCATCCTCGGAAGCCTCCTCGCCTTCGACTCCCTGCCCGTACGCGCCGGTCTCATCGGCTGAAGAGGCTCGTTCCTCGTCCTCAAGCGAAGCTTTAGCCGCGTCTACAGGCGCGCGCAATTCGGCATCAGCCGCGTCATCATCCTCACCGATACGGGGAGCTGTCGGAGCTAAATCATCTTCATACATTGCTGGTTCCTGCTCATCAGACGGCATCGGTGCGCTTCACTCCGCACCATCTTTTTACGAGGAAGACTCCCGCCTGGGCATCTTCGCGAGCGAAATCTTCCATCTCCTCACTATGCTTTTCTCCTTAAAACGTTACATTTAGCCGGTAATGATTGTTCGGTGCTGGCGTGATTTGTCTAAGCGACTCGCGCTGCTCTTCCTTAATAAAGTTGAGGTGATTCATGGCTCTAATTTACGAGCACAACTGAAATTAGAGGCGCACTACTATCTGACAATCGTTTCATGCGCGCTCACCAATAGCCTGACGAGTTGTAATGCTTTGAGGGCTGCGAGCATTAGTGGGTGAAGGACGACCTCAGTTAGATATAGAGGAAGCTGAATTCGTCGCAGCACTCGCAGCAAAAGCGGCTGCTCCTGATGCCGGATTCCTCCTTCTATCGGTCGCCTTGCTCGGGAAAGCTTCATTGAATTTATCAATCAACAAAGGAGAGATGAGATATGGCAGACAAAGTTGAGAACCAAGCAAACCAGGAAATCGATAATAGGGCAGGCGGTAATCTGCAAACTAAAGGCGGTAGCCAACCTACTCCACCTCCGCCGGGCGAACATAGTAATACTAGAGCTGGCGGAAATTTGCAGACAAAGGGCGCGAGTGGTGGTGCCGGGGGAAGCCATGATGCCTCTAAAGAGCCCGGCGAGATAAATGAGGATGAGAAGTCCGCAGGCGGGGATAGGTAAGCTTACGGATGAGAGATGAGAGCGACCCGTTTAGAGTTGACGCTTCCAGCCTGCTTACCCTACGCAGCCTTTTAAGCTCTACTCTGAACATGGGTCGCTCTCTATTTAGCCGTAATAATCATCACAGTGTAAACGTTAGACTTTAATCATCTGGTTTCAACCCTCGCTTGAGGATAGCCTTTCTGGCTATCCTTTTTTGTTTTGGCAGAAGCGAGGGCAAGTTATCAACACATCTCTGACGCAAGAGAGTATGTAACAGCCAAGCATCGGAGCGGGCGCTTGCCGGGCAGCCATCAAAGGAGTGTGTCCACACTTGTCCAACCGGTGAATTTAGATGATCGGTTATCGCTGGAGTCGCGTTAGCTGATTATTAGCGTATTGATTTCGAGACAGATATATTTAATAATCCCGACTTGGCAAGGTTCTTCTCAGAGCATCTTCAAGCCAAAGCTCGTTATGAGCTACCCGACGTGTCAGAGGCCGTTGATAGCAGATAGACTCGGTACATCTCCTCTAGCAGCAAATGAAGTCTTAACGCTAAGCCTGGACGGCCCCGCTCTGATGAATCGCTTGCATTCCTTGCCAACGCTCCTCGCCAGAGGCGTGCTGAAATTGATCCGCTAACTCTTTCGGCTGCGCTTCGTTCTGCCAGATGAATTTCGGCAGTGGCTTTGTCAAAGTAACTCGCGCCGCGCTTATGATTAAAATCTCAAGTGTACATTTGCTCAGGGCCATTTCCTCGAAACCGTACATTTATCTATGCCCGGCAAACTCGATCCTGCAACTGCTCATATGCGTTTGTCTCATTCAAGCCATACTAGGCGCGTGCGCACGCCGAGCGGTCGCCTCTCTTAATCAATCTGATGTCATTGCGAGCTTAGAGCTTACGCCCGGCTCACCTGTAACTATAGGGTTGAGCAGCGGCAAGTCCCGTAGCTACAAGATGAGCCTACATGCAGGTCAGCTTGTCCGCACGCTCGTCACCAAAGGCGACCTGGACATAGCAGTGACGCTCTTCAGCCCTGATGGTAGAAGGCTGGACGAGTTTACTGGCAGGGGTTACGGGACGCTGTCGTTCATGTTCATAGCGGAATCATCTGGGGCTTACAACCTTGAGGTTAAGTCGTTTGAGAACGATGCGGTTGAGAGACCTGTTGCTCTGGAGATTGTAGAGGTACGCAGCGCAAATGTTCGTGACAGGCTGGAGGAGAGCGCGCAATCATCTTTCGTTGAGGCAGAAAGGCTGCGCGGTGATTGGCAAGAGAACTCTTTACGTGAGGCGCTCGAAAAATACGCTGCTGCATGGAAACGCTGGCGAGCAATCTCACGATTACGTGAGGCATCCGCGGCGATGGAAGGCAGCGGCGACATTTATTTCACGCTCGGCGAATACCAGCGCGCACTCGATTCCTTTCAGTTAGCGCTCAATGCGAGCCGTGCAGGAGGGGATCAAAGCGGGGAACTGCTGGCGCTCAACAACGTCGGTTACGCGTATGTTTATCTAGGCGAGAACCAAAAGGCCATCCGGTATTTTGAAACTGTCCTCAGTACTCTCCGTCAGCGGCGACGACGCAGCGCCGTGAACGAAGCAGACTGGTACGAAGCACATGCTCTCAACAACATTGGCGAGGTGAATTACGCGCTGGGAGATTTTAGGGGGGCGCTGAATAATTTCAACCGTGCCCTAGCCATCTGGTCGCAAATACCCGACCGCAGAGGCCAAGCGCTGGCACATCTCAATTTAGGTTATACCTACTCAGACTCAGGCGATCTACCCAAAGCGCTTGACCACTTCGGGCAGACGCTCACGCTCGTGCGGACTGTCGCTGACCGCAGATTAGAGGCGCTCTCGCTAACAGCGCTCGGGACGGTTCATGCTTTTCTCGGTGAACAGCAGAAAGCGCTCGACAATCACGGCGAGGCGCTGGCGCTCTTCCGCGCGATTGGCGATCGCCAGGGCACTGGGGTAGCGCTTAACAGCATCGGCCAAGCTTACGAAGATTTGAACGAGCCACAGGTAGCGCTCGACAATTACTTACTCGCGCTTAACTATTATCAAAAGAACGGTAACCGTGACTCCGAATCCGTCACTAGATATTACATAGGCAGGGTATATCATACGCTTGGAGACGATGAAAACGCACTCGCCTATTACGAGCAAACCATACGGCTGTGCCGAGAGATGGGTAAACGACGCGCCGAAGGTTACGCGCTGGTTAACGTGGCTACCATTCATGGCCTGCACGGTGACAGGCAGAAAGCGCTGGCTCAGTACAATAAGGTGTTGAAGCTTTTTCAGGAGATTGCAGATCGAAGAGGACAGGCTCTCGCTCTCAACAGCATTGGCTACATCCATCAGGCGGCGGGTGACGCTCGACGCGCACTCATCTTCTACAAGCGTGCGTTGCTGTTCAGCAGGGCGGCAGGCGACCGTAGCGGCGAAGCTTCCATGCTCTACAACATTGCGCGTGCAGAGCACAGCAGCGGGCTCTTACAGGAAGCGCTCGCTGACATTGAGGAGACGATTCGGATCACCGAATCGCTGCGGATAATGGTTACTAATCAGGAGTTGCGCACGTCGTATTTCGCCGCCGTCCACGAGCGCTACGATGTTTACGTAGATCTGCTAATGCAGATGCACAAGCAAAGACCGGACGCGGGCTTTGCCACTGCTGCTCTGAATGTAAGCGAGCGTGCACGCGCTCGCTCACTGCTCGAACTGCTAAACGAAGCGCATGCGGACATTCGGCAGGCAGTTGACCCTGCTTTGTTGGAACGCGAGCGATCTCTTCAGGAAATGCTCGCCGCGAAGGCCCAATACCAGATACGCCTGCTCAACGCTAATAACCCGACCCCAGAAGCATCCGAAGTCGAAGAGGAGATTCGCCAGCTAACCAGTGTCTACCAAGAAGTAGAGGCACGCATCAAGCAACAGAGCCCGCGCTACGCGACTCTCACACAGCCTTTACCACTATCCCTAAATGATATTCAAGCCGAGTTGCAGGGCGATGATACCCTTCTGCTTGAGTTCATGCTAGGGGATGAGAGAAGCTATCTATGGGCAGTAACCTCGACCTCCTTTGATAGTTACGAATTGCCGAAAGGAGCAGATATAGAGCAGGCTGCCCGTGATTTTTACAGTCTCCTCACTGCGCGTCAACCTAAGCCTGACGAGACGTATGCAGACTACAAGGCTCGCGTCGACGCCTCGGATCGTGAATACGGGCAGATCGCTTCCAAACTCAGCCAGATGCTCTTCAGTCAGGTGATAGCACAGCTTTCGTCCAGACGGCTGTTAATCGTCGCCGACGGGGCACTACAGTATATACCCTTCGATGCTCTGCCAGACCCCTCGATACCTTCAGTCTCTAGCGAGAACCGCGCTTCTGCTGAGGCCGATCAAAATCCACTCATCTTCCGGCACGAGGTCGTCAATCTCCCGTCTGCATCAACGCTCGCCCTTCTCAGACAGACACGCAACCATGTTGAATTACCGTCTGATAGGGTCGCCGTCGTGTTAGCCGACCCGGTCTTCGGAAAGAATGATCCACGGGTGAGCTCAAAATTCGGTGGTACGACAGATGGCTCAAGCGACAGCGCAGAGCCAGCCGAGATGGTCGCCGCACGCGGTGGTGCCGGACTGCGAGAAGGCGAGAGCTTCGCGCGACTACCAGCCACGCTTGAGGAGGCCGAAGCTATTAGGGCAGCGACAGCCAACGGGACGGTGAAGATCGTAACGGGCTTTGAGGCGAAGCGTGATCTGGTCATCAAAGGTGATTTAGGTCAGTATCGCATTCTGCACTTCGCAACACATGGGCTGGTCAACAGTGTGCACCCTGAGTTGTCAGGCATTCTCCTCTCCACGATTGACGAGCGCGGCGGACTGGAGAACGGCTTCCTCCAGTTGCACGACATTTACAATCTGAACCTTTCGTCCCAACTCGTTGTCCTCAGCGCTTGTAACACAGCATTAGGGAAGCAGATCAAGGGTGAAGGGCTGATAGGCTTGACGCAGGGTTTCATGTATGCAGGGGCAAAAAGCGTCGTCGCCAGCCTGTGGAAAGTGGATGATGAAGCAACGGCGCAGCTAATGCGCTATTTTTACGAGGCAATGCTCAGCGAAGGACTGCCGCCGTCAACCGCGCTCAAAAAGGCTAAAGTGAAGATGTTGAGCCAGAAGCGGTGGCGAGCGCCTTACTACTGGGCGGCTTTCACCTTACAAGGCGAATATCGGGGGAGCATCATACCTATGCATGCTACCCGTAGAAATACTGCTGGGCTGGTCATGCTGGTGCTGATATTTGCTTTGCCAGTTGTTGTCTTCTATGCTCTTCGGCGTTGGTCTTCCATTCTAGGCAGGCAGCGAATATAGCTCGCGGCGATGAAAGTAATTGGAGTTATCTAATAAACATTTGAGACCCTCCTTAAATGCGCAAGCAATGGACATTAACGCAGGAAGCATTCGACAAACTGCTCGCATGGTTCGATTCAGACCGTGAGCGGGCGGGAAAGAAGTACGAGGACATCCGCCGAAATCTCATCAAGGTCTTCGCGTGGCGCGGCTTCGACAATGCCGAGGACTTGGTAGACGAAACGATCAACCGGGTCAATCAGAAAGTGGATGAACTGACAGAGAATTATACGGGCGATCCGGCACTCTACTTCTACGGCGTGGCGAAAAAGGTAATGCTGGAGAGCGGTCGGCAGAATCCTCCCCAGAGCCTTTCGGATATGATTGCCGCACCACCCGACAATAACATCGGCACCGAGTCTGACGAACGCGAGCGCATGTGCGAATGTCTCGATAAGTGTCTAGCGCAACTGCCACAGACAGATCGTGATCTGGTTTTACATTACTATCAGGAGGCAAAGCAGAGGAAGATAGACTTCAGGAAGGAGATGGCTCAACAACTTAAACTCACGCAAAACACACTGCGCGTCAAAATGCACAGGTTGCGTATGAGGATTCATAAATGCATGCTGCTATGCCTGCAGCAGGGTTCGGATGAAACAGATTGACGAAAATTGCATGGTAATTGAGCCTCATCTCCTGAGAATGAATCCGATGAATGAGATTGAGCAAAAAGAGAGACTCACTAGGCAATACCTGCTAGGCGAGTTGGATAAAGCAGAACGGGAGCAGTTCGAGGTGCGGTTCATCACCGATCCTGTGTTCAGAGACGCCGTTTTGATGGTCGAGGATGAACTGATCGAAGATTACGTGGTCGGTAGATTGTCTGCGTCAGAGCGGGAGAAGTTCGCAAAAAATTACTTGACGACACCTCATCAGGTACAGAAGCTGAGAATCACCAAAGCGCTCAGCGAGCGCGCCGACGAACACTTCGCACCTCATTCATATTCTTCAGCAAGCACCGCGCAGGAGACTTTCGCTCGTCTCCGCGACTTCTTCAAGGATCTCCGCGCGTGGAAGGCTCGAAGGCTGGCCTTAGCCTCGCTCATTCTCCTGGCGCTCACCATGCTCTTCCTTATAGTGCTTCTCCGTCGAAACGACCCGCGCAATGCACTCTACCAAGAACTGGTTGAACTCAACACCCAGCCGTCGAACGTTAACACGTCGCCTGCCATGCGCTCACCAATGTTCACTGTGACGCTCGCACCTGTCCTTGTCAGGGAGGTCGGAGAGGCTAAGAGCTTCTCCATCCCCGCTGGAGCATCCGTCGTGCAGTTGCGACTCAACGGAGTAATTGGTGGATACCGTAGCTATCAAGCGGTGCTGCGAACTGACGAGGGCGAAGTGTTTACGCTCAGCGGATTGAGGGCGAATAATACAAACGATGGCAGACAAGTCAT
The DNA here is from genome assembly GCA_001920415.1 of Acidobacteria bacterium 13_1_20CM_3_53_8. Taxonomy (GTDB): domain Bacteria; phylum Acidobacteriota; class Blastocatellia; order Pyrinomonadales; family Pyrinomonadaceae; genus 3-1-20CM-3-53-8. The sequence goes on along the minus strand of MNJR01000117.1, from coordinate 22,015 downwards.
CATCAACGTTCCGACGAAGTTCTTTCAGCGGCGTGATTATCAACTCAAATTGAGCGGGCTTGCGGACTCCGGACAATACGAAGCCATCGCCGATTATACTTTCCGCGTCTCGGGCGTAACCTAGTCCCGTAATGGAGCTCTCCTAACTCCTCTAGCGGTGCTGCCTATCCGAATGCTTCATCAATAGATGCCCATCGTGCATTGCGGCTCGCCATGCGACTGAGCAGAGGCCGACCCGGCTGCCTGTGTAATATTTCTCCGGAAATCTCATAGAGAATTGTAACGGCCGGGCAGTAGACCGCGAGCCAGTCGGCGCGGGAAAATCTGGTCAGAGCAGGTACGACGAAAGGCAAGAAGATGAGCAGCAACAATCAAGCAAGCCAAAACCTCTACGCACTCTTGATAGGCATTGACCACTACCTGCCGAACACGCTGCCTGATGGCACCTACTTCCTGAACCTGAAGGGTTGTGTGCGCGACATCAAGAACGTTGAAAAATTCCTGCGGGACAATCTAGATCTTCCGCGTGACCACATCTTCATGCTCACGTCCACTGACACTGGCACGCAGGAGGTGGTCGAGCCTCCTCAGCAATGGCCGACAAAAGAGAACATTGTCGCGGCCTTCAAAAAGCTTCACGAAATCGGTCAGCCCGGCGATCAAGTTTACATACATTACTCTGGACACGGGGGACGCGTGCGGACACCACCGCAATTTCAGACGATTAAAGGCGGTGATGGGTTCGATGAGGTGCTCGTGCCGATGGATATTAGTAATACGGAAGACCATTATATACGAGACTTTGAATTAGCCCACCTGCTTCGGTTGTTGGTTAACAAAAAGCAGATTGTCACAGTCGTGCTTGACAGTTGCCATGCCGGGAGCGCAACGCGCGGTTTGAATGATATCGGCGTCCGAAGCATAGGCATTATTAATACAATCTTCCCGCAAATGCCGACAATCGTTGCCTCCGATGAAGAGTTGGCCGCGACGTGGCTGGCACTATCGAATACGGGCGGGCGCGCTTTCGAGGCCGAGGGCGGGTGGCTTTTAGAGCCAAAGGGTTATGTCCTGCTGTCCGCTTGCCGGGCATCTGAATACGCGCACGAGTTCGCTTTTGACGGCCGACGCAAGAACGGCGTTCTAACCTACTGGCTGCTCGACACGCTCAAACAGCTAGACCGGGAACTCACTTATAAACAGGTCTACGACCGAGTGCTCGCCAAAGTCCACAGCCAGTTCGCGGATCAGACACCGCAACTGCAAGGAGAGCGCAACCGTGTAATATTCGGCAGCGAATTGGTGGAACCTTCTTATGCTGCCGTCGTGTTGAGCGTTGGGCCCGACGGGCAGGAGATCATTCTGAACGCTGGGCAGTCTCAGGGCGTGAGCAAAGTTGCGCAGTTTGCTATTTATCGCAATCGTGACGAAAATTTCAGGCAGGAAGACAAGCGGGTCGCGCTGGTCGAGATAGTTGAACTCGGCGCGACCAGCAGCCGTACCAAGCTCATCAGGCAATTCACCCTAGAGCCAATTGAGGAGGGAGATCAGGCCGTGCTCGTAGACTTGGGAGCAATCCGGCTGCAACGCCTGGTACGTCTGAAGCAGCAGGCCGAAGACGAGCCATCTCCCGAATCCGTTGCGGCACTAGCAGAGGTTGAGCGCATGTTAAAGCATGACCGCAACGGGTTTGTAGGTCTCGCCTCTGATGAAGAGGCTGCGGACTTCGTTGTCACCGTCGACCTGTTTAATCAGTTGGTGATTTGCGACCCGTTAGGCGAGAAGATTCCTAATCTGCGCCCGACTCTCAGAGTAGAAGATTATAATGCGCCCGCCCGCACCATTGAGCGTCTGATGCATCTGGCTAGATACCGTAATGTTTTAGGATTGGACAATTGGGACAGGAACTCTACTCTCGCGCACGCCATCTCAATTGAGATAGTCGGCGTGCAGGCAGATTTTACTCCTGGCGAGAAACCCTCTCCCCGTCCCTTCGCGGCAGATGAGTCACCGCCGACAGTTAAGGCCGATGAATGGGTCTTCCTGCGCATTGAGAATAAACATACGCATGTACTTAACGTCACCGTGCTAAACTTGCAATCCGACTGGGCTATTCGCCAAATCTATCCGTCTGGCGCTGCTAACTATGAACCGCTCGACTCTGGTCAGGCGATTCAATTGCCGTTACGCGCAGGCCTCCCAAGCTTTTATCAAGAAGGCACGGACGTTATCAAAGTCTTCGCCACTGTTGGCACGTCTAACTTTCGCTGGCTAGAATTACTCCCACTAGATCAGCCGCAACGGCAAGATCAAGCATTGCGCGGCGCACCGTCCGACCCGCTCGAAGAACTTTTCGCCGCCATTATGCTCCAGGGCCACGGCCTACGCGAATTGAGTTTAGCCCCTTATGCTAGCAACGAGTGGACAGTCGCTCAAGCTGAAGTCAGAGTACAGCAGAAGTAGCTTTGTGCCGTCATGGCTAGCCATGACTCTAGACAAAGTGCAAAAGAATGCCCGGTAACTTTTCTGCGGGAGATGAAGAGCAATGATTAAGCCTAGTCCCATCCCTGAATCGTCAAATTTAAGCCTCAAGCGAAATCCCCGCTAGAATTGATAGCGCAGCGCGAACTGCATAACGCGTCCGGCCTTGGTCTCATTCAGTGGAGTTTGCGTAGAGGTGAATCTACCAAAGTTAGGGCCAGGATTGCCACCGCGGAAAGGATCTTCGCCTAGACTAAGATCAGAGATAGTGTTGGCATCGAAGCGCTGAGTGTTTGTCACGTTGAAGACCTCCCAGCGGAATTGAAGAGTATGACCCTCCCATGGCAACTTGAAAGTCTTCATTAATCCAGCGTCAAGCGAAATATAGGACGGGCCGCGCAGAACGTTGCGGTCTCCGATCTCGCCAGCGCGTGCGTTGCGGAAGCTGCGATAAGCAGCCACCGGATCGCTGAAGAGATTTGGGCTGCCCGAGTGTGTCGGCGATGATTGAATCGGGCCAACGCGTACGCCATTCGATTGCACATTCCAGTTCGTAGCCCAGACGCAACAATCAAATGGCGTCTGTACCGGCAGGCCGGAATTCCAACGGAAGATGCCGGTCATTTGCCAGCCACCCAGAATGGCATCAACCACTTTATTATTATTTCTCAAGAAGGCTCTGCCACGACCGAATGGCAGGCCAACTAGCCAATTGGCATTGATGATGTGGCGAACGTCAAAGTCGGAATTCGCGTAGGCCAAGTTGGGGAACAAGGCGTTGACGATAAATGCCGACGAACTGTAGTTAGTCGCACTCTGTAAGCCGGAGGCGTTATCGAGCGAGTGAGACCACGTGTAGTTGAAATCAAGCACCATGTTGTCGCTGAAACGCGCGCGCAGGCTGACCTGGGCTGCGTTGTAGTTCGACCGTGCAACGGTCGAGAAGGCCGAGAGCGCACCGAACTGCGGCTGGAAGAACATGTTGTTGAACCGCGCCACGGGCTGATCGTCGAGCAAGAGTTGCAAGGTTGTATAGTCAGTGAGGTCGAATCCGCCGACGCCGGTGGGCGCGATGAGTTCGTAGACGGCCTGTGTCGGAGTCAGTCCGGGCGTTCCGTAAAAGCCCGGCAGACCGGGGAAGAAATATTCAAAGTAGTGAATCGGCTGTATTGACGAGATGGGACGATTCTGGTATCGCGCGTCAATGAGCAGGTTGATGGCCTGATACCAAGTCATGCCTGAAGAAGTGTCACGCAGGTTGTTAAGCTGCATGATGTCGCGTTGCGCTAACAAATTGTGCGCGAAGCGCCCGACGTAGCTGGCCTCAAAAGACAACCCCTTTCTAAGCTCACGACCATAAGAAAAATTGAAGCTGTAGTTGTAAGGAGTCCTAATAGTGTCATCAAGCGACACCTCTATGCGTTGCTCCTGATCTGATGGAACTGTGAGCGGAAAGGCTAACTGTGTTGGAATAGCCCCGTTAGCGCCCGGGAACGGAAGAACGCGAACGTTCGGGTTGAAGCCCGTGAAGAGCGGGCCTAACCCGCTAGGCGTGTTATCACTCACGATGTCAAAAGTATTGGCGCTGATGTTTCTAGAAGAGGTAAAGCCTGCCAAGTTATTCAAGTCAAAGTTGACAGCCAGTTGGCTGCCTATGCGGTCGTAGGTTACGCGGAAGCCGCCGCGAAGTACGGACTTGCCTTTGCGACCAACGAGTCGCCCGAAGAAGTTCTCGCCGAAATCGGGCGACCATGCGACGGAGATCGAGGGTGCAAAGTTGTTCCAGTCTTGACTGTAATAGCCCAGACGATTATTAGCTCTGCCCGCCAAATCGAAAGTTATCGGATCATTAAAGGGTACACCCCGGTCGGCGCTTTCGACGCGGTCCTGAAAATATTGGCCTAGGCTAGGTGTAGGCCTCACCTGTAGACCATTCCTTTCGTAGACGGGTGTAGAAGTGGACCAGCGCAGACCGTAAGTGATAGTCAGGTTCGGACGTATGCGCCATGAATCCTGCCAGTAAAGCTCATACTCTTCCGTGGCAAATGAGCGATTGGTTGGCGTCCCCACAGGTTGAAGCCGCCCGCTCTGGTCATAGACGAGACGGACGCTGTATTGCGAGTAACGACCAATGACAGAGGCGAGCGCATCACGCAGGTCGTTTGAATTGCCGCCAACATCAGGAAAAATTGGATTACCGTTAACATCTCTGATCAGTACCGCGCCAGAGAGGTTGTAAAACGATGGGTTGATGACCGCTTCATCAAAAGAGTTGGCAAATGAGAGGCGATTGTTGCGTATGAGACGCACGTTGCCGCCAAAGCCAAAGGTATGGTTGCCCCTGATCCACGATATATCATCCACGAAATTGTTTACAGGAGTGGTGCGATTGAGACCACGCCTGCGACCTTGCGGAACAAAAATAAAACGGAAGACAACGTCGTTCACACTCGATTCGCCGCTATCCGTAAAAGCCGCGCGCGTGAAGCCGTAAGTAAAACGGTTAACGAGATTGTTTGAGATGGTCCACGTGTGGCCTATGGCGATGCCCTGAGGGTGATTCCAGATCAAGAGTGGAGGAGTGTCAGGGAAACATTGGATGTTATCCCCAGTAAAATCTACACCGCAGTCCGGTCCGCCATAGACGCTATGCGTCACATGATCCCACTGATAGTTACCACGTAGAAATAGCGTCTGGCGATCTGTCAGGTTGAAGTCAAACCTTGCGATGTAGGTATTTAACCTAGCCGGTGTCTTGGCGTTAAAGCGGAAGCCGCCCGTGTTGAGACCATCACCGACCGTCGCGTCATTGGCCGGATACCTACGCGCTGCATCGGCAAGTACGGCCAAAGTCGCGGGATTGATTCCCGGAGACTGACCATTGGCTGCCATGTATGCAGCATTAATTTGTGCAGTGGTCAAACAGGCAACGCCAGCCGGAGTTCTTGGCGGACAAGTAGGATCACTTGCGCCACTCGCTGTCCGGTAGCGGACGATACCTTGGCCCATCGTGAGCAAAGGCACTTCACGCACAACAGGAGTTTGAGAGGCTTCACGAAATCCCTCATATGTGAAGAAGAAGAAGGCACGATTCTTTTTGATTGGCCCACCGATTGAGCCGCCAAAGATGTTGCGCAGCAGTTGCGGACGCGGCACACGCGGGTCGCCTATCCGCGCAATTCCGATTTGGACTGGAAAGTCGTTTGCTGTATATCGACCAGCGGCGTTATTGAAGAAGTCGTTAGCAGTCGTGACGGTGTTGCGGTGAAATTCGTAAAGCGAGCCGTGAAATTCGTTTGTGCCAGACTTGGTGACAAGGGAAACCTGCGCGCCGGAGGAACGTCCATATTCGGCGTTCGGGTTTGTTGTAATAACACGAAACTCCTGTAATGAATCCGGCGTCGAGCGCAGGACACTAGCAAAGGCTTCGGCTGACACTATATCAAGACCGCGCTGTTGTTCGTTATTATCAATTCCATCAAGCGTGACATTAGCCTGATCAGAGCGCCCGCCGTTGACGTATCCAGTGCGAGTTACACCCGGTTGGAGCGAAAGCAGGCTAACCACATTTCGAGCATTGAGCGGAAGTTGCTCAATACGGCGTCTTTCAAATGCATTACCAATGGTCGCGTCTGTTGTATTGAGCGGCGCTTCAAGCACGTCAGTAACTGTAACCACCTCTGTAACACTGCCGATTTCGAGCTGCACGTTTTGCTCAACGGTCGTATCCACGAGCGCGTTAACTTCTGACACCGCCGCCTTCTTGAAACCTCTAGCTTCAACCTCAATTCGATATATGCCCGGCGGCACGGTGGTAAAGACATAGCTTCCGTCAGTGGTAGTTATCTGCGTGCGCGCTAAACCCCGCTCGGTGTTTCTGAGTGTCACGGTAGCGCCTGCAACGGCACTACCATGCGGATCAGTTATCGTGCCGCGCACGGTTGATCGGCCTGCCTGACCAAGAGAACTGCTTGAGAGGGATAACATGAGAAGCCACCAGAACAATACTCCATATCTCGGCAGCAGATTCTTTTTCATAGTAACCTCCAAAGCCTTACGCCTGTGTGGCTAAGGAAAGTGAATACATTTTGCTAACACCCAATCCCATCTTTTCTCGGTGAGAAAAAGTGGATATCTCTTATGTACTCTGATTCCTCTGGAAAGATACTGAATTCTATAAAGCCAGATTAACCTGAAAGGATAAAATGAAGAGTCGCTCTATATGAACGGCGTCATCGGAAATCTTCAACATGAGTCAGACTTAGAAAACTTTCATCTATCTAATTCATTTCTCGTTTTCAATCATAGAAGCAACAAGGCATTTGATTAAGGCTAAATATTAAATGATATTAGCCCATCAGTAGAGTTTAAACTTACAACGCGTCTGTTACAAACAATTAAGTGGATGCTATATGACAGGATTAATAAGCATTCACCGTTTTCAATGTGGGCGCGAATGTGGGCGTAAAGCGAAACGGACATCTTAGTAATGCCCGTAATTCGTTGAAAGGATTGATGAGCCGAGCAGGACTCGAACCTGCGACCCACTGGTTAAAAGCCAGTTGCTCTACCATCTGAGCTATCGGCCCATATTAGCCAAGTCTAAAAAGTAAAATTTCACTCGGCTTAATAGTTGAATGAAATTATAATAACTCAACTTGAATTATTCAACCTTAGTTCACTGACAATTGGAGTGATGCTTTATGAAACATGAAAGCTACGACAATAGCGAACCTCCCAAACTGTGCACCAAATGCCAATCCCTAAAGCCAACCGGCAAATTTAATAAGAACAAATGGAAAAGCGATGGTCTTCAGCATTATTGCCGCGATTGTCATCGTAAATCAGTTGTGAGTTCTCAGAGAACTCATAGGGAATCTTTTCTGAAACGCTCGCAACGATATAATGAAAGAAAGAGGAATGAAATCCGACGATGTGTCTTTGAGTATTTGAGAATCCATCCTTGTGCTGACTGTGGCGAATCGGATGTCACAGTTCTGGATTTTGATCACCAGCGCGATAAGAAATATGCAATCTCCAAATTAATCTGCTCCAATAAACAGTGGGCTGACATATTGGAGGAAATCGAGAAGTGTGAAATCCGTTGCGCGAACTGTCATCGAAGAAAAACGGCAGAAAAATTTGGATGGAAAAAATTCAAATGACAAATGGAGGCATGAACTCATACGACCCACAGGCTTTTAATCAGTTGCTCTACCATCTGAGCTAAATTAAAGTTATTCTCCGAGCCATCTTGAAAGTGCTGAGCCTTGACAAAGAATCGTCTGCGCGCGTTCGGGGCCTGTTGAGACCAGACCAATCTCTACGTTGATGGCGCGGGAGAGGAATTCTATGTAGTCGCGCGCAGCGCCGGGCAGTTGATCGAGTTCGGTCATGCCTACGGTAGAGGTCTTCCAGCCGGGCAGGGTTTCGTAAACGGGTTCGACGCGCCGAAGGTCTGATGAGACGGGCGGGAAACCTTCCACATCGCGCCCGTCAAGACGATAGCCTACACACACCTTGATTTCATCCAGCGCGTCCAGCACGTCCAATTTCGTCAGTGCTACGGAAGAGAAGCCGTTTATCTCTGCGGCGTAGCGTGTGGCGAATGCGTCGAACCAGCCGCAACGTCGCGGCCTTCCCGTAGAAGCGCCGTACTCGCGCCCGCGTTCCCTTATCAATTGTCCCAACTCTTCTTCAGCTTTCAACATCTCCGTTGGGAAAGGCCCTTCGCCAACGCGCGTAGTGTAGGTGCGAACGATGCCAAGCACGCCAGTGAAGCGATGCGGCGCGATGCCTGTGCCTATGCAAGCGCCTCCGGCGGTCGTGCTTGAAGAGGTGACGAAAGGATATGTGCCATGATCTACGTCCAGAAGTGCGGCCTGCGCGCCCTCTATTAAGATGGAGCGGCCAATCCCGGCAGCTTTGTTTAGAAAGTGCGTGGTGTCGGCTATGAAAGGTTCTATTCGCTCGGCAAGCGGAGCAATCTCGTCGTAAATCTTTCCGGCGTCCAGAGCCTCGCCGCCGTATGCAACGATGATGCGATTGGCATCTTCCAGATTGCGCTCGATGCGTGAACGCAATACGTCTGGAACGAGTGCGTCCGCGACGCGAATGCCTCTTCTTCCAGCTTTGTCTTCGTAAGCTGGGCCAATGCCGCGAAGAGTTGTTCCAACTTTCTCGTTGCCGAGACGCTCTTCGCTCGTGTGATCCAGAGCGCGATGATAGGGAAGTATAAGATGCGCGCGCGAGCTTACCAGAACACGCTCAGGCGTGACCTTTATGCCCTGCTCTGCCAGACGGTCTGCCTCCTGAAAGAAAGCTTTCGGGTCAATGACCATCCCGTTGCCCAGCACGCACGTGCGCCCTTCGTGAACTATGCCCGAAGGAAGAAGATGAAGCACGAACGAGCGATCACCGACCTGAACAGAATGGCCTGCGTTGTGCCCGCCCTGATAGCGAGCCACAATCTCGAAGCGCTCGGCCAGAAGATCAACGATCTTCCCCTTGCCTTCATCACCCCACTGTGCTCCGACAACGACAACAATCATAAGTCAGTTTTCAGTTTTTAGTTTTCAGTTTTCAGTTAAAGGCAATTGCTCAAAACTGAAAACTAAAAACTAAAAACTGTTCTTCAGCTTGCCTTCTCAAGCTTGACCGGTTTTTCGATGAAGTAAAAGCTGCATGTGCCGCGTACTTCTGCTAGGTCGCGTTGCTCCATAGGGAAGAGGCGGCACTGGTTGGGTCTGTCTTCGTATATACCGCACGAGGTCGTGCCGTCCGTCTGTTTCTTCAGGAACGGACACTTGAAAAGAATCTCGCAACATGCGCCGCATCGGTTACACTCGCCTCTTCGGAGCGCAAGCTTTTCTATGACCTCTTCCTTGCGAAAGGTTGCAGTGACGAAGCGTCGTAGCTTCCCTTGCGCCTGGCGTGCGCGAAACTTTGCGTCTTCGACTGCGCGCGAGCGCAAACGCTCGGCGAGCACTTCTTCAAGTGAGCGCTGGCGTGCAGAGCGACGTTTGCTCGTTCGCGTCATATAAGGGATGAGGGCGGAGGGATGAGGGATGAATAGGAATTAATAGATTGATTCATTTAATCATTGAATTAATGAAACAATGATTGAATGATTCAATTACTTCATCCCTCATCCCTCATCCCTTCTTAGGCGCTTGCTGCGCCGGTGACGTGCTTTTCAATCATGCGCGATATGGCCTCGCGGCTTGTCGCGCCGACTACGCGCTCCTCTTCCTTACCGCCTTTGAAAAGGATGAGCGTGGGGATGCCTTTAATCCCGTAGCGTTGCGAGACGGAAGGGTTGTCGTCAACATTAAGTTTGACGACGCGCGCGCTTCCAGCAAACTGCTCTGCCACGGCTTCGACCGTCGGCGCAATCATGCGGCATGGCGCGCACCACGCAGCCCAGAAATCAACCAGCACCGGCTGATCCGACTCCAACACGTCTTTCTCGAAACTGTTGTCGCTCACTTCGGTAACATGCTCACTCATGCAATTTCTCCCTTAAAGCCGAATAAGTCTAGAGTCTGGAGTCAAAGGCAGAAAGCTTTTCTTCTTCTGACTCCAGACTCTAGACTCCAGACTTTTTCATTACAGCTTGATAAAGATCAAGGTATTTTCGCGCGGCAACACGCCAGGAATTGTCCTGCCGCATTCCGTTCGTCTGAATCTTCTTCCATATTTCAGGTCGGTTATAACAGTAAAGCGCCTCGCGTATTTTTTCAAGTAGAGCGTTTGCCGCATAGCGCTCAAACTTAAATCCTGTGCCCTCGCCTGTCTCCCGGTTGAAATTCTCAACCGTATCATCTAAACCCCCTGTAGCTCGAACAACAGGCACAGTGCCGTAGCGCATGCTGTACATCTGGTTCAAGCCGCAAGGCTCGTAGAGCGACGGCATCAGGAAGATGTCAGCGCCAGCTTCAATCTGGTGCGCCAACGGTTCACCCGCATAGCCTTTATAAATTCCTACGCGCTGCGGCGCATGATCGTGCAGCGCCTGTAGGAAATCTTCGTACTCGCGCGCGCCCGCGCCCAAAGCTATGAAGAATGCCCCTTCATGAAGTATAGAGCCAACGGCTTCGCGTATTAAATCGTAACCTTTTTGAGCTACGAGCCGCGAGATGATTGCAATAACGGGGCGCTCTAACTCTTCCGGCAAGTGGAAGCGGCGCAGAAGGTCTCGTTTGCATTCGCGTTTGCCCGAAATGTCTTCCGCGTTGAAGTGCGCGGCGATGTGCGGATCGGTTTCAGGATTCCATGCATTGTCGTCAATGCCGTTCGTGATGCCTACAAGATGATCGCGGCGGTCGCGCAAAAGCCAGTCGAGTCCATAGCCTTGATCAGGCGTCTGAATCTCAAGCGCGTAGCGCGGGCTTACGGTCGTCAACACGTCGCTGGTCATCAGCCCGGCTTTGAGCGCCGACGCCATACCGTTAAATAGAAATGCGTTGCGCTCGTTCAATTCACCGAAGTCCATCTTCCATAAATCGCCAAGATCGAATAGACCCTGATAGGCCAGATTATGAATGGAGAAGACCGTGCGCGTTTTCGCATAGAACGGGTCGAATGAGCGGCGCGCGCGAAGCTCTACGGGCGCGAAGCCGCCGGGCCAGTCATTGCTATGAATAATGTCTGGCGCAGTTCCTCCCAGCCGCTTGAACAGCGCTAAGCAGGCGCGACAGAAGAAAGCGAAGCGCGCGTGATCGTCCGTGTAGCCGTAGATGTTCGGGCGATTGAAATATTCTCCGGCATCAATCAAAAAAGTCGGAGCGGCGGAAGCGAAGCTGTACCATACGCGAGCGCGGGAAACGCCACCGCCCCACTGTACTTCAAGATTATCAAAGATCGGCTTATCTAAAAGATTACGATCAACCCGCACCTGCCACATCGCCCAGTCCGCCCGTCTTGGCGTAAGGCACAGCTTCAGACGAAAGTATTGCAACGCGCAAAACTCTTCAACCTTCGCGCTCGCGCAAACCTTGCGCGGGTCATTACCGAAATTAACTGGCTGATAAAGCGGAGGAACGGAAGATACTATGCTGAACCGCGCTCGCCTTTGTCAAGAAACGGTTTTCAGTTTTTAGTTTTCAGCAATCGCCTTTAACTAAAAACTAAAAACTGGAAACTGAAAACTGCTTCTTAGCTTTGCATTGAAGCCAGGAATTCCGCGTTGGATTTCGTCTTTTCTAATCTTTCCAAGACGACTTCCATCTGCTCTACGGGCGAGAGGGGGTTCAAGACCCTGCGCATGACCCAGATGCGGTTGAGGTCTTCTTTGCTCAAAAGAAGTTCTTCCTTGCGTGTGCCTGAACGTTGCAGGTCAATGGCTGGGAAGAGGCGCTTGTCCGAAAGGCGTCGGTCAAGGTGAATCTCGCAGTTGCCTGTGCCCTTGAACTCTTCAAAAATTACGTCGTCCATGCGCGAGCCTGTGTCAATCAGCGCGGTGGCGATTATGGTTAAGCTCCCGCCTTCTTCTATGTTGCGCGCCGCGCCGAAGAATCGTTTGGGGCGCTGCAAAGCGTTAGAATCAATACCGCCGGAAAGAATCTTGCCCGATGGCGGAACGACGGCGTTGTGCGCGCGCGCGAGCCTCGTTATCGAATCAAGAAGGATTACAACGTCTCGTTTGTGCTCGACCAGTCGCTTAGCCTTTTCAATCACCATGTCTGCAACCTGCACGTGGCGCGTAGGCGGCTCGTCGAACGTAGAAGAGATGACTTCGCCGTTCACACTGCGCTGCATGTCCGTGACCTCTTCCGGGCGCTCGTCAATCAGCAGGACTATGAGCGTGACTTCCGGGTGGTTGTTGGTAATTGAGTTGGCGATTGTCTGCAAGAGCATGGTCTTGCCAGTGCGCGGAGGCGAGACTATAAGAGCGCGCTGCCCTTTACCTATGGGCGTCACCAGATCAATGACGCGCGCCGAAAGATTTTCCGATGTCGTCTCCATCCTGAGTTGCTCGTCGGGGTAGAGCGGCGTCAGATTGTCGAAGAAAACTTTTTCGCGCGCCTGATCGGGCGCTTCAAAATTTATCGCCTCGACTTTGATTAATGCGAAGTATCGCTCGCCCTCTTTCGGTGGACGTATCTGACCCGAAACCGTGTCGCCCGTGCGCAAATCAAATTTGCGAATCTGCGACGGGCTGACGTAGATGTCGTCCGGGCCGGGCAGATAGTTGTATTCGGGCGCGCGCAGGAAGCCGAAGCCGTCGGGCAAGGTTTCCAGAACGCCCTCAGAGAAGATTAGTCCGCTCTTCTCCGTCTGCGCTGCAAGAATCTTGAAGACAAGCTCCTGCTTGCGCATGCCCGTTGCGCCGGGCACGTCCATGTTCTTTGCTATCTGCGTCAATTTGGAGATGGACATCTCCTTCAACTCGGAGAGATTGAATATCTCGTCGCTGTGCGTTTCTCTATCAGCCTCGCTCTCTCTTTCGGGCGGAGCTTCAGCGGTGGCAGTTGCGCTCTGTTTGCCGTTCTCTTCGGCATTGTCGTTACTGGCGCTCGTGCCTCCAGTGCGTTTGCGTGTAGTTGTCTGTGCCATTTTCAGTTCTTTCTCTCTAGGTGCACGGGATTCACAAAGGGTGGAATGCCCGCGACTCTAATCATCATTCGTGACGGCTTATTGCCGCATCGGTGTCAAATTGATAAAAACGGATTATTTTGAACGGGGAATGAACCCTGCCTTGGTTGCATGGCCTAAGCGAAAGTCGCGTGTGGGGCGCTTTTTAAGACTTATCTGCTGCGAGGGGAAAAGTCTTTGCTTCGGTTACTGCACCGAGCAGCGCTCGTCTATCTCTGAATCAAAAATCGGTTTTGCGGGATTTATCCGGCGTCCATTTGGATGCAAGACGCATCCCGCGCGTGGCCTCAATCATATTTTGGATTTTAGATTTGCGATTTTAGATTGAAGCAAAGAGGTTGGAGCAGGGAAGTCGGGTTTTAATCCGCAATCCAAAATCTAAAATCTAAAATCCGTAATGTTCTCTTCGATAGTCCGCCAAACTTCTTCGCGTCCCTGACCCGTTGCGGCTGAATAAGCAATGACCCTGTCAACGGAAAGCGCCCGCCGCGCTCGCTCCAGATTTTTCCTCAAATCATTATTTGAGAGTTTGTCGGATTTAGTGGCAACCACTACGCGCGGCTTCGCGTAAACGGTGAGCCACTCTCGCAGTTGCAAATCTAATTTTGTGGGTTCGTGACGCGAATCTACGATATGAATTGATAGCACAAGAGGCTCACGCTTTGCAAGGTAATCCGTGACGAATTCTCCCCATGACTCACGAACCTCTCGCGGCGCACGCGCGTAACCGTAGCCCGGCAGGTCAACGAAATAGAATTTTTGGTTGATTAGAAAGTAGTTTAGCGACTGAGTTCTACCCGGTGTGGATGAAGTTCGCGCCAGACCTTTCACGCCGAGCAGCGAATTTATCATGCTAGACTTGCCCACATTCGAGCGCCCCAGAAAAGCCACTTCCGGCCTGCCATCGCGCGGCCAATCTTTCTCCGTGAACGCGCTCTTTACAAACTCAGCACTGGTAACTTTCATGGGGAAGTCTGGAGTCTAGAGTCTGGAGTCTGGAGTCAAAGGCAGAAAGCTTTTCTTCTTCTGACTCCAGACTCCAGACTTTTTCTTATCACTGGCTTTCGCCAGCAGCCTTCTTCATAGCTTCTTCGCGCAACGCCCTGAATTTCTTGAATCGCTCGCGTGCGCGCGCCAGTGTATCTTCGGCGTCGGGCATGCTCTTAATGCAGCGCTCAAGGTTTTCCAGGTAGTTCGGGGCATCGAAGGCGCGGCGCATGTCTTCGATGAAGGGTTCAAGTTTTAGGAAGACGCCGATCTGCTCGCCGTTCGAGTCTGCGAACATCTTCGGGTCAATCGCGCCGTTGTTCACTAGCGACGCTGCCATGTCCCAGTAGGTCATAACCATACGAAGGTATGCACTCTTCTCGCCCATCAAAATCGAAAAGACGTCTTGCACACTCTCGGGGTTGAATTCAGCGAAATACCAGTTACGCGCTTTGCGCATAACCTCTTCGCGTCTGAGGTCGTAAAGTTTAAGAATCAGTTGGGCATCTTCATATTTCTCGCTCATCTTGCTCCTCCAAAATTTTTAGTGCTCGACTCTGCTTGCAGTCGGCAAAGGTTAGATTGCTTCAAAATGCTTGGAAAATTATTGACGGTCGAATGTCTTGCGCGAGGTGAAAACGATTTAAGAGACAGTTGCGCTTTGCGTCTCTTGGTAACAAAGCGCAACTATCTCTCAAATACATGATGCTATTCGGCGGCTGGCGTACGCACGCCCTGCGATGGAGGCTCTGTAGTCCAGAGCGGCGGAGCCTGTGTCTCATCCGCAGGCGCAACATCTGTCGGGCAGGAGTCCTCAAGCGCTAGCGCAAGGACTTCGTCAATCGTTTCGACCAGATTGATCTCCAACTCTGCGCGCACCTCTTCGGGAATCTCAACCAAATCCTTCTCGCTGTCCTTTGGAAGAATGATTGTCATCAGACCGAAGCGATGTGCGGCAAGAAGCTTCTCTTTCACGCCGCCTATGGGCAGCACGCGACCACGCAAGGTTATCTCGCCGGTCATCGCTATGCCCTTGCGCACGCGAACGCGCGCCAACGCAGAAGCCATAGCTGTTGCCAGCGTGATTCCAGCCGACGGCCCATCTTTAGGGATTGCGCCTTCGGGAATGTGTATGTGCAGGTCGCGCTTGCGTATGAAGTCAAGGCTCATTCCGAGGCGTTCTGCGCGAGCCTTTATGCAGGTGAGAGCCGCGTGGGCAGATTCCTGCATAACGTCGCCTAGCTTTCCAGTGAGAATGACCTGGCCGCGCCCCTTCGTGAGCGTCGCTTCAATCTGCAACACTTCGCCGCCAAATTCAGTCCATGCCATCCCCGTGGCTAGACCGATTTCGCTCTGCGCTGCCAAATCCTGCTCACGGAATCTGATTGGGCCAAGCATATTGCGCACACGCTCGGCTGTTACCACATCCTTGAATTCCTCCGTGGAATTTTCCGAGACAAATCTTCTGGCGACCTTACGCATGCAGGAGCCAATCTCTCGCTCCATGTTGCGCACGCCAGCCTCGCGCGTGTAGTGGCGTATGATTTCAAGCAGGCCATCTTCCGTGAACTCGACTTGATCGGCCTTGAGGCCGTTGGTCTCTGCCTGCTTCGGCACAAGATGACGTTTGGCAATCTCAAGCTTCTCGCGCTCTGTGTAACCGGAGAGACGAATTATCTCAAGACGGTCTTGCAGCGCGGGCGGAATCGTATGCAGCACATTCGCCGTCGCTATGAAGAAGACTTTCGAGAGATCGTATTCAACGTCCATGTAGTGATCCATGAAAGTGTTGTTCTGCTCAGGGTCAAGAACTTCAAGCAGAGCCGACGAGGGATCGCCCCTGAAATCAGCGCCGAGCTTGTCTACTTCATCCAGAAGGAAGAGCGGGTTGACGGTTCCGGCCTTCTTCATCATCTGAACGATCTGACCGGGCAGCGCGCCTATGTAAGTTCTGCGATGGCCGCGAATCTCCGCCTCGTCGCGCACGCCGCCTAAACTGAGGCGCACGAATTTTCTATTGGTCGCACGTGCTATGGATTTGCCAAGAGAAGTTTTGCCGACTCCCGGCGGGCCAACGAAGCATAGGATTGAGCCTTTAGGGTTTTTGACCAACTGGCGCACAGCCAGATATTCGAGTATGCGATCCTTTATCTTCTCAAGCCCGTAGTGGTCTTCGTTCAAAACCTCTTCGGCTTTCTGTAGGTCTCTAATCTCTTTCGTCTTCTGCTTCCAGGGCACACTGACGAGCCAGTCAATGTAGGTGCGCGAGACCGTTCCTTCTGCGGACATGGGCGGCATGGCTTCCAGGCGATGAAGCTCCTGCATGGCCTTCTCCTTGGCCTCTTCGGTCATCCCTGCCTCGTCAATCTTCTTCTTCAATTCTTCGAGTTCAGCCTTCTCGTCCTTGCGGCCAAGCTCCTTGTGTATGGCCTTAATCTGCTCGTTAAGGTAATACTCCTTCTGCGCTTTCTCCATCTGCCGCTTCACGCGCGTTTGAATCGTGCGATCAAGCTGGCGTTTCTCAATCTCCGTGTCCAGGAGTTCTGCCAATCTTTGAAGACGAGCCGAGACGGAGAAGATTTCCAAAAGCCCCTGCTTATCTTCGACAGCGACGCGAAGCTGCGAGGCGAGCGCGTCCGCCAGATGCGAAGGGTCTTGATTCCTCAAAGCAGTTTGCAGTGCGTCCGTCTGCGTATCAGGCGCGAGCCGTATGTGTTGCTCTACGAGTTGACCCACTTTCTGTATGAGCGCGTCAACGCGCGGCCCTTCTTCGCTCACAACAGGCGCGCGACGCACAAGCGCAGTGAAAGCTCCGTCGTTATTTTCTACGCGCACGGTCGTGGCGCGCTCGCGCCCCTCCACAACGACTTTGATCTGGCCGTTCTCCTGCTTCTGCGATTGCAGGATGCGCCCCAGCGTGCCTACGCTATAAATCTGTTCGGGCGAAGGCTCGTCAACTGTAGCGTCGTGCTGCGTGGCTAGAAAGATTGTGCGGTCTGCTGCGAGCGCAGCTTCGAGAGCGCGCACAGAGCCGGGGCGTCCGATTTTGAACGCGACTTTGGTGAAGGGGAATATGACGACATCGCGTATGGGAACCATAGGAAAGCGCGCGATGTCCGTGGGCATTCTGTCTGAATATTCTTCCATAACTCGTAATGACTCTTTTCGATGAAAACCTTTTTTCAGTTGCTGCGAATAAGGGCGAGCCGTCCACTGCTGCCGTCTCGCCCTTCCGCCACAGACCAATTGTAAACGATTTCCGCCAGACGCGCTACTGGTTAAATAAAGAAGAATGCTCCAAGACGCCCTGTAATAGAGATTTGCATCACCATCCCACTCTCTACCAGTATAGCTGTATCTGGTGCGTGTGCTTGCTGTGCTTTTGGCGAATCAAGGTAATCCTCTAATCAGGCCATACATACAAGCGATAAACGCACCTATGCATAGGAGGCCGAAAATTCTTATGATCAGCACATTTATTGGAGAGTTAATCAAGCGTGGAATGTCCTCTTCTTTAACCGCCATCGGGCCTCGTAGCCCCCTCTGAAAATGACGAAGTGCAACTTGTTGGGGCCAAAATAAGCAACGGATGCCAATAGTCAAAAACACTATTGCGACTGCTGCCGTTAAGAGAATTTTCATAACAAGATTAATTCCTTTAAGATAGGACGAAATGAATTACCATAACTCCCATCCTCCTGTAACGCTGCCGCTAGCGCCTGGTGAACCCAGTCCCGCGTGAGCACCCCACTTACCAGTGCTAGGAGAATAATTAGCCCCTCCTCCTGCCCCTACTATCGGATTGGCTAACGGGACATATCCGCTACCGCCAATACTCCACCCAGTTAAGAAATCATGTAACTCTCTTTCGTTAGGTTTGCATCTTTGCCAAATCCAGCCGCCTGTAAAGCTTGCCCCTCCTACGCCGCCATAACCAATTCCTGCTGTCGGCCCTGCTGCAATATAACCGTGCCAATTTCTATCAATTGTTATAGACACATTCACTCCAACATTCGGTACAGGCCCAGGTAATGGAACGCTCCCTGAAAATGTCCAAAAATCAGGCAGTCTGGGAATAGCAGTCTCACAGTCACATTCTGTCGGCGGATAAGATGGCCCGGATGGCCCACCAGGAGAGGGGGTAGGCGAAGCCGTCGGCGTGGGCGGTGGCGGCTGCGTTGGCGGTGGAGGCTCAATTATGGGCCTTGTTGGAGGTGCGCCGCCTGTTGGTCTGTGTCTTCTGGGTGGTACTCGGTCAACTCCAAAGCCGTCATGCCCCGACGGATCAATGGTATTAATTGAATTATTCTCTACGTAAGCATACCAGTTCACACCACCATTAAATCCGATAGGGTCTTCACTGATGAACCTACTCAATTGAGGGTCATAAAATCTAGCGCGATAGTAATAGAGTTGAGCATCACCATCCCACTCTCTACCAGTATAGCTATATCTGGTGCGTGTGCTTGCTGTGCTATTACCGAATGAATCATAAGAGAGTTGTTCTACGATGTTGCCGGATGAGTCGGTCAATCCAGCAGTAGAACCCTGATGGTCTGTCAGATAATAAGATACTCCTGTCGTTGAGCTAGTCTGTCTAAGATGATTATCAATTCCTAAATCATTCAGATATGTAGTAGCAATAGACCCGTTAGCATTCAGATCAATCAACACATCACTGCCATCATAGACGTATCGCTCGTTTGCTCCACTGCTTGTAGTGCGCTGGATTCTTCTGCCTAGTGCATCATACTTGTAATTAATGATTAGACCATTGGGCAAACTAACTTGCTTTAATTGATTCTCTTCATTCCAACTGTAGGTCGTTGTGCCTGTGCCGTCGGTCTTAGAGAGAAGATTCCCATTCGCGTCGTAGCTGTAACTTGCACTTGCTGTATTAGTGAGTTTGTTGAATGGTTGATACTGGTAACTTGCGCTCAGGTGTGAACTCGCGCGATTGCCTACTGAATCGTAAACGTAATTCTCACCCGGCTGGCCGTTGTTGGTCGCTGAAGTTAGCCGGTTAACCGTGTCGTAATTATAAGCGTGATTGCCCGAAGCGTTCGCCCAGTTAGTAATGTTGCTGGCATCGTTATACTGATACTGGTTGCTGATAAGCGTCGTAGCTCCAGCCGTGTGCGTTAAGCTGCTCAAACGGTCAAGGCCGTCGTAGGCGTAGCTAGTCACGACGCCGTTCGGCGCTGTGCGGCTTGTCAGGCGATTCGCTTCGTCGTAGCCGTGCGGGAAGTTCTGATTTGAACTATCCGCCAGATTCGTCAATCGGTTCACAGTGTCATAAGTGTAGGTCGCATAAGTTACGCTGTTCAGAGAAATCCTTGTGCGATTCCCCACCGTATCGTAACCGTAGCTGACCGCGTAATTGAATGGGTCTGTAACGCTGCTCAAACGATACCGGTTGTCATATCCAAAAAAGACCGAGCCGTTTTCATTCGTCGCACGCGACAACTGGCTTGCGCTCGTGTAGGCGTATGTGACTGTGCGCGTCGGATAAGTAATAGTTTTCAGCCGGTTCAGATTGTCGTAGACGTAAGTTGTGACAGTCCCGTTATAATCCGTGCGCTGCGTGCGATTGCCTACGACGTCGTAGGCATAGCTCATCGAAACATTGCCGCGCGTGACCTGTGTCTGCCGACTAACGGCGTCGTAAGCAAACTGGTAGCGTTGATTGAGCGCATCCACGACAGCCGTCGTGCGGCTCAGAGCGTCGTATTCAAAGCCGGTCGTCTTGTTGTCGGCATCCGTCGTGCTCGTCATGCGATTTACGTTGTCATAAGCGTAATGAGTCACACGCCCGGCAGTGTCTGTGCGCGCAGTTACGTTGCCTGCCGCATCATAAGTCACAGTCTCAAACAGACGTGTTGCGCCTGTGGTCGCGGGCGGATAGGTGATCTTCACCGGACGGTTAAAGTCGTCGTAGTCGTAGTTTGTCACACGCGAGAGCGCATCCGTCATGCTCACGAGGTTTGACATCACATCATAGCCGCTTGAAGTCGAGTGGCCTAGAGCATCTGTTACGCTCGTCATGTGGTAAGCGCTATCGTAAGCGAAGTTGGTTGAATCGCCGCGCTCGTCTGTCACAGCCACACGCCTTCCGGCCAGATCATATGTGAAACTGACGAAAGAACTGTCTGGATGCGTGACCTTGTTTACACGCCCTGCTGCATCGTAAGCGTAAAGCGTAGACCGGCCAAGAGGGTCTTGCGCACTGGTCAGGCGGCTGCGAGCATCATAGAAATAGAAAGTTGAGATGTTGTTCGCATCCTTACGCTGCGACAAATTGCCGCTCGCGTCGTAGGTGAAGGTTGTCACCTTGCCGCGCGCATCCGTCGCCGTCAACATCTGCCCGCGTGTGTTGTAGGTGAAGGTTGTCGTGTTGTTCAGAGCATCTCTTGTCGTCAGAAGATTTCCCTGCGCGTCATACGTGTTCGTAGTCACTCCGTTCAATTGATCTGTGCTCGTTAGCACTTCACCGAACTGGTTGTAGGTGTTGGTGACCGTTCCGGTCGCGTCTGTTTCCGTCAGTCTATTGCCGTTCGTGTCATAGGTGAATGTGATCGTATGATTCAGCGCATCTGTCTTAGATGTGACGTTCAACTGGTTGTCGTAAGTCCATGTCTGCACCTGTGAATTGCCACAGCCGCACGTGCCCTCAATTTGCGTTACCACGTTGCGCCCCTTGCTCTTGTCGAGGAAGTATTTTGTTACGTGACCCAGCGCATCCGTAACATCTGTCTCAGTCGAGCTAATGTAATTGAGCGTGACGCGCTCGACGCCTCCCTGTCTTTCCGACGTGAGCGCGCGCCCCTGTGAATCGTAAGTGTGTGCTTCAAGAATGTTGCCGAGCGCGTCCGTGACAGAGGCCAGCAAAAGGTTTGAGTTTATAGTGCTGTAATCGAACTGGTATTTAGAATTATCCGCGTAGGTCACGGACAACAACTCGTTACTCGTCCCGTAGGTATAGCTGGCGATTGTTCCCATCTGATCGCTGATAGAGGTGACATGCCCCTGAGCATTGCTCACAAGCGTCAGCACGCGACCCGTCGGGTTTGTGATTGAGGCTAGACTCCCGTCCGCGTTGTAAGTCAGCGTAGTCTGATTATTGTTGATGTCTGTAAGAGAGAGAAGCTTGCCATTCTTGTTGAAGCGGTGAACGCGCCCATCCTTGAACGTCAGAACAAAGCCGCCGTCAGCAGAGTTAACTATCTGAGCATGAAAATCGCCCTGTACGGGATTGTATGCGCCGGTTGTATATGGCCTGCTAAAATCAACGCCTCTGCCATCCGGCAAGTACAACTCAAGCTTTGAGCTATCGAAGGATTTAATAGCCTCATCATAATCAGTTGTCCAACCTCTGCCGAAGAGATTCACGTGCATCGAATTGCTGTTGTAGGTACGCGTCACGTCCAACGACTCTCCAACACCCGGTAATTGGTAGTCGGTCTGCTGCAAATACATGTTGCCATTGGTGACGTTGATAGGCAGCCCCGCCCTTGAATTGCAGGAGACAGCGCCCGCGTTTGCGTCGTCGTCGTTTATATAGACGGTAGCAGTCGCGCAAACATTAAAGGTATCGCAAATCTGATAGACGTAAGAGTCCGGCCCGGAGTAGCCGGGGTCGGGGTTATACCAGGGATCAGGGTCAAGCCTTCCATGCGCGGGCGGTATGATGACGCTGTAAGAGTTGAAGGGGTCATTATCAGGGTCATAGTCGTTGAGCAGAACGTTTCCCAGATTAGTGGTTGGAGGCGTTGCATTGAACCTGTCATCTACGGCTACAGGCGGATTATTATAGACAGTAATGGTTACTGTTGCAGTAGCGCAGCCGCCGTAGGAATCACAAATCTGATATACCAGAGAGTCCGTTCCGGTGAAGCCCGTGTTCGGGTGATACCAGGGGTCATCACGTTCTGGATACTCTAACCATCCATGC
>MNJR01000029.1 GCA_001920415.1 Acidobacteria bacterium 13_1_20CM_3_53_8 | reverse complement strand
GAAGACGCGAGCGCGTGCGGCCAGCGCAGTGACTTCAGGCAAAGACATATCTGTGAAAGAGAGAACCGGCGCAGAACAATCTTTTTGTAGCTCCGAAATTGTATTCGCTTCATTCCAAGCGGCTATGGCGATTGAAGAAATTTCCCGCGCGCGAAGCCATTCGATGACGCGCGCGAAATTTTCCGTAGCCCACTGTTTTGTGTCAAACGCGGCGACCGGATGAATGAGCGCGAAATCGTGCGATTCATCGAACCCTGCTGCGCGAAGTCTTTCAGTAATTTTACGCGAAGCCTCTTCGGTCACGGCAAGCCGTGTGCGCGGTCTATCGCTTACGGGCACGCCCGTCCAACCCAGCAGCGCCAACTGCTGTTCGACAGCATGCGTCTTCTCTCTACCCCAAAGCTCTGATGACGACGGCGAGAGATGATTGTGAAGTTTGCTGTATTGATAGGCCGCGTAGCCCACACGATGACGCGCGCCCGAAGCTCTTGTCAGCAAGCTGGCTGTCGTTCCGCCGTGAAGATTGTAAGCGACATCGTACCGATTCGCGCGAAGCTCACGTGCAACCTTGACGCGCGCGCTTGTGCTCCCGCGCTCAACTGTGATGACGTTATCCACACAATCGAAACCGTCGAGCAGCGGCGCGACCCAATCTTCCAATAAAACGTCAATGCGAGCGCGGGGCAGAAAGCGGCGCAGCGCGTAGAGCGAAGGCGTAGCAAGCACAGTGTCGCCAATCGAACGAAGGCGCACCACCAGCACGCGCCGCACCTCTCGCCAGTCCCAACGCGCAGGCGCGAGTGCACGCGCCTCTTCATCGAACGCGCGCACCTCGCTCGCAACAACGTTGGGCCAACTCTGCGGCGCTTCAAGATTGTGACGCAGGCTCTTCATCTTCAATCGTAGCTTCGTCAATCAACATCACAGGAATATCGTCGCGTATAGGATAAACGCGCTTGCACTGAGGACACTTCAACGCGCTCGCGTCCTCGTTCATCTCCACCTTCACCTTGCACACGGGGCAGGCCAGAATCTCCAACAAATCTTGACTGATTGCCATCTGCTTCGCACCTTTCACGTTCGAGCTTTCCAGCTTATTACCGAAGCCGAAAGCTTAACAAAAACGCTGGCAGGTGACGAGCCGTTAAGTAAGGACATGGACAGCAAGGAAACAAATAAGACTCATAGCTTATGCCGGATTGCCGTCGAAGAAAATGAAGTGAACGATCAAAGCGCGCCACACGAAACGGCACAAAGGAAAAAGATCATCCACGCGCTTCACACGAAACAACACGAAAAGAGGACGAATCTTGTCCGGCTCTTTTTCTTCGTGCCGTTTCGTGTGAAGCGCGTGGATCATTTACTTCCTTAGAGTTTGCAAATTGATATTACCTTCTTCTTTCCACAACCATTCTCATTCCATGCTTCGGTCTAAGAGTGATTACGGGTTGAAGTTCTATCCTGTGATTGGGTACTAAACTCATTCGCCATTTTCTGGCGACTGTTGCGAGCAGAAGCACGCCCTCCATCCATGCGAAGCTTTCGCCTATGCAGCGGCGCGAGCCTGCGCCGAATGGAAAGTATGAGTATTGCGGACGAGATTCGCGCTCATCTGTTGTCCAACGTTCGGGACGAAAGCGCGCAGGGTCTGGAAAGAAACGCGGGTCGCGGTGCATTACGAACTGGCTGAGAAGCACTAGCGAGCCTGCTGGAACAGTGTAGCCGTCAAGTTGAAAATCCTTCACTGCAAGACGGCCAATCGCCCACGCTGGCGGATAAAGACGCATAGACTCGGCCAGCACCATCTCCGCGTATTTTAGTTTCGGCACGTCATCAACCGACGGAAGCCTGTCGCCAAGCACTTCATCAATCTCAGCATGAAACCTCTGCTCCACTTCCGTATTTTGCGAAAGCAGATACCAAGTCCATGTGAGCGCGTTCGCTGTCGTTTCGTGACCTGCGAGGAAAAGCGTCATCACTTCATCGCGCACCTGTTCATCGGTCATCTGCTCGCTTCTTGCGCCCTCTTCGTCCTGCGCCAGCAGAAGCATTGAAAGCAGATCGCCGCGATCAATCCCACTCCTTCTTCGCTCGTCAATTATCTTGTAGATTATCGCATCGAGTTTCTCTTTTGCCTTCTCGAAACGGCGAGTCTGCGGCAGCGGCAATTTTTCAAGATATTCCGAGAACGGCAGGAGCATTGCATCGAAAAGATTCATGATTGCCGAGAGGCTTTCGCCAACGTCCTGCGCGTCGCGCTCAACGTCTGCGTCAAATAAAGTCTTGCCGACGACTGCTAGCGTCAGCCGCATCATTTCAACTGAAATGTCCATTGCCTCGCCATCGCGCCAATCTGACGAGATGCGCTCGCCGTACTCTGTCATCACTTCGGCGTAAGCTGCTATGCGCTGGCGATGAAATGCTGGAAGCGCCAGCCGCTTCTGCCTGCGATGAAACTCGCCCTCGCTCGTCAGCAATCCTTCGCCCAATAATCTTTTCGCCCTTTGCAGCGCACGACCCTTTATGAAATTGTCGTTGCGAGTTATGAGAACATCCTTAACAAGATCAGGATGGTTTAGAAAGAAGACGTGCTGCGGCCCCATCTTGAAATAGACTACGTCGCCGTACTTTTGCGCAAGATGCTGCAAGTAGCTGGTGGCATCGCGGCGGAAGGTGAAAAAGTTTTTGACAGGGAAAAAGCTCTTAGGGCCTGGGGGAAATTTTTGCGCGGAACTCAATTTAGAAAACTCCTTCGCCTATAAGGCGGCGCGGGCGTGCTGCTTCCAGGATGTTAACGCATTTGCTATCGGCTCTGAAACTTTTAATTTGGAATTTCCAAATTTTAAATCAAAAAGGTTATAAATACCTGATGATGATTTCAAACAGAATCAACGCTAAATTCTTCGCGCGCTTGCCGAGCCGCGCCCTCGTGTGTTAGTGATGAAGTGCGAGAATCAATCGCCTGCCGTTTTATAACAAGAACAAGGGGAGAAGAGATTGTCTTTAGAATTCGCTGTAGAGCATCCATGCCCGTTACGTGCGCGTTATGACGAGAAGCATCTGCGTGCTTGGGGACAACTGAGTAGCCTGCACACGCGCCTGACCACTGGCGACCCGTTCGCGCCGTCGGAAGAAAAAGTGCGCTTTGTAGAGAACGCGCGCGACGAGGTTGAGTTGATGCAAGAGGAGACTGCGCTTTGTACTTCATGTCCTGCGTGCCTGCCGCGCGCGGATGCGGGCGAAGGCGAAGCGGTCGGATGCCTTGGGCGCGTCACTTACCCGATTGAAGCGCAGTTTGAAAAATTTCTGGCCGACCGCGTGCAACTCGCGCTAGACACGCTAGACCCTGAAGACCAGCCGCGACTGCTGCGCATACTTGTTGACACGGAATCGCCGTTCGATGGCGAAGGCGCGAAAGAGTTGCGGCGCGTGACGACGGCGCAGGGCTTGAGATTTTTCGAGCTGCGCCTGCCCATAAAATTCACGCGCGAGGCCGCGCACGTCACAACCGATCATCTCTTCGACCTGCTCGCGGGCTTTCGCTCAGATGATGAACAGTTCACGACCTACACGCGCGAATTTCCGCTCGCCGCTACGCCAGACTATTACGACTTCCTTGATCTAATCTTACGCAACGACCTCTCTCAACAAGAGCGCGAACGACTTCACGCACGCGGTCGCAACTATGCACAATTCCTGCGCCTGCTCGCCGCAATGGAGCGCGCCGAAGCCCTCGGCACACGAGTGCTGATTGATTAGTCAATAAGAAAGGCAAAAGTAAAAAGGTAAAAGGCAAAGGAAAGGCAAAAGTAAAAAGGTAAAAGGCAAAAGGAAGGCTGAAACCACTTTTAATTAAAAATGCTTTTGTCCGCACTTTTGCCTTTTACCTTTTACCTTTTTACTTTCCTTTGCCTTCTTTCTCTTTGTCAGGCGGTTGACAGCATCAGTTCAAACTTCGCCGCGCCATTCGACTTCAGCACGTAGAACCAGTGGCAGACGGGATGCGCCAGATTGCGCCAGCGTGAGAGCGGGCGCTCCGTTATTATCTCAAAGCCGAAGGCGCTGAAGAGCGAGCGCCACTCAGGCTCGTGACGAAAGGTGCAGTGTCCTGTGCGGCTTCGCCAGCGCAGGTCGTGAGTCCAGCATACGAAACTATCCCACCAACTTCGCGGAATATCTTCGTACACGACGACCAGACCGCCGTCTCGCAACACTCTGCGCACTTCATTCAGCACAGCACGAAAGTCTTGCGCATGATGCAGCACGTAGCAGAGCAGCACAGCGTCGAATGAGTTGTCGGGCACAGGAAATTGCGTGCCGTTATAATGCAGATATTCGATTGGAGCTTCGGCGTTCTTCGCCACATCCAGACCGACCACGCTTGCGCCTAAGATGGCCGTCAGATGATGCGCGATAAAACCGTTGCCGCAGCCCACGTCCAACACACGCGCATTGCGTGGAAGCACGCGCGCCACTTCAAGCGCCATATCATAAGCCTTGCCGACGGTCAGACGCCTACGCAGACGCTTGCGGCGACGTTGCGCACTATGGAGCAGGCTTGTCATACGGCTAAACTTGTCCTCCCGCCGCAACGAAGGGCAATCACAGTGCCGCACGTGTGCGGCGAGAATTTAACGGGAAAATGAGTGACGAGAGGTAGCGGCGCAATATTTCGGCGACGAGTGAACGCAAAGAAGTTCGGACAGGTAAGCAAACTAAGAAGCTATTTCAAAACCCTCTTAGCGAGCTTAAGCATTTCACTTTGCGCCTTTGCGTGAAACTGCAACTCTCATTAATCTTGAAGTGTTAATAGAATTGAGGGTTCTCGCAAAGGCGCAAAGATTAAGAGATAAGCTCGCAAAGCGGGTTTTGAAATAGCTTCTTAGTTTGCCCTGCGAGTATGCAGCAACGAAAAGCAGGAAGCACTCAAGCGGTTCTCTCAACATTGAGTTTGCGCTCTCGAAAGAAAAGAAACAACGGCAAACCCAGTGACACGCCGACCAATAGAGTACAGAGGATGTAAACCCACAGATGCTTCATGCGAAGCCTGCGCCCTTCAGAGAATACGAAGAGCCATAGCGCCAGAGCCGAGACTATAACATCCATGCCGAAGAATGCAGAGGCGTTGTTCTGAAAAAGTTGCTTGAAGAACAACGGCAAATCAAGACCATGAGTTGCCAGAAAGGGGACGAGGTATGAGAAGGGTAGAATCGTGCCTAAGATTGCCGCAACAAGGAAGAGCCATTGCATGATACCTATTCCTCCATACATTAATGTAAGTTCGATTTAAGCCATAAGAAAGATAAGAGAAGATCAATCATCCACGCGCATCACACGAAGCCACAGGAATAGAACAGATCATTTCGTGTGGCTTCGTGTGTTTTCGTGGATAGCTTCTGCCCTCACTCTCTTTCTCTCTATTGATATAGATTTCATTCCCGCAAAGGAGGAATGGTCAGTGCGCGCAGGCCAGCGACGAAGGCGGCCAGCCCAATTGCTGCACGTACCCAACTGAATGTCACCCACATGTGAACTTTCGCCGTCACCTGTTCGGGACTGATTCCTAAGCTGCGGCTGTTCAGTATCTCGCCTATAGTGGGAACGAACCAGACTAGAGCGCTTGTATGTAGAACGATGAAAGCAATCGTAGAAGCAAAGAGCCATTTTCGATGATCGCCCAATGTTTTCCAGCCTGCAATCAGAGTCGCCAATGACAACAGAAGATGTGTGGGAGTAAGAAAAATCCAGAATCTCAAGCCGGAATTAGGAGCGTACTGCGGATTGGCAATTCGCTGCGCCTCCCAGTACCATGCGGATTCAGGCGGCGAATTAGCCCAGAGCGGAACTATCACGCGCATCTCGTATAAACCACCTCCGATAACGATGCCTGAAAGAATCACAAAGAGCCACAGGAGGATTTGTTCAATCTGTATACGCCGCGTCATATCTTGGCCTTCTCGTATCTGAAATAGGCTAGCATCGCCCTTCTATCTCAGGAGAGGCGGCAACGTCAATGCTTTTTTTGAAAACGTAATGTCGTGAATGAAGAAGCAGTCTAACGCTCGAACCGGGCGGGAAGAATCCAACCAAGCCTTCAATCTAGCGGATGAAAGACAAGCTATTTCCGCTCCGGTTGAATGAATTGTCAGGCAGATTTTTGGAGTAGACTGACACGATGCCTCTGCCTGTATCTCTTTGTAACTCACCTTACGCAAAAGTTTGTTTTCAGCCCGCGCAAGCGGGCGACCGTCTAAAGCCCAGTGCGTTAGCGCTGGGGAAGATTGCCATCAAGATTACCTAAGCCCGCGTGAGCGGGCGACAGCCCATAATAATCAAACGGCTGTCGCTCGTCTTCGATAGCTCGCTCTTCATTCTTGCGCTCCACCCCAGTGCTCACGCACTGGGCTTTACTCTGCCGCCATCTTCGACGGCTTAGAAATTTTTCGTTGCGTAACATGAGTTTGTAAGTTAAGTATAATGTAGCTTGTTTTTATCACTGATTTGCTTGAGGCAGTAGACCAACGCCTTGCATGATTTGTATAAATCTGGGGTCTGAACGAACTGAATCAAAAATCGGAGCGACTTTCAGAAAAACCAACAGTTCCGCCCTCTCTTCATAAGCCCTTTTGAGCCATTCAATCCCGTGCTCTTTATCACCGAGAGCTATATAGACGACTGCTACATAAAATGGCGAGACCTCTTTTCGCTTTGATCGCTGAATCATTTCATTAAGGATTTTTTGAGCCTCGTTCCGCTTGCCCGCTTTCACGTAAATTGATGCCAGATGCGAGCGCGTGTCATCGTTATCATCGAGAGCCAGTGCCTTTTGATATTCGGCGAAGGCTTGATCGAATTCGCCCTTCTCTCCGTAACTCCAGGCAAGGAATGAATGCGAGAGCCAGAAGTTAGGATTTAGATCGACGCTCTTTTTGAACTGTTCTATGGCCGCGTCGTACCGCCGCCCGAAGAAGAGAGCCAGTCCTAAATCCCAGCCTACTTCCGGCGTGATCGGATCAATCTGCTCGGCCCGGCCACCCTCCGCTACCGCCTCGTCCGTGCGACCCAGAGCCGTCAGATATTCACTGTACCATTGATGAGCGGTTGAGTAGTTTTGGTTAAGCTCGATGGCACGCTTGAATTCGCTCTCCGCGCCAGCCCAGTCCCAATCGTAGCGGAATTTAATCGCGCCCAGAGAGGTGTGGGCTTCAGCGAGAGTGTCATCGAGCCGCAAGGCTTGCATGGCTGCTGCTCTAGCCTTCGGCACAGCCTCTTGTAGAGGAATATGCACCGTCGAATTTCTGTAATAAGCATCTGCCAGCCCCGCGTAGGCCAGAGCGTAGGTGGGATCAAGCGCAATCGCATCATTGAAATACCCTACGGCCTTGCGGAATCCTTCGAGGGTCCAACTGCTCGAATAATAACGGCCCTTGAGATAAAGTTGATAGGCTTGGGCATTTTCCGTGTAATGTTTGGCGAGACGTTCTCTCTCCTGACTCGTTAATTTGAGCGTCAGCGCTTCGACCACACGCCTTGAGATTGAATCTTCCAGCGCGAACATACCGTTAAGCGGCTCGTCGAAAGTCTCTCCCCAGAGAGGCTTGCCATCACTGATCCTAATAAGCTGCACGGTCACACGAACGCGATCAGCCGACTGCTGTATATTTCCTTCCAGCACGGAATCAACTTTCAGTTCTCGTCCGGCTGAGACAGGGTCTTGCTCCGTCTCGTCATACTTACGCACGGCTGTGGTCGGACGCACGATGACTTGGTTGATATTGCTCAACCGGGTGATTAACGCATCGGTAATTCCTAATCCCAAGTATTTGTCTTCGACATCCGTCTCTAATGATTTGAACGGAAGCACTGCAAGCGAGCCTATCATGGAGCTTGGCTGCGGCGGCTGAGAACTGCGGCGGGAAAGTTGAAAGTAAAGAACAGCAGCCGTGGTAATCAGCACCAGGCCGAAAGCTATGATTAACTTTCTGGACGTGAACCGGTGCCATCCCGAACGTGGGCCAGCCGTAAGTAGCTGCCGTCCCTTTTCCCCGACCGGCACTTCCCCTAGCGTTCCCTGCGGTTCGTCCTCTTCAAGTATGATCTGTTCTGTGGTTCGCTTCTCAACTATCAGGTCTGCGTCTTCGCTTATCAACTCCCTGACCGTTGCCACAAATTTATAGCCGCGTCCCGGCACTGTGACTATGAACTGATGCTGGCTGGGGGTCTCGCCAAGTGCTTTTCTCAGTGCGGAGATTGCTATGGTCAGATTCTTTTCTTCGACGGTCGTATCCGGCCAAATCCTGTCAAGCAGGGAATCCTTTTCAAGAATCTCTCCGCTGTTCTCGATCAACGCCTGTAGGGTATCGAACACCTTGGAAGTAAGCGGTACGGACACATCCCCTTTGAGCAGGAGTCGTCTGGTAACATCAAGACGGAAAGGGCCGAACTCGTATACTTGTCTGACAGGCACGCTCATAAGGGCTTCTTTTCCAGAAGGCTGACAAAATTCAGCAAAATTTTACCACCTCTCCAACGACATTTTACCACACGCTCACGCATCATCCGTCTCGAAGCGCGCCAAACGTGCTCGACTAGCAGCGACGAGATTGATATCTCAAACGAGAGCGCTCTTAGCCTCTCGCCGCTGAAATCGAAAACAACATGAAAAGAAGCAAGATCACAATAGAGACCAGGCAGCTACTCGCCATAAGAAGCCCCAGAGGCTTTGTTCACGCTTGGTGTCCAGCGTGCGGCGGGCAAGTACCAATGCTCAGAGCCGAACAGGCAGCCGCCCTGGCCCGTGTCAGCCTGCGCGCGATATGCCACAGGGTTGATGTGGGGACTCTACATTTCATCGAACAGACCGATGGGCTGCTTTTCATTTGTTTCAACTCATTACTACCATCAATTCAGATTTGAGAAGGAGAAAGAGTATGAAAGTACAGCTAAACAACGCGAGGAATCTTCAACCCGGTTCAATGAATCGTATGCAACGCATGATCGCCAGAAGGATTCTCTGGATAGTAATCGCAACAGCCTTGTTGGCCGGAATCTCTCTGGCTCAATCCGGCACGGACGTTAAGCAGAAAAAGTCACCGGATTTAACGGGCACATGGACAACCACCATCACCCCTCCATCGGAATCCGGCGCGCCACCTTTTAAACTGCTCTTCACATTTACGGGCGACGGAAACCTCTTAGCGACAGGCACGGCGGGGGATTTCCCGGCTCTGGGAAATCCATGTCACGGCGTCTGGACTAGGACAGGAGATCACACGTTTGCCTTGACATACCTGTGCCTGGATTTCGATTCCAGTCTGCAATTCACAGGCTCGGATAAAATTCGAGGCACACTGAACATAGATAACGCCACAGGGCAGTTAAGCGGCAGGCTTGATCTGACTCACTTCGACACCAACAACAATCTGATCTTCAACGGCTGCTGTGCCACGGCTCAAGGGACTCGACTTCAAATAGAGCAACTGCCATGATGCGTTGAAGCACAGCGCCTATACAATGTGCGAGAGGTGAGCAATATGCCACAGTGAGTGCTGGTCGTATACAACTACGGCCAGCACTCACATCGGTTAAGAATGACAATAAAGCAGGCACCCGCAAGTTGAGTTTGATGAGAGACACGCTATCGGCGCATCCGGTCGAATGAGTTGTTATGCGCGCCTTCATTGGAAAGCACGACTTATTAAGTTCTACGCACTGCCCATTGAAGCATCTGGTGCTTAGAACAACTTTTAGGTTCATCGCAAGCCTCACGTAACCTATCTGGTACATCACTGCAAACGGCTAGCACACCTGTTCGACAACCGAAATCTTCAACTCTACGGAGAGCCTTAACAAAATCTGTGTCTGTACTAACAACCAATGCATAATCATAGTTTTTAACGGCTGCATGATAGATGAGATCAGCTACTAGCAAAGCGTCAACACCCTTTTCCTTTATATTACCATCTTTGGTAGGGATGCCTTCACCGAACACCACTCGTATTCCTTCGGTAATATGATTGCCATGAAAAGTTTTGGCTTTATTAAGGTGCTCTTCGATTGTATAAAGGTATATACGGACAATCTGCCGACGACCTAAGAATGCTGTAAGAAGCTGCGAGAGGTTTTGATTTAAATTTAACTTGGCGGCATCTAAGCGATGAAAGAGATTTGTGCCATCAATGAATACCATTGCCTTTTGAAACTGTATTGGTTGAACTACAGGAAGTGGTCCCGGTCCCATAAACTCCGCCTTTCAAATTGTGAAAGAAGCTAGCGCATAACTATTGATTATGCGGATACGGTACAGATAATACTCCCTTTAAACGTGCTATTAATACTGAGTTCCGTATAATCACGCTTTCATCTTACTGACCCAAGCTCGAAATTCCTGACAACGAAAAGTGCCACAACTTATAGCCTTGATGCTGGCGCGGATGCTATGCTGGCAAGCGGTCTCCCCGTATAGAAGATAAAAATTAGCCCGACCGAAAGACGTAGGTAATCTGTTATGTTGAGACGCTTGAGAACGCCACGCCGAGTCGTCATCACAGGGATGGGCTGTGTGACGCCCATTGGCATCGGGCGCGAAAAGTTTTGGAGCGCCCTTCAGCGCGGCGAGAGCGGCGTGCGCCGTATTGAAAGCTTCGACGACTTCGATTGGGAATCTCAACTCAACCCGAAAGATCGAAAGCATGTCCCGCGCACAGTTCCCCTGGCTCTGGCAGCAGCGCGCGAAGCTCTCACTGATGCTGGCGTTCATACAGGCGATCTGTCATTGGGCCAACGGCGCGAGATAGGTGTGGTGCTGGGCACTGGCGGCGGCGGACTCGCTTTCACCGAAAGACAGTACACCTACTGGCTAACGGGTCAAGCGCACAAGGCCAGCGTCTACACGATTCCTTCGTCAACGCATGGCGGGCTATCCTCAGAGCTTTCTATGGTCTTCGGCCTGCGCGGTCTCTCGCACATAATCTCTACCGGCTGCACCAGTTCCACAGATGCCATCGCTTATGCTGCGGAACACATTGCGCTCGGTCGTCAGGAGATGATGATTACAGGCGGAGTGGACGCGCCCGTTGCTCCGGGCATCTTAGCGGCGTTCAACCTGATGACTGTTCTAACGAACGAGTGGAACGACGAGCCTCATAGAGCCTCTCGCCCATTCTCAAAGAATCGTTCTGGAATTGTGCTGGGCGAAGGCGCTTGGATTTACGTTCTGGAAGAGTATGAGCGTGCGCGTAAGCGCGGCGCAAAAATTTATGCGGAGATAAAAGGTTACGGCGCTACGTGCGACGCTTACCATCGCGTGCGACTGGAAGAGACTGGCGACGAGCCTGCGCGCGCAATGACTCTGGCGATGGAAGACGCTGGTCTAAATCCTGCGGACGTTGATTACGTCAACCTGCATGGCACTAGCACCGTTCTCAACGACCGCATAGAGACGCAAGCCTTGAAGCTTGCATTCAACAGCCACGCCGCGCGCATCCCCATGTCCGGTACGAAATCTCAAGTAGGACATCCGCAGGGAGCGAGCGGCGCTGCCGGTCTTGGCGCTGCTCTCTGCGCCATGCACACGAACCTTATCCCTCCAACAATCAATCTGGACGAAGCCGACCCCGCATGCGACCTTGATTACGTTCCGAACGAAGCACGCGAACAGAGCGTGCGCGTTGCGCTCTGCAACTGCATAGGCTTCGGCTCGAAGAATAGCGCGCTAGTCATAGAAAAAATGGGGTAAAAGGAAAAAAGGGGAAGAGGGAAAGGGAGATGATTCTTCGCTTTTCCTTTTACCCCATTTCCCCATTTCCCCTCTTCCCCTTCTTATTATGTTTGAGCGTTTTCGACAACGAAGCTACGAGCTTGAGCACCTTGATAAAGGTGATTACACGGCTGAAGAGTATGAAGGGTGTCTGGTTGAGTTAAGAAAAATCAACGAGTGGCTGGGCGATGCGGGCGCTTTGAAGAGAACGCTGCTGGCGGAGATTGCGCGCGATGGCGTGAAGGGTTTTTCTGTATTAGATGTTGGCGCGGGTTCGGGCGAGTTGCTGCGCGTGGTTGCAGAATGGGCGCACGCGACGGGAAGGAGAGCGAACCTGGTCGGGCTTGAATTGAACGCGCGCTCGGCTCGCGCGATTCTTGAAGAGTCTGGAAACTTTTTCGAAATTAGCTCTGTGCGCGGCGATGCGCTCGGTCTGCCTTTCGATGATAATCAATTCGATTATGCTATCTGCTCACTCTTCACGCATCATTTCAAAGATGAAGCGGTCGTATCAATCTTGCGCGAGATGAGTCGAGTTGCGCGCCGTAGCATCTTCGTCATAGACCTGCATCGCCACCCGCTAGCCTATCTTCTTTATACTACAGCCGGACACCTCTTTCTTCACAATCGCCTGATACGCGAAGACGGCGCGCTCTCTATCCTGCGCAGCTTCCAACCCAGTGAGCTTTTCGGATTAGCCCAGCGCGCCGGTCTCAAGCGAATCAAAGTCGAGCGGCGATTCGCTTTTCGTCTGGTCTTGAGCGCGTCGAAGGAAGGGACGCGGGGAGTGGGCGACCGAGGAGACGCGGCGAGAAAAAGGTGAGGTGAGCGTTGCGGCTTGAAAAAGGGTTTGCTTGAATAAAATTTCAGATGAGCGTGTCTTCGGGAAAATATGATGTTGTGATCGTGGGCGGCGGGCCTGCGGGAGCGAGCGCGGCGATTCATCTGGCGAGCATGGGCGCGCGCGTGATGATTGCCGAGCAGAAAAAATTTCCGCGCGCGAAATTGTGCGGCGAGTTCATCTCGCCGGAATGTCTGGAGCACTTTGCGCGCCTCGGCGTTGAAGAAAGAATGCTCGCGGCGGGCGGAGCGCGACTGAATGAGACAGTCTTTTATTCGCGCAACGGAAGCAAGGTGGATGTGCCTAGCGAGTGGTTCGGCGCTCGAAGGATGGCGCTGGGGCTGAGCCGTGCTGAGATGGATAATAATTTGCTCATGCGCGCGCGTGAGACGGGCGCTGAAGTTTTTGAGGAGACGCAAGGCACTGGTCTCTTGATTGAAAGGGGGCGCGTGCGCGGCGTGCGTTTGAAAAGCAGCGGAGAGGTCTTTGAATGCACGGCGCGCATCGTCGTTGACGCGACGGGAAGAGAGCACGCGCTCTCTCGTTTTTTTGGAGACAGAGCAAACGGCCATTCGCGCATGACGCGCCGAAGCCGTACGCTAGTTGCTTTCAAAGCGCACCTTGAAAACGCGCGCGGGCTGGCTAATGTTTGCGAAATCTATTTTTATCGCGGCGGTTATGGCGGACTGAGCCGCGTTGAAAATGGTTTGAGCAATCTCTGTTTCATAGCCTCTGCGCGAGACGTGCGCGCGTGCCGAAGCGACGCTGGGCGCGTGATGCGCGAAGTTGTAATGTCGAATGCTCGCGCGCGAGAGACTTTAGGAGATGCGCGACCTGCGTGCGAGTGGCTTGCGGTTTCGTTGGACGGTTTTGGAAGACGCGCTTTAGCGCCAGCCTGCGGGTTGATAGCAATCGGAGACGCGGCTTCATTCATAGACCCATTCACGGGCAGCGGGATGCTTATGGCTCTTGAGAGCGGGGAACTCGCAGCACAGACGATAGCGCGCTGGCTCGCTGAAAGTTTCAGCGACGAAAATCCGAAGATGCTCGCAGAAGATTATAGCGCACGCTACAGCCAGAAGTTCGCCGCGCGTCTACGCATCTGCGCTCTCGTGCGACGCGCGGCATTCGTCCCACGTCTGGCCGAAGCTATGATCTTCGCGCTAGGCAAAAGCGACGCGGCGCGCCGCAGACTCGCACGAGCAACGAGGGAAGGTAAAAGGAAAAAGTAAAAAGGCAAAAGTGATAAGGATAAAGACAATTCTATTATTGCTTCTCTCTAAATCTATAAAAGTGGCTTCCGCCTAACTTTTTCCTTTTACCTTTTTCCTTTTGCCTTATCTTCTTCCTTGCTCTTCGCTGCGTTTTGCGGTACAAAGGGGCGCGTTTCGTAAGTTGAAATGCTCGTGATGAGATTCGCCTACAATCTTTCTCTCTGTAGAGAAAGCCCACTCTCGCGGTGAAGCGCCGAGCATAAAGTCTCTAAAGTAATTGTGAAACAGTTTCAGTTTTCTCCGAGGGGATAAAAGCGCGAATCCTGTCTGCCCGCTCATGCGCTGAAATATAACCCTCGAAAGTTGAACAAAATTTCCAAACGGCAATATTTCTTTTAAGCTTAAAGGAGAGTGTTACGATGCGTTCGTTCCCCCTTAACAGGCTTTTCGCAACTTCGCTCATTTTTCTCCTCGTCTGCGCGTGTATATCGCTGTGCGCGAGCGCCGCGCTGGGACAGGCGCAGGCTAACGCCGCAGACCTGGGCGGTTACGTGCGCGACCCGCAGGGCAGAGTCGTTTCGGGCGCGACAGTGACGGCGCGCAATCCCGCTAAAAGCATTGAGCGCACGACGACGACAAATGATGACGGTTATTATCAGATAACAAATCTGCCGCCCGGCGATTACGAGGTGGCGGTCGAAGCGCCCAACTTCAAGCGCGCCATCATACCTACTGTGACTGTGACGGTCGGACAGCGCGCCACGCTTGACGTGCCTCTTGAGGTGGGCGAGGTGAGCGCCACCGTAACCGTTTCAGGCGCTACGACCGATGTGGTGGAGACTTCACGCACGGCTGTTGCGACAACAATTGATCAGCAGCGAATAGATAATTTGCCGATTAACGAACGCAACTATCTTTCATTCGCGCTCACAACTTCTACTGTCGGGCGCGACAACACTCGCCCGATTGGCCCGGCACCCACGACAGGCTTGAACTTCGGCGGCCAGCGCGGTCGCTCGAATCTTGTGCAGGTTGACGGCGCAGACAACACTGACAACTCTGTGAACGCCGCGCGCTCTACAGTCTCTCAGGAGGCCGTGCAGGAGTTTCAGGTTGTGACCAACTCTTTCGCGCCTGAGTTTGGTCGTAGCGCTGGCGGCGTCGTAAACGTCGTGACCAAATCGGGCACGAACGATTTTCACGGCAACGTTTTTGGGTTTTTGCGCGACCGCAGATTTCAGGCGCGCAACCCGTTCGCTCCCGTTCAGAATCCGCCGTTCAATCGTAAACAGTACGGCTTCACCTTGGGCGGCCCATTGGATCACGACCGCACCTTCTTCTTCTTCGCGTTCGAGCAGCGCCGCCGCAACGAATCCGGCTTTTTCACGAGCGATGTAACGCAGGGGCTGACCTCTTCCGTTACTATCCCTATAACTGGCCTGGGTGCGACGACATTTCGCAACATCACAGCGCCGCAAGCTGCGTTCATCAACGGGCTGCTTGCTACTGGGAACGCTACGCTGATTAACGCAGCCGTTCAGTACGCATTTCTAGCTTCGAGCGGCGGCTCTACGGCACTAACGGGCAGCAACTCGCTCGTCGGGAACGACGAACGCCTCAGGGCAATTCATAGCGTTCCGCCCGCTGCTCAATCTGGACAGAATCTTTCCCATAACGGATCGCACGACGTTCAACTCGTTCCGCATAGACCACCTGATTACGAAGAATCATCAATTCGCTTTCCGCTTCGGCTACAACCCCAGCCGCATTTCAGGCATTCAGGTCGAATCTCAGAATCAGTCTCTTGGACAGAACGACGTTTCGCGCACAGGCTTCCAGCAGTTGCGCGATTTTTCTGCCGTTGCGACGCTCACCTCTACCATCTCTAACAACATGGTCAACGAGGCGCGCTTCAATTTCGGCGAGCGCCGCGCGGTCTTTCGCTCTCAGAATAACGACGCGGTGGCCTTCAACATTACAGGCACGGCCTTCATAGGGCGCGAACTATTTTCGCCCGTCGTGCGCACAGAGACGCGCTACGAGTGGACTGATAGCCTAAACGTGGTCATGGGCACGCACACATTCAAGTTCGGCGGCGACGTAGCGTTCGTGAGAATTCCCAGCGCTGTCTTTGAATTAAACTTCGCAGGTCTATTCAACTTCGGCGGCCTGTCCGCAGGCACGCTGAACTCTGCTTTCACAACGCTCGGCGCGCCCGATTTCACTCCCGTGCAGCAGTATGGTCTGGGCTTTCCGGGCAGCTACATACAGGGCTTCGGCAATCCTGTCAGCCGTATAAGCAATAAGCCTCTCGCGTGGTTCGCGCAGGATTCGTGGAAGGTAAGGCCGAACCTGACGCTCAACTACGGCATACGCTACGACATTGAGTTGACCGAACAGATTCGACCCACGCCGTTCACAGACCCACTTTCGAGCATCACGCTCTCGGCTTCGGATATTCAAGCGGCTCAGGACGTGCTCAACGTGCGTCAAGGATTTCCGCGCGACACGAACAACTTTGCGCCGCGCGTGGCTGTAGCATGGGACCCCTGGAACGACCAGAAGACAGTGATACGCGCGGCCATAGGGATCTTCTATGACCACCCGCTTCTGGCCGTAGCCTTCAACTCCGACATAGCTGACGCAGCGCAGCAGCAGCAATCAACTCTGCTGCCGGGCAGCCCCGCGCAGAATTCACTCTTGAACGCAGTGCAAGTCTTTCAAGGTACGGTGTGCGTGCCGGGATCGGCTACGCCCGGGATTTGCCCTGCGGGAGTTTTCACGCCCGGCGTTGCAGTCGGCACGCAGTATCAATTCGGTCGCCAGCGCTTTAACGATCAGACGTTCCCGGGCTTCGGCCAACTGTTGCCGTTCACGCTGCCCGTCGCCAACGACTTCGTTTACGCTTACGCCAACCAGGGCAACTTCACAGTCGAGCGGCAGTTGACTAAAAACATGTCTCTCTCCGCTTCGTACATCTACGTTGGCGCGCATCATCTTCCGCTGCCGCGCGACGTGAACGAAGTGAGACAGGACTTGCTGGTTGAAAATTTCCGCCGCTTCGCCAATCGCGGGCCGAACAGTTTTAGCGAATCAACTCTAGCCAACCTTTTCCCGACC
Source organism: Acidobacteria bacterium 13_1_20CM_3_53_8 (assembly GCA_001920415.1). GTDB lineage: Bacteria > Acidobacteriota > Blastocatellia > Pyrinomonadales > Pyrinomonadaceae > 3-1-20CM-3-53-8. Next base: position 33,083 of record MNJR01000029.1, on the reverse strand, counting down.
ACAGGCGCAGGCGGAGCACCGGGCGGGACTTTCACCAACTCTATAACGGGCGAGACTTTTACGACGATTATTCCCGGCTTCATCGTCGTTGGCCCACGCGGCAAAGTCATCTCGCCTTTTGCTGCGAACTTCTTCCGTCCAAGCGGCTCGAACTATTTTCTGGTTCAAGCGCTGACGGGATTGCCACCCGCAGCATTCAACGCGCAGCTAGCGGGCACGCTTCGCACGCCTACAACCGTCATCGCGCCCTTTGGTGACGTGAACGCGCAATCGTCAATCGGTAACTCTAACTACAACGCCATGAACATTGATTTGAAGCGCCGCATGGCGAACAACTTCACGTTCCTGGCGTCGTACACATGGGCGCACTCGATTGACGAATCGTCAGACTTGCAGACGCTCTTGAAGCCTATGAATAACCGCAACGTACGGCTGGATCGCTCGGATTCGCTCTTCGACCAGCGCCACCGTTTCGTCTTCAGCGCCGTCGTAATGTCGCCAGCGGAATGGCGTCATTCTGATAGCGGCTGGTATCGCTTCTTGGCTGACTTCTCGCTCGCGCCCATCTTTGAAGCATCATCAGGGCGACCGTTCAACATACTGAGCGGCGTTGACGCCAACTACGATCTTCAGGCAACGAACGAGCGACCGAGCGTGGGAGCTAACGGCGTGCTGTTCGCTCCTACGGGGCCGCCGCAGGATGCAACGCTCGGGCGCAACCGAGGAATCACGCATCGCTTCATGTCTCTGGACGCGCGCCTGACACGAGCGATTCACTTCAACGAGCGCGTCCGTCTAGACCTGATTGCAGAAGGGTTCAATCTCTTCAATCGCTTCAACGAAGCGGCGGCTTCGCCCTTCTTCCCGGACGTGAATACATTCAACCAACGCGCCCCCGGCGGTCGTTACTATAGCCGCCCGACCGCCTCGTTCGATCCAAGACAGTTCCAGTTTGGGTTAAAACTGAGCTTCTGAGCTGAGCGAGCTTGAAATGAAAGAGCGACTGGCAAGAGTTAAAAGCTTGCCGGTCGCTTCTCTTTTATACTGAAAATAGATTTAATACCGGTAGGAGTTACGCAGTTGAACGAGCGTGTCAGTACCGCCTGCGGTAGCGGGCGGGTCTTAGATGCGGCAACTACCCGCCCGCTACCGCAGGCGGTACTGACTTTTGCTGCACTTTCCTGTCAACTGCGTAACTCTTAACCGGATTGCAGAACAAAATAAGATTCAGCAAAAGCTGTCCACGAAGCCACACGAAGCGACACTAAACCTAGCGCCTGACTTCGTGTCGTGCGCGTGTGATTTAGTGGATAATCTGTTGACCTTATTTTATTGTACAATTCGGTATAATCTGGATGTTGAGGATTTAGAATCTAGCGCGATGAGCGAACCTGAGCGTCTTGCAAAGCATCGCAAATATGTCGCCACTCTCCTACGTTGAAAACAGGATCGGAAAAACCCTCGGTTATAAAAATGGCTCGTAAAATATCCAGGAACTTCATAGCTCTACTCTTCACTCTCTTCGCCTCTGCATCGTTTGCTTTCGGGCAATCAGGCTCTGTACGCCCGCGTCGCGTCAATCCGCCGCCAGAGACTACTGCGACGAGCACGGAGACGAATCAGCCTTCTGTTTCAAACAACAACGCGCCGGTTGCAAGCGCAAACAGAAGAGCAACGCCCGCGTCGTCCGACACCTCGCGCGCCTATGCGCTTCTGCAACAGCGGCAGTACGCGGCAGCCGCAGCCGAGGCAAAGCGCGTGGCCGCCGCAGACCCGAACAACTCTGAAGCATGGAAGATAGCGGGCTTCGCGGAGATTAGTCTGAGGCAGTACGAAGAGGCCGCTGCGGATTTGCAGCGCGCGCTAGACCTTCAGCGCGCAGCGAATCAGGAAGACCCCAACACAGTTGATGCGCTGGCACAGGCTTACGTCTACGCAAAGAAATTCGATCAGGCGCTGCCACTGCTCATAGCGGCAACGAACCGTGCGGGCGCGCAACCAAATGCGGACATGCTCTATCTTCGAGGCGTCGCGCAGTATCAACTCAATAAAACGGATGACGCCGAGCGCTCGTTCAAAGCAGCCGTCAGCGCTAACCCGAAGATGGCCGGAGCGCTCTTCTATCTGGGACAGCTAGCGCTCAAGCGAAACGACGCGGACGCAGCAATCGCCGCGCTCAACCGCGCGACACTCGCAGACCCGCGCGTGGCTCAGGCGTGGGAACTTCTCACCTCTGCTTATCTTCAACGCGCAGATGCGCAAACTGACGCGACCAAAGCGCAGGCAGATTATCTGAGCGCGGTTCGCTCCGCAGAATCTTTAGTGCGTGTGCGCCCGGACGAACGCTCGACTCTGATTTACGGCAGAGCGCTGATAGGTTCTAAACAGTACGAGCGCGCGGCTGAAACACTGGAGAGAGCCGCAATCTCGCCCAACGCGCAAGGCGATACGCTCTACATGCTGGGCTTCGCTTATGTTAACGCCAAAAATTATCCAAAGGCCGCAGCCGCACTCGAACGCGCAGCAGCGAAGACGCCCGACAACGTCAACGTCTATCGCCTGCTCGGCTACACCTACGAAGTTCAACGGCAGTACGCGAAAGCGCTCGCAGCATATCAAAAAGGTCTGGCACTCGCGCCCGACGACGCCGAGTTGAAAGAATCCGTCGCACGCGTTCAGCCGCAGACACATGAATAAGTCTGGAGTCTGGAGTCTAGAGTCTGGAGTCCGAGGTCAAAAACAGTTCTTTGCTTTTACCTTTGACTCCAGACTCTAGACTCCAGACTTTTCCAGTCACTTATTCCCTTGTCACCTGTCACGCTCTGAGTTAGCATCTGCGCCATGACGAACCAAAGCCCCTTCGCGTGTCATGCGCGGCGCGTGACCGTCACGGTTGCCGCAGTCTTCGCCGCCATTTTCATCTTCTCTCAAACCACGCAGGCCGCAAGCTGGAATGGAATCGAGCCGCTGAAATCCAGACGCGCAGACGTTGAGCGCATACTGGGTCGTCCGCTTCCGCAGGAGTCAGGCGGGCAGCAGAACACGCTTCGCTTCAAAGTCGCTGGCGGACTCGTCACGGTCTTTTTCACAGACGCGCGCTTCGTTAAGAATAAGAAGCTGCCAGCAGATTTGGAGGGCACTGTTCTTGAAGTTGTTCTACAACACGAAAACTCTTCCGACACGCCCGAATCTTTGGGGCTGCCGCAGAAGCACGAGTTCAAGCGCGATGATCAGCACGGCGCTATCATCTACAGCAACCTGCGCGACGGCATCGTCTACACCTTCATCAACAATCGCCTGAAGACCACGCGCTACTCGCCCTCGACCAGGGAGCTGTCGCGCACGCAAAGATGAGAAAGAGACAGTTTTTAGTTTTCAGTTTTCAGCTTTAAGAAAAAGCTGCGGCCTTTGCTGACGACTAACTGAAAACTGAAAACTAAAAACTGAAAACTGTTTTCATGCTGTACCCTAATCTTCTGACAAGAGAGTTGGACGAGCGACGCGAGGAGTTCGTGAGCTTTGATAGGTCTTGGCGCGAGCGTACGAGCGATTACGCCAGACGCTTGTTGGCGCTTGGCCCCGATGCGCTCTTCTTGATTGAGCGTTCGCCCTTGTTCGCAAACGCGGCGGGCGCAATTCCTTCACGCGAACTAGAAGAAGTGGGTTCGATGGTAGTGCCTTTCGGTGTGAGTTGGCGAAACCATGAGGAGGCGCGGCGTTGGGCTGTTGACGCTCTACACGAGCGCACTACTTTCGCTGCGGACGGCAGCCAGTTGCTTCCCGGAAGAGAAATCTCCATGCCCGTAGCCGTCGTGCAGGTCGCCTGGTTTGAGAATCCGCACGCGCGTGATGGCAAATACGAGAAGCAAGCGCGCTGCTCCATCATCTCTCCAAGTCAATTGCTTGAGAGAACCGGGGACGACCGCGTCAACGCCGAGACTGTGGTCGGATTTGAGCGCTTCAAACTTGAGGTTGAAGAGATAAAAAGATTTCTTGAGAAGAAAAGTGATTGGCGCAAAAGGCAAGAGCGCACGCCCGTTGCGTTCTTTGACGGAACGCTTCTTATATCAATCGGCCTGCCCGCAACACGAATTCAAAACGAGTATGTTAAAGCGCTCGTAGAACTCGTGAAGCTCTCGCGCGACCTGCGTGTGCCGGTCGTTGGTTACGTGGATCAATCCTACGCGCGCGACTTGGTTCGTCTATTAGATAACATTCATCCAACCGAAACGGGTGCGCTCTCAATCTACGACGCGCAGTTTCTTCACGCTGAAGTTAACGGCGGCGCTCGCGTCCTTAGCGCTTGGGGCGACCGCACGGCGTTCTGCTATTCGCGCCGCGAAGGGTTTGACGACGAAGAGGGCAAGCCCCTTGTCGGTTTTACTTATATGCAGACTACGGGCGAGGGCGCGCCCGCGCGTCTGGACGTGCCTGCGTGGGTTTACGAAGCGGGTCTGTTGACGGACGTGATTGACGCTGTGCGCGCAGAATGCGTGAGCGGTCTGGGTTATCCTTACGCGATTGAGGCTGCGGACGAAGCATCTTTAATCAGCGGGCGTGACCGCGCACAGTTCCTGCGCATCATACAGGAGTTCGCGGAAAGGGAAGGCTTCGGCTTTACGGTTTCGCGCAAAGCCGTGAGCAAAGTTCGACGCCGTTAGAGTTTCATCAAAATTCCATGTATCATCTAACGGTGATGAGCGAGATTTTGGGGAAATTAAAATCAACGCCACTCACTTGCGCCGCGTGCGGCTCAGGTAAGCACCGAGAGCGAGCGCGATTCTGCTCAACCTGCGGGCGCTCGCTCGGCGAAGATTATCGCCCGGCGGATGCGTTGCGCGCCTCTTATCATCAAGAGCACCGCCGCCCCGCATCACGCTTTGACCGCCCGCATGAGCGCGGCAACGTTGCGTTCGCCAGTCGCCCATCACGAAATAAAACTATGCGGCCAATCGCTCAGAGCCAGAATCGCAATACGGCTTCCCAGACTGCGCTCGCTTTCGTCACCTACTCGCTAGTGCCTTATCTGGGCATACTCTTCTGTCCCGGCGCAGTGCTCGTAGGCGGCTTCGGACTCATACAATCCGTCCGCGCGCCGCACATGGGCGGGCGACGCGCCAGCACGACCAGCATAATACTTGGCATAGTAATTCTCGGCGCGCAAATCTTCCTGTGGTGGATTCTCTACAAGATACCGGGATGGGCAAGGGGATTTTAGATTGCCGATTTTGGATTTTGGATTAGAGATTGAGATGTAACTCAAAAGCATGAGTTAAAGTCATCAATCCAAAATCCAAAATCTAAAATCCAAAATCCAACGATGGTTCGGCTTGCTAAAATAGTTAAATCGAATTCTCACGTTGATTACGTCGGGCGCGTGATTGATGTGCTGGATGTGGACTCGCCTCCGGCGGCGACCGATTACGGCTTCGCGCAGTTCGTCTCTATTCCGCTCGACGATTCAGAGATAATAGGCGTTATCTACAACTCGCAGCTTGCCAATCCAGATTATGGGAACTTTGGACCGCGACTCTCTCCTGCGTCAGACCTCTCTGTGCTGAGTCCAGATTATTTGAACGAGCAGGGCACGCTCGTTGGCATACTGCTTCTGGGCTGGCGTGACATCTCAGGGAATGAAAATCAGCAGGCCGTTCCGCGTCGTGTGATTCCCGTCAATCAGGACGTTTACGCTCTGGACGCTGAGGGCGTGCGCCGTTTTCACCAGGGCGAGAACGGGCGCGTTCAGCTTCATTATTACTCTCAGGTCATCACGCACGCGGGCGCTTTCGCCGTTCCACTGATTGAAGCTATTATTGAACAACTCGAAACGGGCTGCGCGGCGGAAGAGTGGCAGCGGCTCTGCGTGCTAAAACAGGCGCTCGTCTGGCAACGTACGGTCGGCGGAATGCGTCTTTAGAATTGCTCCCCCTTCTTTCATTTCAGAACCTATCATCACACGGAGAGTTTAAGATGAGTCAATACTCGAAGATTTTTGTCACGGGAATACTTCTTCTATTTCTGGCAGGCGCGGTTTCAGCGCAGAGACCGCGCGGTGCTGCGCCGCAAACCGTAGGCGCGCCCGTCTCTGAAGCTCAGCCCATAGCGTCGCCCGTACCACCCGCGCCTCAAACAGTCAATGCCAAGTACGAAGGCGGCATCTTCGGCTACAACAAGAGGCAGGACGGCACACTGACTTTCGACGACACGAACCAGCGCCTTGTCTTTCGCAACAAGCAGGGACAGGAGTATCTGTTCATCCCTTACGATGGAGTCATGTCCGCCTTCGCAGACACGCAATCGCGCCGCCCCGCAGCCGCCACAGTCATAAGCTCCGTCCCCGCTCCTTATCTTCTCAACCTGCCCGCAGCTTTCATCAGGAAGAAGTATCAGTACCTGACGCTTCAGTTCGCAGACCCAGACACGCACGTTGCAGGCATCACTAGCTTCAAGTTGGCAAACAAGCAGTTGACCGAATCTGTCGTCAGCATGCTAGCGCAGAGGGCCGGGCTAGTCGCGCGCGGCGCAATCTTCGTGCGCCGCAGGCAAGAGCCTACAGAGGTTTCGCAGACCGAGCGCCACGCGATTGATACAAGCAGGCCAATCAACGGCGGACTACTCAACGGTAGAGCGTTGAGCCTGCCCGAACCCGTTTACCCGCGAGAGGCACGAGGCACAGGAGCAAGTGGCACGGTCAACGTGCAGATTCTGGTTGATGAGCAAGGCAATGTCGTCGAAGCTCAAGCCATATCAGGCCCGCCCGCTTTGCAGCAGGCCGCAGTTGACGCCGCGCGCCAAGCCAAGTTCACGCCCGTCACCATTCAAGGACAACCCGTCAAAGTTAGAGGCACAATCAGCTACACATTCGAGCTACACTGAAATAAGTCAAAAGTAAAAAGGTAAAAGTGAAGAGGGTTGAATGCCTTCCTAACTTTTGCCTTTTACCTTTTTACTCTCCCACTAACGCTAAGGCACGATTCATCACGCGGTCGGACAAGTACATTCCGCCTTGCCTTAATTGCTCAAGAACAGGACGCGCTGCCGGAATACAGCCTCTCTGCTTCGCCATCAACACCAATCCTAAAGTCCCGCGCACAGGGATGCTGAAGGTTGCCGCGCAACGCCGTGCCGCCAGATCATCAATGATTGCTTCAGCGCTGGGATGTGCGTGCGCCCAAGCAAGCACGGATGATTCTCCTTGCCCAAGTCCCCACGCCTGAATCTGCTGCGGGACAGGCGGTGTCTGCGTCACTACTAGCCATGAAGTGTTGGCTATCGCTTGAGCCGTTGGATCATTTGAGCCGCGATGATTGATCTCCGTTGCGACTGCCTCGGGCACAACAATTTCCGCATAGAGTAGTTGAAGTAGATCGAGAAGTCCCGCGCGCGCGAGGAAGATGAGCGGTGAAGCGTTGACCGCAGGGCGCTCAACCACGTTCGAGTTCCTTTTCGAGGTCGGCGAAATCTACGACAAATGCGTCAGCCTTTTCACGGGCCAGCGCCAGCAGAAAGTCAGTGCGGTCTAGCCCGGCGATTCCAGCAGCTTTCTCCTGCGAGATTTCGCCGCGCTCGTACCAGTGTATCGCTGCCGCTAGACGCAAGTCGCGCGCAAACTCATCTGGCGAGCGGCGCAATGCAGATAGCACGTCCTCGCTCATCTCTACTATTATTTCTACCATCGCGCTTTCTCCTCACTCTACATTTTACATGGCTCAACCTTTCGATGGAATTGAAGCTAATGTGTCTAAGCTTAATTCATCCAGAAAATGCCTTCCCTTAAGGTATTCATGCTTCACTGAAAATTTAGTCCTTCAGTGCTCAAGCTTCAGGCCTTCCGGCAGGTTGCCTTGATGAATCTCCGCGCCTGCGGCCACGAACTCTGCGGCCTTCTCTTTCAGTCCCGCTTCAATAGCGCTCTCTTCATCCATCTCTTTTTGAGCAGCATACTCGCGCACTTCCTGCGTTATCTTCATAGAGCAGAAATGCGGGCCGCACATGGAGCAGAAATGAGCCAGCTTCGCGCCTTCCTGCGGTAGCGTTTCGTCGTGATACTCACGCGCGACCTCAGGGTCTAGCGCGAGGTTGAATTGGTCTTCCCAGCGAAACTCGAAACGAGCTTTCGACATAGCGTTGTCCCACACTTGCGCACCCTCATGGCCTTTCGCTAAATCCGCAGCGTGCGCCGCAATCTTGTAAGCTATGACGCCTTCTTTCACGTCCCGCTTGTTCGGAAGACCAAGATGCTCTTTGGGCGTAACGTAGCAGAGCATGGCCGTGCCGAACCATCCAATCATCGCAGCCCCAATCGCGCTGGTAATGTGATCGTAGCCGGGCGCTATGTCTGTTGTCAGTGGGCCAAGCGTGTAGAACGGAGCTTCCTGACAAATCTCAAGCTGCTTGTCCACGTTCTCTTTGATGAGGTGCATGGGAATATGACCCGGCCCTTCAATCATCACCTGACAATCGTGCTCCCAAGCAATACGCGTCAATTCGCCAAGAGTCTCTAATTCTGCAAACTGCGCGTCGTCGTTCGCATCAGCGATTGAGCCGGGACGCAACCCGTCGCCTAAAGAGAATGAAACATCGTAGGCCGCCATGATCTCGCAAATTTCCCTGAAGTGAGTGTAGAGAAAACTCTCTTCATGATGAGCCAGACACCACTTAGCCATTATGGAGCCGCCGCGAGAGACTATCCCCGTAGTTCGCTTCGCAGTCAGAGGAATATAAGCGAGCCGCACGCCAGCGTGAATCGTGAAGTAGTCAACGCCCTGCTCGCATTGCTCTATAAGAGTGTCGCGGTAAACTTCCCACGTCATCTCTTCCGCTTTCCCTCCAACTTTTTCGAGCGCTTGATAGATCGGGACAGTCCCTATGGGCACGGGCGAATTTCTCAAAATCCACTCGCGCGTCGCGTGTATGTTCTTCCCCGTTGACAAGTCCATAACAGTGTCCGCGCCCCAACGCGTAGCCCAGCGCATCTTCTCTACCTCTTCGTCAATCGAAGAAGCGACCGCAGAGTTTCCAATGTTCGCGTTAATTTTCACCAGGAAGTTGCGGCCAATAATCATAGGCTCGGCTTCAGGATGATTGATGTTCGCAGGGATGATCGCACGGCCACGTGCAACTTCGTCGCGCACAAATTCGGGCGTCACATATTTTGGAATCGAAGCGCCGAACGATTCGCCTCGATGTTGGTGAAAGAGCGAGTCTCTTTCGCCCGAAATTTCAAACGCCGCCTCGCGCCCCATGTTCTCGCGTATGGCTATGAACTCCATTTCGGGCGTGATTATCCCGCGCCGCGCATAATGCATCTGCGTCACACGGCGACCATCGCGCGCCTTGAGCGGAGCGCGACGCAAACCCGGAAACTCTTCCAGCTTAGCTTTCGGTTTCCCGCGCGCATATTCTTCAGCGCCAGCCGTCAAATAGCCGTTGTCCTCCGGCTTCACGTCACGCCCTTCGTACTCTTCCACATCGCCGCGCGCAAGAATCCACTCGCGCCTGATGGCAGCCAATCCTTCGCGCACATCGCACGTCACAGCAGGGTCGCCCCAAGGGCCGCTCGTGTCATAAACACGAAGCGGCGGGTTCTCTTCCATCTTCCCTAAAAAATCTTTAGACGGGTTGAGCGAGATTTCGCGGAAGGGAACGCGCACACACGCGTTTCTGTCTTCAACATAAACTCTGCGCGAATTCGGAAAGCGCCCTTCATTCTCGCGCCCGTTGCTTCTCTCTTTCGTAGTGCTCATAACATTAACTGAACTTTCTGGCCGCACATTTACGGCCTGAAAAAGAAAGACCGTCTCACCCGAAATAGAAGATGAAACGGCCTCGCCCGGCGTTTCTCCCTTCGACGGTACTAACCGCATCAGGTTCAAAGGGTCTCCTCTGATTGCGGAAAGAGAAGATTGATTCATTTACTCATTTACTCATTGAATCAATGAACAAATGAGCCAATGAATCAATTCTTTCATTCCGCAATGCGCGGACTCTCAGCCTCGCTCGTCAGCACGAGGCTCCCCTGAAAACTTTTCTAAACTTTCAATCTATAAGTAGCTTCTAAAGCTTACTCCTTAACAAAGAGATCATCAACCGCCATTGTCCAGCCCGGCACAGCAGGCTCGGCCTCGGCCATTTCACCACGCCGGTAAATTTTAGGGCTGTTGGGATCGCTCGAACGATAAACTTTAACAACATCGTCGCTCTGCAAGTCAACATCCCAGACGACCTGCGTTCCGGCTGTAAAATAGTCCGCGCGCTTCTTCGCCATAGCGCGTTCTGCTTTCGGGCCATAATCGCTTTCGCTCCTGACTTCAACGGCGAATACGGGCGCACCTTCAAAAAATTTCATCGTGATGTCGCCAACGTAAAAAGCTGCATCAGGGCTGAACGATTTGCGGTTAGGAAGATTAACTACAAACGCTGCGTTATCTCCGACGGCATAGCCTTTCTTCCTTCGTTTGGAGTATTCGCGCAGAGAAAAACTTATCTCCTGCGCTGCATAATTCGGCAAACCTCCGGTGGGTGACATCTTCACAATCTCCCCGTTGACAAGCTCTGCCTTGCCTTCGACTTTGTAGAGGTCATCAATCGTCGCTTCAACTTTCGTGCTCATACAGATACCTCAGAAGAGTTAACCACCAATGAAACTCATCGTGCGCGAGGGCGGACGAAAATCAGGGTCGTTGATATAGTGGCGGGCTTCTTTCTTCATCACTACGGATTCTATGAATTCGATGATTTCCGCGCGAGTCGCTCGGCTTCGAACAACGTCGCGCAGGGAGTGCTCAATTGTGGAGAAGAGGCAGGTTCTTATCTGGCCGTCGGCTGTCAGGCGTATGCGCGAGCAAGCGCCGCAGAAGGGTTCTGTGACGGGCGCTATGATGCCTATCTCGCCCGAAGCGCCGTCTGCGAAGCGGTAGCGCGCAGAAGTTTCAGAGCCGCGCGCGCCATTCAGAGGAATCAGGGGAAAACGCTCGTTGATTTTTTGGAAAATCTCTCGACCTGAAACAACATCGCGCCGCGACCACTCGTGGCCGGAATCTAGCGGCATGAACTCGATAAAACGCATCTTCACATCATGCTCACGTGCAAAGGCTGCGAAGTCTGCCACTTCATCGTCGTTGTGGCCGCGCACGATGACGGCGTTGATTTTTATAGGATCAAGTCGTGCGCGCTTGGCAGAAGAAATTCCTTCGAGCACACGGTCAAGCACGTTAACGCCAGTCATACGCCTGAACACATCTTGTTTTAAGCTGTCCAAACTTATAGTGATGCGATCAAGCCCCGCTTCTTTCAACCCTTGCGCGCGGTCTGGAAGAAAATATCCGTTGGTCGTAAGCGCAAGATCGTGCAGGCTGGGTTTTAGCGCCGCGAGCTTTTCGATAATCGTCTCAATGTCGCGTCGCATCATTGGCTCGCCGCCCGTCAATCGAATCTTCTCTATCCCGAGCGAGACGAAGATGTCGCACACGTACTCTATCTCTTCGTAAGAGAGCATCTGTTCTTTCGGCGCTATGGGCGGCTCGCCATGCGGCAGGCAGTAGAAGCAACGGAAATTGCAGCGATCCGTCAGCGACACGCGAAGGTCGCGTATAGCACGTCCGTAAGAATCTTTGAGAAGCTGCGTCAACTTATCCTTCACTTCCTTGTTTCGCCACGAGCGGAAATTCGATTAAAGACAATCATACGACGCGCGCCAGCAGCATTCCAAGCCTTCAAGCAAACGCACGCAAGGCGTTCGCTTAAACCGCTCGGAACTAATTCCCCGAAAAAGTGTCTAAATGCTAGTAGAAAGTCTGGAGTCTAGAGTCTGGAGTCAAAGGCAGAAAGCTTTTCTTCTTCTGACTCCAGACTCTAGACTCCAGACTCCAGACTTTCCTGTTTGAGTGGCGAACGTGAGGGTGACGCTTGCTGTTTTGCCGTTAAGGATTTTCGTAAAAATCCGAATCTTCCGACAAACGCGCAAACCAGTATTTGCATCAGAAGGCCAAAATCAAAGTCCATCCCCAGAGGTCTGCGATTTAACTCGCACAGAGTTCAAAGCAAAGTCCTTGAGCTTCTCCCCAGGCTCTCCACTCAAACAGTCTTTCTTTTTGAAAGGAGAACGCCTATGTCTAACGCTTCAGACCTGCTTGATCGCATAAACATTCCATCACCCTGTCAAGCCGAATGGGACGAGATGACGGGGAACGATCAGGTTCGCTTCTGCGTTCATTGCAGCAAGCATGTTAACAACATTTCAGAGATGACCAGAAAGCGCGCGCTCGAACTCGTGGCACGTTCGCACGGACGTTTGTGCATAAGGTACTACCGCCGACCAGACGGCACAACCGAGACGCTTCCAGACTCTCCGAGCAGACTTTACAGAATCAAGCGCCGCGCGTCGAAGATTGCAGCCGGGACTTTCTCGGCAGCCCTGAGCCTTTCTTCGACCGCAGTCGCGCAGACGCTCACGCAGCCAGATCAACCCGTAGCTTGCCGGCAGACTATTCAAGCTAACAACTCAAGCCCGCAGGTCATGTTCGGCGGCAGTGCGTCGCTCGCCGGAACTGTTATGGACGCGAACGGGGCTGTGATACCCGGAGCGAACGTCGCCCTCATTAACGAAACGAGCGGCGCGCAGCAATCTGTGACGACGGACGAGTACGGCCAATACAATTTCCAGAACCTTGGAACGGGCAGCTACTCGCTGTCAATCTTCTCCAACGGGTTCAAGTCGTACTTTCAAAGAGGACTCGCTCTTCATGATGGCGAGGCACAACGCGCCGACGCGTCTCTGGAGGTCGGCGAGACTGTGACAATGGGCGGAGCAATGGCTGTCATCGCCAGCGACCCCTTGATCAAAGCCGCTTCAGAAAACGATCTGGCCGCCGTGAAGAAATTGATTGAGGAAGGCGCAGACGTTAGCAAGAGGGATGATGAAACGGAGACGACCGCGCTGGACGAGGCAGTAATGCACGGCAACCGCGACATGGTTCGCGTTCTTCTAGGCGCGGGCGCGGATGTGAACGCGCGAACCAAGAGGAAGCAGACGGCGCTCATGCGTCTTGACGAAGACGGGACAGCCGCGCTGGTCTGGGATTTGGTGTCGGCGGGGGCTAGAGTAAATGCCAGAGACTCAGACGGCGACACGCCTCTAATCATGGCCGCGCAGTACAGCAATCTGGAGGTCGTGCGGGCTTTAATCAGCGCGGGGGCAAACGTCAACGCGACCAGCCATAGCGGCGAGACCGCGCTGATGGCTGCGGCTGGTGCCGATGAAGTCGAGATAGTGGAAGCCCTCTTCAACGCCGGAGCCAACATCAACGCGCGTGATCACGACGGCAACACAGCGCTGAAGCGTGCGCAGGAGAACAACTATGAGGAGGTTATTGATTACCTGAAAATTCACAACGCCCTGGAAGATGTAACGGCGGTCAAGCTGAACAACTAGCACCTAGTGGGTCAGTTTCAAATTAGAGCACTGATAAATACTGGCTTAGAATTTCAAACTGACCTACTACGAACTAGCAGATCGCTTCTGTGTGTTGCGCAATTGATGGCAAGAGCCGTCGTGTAGTTCCATACTTAGCTCTGCACGACGGCTCTAAAAATTCCACTCTTCCACTTTTGCTACTTCTTCTTTTCCCTCAGCCACTGCCTGACGAACACGAACACAGCCACAGCGCAGATGACCAGAAATATCGTCATCGCCGTGAAAATTAGTGTTAGCTCTCTGCTTTCAGAACTCATGGCTAACCTTAAAAGCTCTGATTAAAATACTGCAATTTACCAATCACGCACATCGCGCGCGAAAGAGCCGAATCCGTTTGGAAAAAGTTGTTCAAGCAAAGATAGTTCGTTTATTAATTGCCTTGCCGCATTGGTGGCATGTTTCATTTCTAATTCTATCGTTGGCCTCTCAGTGCCATAAACATCTTCCTTCAATGTTCTTCTCGTATAGGTAATCTGCTCTTGTTGCAGTCTTCTCGCCCAAGCTGCTTCATTAACATGCGGATCAGAGCCGCATAAATACCAAGCTTCGATAGCAGGCACAGCTAAACCAAGAGCGACTTTGATCTGGCTACGGCCTGCAACTGGTCTGAGCCTTGTCGTTTCCAAAGAAACAACATTGCGAAGTTGGCAGAGCCGACACAGCATGTCCGCGCCATTCTCTTCATCATGGCTGCTTTGATGGACGGTGGAATCATCGGAATCCACAATCACAACAAGCGCTTCGGCATCTGTTCGGTAATGTAAATACTTTAAGACCGTAGGAAGAACTCGGATGACTGACGGCCAGCCTCTTGAGCGTAAAGGAAGTGAGGCTATTCCTTCTGTCTCTCTACCCAGAAGGGCTTCGAGAATAATTCTAATCGCGGACTCATCTGCTGAAGACTCGCTGAGTATAGCCACCTTCATGGTTTCATTGGAACTCCGCCAAGAATCCCGCTATACCATACTTCACCTAACGGCGCGTCTTGCAGGAATTCATTGATGTCAGGCTTTTCAGACAGGCGCTCAAAGTGAATCCCTTGCTCGTCTTTATGCGCAATGACAATCTCTTCCGGGTAGTCTTTGTATAGATCAAGAAAATAAGGCGAGTGTGTTGTCGCTATGACCTGTACAGGCTCGCGTTTGTCCCCGTATTCTTCCGGGTAGCAAAGCCGGTACATTGCATCACGTATCTCGCGTAGAAGACGCGGATGAATACCTCGCTCTGGCTCTTCAAAGCATACAATTGATGGAGGATTTGGAAGGTACGCTAATGTGAGAAACGCTAAAGCGAAAAGTGTTCCTTGAGAAAGGTCGGAAGCCTTAATCTTATGTTGACCGGCGCGCGTTCGCAGCATAAAGGCTTTATGGCCTTGCTTGGGCGTTTCAAAGAGAATACGGTCAAATTCCGGCAACCATCGTCCAAGTTCCTCATTCAATGCCTCGAATCTTTCATGATCGCTGTCTCTAAGATTCTCTAAAACTCCGGCAAGATTAAAACCATTCGGTTCAAGTTGTATATTCGGTTGCATTAACACAGGTGCAGTTATGGCCTGTGCGTCGAAAGAGAATATTTTGAAGCTTGTTAATTCCTTGTAAATCTCTTGTTTAAGACTAAAATCTATCGCAAAATCATTTTGATATTCAAATTCATTCTGATATTGAGGGCCGCCCCGGTTCTGAGCATTACCCTTTTGCTCCCACCATGTTTTGATTTTTACCGATACAGTGGATTGAAGTGGCCTAGATACACGTGAATCAGTAACTCTTTCCCGCGAGCTTTCAAGAGACCTATAGTCTACTGCCCAATCAATTAAAATTTCTACAATACTATCACTAGATCGTTGTAAATCCGCCGTAACCACATCACCAAAATAGGCTACGTTTGGATTAGATGCCATCGAAAGTGCTTGCATAGCAGTGCTCTTGCCGCTTCCATTAGGCCCCACAATTAAAGTAAAGCGACTTAGTGGGAGGGTTGCATCTCGGAGCGCCTTGAAATTTTTGAAATGTACAGACTTAATCATTTCAACTTCTCCTACGAGAATAATCGTAACACAAATCTGCCAGAACTTAGCGCTTTCCGCTTTACTCTGTCGTGAGATGAGCGAGAACACGTTCGATTCTGCGCGAGCGAGTTTCTGGACGCTTCGCCGCCTCTATCCATTGCACGTACTCTTTGCGGTGCGAGTAAGCGAGTTTGTCAAAGCGCGTCCGCAAGCTTTTTGATTTCGATAGAGCCTTCTTCAAATCCGCAGGGACTTCGACGGTGCGCGGCGCTGTGTCTGTTTCCAGAATTATCTTCACGCGGTCGCCTACTTTTACGCGAGCGCCTTCGCGCATCTCGCGGTTGACGACCATGTAGTGTGTGCCCGTGCCCGTCGGGAAGATTGAAGAGCGGAAAGGAAAGCCGTTGATTGTGCCGCGTACGGGGACGCGCGCGCGTGTGCCGAATTTCGCGCTCTCTTTCTTCGGAAGAGTGAAGCGTGGCACGACCTTGTTGTTCTCAACCGCTTCGAGTTTTATACTGAACTCCACTTTCGCCATCAATTCAACCTCCGTTAAGAGCAAAGATGGAAAGAAGAAGGGGAAGAGGGTAAAAGGTAAAAAGGGAGAAAGCAGTTAGCCTTTACCTTTTCCCCTCTTACCCATTTCCCCTTTTCCCCCTCTTCTTCCATTCTTGCTCTTCAGTTGCCACCACGGCGCACGCTCATAGAGTTATAACTTAATCCCAACGTCATAATCTTCTGCAAAAGCTGTTCGTAACTGATGCCGCAGTGGGCTGCGGAGTCTGAGAAATCGTCGCCGTGCGCTACGTTAGGGTTAGGGTTCGCTTCCAAAAGATAGAGCTGGCCGTCTGAAGTTAAACGATAATCCAGTCGCGCGTAGCCGCTCAGAAAAAGCAGCCTGTAGATGCGTTTGGAGATGCGCACCAATTTTTTTTCCAAATCCGGCGTCAGGTGCGCTGGCTGCGTCACCACGCCTATCTTCTTCTGATAGGCCGGGTCCCATTTCACTTTCAACGTGGCTATGTTCGGCGCGCCTTCGGGAAGATTCTGCATGACCAATTCCCAGGGCGCATAGGTCTGCATCTTCTGATTGCCTATTAGGCCTACGTAAATCTCACGACCTTCTATGTATTGTTCGGCGATGGCGTGCGTGCCGAGTTGACGGTGAATGAACTCTACTCGCTCTTTCAGTTTCGCATCGTCGTTGACGACAGATGCGCGCGCTATTCCGACAGAGCCTTCTTCGGTCAAGGATTTAACCAGCAGCGGGAATTTCAGGCGCGCATGTCTTTTAACCTTGCGATTCATTTCGAAGACTGCGAAGGCTGGAACGGAAATTCTATGATAAGAGAGAATCTGTTTCGAGAGCGCTTTGTCGTGCGCGAGCGTCAATCCACGTGGATTGCAGCCCGTGTATGGTTGTCGCATCAGTTCCAGATAACTTACTACGTGCTGATCAAAAAGCGGGTAGCCGTGAAATTCTTCCAGAAGATTGAAGGCTATGTGCGGGCGATAGTCTTGAATCGCTGTAGAGATGACACCCAAATCGCTATAGAGTCCAAGGGGCTGCACGTCGTGCCCCATTCTTTTGATAGTTGAGATTACGTCATACTCTGTCTTGAATTCCAGAATCTGTTTTTCGCTCAAACCCTCAAGGGTTTCGGGCGGCACTAGATTCTCGTGAACGAGCACGACCACACGCAACCTGTTTTTAATCTGAAAGCTCATACGGCGATTCTGTGATAGCCAGTGTGCAGAACCTTCATCACCTGAACGGTGAGAACAACTAGGACGCGGCGACGCGCCTGCCGCTTCGTCGTCGTCACGCGCAAGCCCAAATCCTTGCAACGCTCGATCATGTTTTTCAGAACGTGGTCAATCGTGTACTGGTGAACGCCCGTCCCTTCGGCCACAATCTCGCGCACTTCAGGGCGTATGCTTCGAAGAAAGGTGGAGGCGGGCGGGTGCGAGCGACTGTTGGAATCTTGCGAGAAGATGCGCGTCAAATCTCTATCATAAGAGGCAGGCAGTTCAAAATAGTAGTGCTCGCGTTTACGACGGTAGTGCTCGCGCAAAGTGATGTTCAATTTCGATAGCGGCTCGACCTTTTCTCTGCGGCGATTCTTGATTGCGCCCGCGCGAATCTCTCGAACAAGCGCGTCAACGTATTCGAGTTTTTTGAGCGCAGGCCAGCCTTGATAACGGCGACGCCAGCGCGAGTTTGGTCTAAGCCATACGGCGAAAGTTTCCGCAAAGTCTTCAGCCGGATGAGCCTGCGCGTACCACGCGCCCAGGTGAAGAACAAAGTTGCGGCTTTCGGGTTTGGGTTTGTAAGACTTCGGATAAGGTTTTGCGAACGAGCCGAAAAGCTCTCGGTACTGTCGCTTGAAATGAATGCGGTAGGCAGCATCAATCGAGTGCCCTGCTTCATGCCGAAGAATGCGCATACACTCGGCCTCTTTCCCGCCTTCGACTTCGAGCATCTGCTTGCGTTCAAGCTTCATCAATCGCGGGTGAGCAAGATAAAAAGGAATCGCGATGCCGGGCACGCCATCGGGCGAGAACCACTCTTCGCCCAGCCACACGTGAGGACGAAAACGTATGCCGCGCGCGCCCAACTCTTCATAGAGCCGCTTGACGCGCTCGGCCAGAGGAGTGCGATGAATGCGCAAAGGCAGATCGCACATGCGCACGTCCAGCAACTCCTCGTCAGACATCAAATGCCACTTTGGGCCAAGAGCCATAAGAGTCTGGAGTCTGGAGTCGGAAGGATTTTGGATTTTGGATTGCCGATTTTGGATTAGCAAACGGATTGAATCTGACGAACAAGATGTCTTTCAATCCAAAATCCAAAATCTAAAATCCAAAATCGCTCTGACTTCAGACTTTTTTAACGTAATGCTTGTTCGACCGACGAAGGATCGTCCAGTAAAATCCATTCGAGGACGGAGACCGGAAGGCTTCCGTTCTTAATCAGGTCATCGTGGAATTGTCCAAGACGAAAGTTCGCGCCCTGTTGGTCGCGGTATCGCCCCAGAAGTCTCATTATCTGCCACTTGCCAGTGATGTAGCTTATCTTCTGCGTTGGATTCGCAGCAGCGCCAGCCGCCTCGCCTTCCGCAGCTTCACGATCAAGCCCGCCCGACTCCATGAAATATTTTACGGCCTGCTCAAAAGTCCAGCGTCCTGTGTGCAGATTCACGTCAACGCCTATGCGCGCCGCGCGGTAGCGTGTGAGACGAAGAATCTGTCCATACGCGGGAGAGTTTTGCGGGTAAAGCCCCTCGCGCGAGAGCATCTCTTCGCCGTAGAGCGCCCAGCCTTCTATGAAGACCGTGTCGGAGTGCTGTTTTCTGATTTCGTCTGAGAGATGGTTTGCGATTGATAGCTGTACGAAGTGGCCCGGAATGCCTTCGTGTCCCAATATAGGGCGCGGGTCTTCAATCGCAGCGCGAATATAAAAGTTCCTGCTCTGCGGATTGTAGGTCGGTATGAAGTAGAACCCACTGGGGTCGCGGTCATAGCGACCGGGCGCGTTCATGAATCCGCCCGGGCTTGTGGGCTTAAAAGCTTCTGGCAGTTGGCGTATGTAGAAGTGGCCCAGATAAGAGGGCAGTGTGACGAGGTGATTTGTTTTCAGGAAATCTATCATCTCTGCTTCGCGCCGCTCATAAGCTTGAAGAAACTCGTCCTGATTCGCAGGAACGTTAGCGCTTCGCGCAGGATTCGGGTCTGCAAGCGAAGGGTCTGGCAGAAGAGCTTCCATTGCGCGTGCGCGCGCAAGTTCCGTCTGTCCCAACATCTCCAACTGCTCAGAGTTGATTGGCAGAAGAAGAACGCGCTTCAGATAATAATTGTAGTTGCCCACGCCCATTGGCGAGAAAGCGACCATAGTGTTCAATCTCTGTTCAAGCCAATCCGCGTAAGCGTGAATCGCTTTGATGGCAGCATCGCGCGCCGTCACAAGATCATCTCTTTCCGCTGGCGATAGACCTTCGGCGAGCGACATCATGCTATCGGTGAAGAGGCTGTCAATCGAGCGCGCAGAATCAATCGCCAGTTGCGCGTAAAGTTTTACGGGCTTTCGCAAATTCTTCTTGCCCTCTTCAATCATCGCAGGCATCTGCTTCAATCTTGCTGTGGCCGAAAGCGCGCGGTTGCGCTTCGTGTCGTACTCTTTTTTCAAGAGCGAGAAGATGCTGTTGCTGCACTCGTTGACGTAAGTCTGCGGGTCTGCCTCCTCGAAATCCAGCACGCGGTCAAAGAAGGCCACGCCTTCCAATTGCGCTCTGAACAGAATCCAGTCAATGCGGTCGTTCTTGTTCCAGTTAGAGGTCTGCATAGCGTTGACCCCGTCCAGAAGCTCGCGCACATGTTGTCTTCGCTTGAGCACGGCAGGCCAAGAGTAATCTGTCAAACGATTATCCCAGGTGTGCAGGCCGTCGTCGCTGCTTCCGACCGGATAGTTCTCGTTGCGCCAGCGATAATAATCATCAGCCATGCGGCGCAACTCTGTGGGCGACGATTGAGCCTGCCCGCGTACGCGACCTCTTCTTTGTGCTTCAGTTGTTCGTATCATAAAAGGCAGGAGTAGAAGGGCAATCAAGAGAGCGGCGATTGGTTTCATCTTTTCTCCTCATTCTGGTTTTAGCAATGCGCGCGCGTTTCGTTTTAGTCCTGAGAGCTTTGCGCGTTTCATAGCGCTCAGCCGGAAACGTTCGACATATTCTTCATGAGTCATTTCAAGAATATCCGAGAGTCTGAGCGACGTATCGCCAGCGCGAGGCTCAAATCTATTTTCACTTGTCACCTGCTCGAATCGGTTCCAGGGGCAAACGTCTTGGCAAACGTCGCAGCCGTAGAGCCAGCCGTCCAGATTTCCAGAAACTTCTTCCGGCATAGCATCACTGCGAAGCTCAATCGTCGCGTAAGAGATGCAGCGGCGGGAATCCACAACGTAATCTTCGACAATCGCGCCGGTCGGGCAAGCATCAACGCAGAGCGTGCAGGTTCCGCAATGGTCTTCCGTGCGTTCTTCGTCGTATTCGAGTTCTAAGTTCAATAAAAGCTCGCCCAGAAAAACCCATGAGCCGTACTCGCGCGTAATTAGATTGGTATGCTTGCCTATCCAGCCAAGGCCGGCGCGCGCAGCCCAAGCCTTGTCCATAAGGGGCTGAATGTCAACACAAACTTTTCCTTCCGCCCCAGAAAACTCCTCTTTAATCCATTCGAGAAGCCGTTTCAACTTCTCGCCTACGACATCGTGATAGTCATCGCCCCATGCGTAGCGAGAGATTTTGCCGGACGAAGATTTTTGGGCATGCTCTTGCGGCGTGAAATAGTTGAGCGCCACGACGACGACCGAACGTGCTTCAGCGAAAAATTTTCGCGGGTCTGTTCGCTGCTCTGCGTCGCGCGCCATCCATCGCATCTCGCCATGAAACCCGCGCCGAAGCCATTCTTCCAACTTCGCATGCTCTTCCATTAACGCTTCGGCGCGCACAACTCCAACCTTTTCAAAGCCGAGTTCGCGCGCCTGCGCCTTTATCTTCTCAGTAAGAAGAGACGGGCTGATTGCAATGTCAGTCAGTGTGCTCACAGTAATTTACTGAAGAGAATAGTAAGACGGCCAAAGAAACAGTTCAAGCGGGGAGGAAGAGCGAGGATGAAGTAAGAAGACGAAATAAAGCCCACGAAAGTGGGCGGCAGAGTAAAGCGAGAGCCCGTGAGGGCTCTCGTTAGAGTTGAAAGGAATTTGTCAGAGCTATCGAAGATAGCGACAGCCCATCACCCATTAAACGGCTGTCGCCCGCTCTCGCGGGCTTGATGATCTTAACTGCAATCCATTTCCCAGTGCTAACGCACTCTCGCTTTACTCTGTCGCCCACTTTCGTGGGCTGAAATCCAGAGCTTCTTCATCCCTCCGTTCTTGCAAAACGTTCTGGTGAGCCATTACTCTTATGAGTAGCAAAAATTCTTTTTATGTCGAAGCTTTCTGAGAAAAGTGCGAGCGCGCGGGACATCAAGCGCAAAGCTGGGCGACTCCTGTTCATAGGTTTGCCGGGAACGTTGTTGACGCGCGAGACGCGCAAGCTCCTGAGTGAAGTTCAGCCCGGCGGCGTGGTGCTCTTCGGTCGCAACATAGAATCGGCAGAGCAGGTCGCTCTTCTTAGTGCGCAGATACGCGACTCCGTAGAACATCCTGTCATCATAGCCGTTGACCAGGAAGGCGGACTCGTTGATCGCTTCCGACACATCACAGAGCCTATGCCTTCGGCCAAAGCGGTGCGCGAAGCCGGGCGCTCCGATCTTGCAAAAAAATTCGGGGAGTTGACGGCGCGCGTTCTTCGGTTGATGGGCTTCAGCATGGATTTCGCGCCCGTGCTAGACCTTTCGGGCGACAACCAGAACAACGGTCTTCGCGCAAGGACGTTCGGCACAGACCCGTCGAAAGTCTCTATGCTTGCGGGCGCATTTCTTGACGGTCTTCAAGAGGGCGGCGTGGCAGCGTGCGGCAAACACTTTCCGGGTTTGGGCGGCTCTACGGTTGATTCACATCGCAGGCTTCCCATAGTTCAGCACAGTTGGCAAGAAATTCTGGAAAGCGATCTGGTGCCCTTCATGGACTTGATGTTTCACCGCCCCGGCGAGCGCCTTCAATCTGTGATGGTCAGCCACGCGGCTTTCCCAGAAGTCTCGGAATTCTTGCAGGCTTGGTTCCGGCGAACGGGCGAGCTTCCACCGATTGAAAACTTTCAGAACCTACCGGCGACCATCTCGGATAACGTAGTGATGCGACTCCTTCGTCTGGCTTTGAAGTATGACGGGCTGGTGATTACGGACGATCTGGAGATGGGCGCGGTCGTGCAGACGCTCTCGATTGAGGATGCCAGTTTGCGCGCGATTCACGCAGGCTCTGACGCTATCTTGATCTGTGAGCACGCGGCGAATTTCGTAGCAGCGCGCGATTGCTTAGTTCACGCAGTCGAAGAAGGAACTCTCAGGGTCGAAGATTTAGAGCGCGCGGGCAAGCGCATGGATCGCGTGCTGAAGATAGCTGGCGAAGCAGAGCAGTTTGACCAGGACGAATTCGACGCCGCACGCCGCGACCTGGCCGAACTCAAGCGCGCGCTCTCTGCCGCCGAAGATGACGAAGAGTACACACCCCTTTACGGCACACCGGAAGGCGGCTCTCGCCGCTCATCGAATTTTTAGTGATAAGCGATGAGAGCAGTTTTCAGTTTTTAGTTTTCAGTTTTCAGATAAGAGCATTTCTCTTATTTCTGAAAACTGAAAACTAAAAACTGAAAACTGCTCTTATCGCTTTATGGAATTTTCTGAATCGTCACAGTGATAATAGGCGTTGAGCCTGCCGTGCGGCTCCATGAGACCCAGTAGCCTGCGTGCGGGTAGCGAATCATCTGGTAAGCGGAGCCGTCGGCCTTTGGCGGCACGTCCTGACCCAAAACGGCTTTGGCCGTAGGCACGTCCGTAGAGCCGTTCATAAAGTCAACCGAGACGGCTGTCACCTTCTGAGCGTTATCGTAGGCGACCTGAATGGTCTCGTGCTCGTTGATAACGTAAAAATCTTGGTCGTCGCCAGACGACTGCGGCTTGCCCAGCTTGGCGCGAGCTTCTGTAGCGCTCATGCCTATATGCACGCCCCTGTACTCGCTAAAGAGTGGCGCATCGTCGTCCGAGTGAGCGCGCCTTGAGGAATTCTGCGACTGCGGGCAGACTATAGAGGCAAGCAGCAGTGCAGTAAGTGCTGCGAAAATTATTCGGAACATGCTATTTCTTGCTGAGATGCTTGAGGCATCTCAAACTTCCCCTTTCGAGAGAGTGGCGCGAGTCCCCGCTCGCGCTTTAGATAAGGTTCAATTTCGTTGGACTAAAGATTGGCTCGAAGCCTGCCGTGGGAGGAAATGAATCGCCTCGGATTCCTAAAAGAGTCTTTTGGAAAACTCTTCTCGGCGTGGCGCGCCAAAATTTGGGAAAGGTTCGGTCGAAATCTCCGCAGCAGGAACCAGCCAGAAATACTTACCCTCGGTTAGTTGATTAAGCTAATACTGTTTGCGTTTTAGCGCAAGGAAAATTTGACAGAGGCTGAAGAAGGCAAAAGGCAAAAGTAAAAAGGCAAAAGGAAGGCTGAAACCATTTTTCAGATTTAGAAGAAGAGTAATAGGATTGATTTCATCCTTATCCCTTTTGCCTTTTACCTTTTTACTTTTGCCTTCTTAATTCCTGCTTTACGACCATATTCCCGGAATGCGTGTCGCGCACTTCGGGCAGTTGCCTTCGGGCGTGACACGAACCTGCTTGATGATGTAGCCGTAGCGCTCCACCAGAATCTCATCGCACGTCGGGCAGTAAGTGTTCTCCCATCGGCCAACGCGCCCCGGCAGATTTCCAGCGTAGATGTATCGAAGACCAGCCTCGCGTCCAATCTCGCACGCGCGAATCAATTGCTCTGCGGTCGTGTTGGCGTTTTCAGTCATGTGATAGTCCTGATGAAACGCCGTCACATGCCAGGGGATGTCAGGTGAGACAGAAGCTATGAAATCAGCCGCGCGCCGCAACTCATCTTCCGAGTCGTTAAAGCCCGGAATGACGAGCGTAACTATCTCTTCCCAGAAGCCGCGCTCATTGACCATCTTCACCGTCTCAAGAATGTTATCAACCACACCGCCCAACTGCCTGTAATTCTTATCCGACATTGATTTGAGATCAATCTTGTAGCAATCAGTCCACGGGCGCAGGTAATCCAAAACCTGCGGCGTAGCATTCCCGTTCGAGATGAATGCAGTCCTGAACCCTGCTGGCTTCGCACGCTTGAAAACTTCAACAGCCCATTCGGCAGTAATCAACGGCTCGTTATAACTCGAACCCACCATCGCCGCGCCGTAAGCCTTAGCCATAGCAACCAGACGCTCCGACGACACGATCTGTGGCGCAACACCCGCTGCATCGTCACGTAGAGATTGCGAGGTAATCCAGTTTTGACAATTCGATACCGAGAAGAATCCAGCAAGATAGGTGTGTTCTTCATCCACCTCCATGTTGTATACGTCGCCTTCATAATCTTCAAAGCTGATCTCACGCAACGGAACAAGATAGTAATCTTTCGTCTCGATAGCTTTGCGAGATACAGTCTCGTTCTCATACCAAACTACTGTGTACTGATGCGGCGCTCTTTTAACGGTGCGATTCTGAATGACACCTTCCTGCGGCATAGCTGTGTCGTATATCGAAGGCAAGTGTCCAAGCTTCAAAGCTAGCCATGCAATGCCGTAAGCCATCTGCCGGGAGATGGTCGTAATGCTCACTTTCCCATTCTCATACCGATGCCCGTCTCCTTGCACATAAGCATCGAGAAATGATTGAACAATATGACGATGAGCGTCGAAGAGAATTTGAGGAACGCGCTTTTCACCGGATCGTTTCCCCGCAAGTGATTTGAACAAGAGAGCAGCGGAAGATTTGTTCACTGCCACGGCCAGTGTCGTTGTACGCTGCACTCGCGTGGCCTTAGCTCCCAGACACTTCTGTATCAGCCCTATGGTTTCATCAACAAGTTCGGTCTCCGCATGAGAGAAGCTGAAGTTAAGCACATGACTATTGGGACGATTCTTGCCACTGCAAACAGAACCTTCAGCGCAATAGAGACCAAGAAGGCGCGCCATCTCGACATCTAGGGGAATTGATAAAGGAATTCCGGGTCGGTGCTCATTCGGAAAGCGCAGCATATTTTCTTCGATGATTGCTCTACCTGAACGAACATCCTGCGCCAGTCCGCGCGCGATTTTGCTGCGCACGTGTCGGATGTAAGAGGAATCTTTATTTAATCTTGCTCCGATCTGCCGAGATGTTTCGCCGCGCGCAGTCGCTTCCATAATCGCCTGACGTGTATCCGCAGTTAATTCCCAAGGCACGCGATAAGACACCTGATGTGCACTCAACTCTTTCGCCACATCCACGACTTGTATTGAAGAGAAAGAGTAGTTTCTAGGAATCGCCAGATAATGTTTGCTTGTCAGCTTTTGAGCTTGAATCAGTACGGGGGCGCTGTTTGTGTCGTCAGTTGCATAAACGCGATGGTCAGGCGTACAGCGTAGCGCAGGCAAATAGTAAGGACGGACAACAGCGAGCTTCCCTCTATATGAGTGTTTGAACACGCCACGCACTTCGCGCAACTTTCCCGAAGCCGCGACAGCCTTCAGGTCTTTGTGATATGCAATCTCTGCGTCTGGGTGCTGGTCAACGCGCTCGGCTGATTCGAAAATTTCTTGGAAAGTTATTGGGCCACGATTGGTAACGACGACCGTATCTCCCGTGAAGCAGTATGCGCAGTGAAGATCGCAGCCGAGCATGCCGAAGGTTAAAGTGTCTGAGCCAGGCAGAACATGAAAGAATGGTTTCTTCTCCGTGGGATCGCAGGCGAGCGCTGCGACGTAGTTTACGGGAACCATCAGATGGCCGTTCTCGTTGTAGCGCACCTTGCAGATGCCGCGCCTGCCGTCCTTAATCAAACAGCGATGGCCGCAGGCGTAGCAGCGCAAGTCATTGCCTTCAAGATGCTCCGTTAGTTCCGGCGCGCCTTCAGTTGTAAGCTCGTCTAAAACCTTTGCGAGTGAGGCGGATTTAGTGCTGACAGGCATACTCTTAAAACCTCTTCCGATAGCGAAAATCCTTTTGGGGAATTATACTCTCTTAGATGCAAAAATGCTGATCTTCATTCTCTTTTAAGGGATTTTCGAATGATTATTGAAGAGATTACCGTGACGCCTTTTCAGCAGCAGACGCGCGTAGTAGGTTGCGAGAAAACCCGTCAAGCAATCTGCATTGATCCGGGTGATGAGGCGGAAAGAATTGTTGATGCTCTCGAACGGCATCATCTTGAACTGCAAGCCATCACGCTGACGCACGCTCATATGGATCATGTGGGCGGCGTGGCTGCGCTCAAGAGATTGCGCCCGCTTGCGAAGATAATTCTGCACCGCGCGGACGAACCCTTGTACAAGGGGTTGCCTGAGCAGCCCGCGTGGATAGGCATTCCGCGCTCACAATGGGCAGCGCTCGGTTTCGATTACGAAGAGCCGCCGCCCGTTGATGAATTTTGGGAGGACGGACAGATTTATGGCGTGGGCGATTCAGAGTTCAAAGTGATTCATTGTCCGGGACACACGCCGGGTCACGTAGTGCTCTTCAACGAGAAGGAGAGAAAAGTTTTTGTAGGCGACTGTCTATTCGCGGGTTCAATCGGAAGGACGGATTTGCCGGGCGGCTCAAGCGAGCAGTTGATGGATTCGCTGATGAACAAAATCGTTCCGCTAGGCGACGACGTGGTGGTCTATTCCGGTCATGGGCCTGAGACGACCATAGGGCGCGAGCGACTCACGAACCCTTTCCTCACGGGCGAAGCTTACACCGGGCGCTATCTTTAAGAAGAGGAGAGGAATTTTCACGGGCGCTACTTCGGCGTGGGTCTTTGCAGCCGCTCTTTCATCTTTTCCCACTTCTCGCGCGCTTCCATTTCAAGGTCGCTCGGCAGCGTCTCGACAGGTATGTTGTTCTCTGCGCAGAACCTGCGCCACAGTACGAAGCGGGCGTCGTACTGCCCCGTCTCGTCCGAGATTGAATTCGGTACTACAGGTCTCTTCTTCTCAGCCACTTTCAGACTTCCTCGCTCGCTCCATTAATATAGCCCGCGCGGGAGAATAGCGGTTCATATAGTTTAGCAGCTTTCGCTCCCGTAGTTGACCCCAGACAAAACTATTTTTTTTGAGGCGGGCGCTCTCGCTAAAATATTTTTGCCCTGAAATCCAAGCGGCTGGCCTACTCCGTATTATGCAAAGAGGCTTGAAAATTCGTTCGCAACCGAGCGTTTAATCAAGAGGCAAATTCAAAACTTGCAGCAGTAGTTCAGCCCTTAGCGAGCTTAAGTATTTCCCTTTACGCCTTTGCGTGAAACCTCAATTCTCACTAACTTGAGCTTAGAGAGAATTGCAGGTTCACGCAAAGGCGCAAAGTTAAAAGATAAGCTCGCAAAGCGGGTTTTGAATTGCGCTCTAAAATTCATGTGACACGAATCTGAAAGGAGAATCGAGAATGAGTAAGTGGAAAGCCCTCCTCATAGCATCTCTTTTGTTTGCAGTTTCAGCCGTCGGCACGCATGCGCAAGGTAACATGAACGGCAACTCCAACAGCGCTCCCGCAAGCACTACACAGCAGAGGACGCTTTACGAGCGTTTGGGCGGCATGCCAGCCATCACAGCTTTTGTTGACGATGCGGCGGCGCGCCTCGCTGCTGACCCGCGCATCAACAAAAAGCTAGCCAAGACTGATGTACCGCGCCTGCGCCTGCACCTTATAGAGCAACTGTGCATGGTCACGGGCGGCCCCTGCGAGTACACTGGGCGCAGCATGAAGAAGACGCACCGGCACATGCAGGTGACCGAAGGCGAATGGAATGCTACGGTCGAAGACCTCGTTGCGACTATGAATCATCTCAACATAGCACAGCAGGAGCAGACCGATCTGCTGAATATTCTAGGCTCGCTCAAGAGCCAGATAGTCGAAGTCAACTCCTCTGCCACAGGCACGCCGCTTCCAGCAAACTTCAAACCCGCCCCGGCGCTACCGCAGAATCAGATTGACGCCGGGCCAAAGATGAAGAAGACCAGGCATTAAAAGAGAGTGACAAGAAACAGTTTTCAGTTTTTAGTTTTCAGTTTTCAGAAATAAGAGAAATGCTCTTATCTGAAAACTGAAAACTAAAAACTGAAAACTGTTCTCAGTTAGGTTACCTCTTCTTCGGGATAGGTAGGAGCATAGAGACCTGCCGCCGGTATTCTTCATAAGTTGTGCCGTGAATGCTCGCCAGATCGCGTTCTTCAAGTTGAATGGCTATGAGGATGTAAGCAGTCGTGGCGATGGCAAACAGTAGATGGCCGACCGTCATGCTAGGCGTTGACCAGAAGGCAATGATGAAGCCCAACATGATCGGGTGTCGCACGAATTTGTAGAAAAACGGCGTCCTGAATCCCGAATGTGTGTACTCCTGGCCTCTCTGGTACATGTAAACCTGTCTTAGCCCGAACAGATCGAAGTGGTTAATGAGAAACGTGCTGGTGAGCACAAGCGCCCACCCCAGAAAGAAGAGCGCCCATAAAATATAACGCCCAACTGTGTTCTCAACGCTCCATACCACGTCCGTCATTGGTCGCCACTGCCAGAAGAGCAGAACGAGCGCAAGGCTAGAAAGCAGAACAAAGGTGCTGCGCTCAACGGGCTGCGGGACAAAGCGCGTCCACCAGCGTTTGAATGCGGGTCGCGCCATAACGCTGTGTTGGATAGCGAAGACGCCAAGCAACAGTACGTTAATCAGCAGCGCTTGACTAAACGGAGCGTGCCCGACGGAATCTATTCGTTTGGGCACAATCAAATTCCCTACGAAGCCTATGGCGTAGAGGAACGTGACGAAGAAAATCAAGTAGCTTATCACCCCGTAAACGAAAGCAAGTATTCGACCCATGACCGTATTCCTCCTTTCGCAGTTATAGATTTACAGATTGACTCTCAATGCGCCCGCCCCAACTCAAATTATGAAGCTGGCGTGATGAGATACTTCTCGCCCGTTGGCGATTGAACGCCGCCTTCAGGCTCAAGCGTGACGGCAAAGATTTTTGCGTCGCGCCCATTGGCAGGCACTTCATCGCGCATCACTGCGCGCCCCGTAGCGTCCGTTGTAAAAACTCTTCCGGGCATAGGCGGGCGGCCTTCCGAGATGAACCAGAGTTGGTAAGCTTTGCCGGGCGGCACGGGCGGCAGATCGTATGCGAAGAGAACAGCGCGCCCTGTGTACTGGTCATAGGCTAGGCGGGCGCGGGCGCGCGGCGCTGCGTCCGTGCCGGCGAGCCTGAGAAATGTGGCGTCTGGGCCTGTGACCGCTTCGACCAACTCACGCTCGCGCGCCAACTCTGTTTGAGTGCGATTGGCGTTCTCGTTCAACTCTGCAATCTCAGCTTTCATACGCTGGTTCTGACGCCAGAGCAGAACGGTTGCGATAATGAGCGCGGCTAGGATGATTGAAGCTGCAATCGCGCCGTACTTCAACACGGTTCTGAAAAAGCTGCGCGTGGGCTTTGTAAGAGGTACGACGTTTGACGGCGCGCTTTGTTGACTCACTCCTGTTTCTGGCGTCCCCGTTGTCCGGGTCTCTGCTTTTATCTTTTCAAGAATGCGTGCGCGCACCTCTGGCGAGGGTTCGTCCGCTTCAACGGAGTAAGCAAGAGCCGCAGCCGTGTCGTCGAGTTTCGCCGAAAGGGTTCGACACTGTGCGCACTCAGCCAGATGATTTTCGAGCGAGCGCGATTCGCCAGCCTCAAGCGCGCCGAGCGCTTGAGCCGCCATCATCTCTATGTAAGGTTCGTGCGTGCTCAAAAAAAGTTCTACCTCAAGCTCTCCATATGTGCGCCCAACAGTTCGCGCAGCTTAATCAACCCGGAACGCATGCGCGTCTTCACAGTGCCGAGCGGCGTACCCAACCTTACAGCAATCTCCGATTGCGACAGTCCCTCGAAATATGCCAGAAGGAGCGCGCGACGTTGCTCTTCCGGCAACTCTTCGAGCGCGCGGCGCACCACTTCGCCCTGCTCGGATTTGAAAGCGTCCGTGGCGGCGTCCGACACTTCATCGGAAACTTCTTTCGCGGCTTCACGGCTCGCTCGTTGTCTGGAGTTGATAGCGCGCAGGCGGTCAATGGCGCGGCTGCGCGCCAGAGTCACAAGCCATGTGAAGGGGCGACCGCGCCCCTCGTCGTAAGACTCTGCACGACGCCATACTTGCAGGAACACCTCCTGCAAAACGTCCTCCGCCTCTTCGCGGTCATTCAATATACGCAGGATAAGTCCGAAAAGGATTCGCGCGTAACTGTCATAAACGGAGGCCAACGCACGCTCGTCCCCACGCGCAATGGCGCGCAAGTTTTCAACATCGGGAGTTGTCGGGGTTTCGGTACGCATGTCTTTAAGAAGAAGGCAAAAGTAAAAAGGTAAAAGGCAAAGGTGAAGAGGATGAAAGCAATGCTATTACTTCTTTTCTCCAAATCTGTAAAAGCGGTTTCAGCCTCACTTTTGCCTTTTACCTTTTTACTTTTGCCTTCTTCAATGGCTATCTAAGGTCGTTAACCAAAACTGCGTCGTTAGTTCTTGTGCCACGCACCAGAGCCAATTGCTTCCCGTCGCGCGACCAAGCGAAGTCGAAGATGAGATCGGATTTGACATCGGTCAGTTGTTTAGGCTGCCCGCCGTCAACGGGCTGCGCCCACAGGTTGGAGACGCCGTCGCGCGTGTCAATGTAAACGAGCGCGCGACTATCGGGCGACCAGTAAACTCCGGTCGCGTTTAAGGCTACGGATCGCGGAACGTCGAAGAATTTTATCATCTGCCCTCCCTCCGAAGGCATAATAGCGAGCCTGTATTTCCTAGCATCAAGGTCGTTGATGATGCAGTCTATTAGTTTTCCGTCGGGCGAGACAAAAGCGACCTCGAAAATTAGGCCCGGCTCAGTTAGCCTCACGGGTTCGCCCCCGTCAATCGGAATTTTTTGAAGTATCTGCTGGCCGGGGCTTCCGGCCACATAAACCACCCAAGAGGCGTCGGGCGAACAACTTGGGCTGAATTCTACAAAACCGTTCGTCAATTGTTTGGGCTGGCCTCCGTCTATGTCCATGCGCCAGATGTGCGAACGGCCTGAAGCATCGCCGCGATTAGACTCGAAGAGGATATAGCGACCGTCAGAGGTAACGGTCGGGAAATTGTCGACCCCAGGGTCCGTCGTCAACTGCTTCTGATTGCTGCCATCTGCATTAGCTATCCAGATGTCCGGCTTGCCATTCACTGCTGACCCGTAAACGATGCGACCATCAGGAGTCCAAGAGATGCCTATCCCGTCGCGGTTGCTAGACGTAATTTTGCGCGCGCTGGCGGCGTCGCCGTTCGGCGCGACCCATAGATTCCCGGTTGTCTCCGATTGAACCGTGACAAGAGCGCGCGAATCTGCCGTGAGACTCATACTGCGGTAATCGTTCAGGTCGTTAGTGATTCGGCGCACCTCGCCGCCGGGATAAGAGATGCTCCAGATTTGACCCAGAGAGTTGGACGACTGTTCTCTAGCGATGACGATGAGGCCGTTCCCGTCGCCCAGCCATGCGACCTGCCCGACCGACTCCCACTTCTGAGTTGTTATGGGTTTTATCGCTCCGTCCGCGACGCTCACTCCAAGCACAGTGTTGTAAGGAACGCCCGATTCGTCCTCCCAGACTCCGCAAGCAATCACTTTGCCGTCCGGCGACCATGCAGGCCCGACCCCTGTTCCCCATCTGAAACCTTCGGGTCTTTTGAGCGTGGCAAGCCTTCGTTCCCCCGTGCCGTCGGCGTTGGCGATGAAGAGTCCCTGCTCGCCTTCTCTGGGATAGTTGCGCACGTATGCGAACTGCTTGCCGTCGGGCGAAAGCGTGGCGGGGCTGTCCACATCTTCGACGAGCCTTTGAGGCGTGCCGCCCAAGACGGGCACCTTGTAGATATAGCCTATGGGAGTGTTGTTGTCGTACATCGTGAAGTAAAGGAAGTTCCCATCGGGCGAGAAGGCAAGCCCCCTGTAGGTCGCTTCCGCGGGTGGCACAATCTGCACGTTGCTGGTCGTCGCGACCTGCCTCATCCAGAGGCTCTGCTTCCCAACCTCGTCAATGACATGCACGACGTACTTGCCTTCGGGCGAGATGGCGGCGAGCGTGACTTTGCCGGTGGTGGTGAGCTTCGTCACCTTCATGTTCTGGAAGGGGACTATGGCCTTCTTAGAGTTGAAGAATTTATAGGCGGCGAACGCGAGACCGCCCAGCACAGCGATTGCGAGAATCGAAAAGATGATAGCGCCGGTCTTGTGTTGTTTAATCCCCTGAACAAGATACTCTGCGCTGGTTGTCGGATGCTTTGAACTTACTTCGCTTGTGCGTGATGCCGTTTCGCTCGTTACGGTCTCAACCGGAGTCTGCGCGCTCACGGTCTGCGCCGCAGACGAAGGCACGCTCGCGACGAGTATCGCAGCAGTTTGGTCGCCCGCCAAACTGCTCACGGATTCCGGCGACACAGAGCGCTCCATCTCTGCTTCAAATTCGAGCCGCTGTTTGAGTCGGCGCAAGTCCGTAAGCAACTCTTTAGCGGTTTGATAGCGACCTTCTCTATCTTTCGTCAGAGCTTTCGTAACTATCCATTCAAGCGCTTCCGGGACACCACGTTGGTAACGCGCCAGAGGCTGAGGCTCTTTGTTCAGTATAGCGGCGAGCACATCGGTCGCGCTCGCGCCTTCAAACGGCGTGCGACTAGCGACCATCTCATACAGCACAACTCCCAAACTCCATATGTCCGTGCGCGCGTCCACCTCAACCCCGCGAGCTTGCTCTGGCGACATGTAGCTGGCCGTGCCCATCACTACGCCCGCGCCCGTATTGACGAGCGCACGCGTGGGCGCTTCCGTGTCGGCTTCTCCCACCGCTCTTTCCGTCAATTTAGCCAGCCCGAAATCCAGAATCTTCACGTAGCC
>MNJR01000031.1 GCA_001920415.1 Acidobacteria bacterium 13_1_20CM_3_53_8 | reverse complement strand
CCGCGAACTTGAGCTCGTAACGCAGCGGTTCCGCGCTCATAGGCCCCGGGCCTTCTTCATGGCCCCCGTCGAGTACATTTTTTTCACATCCACTATCTGTGTTGCAATCCTCTTCCCGTTCAGTACGAGCGAGCTGCCCGTTTGAGCGACAGTCTGCGTTTGGGCATGCTTTATTGTGACGTCGATCGCCGTGAGGCCCGGGGAACCATACTCAGGTTTTTTCACATAGGTCATGAGTCCTTCACGAACTCCGTCGAAACGCGCGCCGCTAAGGAATAGGTGCGAGCCGTCCTTCGCCACCGCGCCGGCGCCAGCATCCGTCACTTCGACGTTCCTAGCCGTCAGTTGAGACAGCTCGCCCAGGTCCACTGCTTTGTCGACGATCCTGGTGCCGCGGAAACCATCGAGCGTCACGCGTGAGCCTGACAAGTCCAGTGCATCGCCTCCGCCGAGCCACCCGATGTTATCGAAGGCCAGCCGCTCTATGGTGCCATCGGAGGAATCGAGATCCAGCGCATCAGAGTAAGTGTCCGCAAACGAAACGTCCCGTATTTCGAACGGCGAATGGACTAGGTTTAGCGCGTCCTCGGTGCGGTTGCGGCTGAAAGCCACGTTGTGGAGCCTCACGGCGGCTTCGTAGAACGTGACGCCGGCTGGGAGGTGCCAGCCGGGTAGCGTGAAGCCGCTCGTACCGTTGATTGAAACGTGCTGCAGGCACGACTCGCCCCCCGGGGTGAGTACAACGAGGCCCGCCCAGGTCGTCTCGGCGCCCGTGGGTCGCAGCACGACCGGCGCTTCCCGCGTTCCTCTGAAGTCGACAGGTCCGTGCGACACGATTCCTGTTCCTGGCGCGAACGTCAGCGTCGTCCCCGCACCGATCGCGAGCGTGAGCCCGGCGGGAACGGTCAGGAGTCTTGTCACTTTCCACGACCCCCGTGCCACTGAGAGGGTCGTCCCGTTTAAGCGCAGGAACGGTTGCTCCGCAAGCGCGATGGTCACATCCCCGGCCGGAACCAATGGCTGCGTGAGAGGCTCGTAGCCGCGCGGCGCAAGCAACGTAAATTCCTGACCGTTTGATGATCTGCGCGCCCTGATCACCAATTGAACGCCAGGGTCCGCCGGTGGCGGAACGAGCGGGACGTGTACACGTTCGGGAGGCGAACTGAGCGGGCGCTTGAGCGCAGACGTGCGGGTCCACCACCACGGACGAGCGTCATCGACTGGTGCCATCGGCTTCAAATCCACGGGCATGGCGCGATTACCGCCTGTCGCATCGGTGAACGTGCCGTTCGATGCGCTCTTCCATGCAACACTGAGTATCGATAGCGCTTCAGGGATCCGGCTGGCCACCTCCATGTATGCTTCCGATCCCGCCTTAGAAGGCTGGACATACTGCGCCCACAACAGGTGCTCCGGTTTCCAGTCGCGGAAGCGGTCCGGCTCGCCCGCAACCTCGCGGGCGAGGATGCCGCGCGCACGCACCGCTACGTCATTAAGCGGAAGCGGCCGAAGCAGCGGATAGTGGCGCCGCAGCACTGCGAGGATCTCATTCTGCCTGTCGTTGAGGCTGTCAGTCAGCGCGCGCTCCCGGGGGGAATCCGCCAGTTGATGCAACATCTGCCTATGCGCGCGCTCGACGGCCGAATCCGCCAGAAGTGCGCGCGTGAACGCGGCCCTGTTATCGACGATGCGCTCAGGGGTCAGCTGTTCGATCAGGACTTTGCCGTCGTACGCGATCGGTTCCAGCCGCGCCGTGACCGGGTTGTAGTAAAAGCGAACGTTTCGCCAGTCGAGCGCGTGCACCGCGCTCCATGCTTCGGCGATTGCGATCATGCCCCCCAATGCATCCGGATCGAAAACTTGAGATGGCTTCAGCACGCCGCGACGGAACGCATCGAGCAACCGAACTGCGTTCTCCCGTTGCTGACTGAGGACAGGCGATCTAGCCACCACGCTGTCCTGGAAAGCGTCAATCGGTACGAAATCGTAATCGCCGGCCATGTCCCGGGGCATGTTCTGCTCACGCAGGCGCCAAAAGTTCGATTCGTCCAGCCGTATGATTACGCTCTCGCGGCGTCCCTGACTCTCGAGGAGCTCTTTCGAGAAGTGCTCCTCGAGAGCCAGACGTCCTTCAAAGTCTCCGTTGATGTAAAGGTCTACGAATTCGTAACGAGGCGCGAGCAAACCATGTCGGCGCACAGCTTCGAGGAAGAGAGGCTCCGTCTGGTAATCGCGGGTCATCGGATGCTGTAGCGCGAAGCTCCGCATACCCATGACGGCATCACCACCCTTCACCTTCACAAGAAAGGAGCGACGTCCCCCTTCAAAGTGGACCGGCGTGTCTCCTTTGAGGCGCACCTTGATGCGTACCGACCTGCTGCCGATCCGCAGCTTCGCACTAACCTCGTCGTCCTCGCCATGAATGAGCACCCCACGCTGCAGCGCTTGCGCACGCTGTGCCTGGAGAACCTGGAGGTTCTCGAATGAGATGTCCATGTAAAGCCTCGGGATTCCGGGAGATAGCAGTCCTCGAGCCCAGTCAAACGGGAGGTGCAGAATTTCGAAGGACATACGATCGTTGAGCTGCCACTCGTATCCATGCGCGAGCATCCACTCCACGGCCGGGCCTTTCACATCAACACGCGAAGCTGCGGTCCCCCCGAGCAGTACGATGACAAGCACGCCCACGCCTACATACGCCGGACCTGATCGCTTTCCCTGGATCAGTCTGCGCAGCAGGTCAGCGCGCTGGCGCCAGCTCCATCGCGGCGCCTCGTGAACAATCATGCCTCAGACCGACGGAAGATTGGATTGATCGAGGAACGTGATCCCGATGCCTTCGTGTTTCTCCTGAAGCCGCGACACGAGCTTGGACAGCTGCTCCGGCTTGTCGAAGCCGACGATGTACGTAGCCTCAATTGTCGAACCCTTTGTGTCGAACCGACGCATGTCGCTCCAACGCACGTTCTCGCGGATCGAGTCGTTCAGCCGATTCATGCGCTCCTCGGGCTGGAACTGACCGTCCTGCCACTCGACGGAGAGATACAGATTTCGCGTCTCCCGCCGCCCCCGCTGCGTCTTCAGCGCGCCGACGGCGACGAGAATCGCCAGCCCCGCTGCAATCGTGGGAACCGTCTGGTTTGCACCGAGGCCAAGACCCATCGCAATCGCAAGGAAAAGGTATGCGAGCTCCTCCGGCTCCTTGATCGGCGTGCGGAAGCGCACAATGGACAGCGCACCGACGAGGCCGAGCGAGAGCGACAGCGACGACTTCACTATTGTGATGATTAACAGTGTCGTGAGCAAAATGAACGGAAACACATTCGCGAACTGGTCGCGGTTAGCCAGAGTCGACGAGAAGCGGCGAAAATGCCAGCGCAACACGAGCGCCATGAGTAGTCCCAGCGCGACGTTCGCCAACAGGAGCAGAAGCGATACTTGAGCTCCCTGGCTAAGTGCGTACGCGTCGAGGAGCGACTGCGCGGAGTCGGGCTTGCCGGCCAACAGTTGCATGAGTTTGTGCTGTACCATTTTCTGTCCTGCGGAGGGAGTTCGGAAGGATTACGTGGTGGGCACGAATCAATTTGCGGACCTGTGCACACTCGGCGGCCTGACACTCGGGACAGTCGCTAACTCATTTGGCGCGAACGCCTTGGCTCACTGTGTCGGATCGTGATTCTGGGACCCGTACGGAATGTGTGGCGCACCCGCCACACGGCCGTATAAGACCGTCGGTGCTAAGCCACACAGGACTTCCCACGAAGAGAGTCACCCAAGCCTGCGGCTGTTAGCCACGTGTTCATGCAACTGCAACTGGTGAGAGCTGCTCGACAGAAATTGGGTTTGCAGCTGTCGCCCATGCAATCAGCACGGACAGATCCTTCGCATAAACGCGGGAGTGTGTCGGCGCAGTGAACAACCGGTCGCGCAAGTGGAGGGCGCCGTTTTCGGCGCGCTCGCCAGGCGCGAGTTGCGTGCGGAGCTGTGGGTGCTGCTCGAGCGTCAGTGGATATCCACGCACCGCTCCCACGGACGGAAGGGCTGCAGCATCGCCTTTGGTATCCAGCAAAGCCAGCCGGAGGTAGCCCGATTCGCCGCCCGCGATTGGTCGCACAGGCGACATCCTGCTGTTCGGCCTCAACCGCGCGATGATATCGTGTGCGCGTAGGCGCCGACCGCGAACCTCGTTGTTGTCCATCTCCAGCGCCGCCCCGAGAAGCTTGGCCGCCGTAGATGTAATTGGTCGGGGTTCTCGAGGCGGACGAAAGACCATTTCTCCGAGGCGGAGCCCTGGAATGGAGGCTGGAATTCGATACAACATCGGGCGCGCGAGAATCCACTGCGCGGCCAACGCCGCGGCCTCTCTTCCTCCGGTTCTTCCCGGCCCGAGCATCGAGCGAGCGCGATGAGCCCACTGCTCGAGCGCTGACCTTCGGACCAGGACGGCGCCCCCGGAGCCACTCGTCATTCCCTTGCCTCGACCGAAGCTGAGGACCGAGATGTCGCCATGGCTTCCGATACTGCGGGCGTCGAGTCGGCCACCGGCGGCTTGAGCGGCATCCTCTATCACTGGAACTCCGTGCTCGGCGGCGATCTCGCGAACGCCGACAATGTCGGCTGGGTAGCCGAACAGGTGGGCAACAACGATTGCGCTCACGCCACGTCCGATCGCCCGGCGCACTGAATCAAGATCAGGGCTCAGCGTAACAGGATCGATGTCATAAAGACGAACCTTGACGTTGGCCCCCAGGGCCGCTGTAGTGAGATCGATGCAGCCGTAGGCAGGGTATGCGACTGTCGCTCCGACAGGAATCGTTGCACGCATTGCGAGAATCAGCGCCGATGTGCCGCTATCTGTTAGCAGAACTTCGGTGGCTTCATGGCGAGTGCGTAGCATCGCGATCAGAGCATCGGGGTTTGCCTTTCGCAGGCCGCACGCGACTGCAAGTGCTCCCGGAAGGGCAGCAGGCGACACGGGGGAGAAGACGGGCGGTACCCGGCGCCAGGTCACGGTATGTACCGCACGATCAATGGTCCGACGGCCGTCGCCACCGTGGTTGGAAGCAAACGCCACACATGCGGTCCGAAGCTGAACATGCCGTCCGTCGGCGAGGGTGTCGTGACATTTGGTTTGGCAGCGAGGCCGTACCACCAGAGCGTTTCCTCCCGGCCGCCCCACTGCATCTTGAAGCGGTGCGTCCCCGAGTCCAGGTTGCAGCGACCAAAATTGAATCGAGTAATTCCCTCGCCGATCGCCCTTTCCATGCACGCCCAGTATAGGAGCATGTTCGGCGCTTCACGATTGTACGCGCGCAACGACGATGCCCAGGTCATCTCGAATTCGTTGCCAAAGCGAAAGCCGCACCCCGCGGCAACCGGTGCATCCGCGAGGTAGGCGCAGGCGAACCAACAATCATCAGGAAACTGTTCGGCGATTTCCTGAAAGAGGTGGAATGGCAGCGTCGGCGTTCCGAGATCGCGCATGTGACGAGCAAAGACCTCGAAGAAGGGAGCGACTTGGGCGGGCCCGAATTGCACGGTGACGCCTTCTTTCTGCGGGCGTCTGATCTGACTCCGAAGCTTCGAGTCAAATCGTCTGAATTGCACGTCCGCATTACGGGCGAGATCGAGCACAACGGTGATCTTGCGGTGAGACGCAGGCATCGCAACCGCTAGCGGCAACCGGCTGCGTAGCTCCAGGAGCTTTACCTTTTCACGGCGCGCAATTCCCACAGCTTCATCAACAAGGGCCCGGACCGCAGTGTCGCTGCCGAGCGGTCCGCCGTAATTGAGAAAGGGCATTGAAACGAGGTAGTGCCCGAAAACCAGACTGCGCACCCGGACCAGTGGAAGCACTCCTACCAGATCACCTTGCCAATCACGGGCCGCCAGGTAGAGACACTCGTGGCCAAATACCCGCTCCATCAACGAGCGCCACCTTAGTTGGTGGAAGTGCGTGAATCCGGCGTGAGCAGCGGCAAACGAGTCCCATTCGTCTTCCGTTCCGCCGAACCGCTCGACTTCGACCGCTTCCGCACGAAGATCGGTTGCAGTCGACGTCATGCGACCCCAGCAGTTTCGGGTGGCGCGCTTCGAGTGGCGGTGGCAGGCAGGAACGAAGAGATGCAGTCAAATCGAAATTCTGCGAGCAGTGCCTCAATTCTGGAGAGCGCGGTAGCCAGCCCGCGGTAATGTCTAACCCGGTTGAACGCCGAGACAGGGAGACGTGGCTGTTCGGGATCGACTTCCCACGGGTGGATATAGAATGTGGCGCTCTCACCCCGACCCGCCGATTCCCTGAATGCTCGTCGGATCACAGCCAAGGGAAACTGTCTGAGATATCCGCCGCCGGCAGCGGGTACCGCCAATCGAAGAAAACTGGTTGTGGCTAGCGGGAACTCGGCGAGCGCGCCCGCCCGGCGATGCATGACGTACGGCTTCCGCGGAGCTGTTGGATAGCCGTAGCCACGCCTGCGAATCGGAAATAGGCTGGAGTCGTAGCTGTAATCTTCTTCGATAAGCACGTCGAACGCCCACTCGCAGCCAGGCACAATGGAGAAATTCGGGGCTCGGTAGCCGAGAACAGGCTGACCGGTCAGATCTTCGAGTATGCGCTTGCTCGAACGAACATCCTCGCGGAACCGCCCTGGGCTAAGTGCCGTGACCGCCTGGTGACCAAAACCGTGCGAAGCCACTTCGTGTCCTGCGCTGGCAATTGCTGTTATTACCTCCGGGCGGTGCTTCGCCAGCCAGCCAAGGACGAAGAACGTGCCCCGGGCATTGTGCCGGGCAAGGGTCGCCAACAAAATGTCGACACTTCTGCCGACGCGGGTCGGCTGACTGAGCCAGTCATCGGGCGCGACGACCGACTCCAGCGCTTTGACCTGGAAGTACTCCTCGACGTCGACCGTAAAGAAGTGGGGGTTCGCGGAGCTGGGATTCGGCACCTTGGTGCGATTGAAGGAACTTCCGTTCGGATCTTCCGAGCACTGGGCGGTTCGCACTTCGAGTGCCAGTTGAGGGTCGGTGGTGTCGCGTTAGTTCGGCGCCTATCTCATTCCCGCTCAACGTGATGTGCCAGCGACCCGACTCGAATAACGGCTCACTTTCCAGCGTCGTGGGCGATGAGTCACAGTCGTGTAGCATGGCCCCCACACTTTTGACCTATGCAGCGCACCCAGCACTCGCCGGCAATGACCGCTGTCCCGACGAACGAACCGCCGGTTTGCAGCGAGCGACCAGAATGTCGCGGCCGTATAGCCAAGAGGGTGTCGCGGTATCCGCGACACCCTCTTGGCTGGAATAAGCTCGGACGCGATTCTACGGAATGCGCCCAGTAGCGACCCTAAGGTTGTCGACCCACATGGATTGGTCGACCGGTGATCCGTCGCCGATGTAAGGCGCGATCAGGAACTGACTAAGCTGCAAGTTAGGATGCGCGCCGGTGCGGAACATGATGTCGTGCCGATCAATGATTAACGTGCCATTGAACCAGTATTGCATCACTCCGTCCGCCTGCCCGATTCCGTTGGCGATCGTATTCAACTGGAAGTAAGCCTCGACAAAATTCCAGTCGTTCTTGTAGCCTGGTCCAGCAGTAGGCTTGAAGGTCACTGGACCGGTGATCTGCTTATCGTTGTACCAGTCGGCAACGAGCGTAAAGCACTCACTGTCCATGTTCGATTCGGCAACACCGTTGCAGCCACCGACGGACCGGTCCTCGGTTATTCCGATGAGATTTCTTGGCAGCGAGCCATAACTGGTGTTGATAGAGCGGTTATCCTGTATCGCCAATCTGGGCCTGCCGCCGTTCTGGTAGTTTTGCTCGATGTAAAGGGTCAGATAATTGTGAGATGGACCGTCATAGTCCCCATCCATGGTGCTCAAGATGTAGAACTCATGGGGATGATAGTCCTGGTTAGAGCCCACATAATTCGTGCTGTACTTCACGTAGTAGCTGACATACACTGAGTTCGAGGGAGTGAACTTGTGACGCTGCGCGTCGCCACTGGTTGGCGTGTTTGCCCCTGCGGTAAAGCGGTACTGCGCTGAGCTGACGCTCCCCGCAACGTGCTCAGTAGTACTGAGCAGAACTGACGTATTGTCGTACCAGCCGCGCGAACCGATGCTGGCGTTTTCGAAATCCTCGCTGAACAGCAGCGTTCCGTTTCCAGGTGGCGTTGGAGCCGAAACCGTAATCGTTGATGTTCCGGTCTTCCCGGACGCAGTTGCCGTAATTGTCGCCTGTCCAGCCGACACGCCAGTTACTACACCGTTCGAGTTAACGGTCGCATAAG
This sequence comes from Acidobacteria bacterium 13_1_20CM_3_53_8, assembly GCA_001920415.1. Lineage (GTDB taxonomy): Bacteria > Acidobacteriota > Blastocatellia > Pyrinomonadales > Pyrinomonadaceae > 3-1-20CM-3-53-8. The sequence goes on along the minus strand of MNJR01000031.1, from coordinate 5,661 downwards.
CACCGTTGCTGGTTGTCCAGGTTACAGTCTGCCCATTCATCACGTTTCCTTGCGCGTCTTTGACAGTTGCGGTCAGAGAAACCGTCGCACCCACATCTATCGAAGTTGATGGCGGTGATACAGTCACCGTTGTAACGACGGGCGACACCGCTGTGACGGTGATGCTCGAAGTTCCGCTTTTGCCGGAGGACGTAGCTGTGATCGTCGCCAATCCCGCGGTAACACCGGTGACGACACCGCTCGAGCTGATTGTCGCAACAGAAGCGTCACTCGTTGACCATGTAATGGTCTGGCCGGCCATCACACTGCCCTGCTGGTCTTTCACGGTCGCAACCAAGGTCACTGTCGCACCCTTGGCGACCGATGTCGACGCAGGAGATACCGTCACCGATGTGACCACCGGCGTCGCCGGGGGAGCCAATACAGTGATATCAGACGACCCCGTCTTGCCCCCGCTGCTAGCGGTGATTTTCGCGGCGCCAGGGGCGACTGCTGTCACCATGCCGCCGCTGCTCACGCTTGCGGCAGGTGAGTTATCGCTCGACCAGGTTACAGACTGATCGGCCATGATATTTCCCGATTGATCCTTGACCGTAGCCACGAGCGCCTGCGTAGCACCGACTTCCAGGGAAGCGTTCGGCGGTGTCACGCCGATCGTGGTCACGACCCGAACCGGAGGCTCGGTAGTCACGCCGGTACTTCCACCCGAGCAGACTGCAAGTTGCGGCACTACCAACAGCCATGCCCAGTGCGACATCGAACGCGCTGCCAGCGAAAATCTATTTGACATGAGACGTCCCCCTGTTGCCGAGATTCGCCTTCGGTTGGATGATGCCGGGCAAGAAAAAAAAACCGCCGCGGCACCGACATTGTTCATCGGATTCGCTGGCGGCTCGGCTGGCGTAGCGGATTTCGCTTTAGCCCCGTGACTCTGCGACGCCACCTTTCGATGGCTTTGCTCTGAGCAGCGTACCTATTCTGACGCCCTCGTGACACCTGCTTCTGACCAAATTGGGCCGCGTAGGCCCATACCAGGAGACGCGCGAAGGCCACCGCCAGTCACTGAATTTACCCGCGTAATCGGGGCTAAGCTCAACTAAAATTCTCGCCCACTTTTGTTTGTAGATCACGCGATAAACATCAGCGGAGCGAAATCGTGATAAACGCGTGCTCTTTTCTGGAAGCCTAGTAAACGCCTGTTCGAATACGATTTACAAATGAGACCAATTCAGCGTCGGCGGCGCTGGCGTACGAAGACCGTCGCTGCATGACCTCATCGCGGGTGCGTTGGATCTACTTGAGGTTGTTCCGGCTGAGAAACCCGCCGAAGCCAGATTTCTCGCCAGTAGTGAGGGATCCCGCGTGGGCAGAGAAGTCGCCCACGACTGCACTCGGCCCGACATGATACACCATCGAGAATGATGCAGTCATTGGGGAGCTGCATCATGCGGCCAGTTCGCTCGTTGATGATCCTGGAGACCCGCGACTGCACTCGGAAGGTGCCGCCGCACCAGCGGATCATCTCCTCATCGAAGTACAACCCGCGATTGCGCGAGTGAACGTCGAGGGTGTCGGCGATCTCCTCCGGCGACTTGACCTGGACCAGCTCTCCTGGCTTGAGGTCAAGAGTCTCCTTTGGAGTCTTCGTTTTGGTTGGTATGGGGAACGCAGGAAAGTTGCGACCGCCGCGCCAACGCTGAATGGCGTTGATGGTGGCGCGTCCCAGAACGAACGCCGCTTTTCGGAACTCGGCATTCCCCGAGGTTACATCGCGCATATATTGGCCTGGATTCCACCAGGTCAACGGTGCGCTGAATTTGGGGACCTGCGTCGCCTGACAGGAGTAGATGACGCCGGGCTCCGCCGGATCGGTTCTCCGGCTGGCGCGCTCGAGTTGGTGGAAAGTGTCCGCCAGATTCCCCGATGGTGTCGCGGTCATCCGGCTTGGCGCGGGATCGGAGCTCGTAACCCGCTTGAGCCACGCCTCTTTCCAAAAGATCAAGCAAGCAGCCTGGCAGCCGCCATGAGCGCTACCGTCGCACCGCGTAGTCAGGTGAACGGCCTGCTCCACGCTCCGCCCGCCCGTGCGCGTTGCCGTGTCACACGTCTTATGAGCGCGCTTGTACACACGGAATCGTTGCCCGACGAACTGTAACATTTCGGGCATGAACGGCATGGAGTCCAGCTCGCCGTTATCGTCGAGCGTGGCGAGAATCTCTTCCACGCTTCGCACTTCGACGAGCTCGCCGACGGTCAGGTCGAGCAGCTGCGATTCCTGGGTCATTCCCCGCACCGCCGAAGCGTGCCGTACCAGCACGTCTGACGCGACCGACACGTCGCCTGCGGCCGCCGCACGAACTGCTGTAACGTTCATGTTCACGCTGACGATTCGACGCCTGCCCAGGGATGCAGTAGGCTGCTGAACAATTCTGTCATCAAAGTGTCTCGCGAGGCGATGGCGTCTCGCGCGATGGACGCAGTCAGGCGAGCTCTCTCTACGGCGGGAAGCGGGCTACGTAGCACCGATCTAACACGGTCGTACGATTGCCGCCAAACCCTGAGCTCGTGACGGCGCGGTCTCGAGGGGTTGTAGAACGCGTGTCCCTGCGCGAATGTCATTGCGCTGTGAGCGCCCGCGTGCATTCGGCGAAAGTGCAGGTATTCAGGAATCTCGTAAAGCTTCCCATAAAGCGCCATTTCGGCTTGCCAGACTACGTCTCCTCCCTGATACGACCCGAGGATCGCCGTTTTGCGCAGCAAGTTCGTTCGCATGACGCCAAACGATGAGTTCACGAGGCCGAGGTTTCGCATAACGTGGAGATAGCGATGGCGCGGGGAATCAGCCAACGTTTGAATCCTCTCGTTGTATTTTTCAAGTTCCGCACCGTTCGCGTCGATCAATATCGTTCGGGGATAGGCCTGAATAACGTCCGGTCGCGCGTCGAGAACTTCGACGCAGCGTTCGACGAATGTTGGAGCCGACAGGTCGTCCGCGGCTTGCCAGCGGAACAATTCGGAGCGCGTCAGCTCGACGCATCGAATGAAATTCCGGCCGGCGCCGATGTTTTCCTCGTTGCGCACGTACCGGATTCGCCGATCGCGGTTGGCGAATTCGCGGACAATGTTCCCCGTTGAATCCGTGGAGGCGTTGTCGCAGACGAGGATCTCGATATCCTCATACGTCTGGTTCATCACCGATTCTAGGGCGAGCGCTAAGTAGCGCTCCGCATTATACGCGGGGACGCCGATCGTCACTCGAGGCGTGCGTGCTGACTTCATGGCAATCGGAGAGGCGGCGTAGCCGCACAGTTAGAAACGTGGATCAGCCTAGCCCTGGGTCCAAGCGCTCACTGACCTCCTCGGCGCTGTTGCCATGCAATTGGGTCGCCAAGGCAGATCCAGTTTGGACGCGCGGCTTGACGACAAAGAGTACGCATAGGCGACCGAAGGGCAGGCAGAAATGAGTGACGGCGGTTAAGCACGCAAGAATCCGTTGTCTTCGGCCTGCACTTATGTGGTGTCGCGTCGACAATGTAGGCATATGGTTCGCGTGCGGCGTCGACGAGTTATCTGCCTAAGGTCACGAGCGGGCCCTCACTGGAATCTGAGGCCGTCGGTGACATGGCGCCTTCAATTTATTTTAGGCGCCGTGCGGCCGGGGACGAGCTGGCAGACCCGAGAAGGCGATGTTTGGATGAGGAAGTCGTCAACAAGGCGTCCGTCGCGGCCGACGGCTTGTGCTCTAACTCCGCTGCCACCCCGCTCGATATCGTCAGCTTTGATGTCCGGGATCAGAGTCTGTAAAGACGCGAGAAAACGCGCACGACTGAATGATCGCCGTATCTCCGCGAGCCCGTTTCGCCATTGCAAACGGCTCATTCGCCAAAAACCTGGAAAGGCGGCCCAGTCAGCGATATCTCGAGTCGATACATCCTTCCAGCTGTAGCCTTCGCGCTTTAGCGCAAGCACGGCGTTCGGACCGGCCTCAACCACGCCGTCGATCCCGCGTGTGAAGTGCACGCCCAGAAACGGCAAATCGGGATCTGGCACTGGATAGATGAGGCCACGAACGAGGTGCCTGCGTTCCGTCCGAACCACGTAATACTCCCCGCGAAACGGAACGATGCGAATCTGCGGCTGCAAACCGGCGAGCCTCGCAACGCGGTCGCTCTGGAGACCCGCGCAGTTGATCAGATGTGACGCCCGGATCTCTCCACGAGATGTACCGACCACGATGTTTCCGCCATCGCGACCAATTGAAACGACGCGGTGGCCCGTGCGTCCCTCGCCACCGAGCCGAATAGTTCGAGCGGCCATCGCCTCGGTCACCCGCGTGTAGTCGACTACGCCTGTCTCCTCTATCCACAAGCCCGCCAGCCCGGCCACATTGGGCTCGCGTAGGCGAGGAAGCTCCTCATCCTTCACCGCCACGACCAACTTTCCGCACCGCTTCGCTGGTATGCCCTCTTCTGCGCAAAAGCGGTACATGGCTTCGAGCCCTTCGCGACACATCCGCGCCTTTAGCGACTCGGGCTTGTAGTAGAGACCGGAATGGATAACGCCGCTATTATGCCCGGTTTGATGTTGAGCGAGTTTGTCATCCGCTTCGAGCACGATTGGCGCGCGACCGCGCTCGGCGAGCGCAAGAGCCGTCGCAATTCCGACGATTCCCCCGCCCACCACCACGGGGCGATTAGCCGCCAATATCATTTCCGCTTGGTCCCGGACGGTTCAGGAACGAAGGGACTTTTCAGCAGCCTCCGCTGCGGTGACGGGAAGAGAGCTCAGAAAACCGTCGCCGGGCGGATGTTTGACGCCGGTCGTGTCCCTCACATACGGCTGAGCTCTCGGATAATGTCCGTCCGATCCCGACGACTCCCTCAACCAGACCTCCCACGGAGCGCTGCCTTTCGCATAAAGCTCGTCAAAGTGTTGCTTGTCTTTGAACGTGTCCATCGCGGCGACGAACCCCTCATAAGGGTACGCGAGGAGTTGATTCTCCGCGATCAACCGTTGAAATGGTTCTTCGACGAGCTCTTCACCGGGGCGCATATAATCGAATATGTCGCGCCGGAACATAAAGAACCCGTGATTGATTCTGAGGTCGGTATCTCTCACAGGTTTGATTTCGCGGACGGCGCCATCTGCAAGGCCTGATACGGCGTGAAAGCTCAAGTTCGGGCGAATGCTGACAAAGTTGCCGATTTTTCCGCGTGCCTTGAACCACTCGATAACCAACGGTAAATGCATATCCGTGAGGCCGTCGGCGTAGTTGGCGAGAAATAAATCTTCGCCCAAAAGGTATTTCCGCACCGCCATCAGCCGCTGACCGATGTTCGCGTTCACTCCGGTGTCGGCAAACGTTATTCGCCAGTCAGATATGTCCCGATTCATCAGCTCGATCTCGCGGCCGCCGCCAGAAAGAACGAAATCGTTGGAGCCAGTCTCTTCGTAGTTGAGAAAGTACTTCTTGATGACGTCCCCACGATAACCGAGACACAGGATGAAGTCGGTATGCCCATAGTGAGCGTAGTACTTCATCAGATGCCAGAGTATTGGCCGTTGTCCGATTTGTACCATCGGCTTCGGGACATCCTCCCCGGCGTCGCGAAGACGCATGCCGAGGCCACCACAAAAGATCACAACTTTCACGCGACGTTC
>MNJR01000098.1:3629-8500 GCA_001920415.1 Acidobacteria bacterium 13_1_20CM_3_53_8 | reverse complement strand
GGCTATCGTGTCTTACTTCAGGACAAGACCACCTTCCCCAGCGAGACGCTGTCGACTCACATGATCACGGTTGCGGGCAGCGCTCAGCTCAGGCGTTGGGGCTTGCTTGACCAGGTCGAGGCCACGAATTGCCCGCCGGTTACCAATATTGTACTCGATCTTTCGTTCGACGACTTCGGCTCCTTCACTCTCACTGGCTTTCCCCCGCCGGTTGATGGTGACTTTGCCGCAATCTACGCCCCCAAGCGCATTGTGCTTGACAAAATCCTGGCTGACGCGGCTGTGGCAGCAGGCGCCGAACTTCGCGAGGATTTCACAGTGACGGAAATCCTTATGGATGGTGAGCGTGTCACCGGCATTCGTGGTCACGCCCGTGGTGGCGAGACGGTGACGGAGCAAGCTCGCCTCGTCGTCGGAGCTGATGGCTTGCATTCACTTGTTGCACGATCAGTTGAAGCCCCGATGTATGCTACGACGCCTCCGGAAGCCTGCGGTTATTACACGTATTGGAGCGGTGTCCCTTTAAAGGGCCTTGAGTTCTACACGCGGCCCTACCGTATGGTCATCGCGTTTCCAACCAATGATGATCAAGCCGCTATCTTCATGGAGTGGCCGAATCGCGAGTTCCATGCCTTCAAAACCGACATCGAGGGGAACTTTCTGAAGACGCTTGATGAAATCGCTCCCGACCTTGCCGAGCGGGTACGTGACGGTAAACGCGCCCATCGCTTTATGGGCGCTGGCGAGCGGCCGAACTTCTTCCGCAAGCCTTATGGTCCCGGTTGGGCGCTGGTAGGGGATGCTGGCTGCCACAAGGACCCTATTACGGCCCAGGGAATAACCGACGCCTTCCGCGATGCTGAACTCTTGTCCCAGGCCATTGACGCTGGGTTAGCAGGGCGCCAGCCGCTTGATGAAGCGCTTGCTGGCTACGAGCAGCAACGCAACGAAGCGCTTATGCCACTTTACGAGTTCATTGTCGAGCACGCCACTCTTGAGCCATTCACCCTGGAGTTTCAGCAGATTCTGGCTGCTCTGCGCGGAAACCAGGACGGGATAAATCGCTTCTTCGGTGTCATACAGAACACCATACCATGGGCGGAGTTTTTCTCACCAGAAAACCTCGCGCAGATCATGGGTCTAACCAGCCTGGCAGAGCCAACAGCAGCTTAAACACATGAAAGAGTGAAGAAGAGGAGAATAAACGCGATGACCTACGTCATTACTCAGCCATGTATTGGTGTGAAGGACGCTTCCTGTGTAGATGTCTGCCCGGTGGATTGCATCCATCCCAATTCGAACGAACCAGAATTTGACGAGCAGCAGCTCTATATTAATCCCAATGAATGCATCGACTGTGGTGCTTGCGAGCCGGCATGCCCTTTTACTGCTATCTTCGAAGAGTCCGCGGTCCCTGAGGAATGGCAGTCGTTTATTCATATCAACGCCGATTTCTTCAAAAATGAGCACCTGAGAGATAGGCAGCCGGTTAAAAGGATCGTTTTGTAGCTTTTCAAAGGAGGTGTAATCGTCAAGTTGGTTTGTTTTCGAGAGAAGATGAAAAGAACTTTCTGAGGAGCAATCTTCAGGAGATAGTCTGTAACAGGAGTTTTACTTGCGCTTAGTTAGTGAACAAGGAGATTACAATGATGACAGTTGCCGAACTTTTCGAAGCAATGACTGGCAGATTTGATTCTGCGGCAGCAGCAGGCATGACCAAAACCTTCCAATGGAATATTACAGGAGACGAAGCCGGGGTGTGGGCCTTCCAGGTCATCAACGGTGTGGGCCAACTTATCCCTGGCGGCGTTGAGAATCCTGATACCACCTTTACTACCAGCAGTAAAGACTGGATTGCCATTGCAGAGGGTCGGCAGGATGCCATGAAAGCCTTTATGACTGGCAAGCTCAAAGTGGCTGGTAACATGATGCTTGCCATGAAAGTACCTCATCTCTTCCCATTACAGTCCGAATAAAATCTTAGTCTGCCCCTGAAGCTTCTCGAGAAGGAGGGAGACAGAACAGAGAAGGACCTCCCTCCTTCTCAAGAAATGGATTGGTTGAACATTCGCCATGTCGCTTTTCACATGCGGCATTTTGGCTATGAATTGCATATTTGTTCTAAATTAGGTATACTGTTCTCATGGAGCCTACAAGCAAACCCTTGAATCGCTTCGTCAACATATCGAGGAGGTGTCGCGTTTATGAGCCATCCACCCATCACTCCAGAAGAGCGCTTTGCAACGATTATCGAGGCGCTCCTCAGCCATCCAGACGTCACCCCCCCAGAGGACGGGCCCCAATCGAAGAAGAGGTTCGGCTCATCAGGACTGAGGATTCAGAATAAAATCTTTGCCATGCTCGTTAAGGGCAAGCTCGTGGTCAAACTTCCCAGGCCGAGGGTCGATGCGCTCATCACCTCTGGAGAAGGGGAACGCTTTGATCCCGGTCATGGCCGACCCATGAAGGAGTGGGTAGCCGTCGAACCAACATCTGAAGAGGGGTGGCTGGATCTTTCGAGAGAAGCGATGGAGTTTGTGGCCTCACAACACTCTCGTGGAAGTCACGTATCAGAGTAAGGGGTGTGCGCCAATTTGACTCGTGCTCGCCAATAGCCTGAAGAGCCAGGAGATCCGTTGAGGTACTGAAAGTAGAAGCTCCCGGTTTCTAACTGCGAGTACGTTCACGACTGACTGGCAGAGGCGACTTTGCGAGACCGGGGGCTAAATCTCTCAGACGACTCCTGGCTCGGCCCCATGTGGATATCGAGCCACTCCTTGAGCGGTTCCGCTCCGTGCCAGACCGCTTTGACCTTTTCGACAACCTCAGAAGTGTGCAACCACTCCTGGATACCGTCGAAATCCTTAACGATGACTGCTCCTTTCCAACGCAGGAAGTCAGCTCGCGGATGATCCTTTGCATAGCCAGGCGGGACCATTTTCAGTGGTGCTTCGCCTCCAGGAGTCACTGGTAAAGACAACGCTGCGAGCCTGTGGGTCATCTCCTCAAATTGGGTACCGTAGAGGTCGTGGTCAATCGCGGCACGAAAACGCTCCAATTGATCCCTCGCCATTACATACGCCCCGCAGGCCGTCTTGAGACCCGAAGAATCCAGTCGTACATAGAAGCCAACTCCTCCCACGCCTCTGCTTTCGCTCGTTGCGCCAATCCATAGTTTGTAAGGCGACTTGTCTTTGGAGAATCGTACATCACGGTTCGGGCGAAACAGGCGCAAGGGAGGGAACTCCTCTTCGAGAGCTTCGAGAAACTCCTGCATCGGCTTGTGGGCTTTATTCTCCCATACCGCCTTGTTGGCTTCCCAATAGGCCTTGGAATTGTCCTTTTCAAGCCCTGCGTAGAATGTAAATGCCTCAGGAGGAAAACCCTGGAAACTACTCATATTTCTTCTCCTTCATTTCATTCATCTTTTCTATTGGCTTCTTTTGCGATTAAAATCAAGCGCGACTCCGATCCAATCGTCAAAATCTTTTTGACTCGTTAGCCCTTCAGAACTTATCAGCACCCATCCCTTCGCCATTGGCTTTCCATTCATCTCAGCCCACCGTGCGCCTTTTCTCGTTAACAGCTCGTCTGTCTCTTTCGGATCGCACCGCAGCAACATATCCCCACTACCATATACCCCGACACATAGTTTCCCATTCACCATGAAAGAATGCCCTCCGATCATTTTCTGTTCTTTAACAGAAAAGAGATGAGCAAGTGCTTGTCTAATTCTGTCTGCTAGTATTTCGCTATGTGTCATATGCATAAAACCTCCTTTCCTTATTCTATATTCAACAGTCTTCTTCGCGCAAGGGCAGCATAAACCTGCTCTGCACGTACCTTCCGGCAATTGAGCAAGGCGCAGGGCACGTATCCTACATCGGTTTAAAACCCTTCTTGCTTCAATCCGTCCCCGTCTCCAGAGGAAGGTCTGGATCAGCGCTCCATTCCACCAGACCTCCGTTATAAACGGTCACGTCGGGAACACCAAGCAGAGTCAGAATAAATGCGTCACTGGTGGCGTCGATCCCGGCTGCACAATAGGTGATAACCTTATTCGCTGTGGTGGCGCCCACCTGTGCTAGCTTCGCCTGGAGATGCTCAAGCGGGAGGTACGCGTTGGTGGTTGGATCAACGAGAGCGCCGGCGGGCACGTTCACACTCGAAGGGATATGGCCGCGTCGACCGTTGCTCACTACTGGGATACGCCCTGCATGTTGGCCCGGTGATAGCGTATTGATCAGGCAGGTACCTCCATCATTCATTGCTGCAAGCACCTCGTCTTTGGTGGCTATGAGTTCTGGTCGCGGTTTGGGGGCGAAATGGCCGCACGCAAAGGGAGAGGTCTCCGTCGAAATGGGTAAATTCTCAAGCGTCCACTTCTTCCAACCACCGTTGAGGACCGCTGCATGATCAAAGCCAAATGTCCGTAAAAGCCACCAGAAACGTGTAGCCCAGGTCGTGTACCCCTGATCATAGACGATCACACACACATCCTCGCTGATGCCAAGCCCTTCTATCCCGGCGGCAAACCGTTCAGCGGAAGGAAGAGTGAAGAGCAATGCTGGACTGGGAGGGGAGAACGTCTCAATGAGGTCCGCAAAAGCGGAGCCCGGAATATGTCCCCCCTCCCATGCCCTCCGTCCACTCTCGATTGATACGCCACCTGAGGGTGAAGGCTGGAAGAAAACGGTACTATCAATAACGCGGATGTTCGGCTCGTTGAGGCGTTCAGCCAGCCATGTCGTCTCTACGAGAGGCGAGGGAAGTCTTTCGCTTGCCATAGTCTCGTCCTTTCTCTTGCACATCGTGACCTACTCCAACTTCGAGTCCAGTTACACGGCAATTGCACCTGGCGTCACCGGCTC
>MNJR01000098.1:0-3287 GCA_001920415.1 Acidobacteria bacterium 13_1_20CM_3_53_8 | reverse complement strand
CGGTCAAGGGGGCAAACATGAAGCCAATGCCAATGCCTAGCAGGCCCAGTTTCCACCAGAGTGTTGCATAGTCGGAGTTCGGCTCCAGGCCCATCAAGAGAAGAGCCCCCCCTGCAGCCAGCAAGGCTCCTAAGATGATCGGCGGACGTGGACCCAGACGATCGGTGAGTCGGGCTGCAAAAGGAGAGACCACAAAGATGCTCAAAGTGATAGGCAGTAAGCGGAGGCCAGCATCAAGGGCAGTCCCCCCCTGCACGGCTTGAAAGTACTGCGGCAGGAAAAACATGGCCCCGACGATGACAAAACCGAGAAAGGCTGCCGCCAGATTGGCAACCAGGAACACACGGTTGGCGAACAGGTGTAGCGGCAACAGCGGTTCGCGCACCCGGGTTTCGACCAGCAGGAACGCCCCCAGCAACACCGCCGAGCCAACAAACAGACCCAGGATCAGCGGGGAGGTCCATCCCTGGGAAGAACCCTGAATCAGGGCCATGATCAAACAGGTCAGCCCACTAATTACCAGCACTTGGCCCGGCAAGTCGATCTGTTGGGCGTTTGGGTTGCGTGAGTCGACGAGAAGCGGCCAGCCCAGAGCAAGGGCAACCAGCCCGATGGGCACATTCAAGAAAAAGATCGCTGGCCAACTGCCACTCTGGATGATCAAGCCACCCACCAGCGGCCCAGCGGCCAGGGACACTCCAGAGATGCCTGACCAGATGCCAATGGCCTGGGCGCGGGCGCGCGGCTCGGAGAAGGTTGAGACCAGAAGCGAAAGACTGCCCGGAGAAAGCGCCGCTGCGCCCATGCCTTGTACCACACGACCGAAGATCAGCCAGCCGAGGGTCGAGGCGAAGCCGCAGAGCAGCGAGCCGATGAGAAACAGCACCAGTCCGAGCAGGAAGATACGCTTGCGTCCGAAGCGGTCACCGAGGGTACCAGCAGTAAGCATGAGGGCAGCAAAAGGTAAATTGTAGGCATCAACGGTCCACTGAAGGTCCGACAGTTGCGCATGGAGGCTAGCCTGGATCGTTGGCAGCGCCACAAGGACGATAGAACCATCCAGCAGAACCATAAAAGCTCCCAGGCCAGTTACCACCAGCGTGATCACCTGGATCGCTCGTGTTGCACTCTTCATATGTTCCTCTCTTCTAGATTAAACTCAAACTCGAATATCAGGATGCGCTGCGCTTCTCATGCGAGATAAGCGCTGGCGTTTTTCCAGTGACATTTTTGGCAAGATCGGTCGTCCGGTGGATCTCGATCGGTGGGATCACCAGTCCTCGCCTGCTCAGGAACTCTCGCAGCGATTGGAGTACCTGTTCACTGCGCAACTCCTCTAGAGCGCCGAGCAGGAAGATATGCAATCCGTCGGCTTCCTGTACGATCTGCCACCCGCTGATGGGAAGAGGATCGAAGATGGTCTCAAATTGAAGCGTCGAAACTGCCTCTTCCTTCCCCGTAAGTGTCTGGAAATGCAGCCCTTCTCCCGTCCTGCCCACAATGGTTTCAAGCTGGGCAAAAGGGCGTCCGCAGGGACAGGGCTCGCGAGTAGAAACACGCACCATATCAGCCACCTCGTAGCGGATGAGTGGCTGCGTGCGGCGATAAAGCACTGTGAGAAGCAGCTTGTCCCCTACCTGACCAGGAGGAACGGGACGGTTGTTCTCATCGACGACCTCGACGATCGTAAAATCCTCAAAGAGATGCAGTCCCGTGTGGAAGGAGCACTCCCCGGCTACAGGGGCACTCTCGGTTGCTCCGAACATGTTGAAAATTTTCACCCGCCAGGTTCCTTCAATACGCCGACGCATTTCTTCTGTCAACGTCTCTCCCCCGGCGAAGATCACCTTAAGAGAGATGTGTAAACGTCCCTGACGATATTCATCGGTCAGAACAGAGGCAATTGAAGGATATGCGATCAGCACATCTGGTTGCCACTCATTGAGATGTTCAACGAGTACTTTCGGGGGAACGGTGGTTGATAGTTGGAGATAGGGCACTTGCTTGCCATCGACCTCTAATACAGGGAACTGTGCTGTAACATGGGCCGGAAGCGGCGAGGTCACCGCCGCCACTCTGCTTTGGGAGGTGATGCCCCCCCAGATCTGGCCACGGATAAAGGTATTTGCCGCGACGGCCCCCTCTATACGGTTGTTGAGAAAGATACCCGGCTGCCCCGTGCTCCCGGAGGTTACTGTGACCCGGTAGCGGTCGAGAAACAGTTTTGTCTGATCCGCGCCAGCCAGATACTGGCGGATATCGCGCAGATGCACCTCACGATCCGTCACCAATTCGTCGAAATGTTCCATGACCGTAGCCTTGGTCAGGACAGGCAGCTCGTGCAAGGGACGATCCATTAGTCCACGATGGAATTGCTGATAGAAGGGTGAATGAGCATAGGCGTAGGAGCGACAGGCATGCAGAGCATTTGCCTGGTATTCCTCCAATTGCTGGCGCGTCCAATGTTCATGCTGGACACAGGTAGCGTAGTCAGCGAGCGGCTGATGCTCCTTTTGAGCGATAGGAGTTGTTTGCATGGGTATCCTCGTTTCTGGATAGCTTGCCAGTTTGACTACTATAGCAGGGTGCGCTGCGCTTCTCATGCAAGAGAAGTGCAGGCATTCCAGTCCAATCAAGCAGCTTGCGCGCTGTAATTAGGGAAGAAGCTGAGGAACTGTGGCGGAACCAGGAACCGCTTGACCTCGATCTTCTCCCAGACCTTCTCAGTCACATATGGTTCCGTCTCCAGCCAGGCGTCTATCCCTTCCCTGGAGTTGAAGTCGACGACCAGCACTCCCCCAATCATTTTGTTGTTATCGTCGAGAATTGCGCCACCGAAGAGGAAATTCCCTTCGCGCATCATCTTCTCGCCGTTGGCCATATGGGCAGGGCGAATAGCCATGCGCCTGTTAAACGCATCAGGGTCGGTGTAATCGTAAGCAGTAACGACGAAAAGCATGAGGAACTCCTTTCTGAGTTGCCTGTGTTCTCTCTACTGAAGCAAATATCAGTAGCGCCAGGTGATCGATAATACCTCAATGGTGCCATAGATGCTTTCTCAGTCCTGGGCTCGCTGTCCCCAGACTGAGACGGTGATAGGCGTGTAGATCATGGTATCCGACGACTGACGCAAGTGTTCGAGGGCAGCCTTGACCTCCTCCAGGCTCATAAGTCCCTGGGAGACGATCTGTGTGGAGAGTAGCTGCAAGGAGAGCGTCAGCGTGATGATCTCGGGGTTGCCGCACTGAATGGCGGAGAGCTGGCAATCTGAACCCAGGATGTTCAGG
>MNJR01000126.1 GCA_001920415.1 Acidobacteria bacterium 13_1_20CM_3_53_8 | reverse complement strand
GGTTGGAGCGGGCACTGTTAGTGAAGTCGTTGAATAGCTGCTCCGAGAAAGATTTTGACTGAGTAAACATTATGCTGAACGAAAAGATCAGGATCAGATTGAAAGCTTACGATCACCGCGTGCTGGATCAGTCCACTTCGGAGATCGTAGAGACTGCGAAGCGTACTGGCGCACGAGTTGCCGGGCCGATTCCGCTTCCCACTTTGAAAAATAAGTGGACGGTGCTGCGCTCGCCGCACGTGGACAAAAAGTCGCGCGAGCAGTTTGAGATTCGCACGCACAAGCGCCTGATGGACATTCTAGACCCTACGCCGCAAACGGTTGACGCGCTGATGAAGCTAGACCTTCCCGCAGGCGTTGACGTTGAGATCAAAGCGTTCGGCAGACAGTGAGAGGCAAGTTTTCAGTTTTCAGTTTTCAGTGAAAAGCTTTGCGCTTCTTTCTGAAAACTAAAAACTGAAAACTGAGGTTAAGTGATGGTTAACGGAATCATCGGTAAGAAGATTGGCATGACGCAACTTTTTGCGGCGGATGGGACGGTCACGCCTGTGACTGTTATCAAAGCCGGGCCTTGCGTCGTGGTGCAGAAGAAATCTGCGGGTGGCAAGGATGGCTATAACGCCGTTCAGTTGGGGCTGGTCGAAGATAAGCCCGTCAAGCTGAAGAATGTGAATAAGCCTATGCGCGGCCACTTCGAGAAGACTGGCGGGGGCACGCCGCCTAGGCGAGTGTTGCGCGAGTTTCGTCTTGAAGATGGAACGGAAGCGACAAACGTTGGCGACAAAATTCTCGTTGACCTGTTCGCGGACGGCGATGCGATTGAAGTAATAGGCCGCTCGAAGGGACGCGGCTTCGCAGGCACTGTGAAGCGCCACAACTTCAATCGCGGGCCTGAGTCGCATGGCTCTATGAACGTGCGAGCGCCGGGTTCAATAGGCGCGTCGGCCTATCCGTCTCGCGTCGTTAAGGGCACGCGCTCATCAGGCCACATGGGCGACGTTCGCGTGACCGTTAAGGGATTGACGGTCGCTCGCGTTGATGTTGAGAACAACCTGCTGATGGTGCGCGGCGCAGTACCGGGCGCGAACGGCAGCGTAGTGATTATTAAGAAAGCGAAAAGATAGTTTTCAGTTTACAGTTTTCAGTTTTCAGAAAGGGACGAAAGGCTTTCCACTGAAAACTGAAAACTGAAAACTAAAAACTGCGAACGGAGTGAGCTATGCCTACCGTTAAGGTGCGCAATTTAAAGAATGAAGAGGTCGGAGAGGTTGAGTTATCCGACGTGGTGTTCGGCGCGGCGTTGAACGAATCGCTGATTCACGCTGCGGTCAGAAATTTTCTGGCGAACGCGCGGGCTGGCACGGTCGGCACGAAGACGCGCGGCGATGTTTCCGGCTCAGGCCGAAAGCTCTGGAAGCAGAAGGGGACGGGGCGCGCTCGCATAGCCTCTATACGCTCGCCTCTGTGGAAAGGCGGCGGCAACGCGCACGGGCCGCACGAGCGCGACTGGTCTTACAACATGCCGAAGAAGATGAAGCGAGGGGCGCTTCGCTCTGCACTTTCGGAGCGGCTGCGCGAAGGCAACGTCGTTGTGCTGGATGCTTTCAAGCTGGACGAAGCGAAGACGAAATCTTTTATAGAGTCGTTGACGAAAATCGGACTCTCGGACAGTAAGACTCTCATCGTTGATTCGCTCGACAACGAGTTTCTGCTGCGTGCATCGCGCAACGTCAGGAACGCTAAGGTCGTCAACAGCTATGGCCTGAACATCTACGATCTGCTCTACCACGAAAAGCTTTTGATCTCGCGCGCGGCTGTAGCTGAGTTGACAGAGCTTCTGGATTCGAAGCGACAGGGCAACGAAGAGCAGACAATCGAGCGTGAAGAAGAGAGCGACGCGGCTGTGGATAACGCGACGGAGGAGGCGGCGTAAAACCAGGATGAGAACTGTTTGGGACATCATCAAGTCGCCTGTGATTACAGAGAAGGCGCTAGTGGCTAAAGAAGAGACGCAGGACGGTCGGCAGCTTTTGACCTTCCGCGTTGACCGTCATGCGACCAAGCCCGAAATCAAGTCTGCGGTCGAGACAATCTTCCAGGTCAAGGTTGATCAGGTGCGAACGATCAACTACATGGGCAAGATGGCTAGGCGCGGGCGCTTTGAAGGCCGCAAGCCTTCATGGAAGAAAGCCTACGTCACACTGAAGCATGGCGAGAAGCCTGTTGATTACGGCGAAGCGATCTAACCATTTTGGATTTTAGATTTTGGATTTTGGATTGAAAGAGAGCTTGTTCGTCAGATTCAATCCGTTCGCTAATCCAAAATCGGCAATCCAAAATCCAAAATTGAATTATGGGAATTAAGAAACTTACACCGACATCGCCAGCGCGTCGTTACCAGACCTATTTGACGCGCGATGAGCTGACCATGGGAGCAGAGCCAGAAAAATCTCTGCTTGAGCCGAAGAAGCGTATTTCGGGGCGAAACAATGACGGGCGCATAACTGTGCGTCGTCGCGGCGGCGGCCACAAGCGCTTCTACCGCATCATTGATTTCAAGCGGGACAAGGACAATGTTCCCGGTCGCGTAACTCAGATTGAGTACGACCCGAATCGCTCGGCTCACATAGCTCTGATCACTTATCTTGACGGCGAGAAGCGTTACATACTGTCGCCCATAGGGTTGGAAGTCGGCAAGACTGTGATGAGCGGGCCTGAAGCAGACATTCTTCCCGGCAATAGCTTGCCCATACGCAACATCCCTCTGGGAACGCAGATTCACAACATAGAGATGCGTCCCGGAAAGGGCGGGCAGATGGCTCGCTCGGCTGGCTCGTTCGCGCAAGTTTTGGCGAAAGAGGGTGACTACGCTCAGCTTCGCATGCCTTCGGGCGAAGTTCGCCGCGTGCCCGTTGTCTGCAAAGCGACTGTCGGCCAGGTCGGAAACGTAGAGCACGAGAACATCTCTTACGGCAAGGCAGGGCGCTCTCGTTGGAAAGGCATACGCCCGCATGTTCGCGGCGTTGCTATGAACCCTGTGGATCACCCGCACGGCGGCGGCGAAGGCAAAACATCTGGCGGTCGTCACCCCGTTACGCCCTGGGGACAGCCTACGCGCGGCTACAAGACGCGCAACAACAAGCGCACTCAGAAGATGATCGTGCGCGATAGAAGAGTGAAGTGATTTTGGATTTTAGATTTTGGATTTTGGATTAGCGAACGGATTGAATCAACTCGAACCCATCGAGTTATCTTTCAATCCAAAATCGGCAATCTAAAATCCAAAATGGAGTAACTATGGCACGTTCAGTTAAAAAAGGGCCGTTCATTGACGAGAGCATTCGTAAGGCAGTGGAGCGCATACGCAGTGGCGCGGCTCGTCCGCCCGCGATCAAGACATGGTCGCGCCGCTCTATGATCACGCCGGACATGGTCGGAATGACCTTCGGCGTTCACAACGGGAGGCGACATCTGCCCATCTACGTCACCGAAAACATGGTCGGCCACAAGCTAGGCGAGTTCGCGCCCACGCGCACCTTCAAAGGGCATTCGGGCACGAAAGCAGAAAAGTCGTCGAAAGTAGCGAGGAAATAGTTTTCAGTTTTTAGTTTACAGTTTTCGGTTAAAAGCTTTGCGCTTCTTTCTGAAAACTTAAAACTTAAAACTTAAAACTGCGAACGGAGTGAGCATGGAAGCAAGAGCCAGTGCAAGACATATTCGAGGGTCGGCGCAGAAGGCGCGTTTGGTGGTGGATATGATTCGCGGCAAGAACGTCAACGAGGCTTTGGCGATCTTGCAGTTTACGAACAAGCGCGCAGCGCCTCACGTAGAGAAGTGCATGCGTTCGGCCATAGCCAACGCGAACGAGGCTGCGGAGAAAGCGAACGTTGCGATTGACGTTGACGAACTGTGGGTGAAAGCCGCTTACGTTGATCGCGGCAAGACAAAGTTTCAGCGCCGCATGAGACCAGCGCCGCAGGGTCGTGCCTACCGCGAGCGCCGCCACTTCTGCCACGTCACCATCCTTCTGTCGAATGATGAAAAGGCAGCGGTCACGGGCAACGGCAAGGGTAAGGTTTCCGGGGCTAAGCCAGCGAAGCTAGAAGAGAGCAAGTCTAGAAGGCGCGGCGGCGCGGCAGCAGCGCCTCGTGCAAAGCGCACGGCGTCGAAGAGTGAGGGCGAAAAGAAGACTGCGACCACGCGCACGTCAAAGAAAGCGGCTGCGAAAAAGGAAGAGGGCGCGGGCGAAGAATAGCTTTTAATTTGGAATTTGAAATTTCAAATTTGAGATTTCAGATATTTCAAACTCAGTAGATTCGAGATAAGCATCCCGCAAGAGATTTTAGTTATTTAACTTCTCAAACTTGAGATGCGATGCGAAACGGAGAAATAGAGTGGGTCAGAAAGTTCATCCATACGGCTTCCGATTGGGCTACAACAAAGATTGGCACTCGCACTGGTTCGCCAAGCGCCAGTTCGGCGAGTACCTTCTGGAAGATTTGAAGCTCAAGAAGGATTTGAAGCAGCGCTTCGCAGGAGCGGGCGTCTCGCACGTTGATGTTGAGCGCGCGGCCAACCGCCTGAAGATAATCATCTACACCTCGCGCCCCGGCATCATCATCGGGCGCAAAGGCGCGGAGATTGACAAACTGAAAGGCGATCTTTCGGAGAAGACCGGACGCGAAGTGCTCGTTTCGATTCAGGAGATTCACAAGCCAGAATTGAATGCCCAATTGCAGGCCGAAAAAATCGCCGCTCAATTAGAGAAGCGCATAGCTTTTCGTCGCGCAATGCGAAAGGCTGTAGAAGAGTCTCTGCGATTCGGAGCGCAGGGCATCAAGGTCAAAGTCTCTGGCCGGTTGAACGGTGCTGAGATTGCGCGCAGCGAGTGGCATCTTCAAGGGCAGCTTCCTCTTCACACTCTTCGCGCAGACGTTGACTACGGATTCGCGGAAGCCAACACGACCTTCGGCGTCATAGGCGTGAAGGTCTGGATTTATCGCGGCGAGATTCTTGACCCGAAAGCTGCTATGGCTCGCGGCACGGGCACAGACCCGATTAACGAGCCTCGCGGCGCTGACGGGCGCGAGCGTCGCGCACGCACACGCCGTGAACGCGAAGGCCGCGACGGTGAAGGGCGCGAGCGCGGAGGACGAGGACGCGGGGACAGATCATAAGAACAGTTTTCAGTTTTTAGTTTTCAGTTTTCAGAACGAGGCAAAAAGCTTTTTACTGAAAACTGAAAACTAAAAACTGAAAACTGCGAACGGAGTGAGCACTTATGTTGATGCCGAAGAAGGTAAAGCACCGTAAGCAGATGAAGGGGCGCATGACGGGTAAGGCGATTCGCGGCGCTGAGGTGAGCTTCGGTGAGTATGGATTAAAAGCGCTTGAGCCTGCGTGGATAACAGACCGCCAGATAGAGGCCGCGCGTATTGCAATGACGCGCCACATCAAGCGCGGCGGCAAAATCTGGATTCGCATGTTCCCCGATAAGCCCATCACAAAGAAGCCTGCGGAAACGCGCATGGGCAAGGGCAAGGGAGCGCCGGAATACTGGGTGGCGGTTGTGAAACCTGGGCGCATCCTTTACGAGATTGAGGGCGTTGACGAACCAACGGCGCGCGAGGCCATGAGGCTTGCGGCGCAAAAGCTTCCGATTAAGACCAGATTCGTCACGCGCGCAGAGCAGGAAGGAGGCGTTATCTAATGGCAAAGAGACGCGAAGAGGTTGATCGCCTGCACGACACGCCGGAAGAAGAGTTGAAGGCGGAAGCGGCTCGCCTGAAAGAATCGCTCTTCAGGCTTAACTTCAAACTCGCTCTAGGCGAAGTTGATGCGATCAAAAAGATTCGACAGGAGAAGAAGTCGCTCGCACGTATTCGAACAATCATGCGCGAGCGCGAGACGACAGCAGGAAGGTAAATGGTAAATCGTAAATAGTAAAAAGCGGTTCTTCCATTCACCATTTACCATTTACCATTCACGAGGTAAGAGATGGCAACAGAAGATAATCAAGATGTGAAGCCGACTTCGGACGAGGCGCAGGTGGCCGAAGGCGCACGGGCGGGCGAGACGCTTGCGCACGAGGTTGCGCCCAATGTTGACGCGCAAGCTGGCGATTCTACCGGCGCGGAAGCCGGAAAGCGTGGTACGCGTGTGCAGAAAGTCGGCATAGTGGCTTCTGACAAGATGCAGAAAACGGTCGTGGTCAGAGTTGACCGAAAGGTTCTTCATCCGAAGTATCGCCGCTATGTGCGCCGAACCTCTAAGTTCATGGCGCACGACGAAACCGGCGCGACCGTAGGCGACAAGGTGCGCATAGTAGAGACCAGACCGCTTTCAGCCCGCAAACGCTGGCGCGTCGTAGAGATTTTGCAGAAAGCAGCGAAATAGTTTTCAGTTTTCAGCAAAGAGCGAAAAGCTTTTAACTGAAAACTGAAAACTAAAAACTGAAAACTGCGAACGGAGTGAGCAATGGCTATTCAGATGCAGACCTCTCTGGAGGTTGCGGACAATTCGGGGGCGCGTCGCGTCGAGATGATTATGCCGATTGGCGGCTCTACCGGGAAGATCGCTTCTTTGGGTGATCGCATCAAGGTCGCCGTGAAAGAGGCTACGCCCGACGGGGCTGTCAAAAAGGGAACAGTGCAGAACGCAGTCATCGTTCGCACGCGCAAAGAGGTTAGACGCAAGGACGGCACCTATATCAGGTTCGACCAGAACGCTTGCGTGCTGATTAAGCCGGACGATACGCCGATTGGCACGCGCGTCTTCGGGCCTGTGGCGCGCGAACTGCGCGACCGCAATTTCATGAAAATAGTCTCACTCGCGCCGGAGGTGATTTAAGAGATGAACAAGGGAATAAAGCGAGCGAAAGTTAAAAAGAATGACACCGTCGTGATCATCGCCGGTCGAGACAAAGGGAAACGCGGTCGCGTGCTAGAAGTCCTGCCCGTCAAAGGCAAAGTCAAGGTAGAGGGCACGAACATCATAAAGAGACATCAGAAAGCCAACCCCGGCCTGAATCGCGGCGGCGGCATTATTGATAAAGAGGCTTTCATCGCCATCTCGAACGTACAGTTGATTGACCCACAGTCGGGTAAACCGACCCGCGTCAAATATCAGGTCGAGGGCGACGGCTCGAAGATTCGCGTAGCAGCCGCGAGCGGGCAGAGCTTGGAGAAGTAAAAAGCGGTGATAAGTGATGAGTGATAAGTGATAAGAAAAAGCATTTAGTTCTTATCTCATCACTCATCACTTATCACTTATCACTGAGGTTTATATGGCAGCAAGGTTGAAAGAGCGTTATCAGAAAGAGATTGCCCCGGCTATCTCGAAGGAGTTCGGCATAGCGAACCCTATGGCTATTCCGCGCCTTGAGAAGATAGTCATTAATATGGGGATGGGTGAGGCCGTAGCAAACTCGAAAGTGCTTGATACGGCGGCAGATGAACTTCGCGCAGTCACGGGACAGAAGCCTGTGGTCACGAAGGCGAAAAAATCCATAGCCAATTTCAAATTGCGTCAGGGCATGCCCATTGGCACGATGGTCACACTTCGCGGCGACCGCATGTACGAATTCCTTGATCGTCTGATTACGGTCGCGCTGCCGCGCGTGAGAGACTTTCGCGGCGTCTCGCCCAAAGCATTCGACGGTCGCGGCAACTACACGCTAGGCATACGCGAGCAACTTATCTTCCCCGAAATTGATTTTAACAAGGTGGACAAGACGCGCGGCATGAACATCTCAATCGTCACGACCGCGCGCGACGACGACCAGGCACGCTCGCTACTGAAAGCGCTTGGCATGCCTTTTAGACAATAGGTAAATGGTAAATGGTGAATGGTGAATAGAAGAAAGCCATTTCCATTTACCATTCACCATTCACCATTTACGAATTATATGGCAAAGAAATCACTGATTGCGAAATCGAACCGGAAACCGAAGTTCTCGTCGCGCGCTTACACGCGCTGCAAGCGATGCGGGCGACCGCGCGGCTATCTGCGCAAGTTCAACCTGTGCCGCATATGCTTCCGAGAACTCGCGCTGCAAGGCCAGATTCCGGGCGTCGTGAAATCAAGCTGGTAAGGAAAAACAGTGATAAGCGATGAGTGATGAGTGATAAGAAAAAGCATTTAGTTCTTATCTCATCACTCATCACTTATCACTCATCACTGGAGTTTTAGTAATGACTGATCCTATTGCCGACATGCTGACGCGGATTCGCAACGCCATAGGGGCGAAGCACTCGCGCGTGGACATTCCGGCTTCCAAGTTGAAATTAGAGATCGCCCGTATTCTTAAAGAAGAGGGCTACATCAACAACTTCGTCGTCAAGGGCGATGGAGCAAGGCGCGTCATACGCATCTTCCTTCGCTACGATGCGCGTGGCACAAGCTCCATCACGCACCTTGAGCGCGTGTCGCGCCCCGGTCGCCGCGTCTATCGCGGGGCGGGCGAGATTCCCAGAGTCCTGGGCGGCTACGGCATCAATATCGTCTCGACCTCCAGAGGGTTGATGAGCGGCAAAACCGCCCGCCGCGAAAACGTCGGCGGCGAAGTGTTGGCAGAAATCTATTAAGGGATGAAGGATGAGGGATGAGGGATGAATAAGAACGGGATGAATACTTTTCTTTCATCCCTCATCCCTTGAGGTTGATTATGTCTCGCATTGGTAAAAAGGCTATCACGATTCCTGGCGGCGTCACTGTCACGATTGGCGAGCGCGAGTTGGAAGTTAAGGGTAAGAAGGGGACTTTAAGGACGCCAATTCCTGAAGGCATCACGTTTCGTCAGGAAGGCGACCAGCTTATAGCGGAGCGCTCGTCTGACGAATTGGCTGCGAGTCATGGGCTTGCCCGTGCGCTTGCTAACAACGCCATAGTGGGCGTGACCGAAGGGTTTTCAAGGCAGATGGACGTTGTGGGCGTAGGCTACAAGGCTGACGTGCAGAGCAAGAAGATAGTTTTCAGCTTAGGCTACTCGCACCCGATTGAGTTCCCGCTGCCCGAAGGCGTCGAAGCGAAAGCAGAGCGCATGGGCACGAAGAGCAGCATACAACAATACCAGACGACCTTGACGCTTACGGGCATTGACAAACAGAAACTGGGACAGGTCGCAGCCGAAATGCACAAGCTTCGCAAGCCCGATGCATACAAAGGCAAAGGCGTGCGCTACAGTGATGTGCCTATTAAATTGAAGCCGGGCAAGACTGGCAAATAGTAATCAGTTTTCAGTTTTCAGTTTTAAGTTTTCGGCCACGCGGTTGAAAGTGATTAACTGAAAACTGAAAACTGAAAACTGAAAACTAAAAGTTATGGCAAAGAGAGAAAGAGCACAGGTCAGGAGCGCGATTCACAAGCGCATACGTCGCAAGGTGCGGGGCACGAGCGTGCGCCCACGCATGGCAATCTATCGCAGCTTGAATCACATCTACGCTCAGGTGATTGATGATGAGAACGGCAAGACGCTTGCGTCCGCTTCGACCGTCGAAAAGGATTTGCGCGGCGGTACGGGCGGAAATGTTGAAGCCGCACAGCGCATTGGTCGCACAATTGCCGAGCGCGCAATCGCGGCTGGCATCAACAGCGTAGTCTTTGATCGCGGCGGCTACCTCTATCACGGTCGCGTGCGTGCACTAACGGAAGCCGCGCGCGAGGCCGGATTGAATAAGGGTGAGGCAGAAGAGGCGCAGGCCGTTGCTACAGGCGATAATCAGTAGGAAAGAAGCATGAGACAACCCAAGCAGAGAATTCCAGCGCAGGGGCTTGACCTTAAAGATCAGGTCATCTCTATCAACCGCGTGACCAAAGTGGTCAAGGGCGGCAAGAATCTTTCATTCGCAGCGCTCGTCGTAGTAGGCGACGAGGGCGGGCACGTTGGCTTCGGCTCAGGCAAAGCGCGCGAAGTTCCGCTCGCAATCAAGAAGGCAATCGAAGCCGCGAAGAAAAATCTAATCCGCGTGCCTATCATCAATAACACGCTGCCGCACGCGCTCATAGGCGAGTACGGCGCAGGCCGCGTGCTGATGAAGCCCGCGTCGGAAGGCACGGGCGTTATTGCTGGCGGAGCCGTTCGCGCCGTTATGCAGGCCGCAGGCGTGCGCGACGTTCGCACCAAAGTTCTAGGCTCGAACAACCCGCACAACGTAGTGCGCGCAACCTTTGACGGACTGCTCAGAATGAAAGACCCGTTGGAAGTCGCGCGCCTGCGCGGCAAGCAGGTCGAAGAATTGTAAAAGCAGTGACAAGACGGAACCATTTTTAATTTTTAATTCCTGGTTTTAAGTAGAAGCAGTTAGCTTCTTTCTGAAATCTAAAATCTTATAATTAAAGATTAAAAATTATTCTTGCCCGTCACTTGTCACAGAGGTTATATGGCAGAAAAGAATCAAGCACAGGCGGCGGGCGGCGCAACGATTCGCATACAGTATTATCGCAGCACTATTGCCGCGCCAGAGACGCACAAGCAGATAGTCAAAAGTCTGGGGTTGACGAAGCTCAACCAGATAGTCGAGCGCCCGGACACTCCGGCCATGCGCGGCTTCGTCGAAAAAGTCCCGCACCTGCTGCGAATCATAGAGTAGAACCGATTTTGGATTTTAGATTTTGGATTTTGGATTAAGTCTTTAAGAAGTCGAATCCTTAAATCCAAAATTCATGATGGCAGCTATTCCAATCTAAAATCCAAAATCTAAAATCCAAAATAGGTTTAATCATCATGGCACTCAGTCTTAATAACTTGCATCCGTCAAAGGGCGCGACTCATAAGAAGAAGCGTTTGGGGCGTGGCCCCGGTTCGGGCTTGGGCAAAACAGCCGGGCGCGGCAACAAGGGACAGAAATCTCGTTCGGGCTATTCGGGCAAGGTGGGTTTCGAGGGCGGTCAGATGCCGCTTCATCGCCGTCTTCCCAAGCGCGGCTTCACCAACATCTTCAAGAAAGAGTGGATCGAAGTTAGCCTTGCGGCGCTAGACAAACACTTCGACGCAAATGAAGAGGTTACGCCTGAAGTTCTGCACGACCGAGGGATAATCAAGAAGGCTAAGCACGACGTAGTTGTGCTCGGCACGGGCGACGTGACGAAAGCGCTGCGTGTTTCGGCGCACCGCTTCACGAAGAGCGCGCGTGAGAAGATAGAACGGGCTGGCGGTGCTGTTACATTAATCGGTGCCGCTCCCACTAAGACTGCTTAAAATAGCAGGCGATGTTTATTAAATTTTTAGGCAGAAGGTTTTAAGGCGGAAGTTGGTCAAGTTGCTGCCTTTGCTTTCTGCCTTCGCGTTAAAGCATACTCGGGTTTTTTTACTCGAAGTCAGAAATTGAATCCGAGCCAGAGGCGAGGTCTTATGGAAAAGTTTTTCGCAGCCGTTCGCAACATGTTCAATGTGCCGGATTTGCGCAGGCGCATCTTCTTCACGCTTGGCTTGCTGGCTATATATCGTTTGGGCGCGCACATTACTACGCCCGGCAT
Organism: Acidobacteria bacterium 13_1_20CM_3_53_8; assembly: GCA_001920415.1. GTDB lineage: Bacteria > Acidobacteriota > Blastocatellia > Pyrinomonadales > Pyrinomonadaceae > 3-1-20CM-3-53-8. Next base: position 74,281 of record MNJR01000126.1, on the reverse strand, counting down.
TGACAAGGTTCGTCTCGAACAGGTCTGGAACGAAGTCGGCAACACTCTTTTGGGCGTGCTAGACCTTTTTTCGGGAAGGAATTTCCGAACAATCTCTGTCTTCGCGTTGGGCGTCACGCCCTACATCACGGCTTCAATTATTTTGCAGTTGATGACTGTGGTCTCGCCGCAATTGAAGAAGTTGCAGGAAGAGGGCGAGATGGGTCGCCAGAAAATAAACCAGTGGACGCGCTATCTCACTGTCGGACTCTGCATGGTACAGACATCGTTCGTAGCCGTGTGGCTTCAGAAGAACGGCGTGGGCGCTCCTACGTGGAGCTTTCTACTGACCTGCGTGCTAACTCTGACTACGGGCACGATCTTCGTCATGTGGCTAGGCGAACAGATAACCGAGCGTGGCATTGGCAACGGCATCTCGCTTCTGATTTTTGCTGGAATCGTGATTGGACTGCCGCGCGGCGTCATGCAGGTTTTCGAGCGCGTTAGCGGCGGCGACACGCTTCAGACCATTGGCGTCATCGCTCTGGTCATTGCGTTGATAGCAATCATAGCTTTTATAGTCTTCGTAGAAGCAGCGCGCCGCAAAGTAGCCGTGAGCTACGCAAAGCGTCACGTAGGTCGCCAGCTTGTGGGAGGACAGCAGACCACCATGCCTCTCAAGATAAACATGGGCGGCGTCATCCCAGTGATCTTCGCATCATCGGTTCTTTCTATGCCGCAGAGTCTGTTCGCAGCCTTTCCGCCGCAGAATCAGGGTTCGACGTGGGGCAAGGTTTTCAACTTCTTCCAACTCTTCCATGCAGGCGATCCATATTATGAATTAATATTCATGTCGCTCATCATCTTCTTCACGTTCTTCTACGTCTCAATCGTATTCAACGTCGAAGAGGTCGCAGACAACCTGCGCAAGCACGGCGGCTTTATGCCGGGCATACGACCCGGACGTGCAACGGCTGAATATCTGAGAAATATCTTGACGCGATTGACTACGGTCGGCGCAATCTATTTAGCGGTTATAGCATTCGTGCCTCAGTTCATGCTGAGCGGTTTCAAGGTCGCGCGCCTTCCGTTCATAGGCACATGGCTGGACGCTTTCGTCAGCAGCACGCCGGGCTTCGGCTGGATTCCTACAGGCATGGGCTACCAATTCTATTTCGGCGGCACTTCTTTGCTGATTCTAGTAGGCGTAGCAATGGACACAGTCGCGCAGATAGAGGCGCAGCTAGTCATGCGCAACTACGAAGGCTTCCTGGGCACCGGCAGCAGGCTGCGCGGACGAAGAGCCTGAAAAGCAGTGATGAGTGATGAGTGATGAGATAAACCCTTGTTCTTTCTCATCACTCATCACTCATCACTCATCACTTTATGTCTAAGATTATCGTGCTAATGGGCGCGCCGGGCGCTGGAAAGGGGACGCAGGCGCGTCTTCTGCAAGAGCGTCTGGGCTTGCAGCAGATTTCTACGGGCGATATGTTCCGCGCTATGAAAGCGGCGCATACTCCGTTGGGCGAGGAGATGCGAGCGATAATGAGCGCGGGTAAGCTCGTACCCGATGATCTTACGATTCGCATGGTGCATGAACGCACGAATCGGGAAGATTGTAAGCGTGGCTATATACTGGACGGATTCCCCAGAACGATAACCCAGGCCGCCATGCTCGAAAAGCTCGCGGTTGAGCAGAGCAAGAAGATCGTAGCCATCGTAGTAGACGCGCCGTTAGACATTTTAGAGAAGCGTATGACCGGTCGTCGCAACTGCCCGGTCTGCAACGAAATCTACAACGTCTACTTCAAGCCGCCGAAGGTTGACAACGTTTGCGACTTTCACCCCAATGCGCATCTGCTCCAACGCGCGGACGATAACCCCGACACGGCGCGCGAGCGGCTGATAACCTACGAGGAGAAGACGCGCCCGCTTCTGGATTATTACGAAAAATCCGGGCGGCTGCATCGCGTTGACGGCACACGCGACCCGGAAGCGATTTACGCGGACATCGAAAGGATAGTAAATGGTGAATAGTAAATGGTGAATGGAAGAAGCGGCTTTTCACCATTTACCATTAACCATTGTCCATTTACCACCCAATGATTATTGGAAAGTCCAGAAGAGAGATTGAGAAGATGCGTGCGGCAGGGCAGCTTGTCGGGCGTGTGCTCGAAGAGTTGCGCCGTATGGTTGCGCCGGGTGTGACGACTATAGAGGTTGATCGCGCCGCCGAGAGGATGATACGTGACGCTGGCGCGCTCCCGACTTTCAAAGGTTATCATGGCTTTCCTTATTCCATCTGCGCGTCCGTCAACGAGCAGGTCGTTCACGGTTTCCCGTCGAACTACATTCTGAAAGAGGGCGACATCTTCTCGATTGACATCGGCGCGACGTTAGAGGGATTCGTGGGCGACACGGCCATCACCGTGCCCGTCGGTCGCGTAAGCGAAGACCGCTTGCGAATGATTCACGTGGCGGAAGAGTGTCTTGAGCGGGCTATACGGCAGTGTCAGGCAGAAAAGCATCTGGGCGACATAGGCTGGGCTGTGCAATCACACGCCGAAGCTCACGGCTATTCAATCGTGCGCGAGTACGTAGGCCACGGCATAGGCCGCCGCATGCACGAAGACCCGCAGGTTCCTAATTACGGCACGCCGGGCAAAGGCGTTAAGATAAGGAACGGTTATGTCTTCGCGCTTGAGCCTATGCTGAACATGGGCACGCACCACACGCGCGTGCTCAAAGACGGCTGGACTGTAGTGACGGCTGACGACCAGCCAAGCGCTCACGTCGAGCACACGGTCGCCGTAACGGAAGAAGGGCCGCAGGTTCTAACGCGCGTCGCTAAGGTTGAAGAGAAAGAGCCGGAAATCGTTGTCGTGTGAGGCAGATACGCCCCTCGGTGGCTTGGCAAATTGGGAAGCCCATGTTACTATGTACAGTTTGTCGGTCTAGGCAAATTTAATACATAAGAGGGTATGGCGAAGGAAGAAGCGATAGAGGTCATGGCGACGGTGCTTGAGACGCTGCCGAACGCTATGTTCCGTGTCGAGTTAGAAGAAAGTAAGCATCAGGTGCTGGCGCACATCTCAGGCAAGATGCGCAAGCATTTCATACGCATTCTTCCGGGCGACCGCGTGCTCGTAGAGCTTTCGCCTTATGACCTGAATCGCGGTCGAATCACTTACCGCTACAAGTAAAGATTAAAAAGGCGTGTGAGGGCGAGTATGAAAGTACGGGCTTCAGTCAAGAAGATGTGCGATAACTGCAAGATCATCCATCGCAAAGGCGTGGTGCGCGTGATCTGCACGAACCCAAAGCACAAACAGAGACAAGGGTAAGGCGATTTTGGATTTTAGATTTTGGATTTTGGATTGACTCCGCAAGCGAAAGTTCAATTTCCAAATTTCAAAGCACAAGCGGCGCACACACGCCAATCTAAAATCCAAAATCTAAAATCCAAAATGGAGAATGGTGAATGGCTCGTGTGGCTGGTGTGGATCTTCCGCCGAATAAACGCGCGGAGATCGGTCTAACTTACATTTACGGCATTGGGCGCTCGCGCGCGACCTCAATCTTGAAAGAGGCGCAGGTCAACCGCGATTCGCGCATACGCGATCTGAGCGAAGAAGAATTGGGTCGCATTCGCGCCGTCATTGAATCGCAGGGCGAGATCGAGGGCGACCTGCGCAAGCGCGTGCAGATGGACATCAAGCGCTTGATGGACATCGGCTGCTATCGTGGCTTACGCCACCGTCGCGGACTTCCAGTGCGCGGCCAACGCACGCACACCAACGCGCGCACACGCAAAGGCCCGCGCCGCGCCACAATCGCTAAGAAGAAAGCGCCGGGCAAGAAGTAACGACAGTTTACAGTTTTCAGTTTTTAGTTTTCAGCGAGAAGCTGAAAGCCATTTTCTGAAAACTAAAAACTAAAAACTGAAAACTGAATTTATGGCAAAAGCAGCAGGCGGAAAGAAGAAAGTTTTCCGTAAAAAAGAGAAGAAGAACATCCCCGTCGGGATCGCTTACATCTCTGCGTCATTTAATAATACGCTGATTTCGATCACCGACCTGGAAGGGAATCTTGTTGCGCAGTCGTCTGCGGGCGCGCGTGGCTTTCGCGGTTCGCGCAAGGGCACACCCTTCGCGGCGCAGCAGGCCGCTTACGAAGCCGCGAATAAGGCGAAAGAGGTAGGCATGCAGCAGTGCGAAGTCCGCGTCAAGGGGCCGGGCGGTGGGCGCGAGAGCGCCATACGCGCCATCAACAGCGCCGGAATCCGCGTCACAGTCATACGCGACACGACGCCAATCCCGCACAACGGCTGCCGCCCGCCGAAGCGCCGACGAGTGTAACGATTTTAGATTTTGGATTTTGGATTGAAAGAGAGCTTGTAAGTTAAACTCAATCCGTTCGCTAATCCAAAATCGCAAATCTAAAATTGAATTGACCTAAAGGACGAAGGGTTAGCGCTTTTAATAAAGGTGCGACCTGTAAACTTTTCCGTCTGATTTTTAGACTGGAGGCAGAAAAGAAATTGGCTAGGTATAGAGATGCGGTGTGCAGATTGTGCCGCCGCGAAGGTGCAAAACTTTTCCTCAAGGGCGACCGATGCTTCAAGCCCTCTTGCCCGATTGAAAAACGGGGCACGCAGCCGCCGGGACAGCACGGCAACTCTATGCGTCGCGGCAAAGCGCTCGTTGGCTACGGCCAGCAGTTGCGCGAGAAGCAGAAGGTCAAACGTATTTACTTCATACTCGAAGGGCAGTTCCGCAACTACTTCGAGAAGGCTTCGCGCATGAAGGGCATCACGGGCGAGAATCTGCTTTTCCTGCTCGAACGCCGTCTCGATAACGCAGTCTATCGTGCGGGCTTCGCTACGTCGCGCCGTCAGGCACGCCAGCTAGTCAATCACGGACACATAGAAGTTAACAGTCGCAAAGTTGACATCCCTTCCTTCCAGGTGAAGGAGGGCGATGTTGTGTCTGTGAAGGACGCCAGCCGCAAGAACCCGCATGTAGAGGGCGCGTGGCAGACCGCTGCGGGACGCGGGCGTCCCTCGTGGATAGCTCCTGCGGACGGCGTTGAGATGAGCGCGCGCATTGCTGCGCTGCCGAAGCGTGAGGACATTGACCGCTCGATTAACGAGCAGTTGATCGTAGAGCTTTACAGCAAGTAACCAGCAAGTCGGGCTGATTTTGGATTTTAGATTTTGGATTTTGGATTTGAGTAATGAATCAATGGTGAGAAGTTAAAACTCACGCTTGAGAGTCTCTCAACCAATTAATCCAAAATCGGCAATCTAAAATCCAAAATCAGTCTGACTCCAGACTCTAAAAAAAATTATGGCTATAGACCAAAACAATCTCTGGACAGGTTTTCAGATGCCGCGCCGCTTGGCGGCTGACAACGAGACGTTGACGGAGCGCTACGGTCGCTTTTCGGCTCAACCGTTCGAGCGAGGCTTCGGCACAACCATAGGCAACTCTCTTCGTCGCGCGCTGCTCTCTTCCATAGAGGGCGCTGCGATAACTGCGGTCAAGATAGAGGGCGTAGAGCACGAGTTCTCTTCTATAGAGGGCGTGGTCGAAGACGCGACCGACGTTATCTTGAATTTGAAGCAGGTTCCGTTCAAGCTGCACGGCGGTGAAGCGAAGACGCTCTACATCAACAAGGACGCAGGCGGCGAAGTCACCTCCGCAGACATAGAGCACGACGCGGACGTTGAAGTGCTTGACCCGAACGTGCACATTGCTACCGTTAGCGATAGCGGCAACTTGAGAATCGAGATGCGTCTGAAGCGCGGGCGCGGTTACGTTTCAGCCGACCGTAACTTTGACGAAGACCTAAGTCTCGGCTACATCCCGATTGATTCCGTCCACACGCCCGTCAAGAAGGTCAACTACACTGTAGAGGCCGCGCGCCTTGGACAGAACACAGAGTTCGACAAGCTCACGATTGATGTCTGGACGGATGGCTCCGTTCGCCCGGACGATGCAATCGGCTTAGCGGCGAAGCTCATCAAGGATCACATGTCCATCTTCATCAATTTCGAGGAGGACACGGACGAGTTCCAATATTCGAACATAGAGCGACCGCCATTGCCGCGCAATGATGTGCTAGACCGCTCGGTTGACGAGCTTGAGCTTTCGGTTCGCTCATACAATTGTTTGAAGAACGCGAACATCAAGTCCATACGCGACCTCGTTCAAAGAAGCGAGCGCGAGATGCTTGCCACGAAGAATTTTGGGAAGAAAAGCTTGAACGAGATCAAAGAAATCCTGAACGGCATGGGTCTGGACTTCGGCATGGAGTTCGATGAACAGGGCAACCCCATCCCCGGCACAGGCGGACGCGACGAAGACTTCAGCGATTACGTGGACGAGGAAGAAGAATAAGACCATTTTGGATTTTGGATTTTAGATTTTGGATTAAAGCTTGAGTCATCGCTCAATACATAGTTCAAAATCTCAACAATTGAGTTGCCGCCTTCAATCCAAAATCCAAAATCCAAAATCTAAAATCCAAAATCATGAGGCACTTAAAGGCACATCGTAAACTTGGGCGCACGACGGAGCATCGCATCTCTCTGCTGCGCAATCTGGCGACATCCTTGATCAACTCGCGCGAGGAACGCATCATCACGACGCTGCCGAAGGCTAAGGAGCTTAGGCCGTTCGTGGAGCGCGTCATCACGTGCGCGCGCCGCGCGCAGAACCTTGAAGGCGATGACACTGCGGCTCAATCCGTGCATCTTCGCCGTCAGGCTGCGAGCTTCTTTCATGCAGGCAATCGTCAGCAGGCTGTTTCAACTGGAACGCGAAGCACGCAGGGGCGCGCGCCGCGCACGGCTGGCGTCGCTGCGCTGAAACGACTCTTCGACGAACTTGGCGAGCGTTACAAGGATCGTCCGGGCGGTTACACGCGCATCATCAAGTTGGGTCACCGCGTCGGCGATAACGCGGAGCTTGCGATAATAGAGTTGGTTGACAACCCGCGCGAACGCGCGAGCGTTGAGTCGCAGAAGAAGCGCGCGAAGTCTTCGGGCAAGAAGACTGCGAAGGCTAGTGAATCGAAAGCCGCCGAGGGCGGACGACGCGGCGGGCGCAAGGCCGACCGTACTTCCGAGAAGGAAGAGACCACGAAAGCACGTGGCAAGGGCGAAGAGAAAGTAGAATCAGGCGAGGCCAAGTCAAAGGGCGCATCCCGCTCGCGCAAGACCGAGTCAACAGCCGAAGAGAAAGAGACGGAATAAGCAAAGAGCAGTTTTCAGTTTTTAGTTTTCAGTTTTCAGTTAAAAGCCTGCGCGCTTCTTTCTGAAAACTGAAAACTAAAAACTGAAAACTGTTCTAACCAGCCCCAAATGACCTTCGGCGCGTGCGCTCACGGTGGCTTGGGGCTTTTAACTTTATGCGCGTGGAAAGTGGGGGCGCGAATGTCATGTCAGCACCACGTTCGGAGGTCGAAAGGATGAGCGAACAAGAGACGCCGCAAGCGGCGAGCGCCGAGAAGGAGACTTCGGGCGCACAATCGTCTGAATCGAGCAGGCGAGATCGTGGCCGCCGCCGTCATCATCGCCCTCAACAACAGCAACCGTCCGCTCAGCCTCGCCCGGATGCTTCCATCAACATGAACGAGGTGCGCGAGCTTGTTCAGTTGATTAAAGAGAACGGCCTGACGGAATTTGAATTGCAGCGCGGCGACTTTCACATTCGACTGAGCAGCAACCGCACGCCAGACATAATCGCGCCCGGCAACTTTATCCCGACACCTACGACGCAACAGCAGGCGACGGGCGGCGCGTCGCAGCCAGCCGAGCAGCAGACAGTAGCTCAGGCCGAAGAGGATTTGCATATCATACCCTCGCCCATTGTCGGAACTTTCTATCGCGCGCCGTCGCCAACCACAGAGCCTTTCGTTCGCATCGGCAGCCACGTAGAAACAGACACTATCGTCTGCATCATCGAAGCCATGAAGCTTATGAACGAGATTCAATCGGATGTGCGCGGCGAGGTCACAAAGATTTATGTTGAGAACGGTCAGCCAGTCGAATACGGCCAGCCGCTCTTCGGGATTAAAACATAGTTTTCAGTTTTCAGTTTTCAGAAAAAGCTTTCGGCTCAAGCTGATTACCGACCAACTGAAAACTTAAAACTGAAAACTTAAAACTGAAAACTGTTTTTCGGGATGCAGAAGACGTACAAGCTCGTTCCTAAAAGTTCGTCGGCGATGCAGGGCACGCGGCGGTTTCGCAAGATTCTGATTGCGAACAGGGGCGAGATTGCCTGCCGTATTATATGGACGTGCAAGGAGATGGGAATACGAACGGTCGCCGTTCACTCCGAAGCCGACCGCGATTCTCTTCATGTGCGCTTCGCAGACGAAGCCATCTGCATAGGCCCTGCGCCTTCTGCTCAAAGTTATCTGAACATCCCGGCAGTCATCAGCGCCGCAGAGATTGCGAACGTTGACGCGATTCATCCCGGCTACGGCTTTCTTGCTGAATCATCTTACTTCGCAGAAATCTGCGAGGCGTGCAATATCAAGTTCATTGGCCCGCGCTCGGACGTGATTCGCTTGATGGGCGACAAGGTCGAAGCGCGTCGAGCTATGAAAGAGGCTGGCGTGCCTATCTTGCCCGGCAGCCCCGAATCGCTTGAATCCGAAGACGAGGCCAGGCGGCTTGCGCGCGATATTGGCTATCCTGTGATTGTGAAGGCCGCTGCTGGCGGCGGTGGGCGCGGCATGCGCATCGTGCGCGCTGAAAGCGAACTAGGCCATGCGCTTGAGACCGCTTCTAATGAAGCCGAAGCCGCTTTCAAAAACGGCGACATCTACATAGAGCGATACATAGAGCGCCCGCGTCACATAGAGATTCAGGTGATGGCAGACGAGCACGGCAACTGCGTCCATTTGGGCGAGCGCGAGTGCACGATTCAGCGACGTCATCAAAAACTTTTGGAAGAAGCGCCGTCGCCCGTTTTGACGCCGGACTTGCGTGAGCGTATGGGCGAGGCCGCCGTCACGGCTTGCAAACGAATCGGTTATGCGAACGCGGGCACGTTCGAATTCTTGCTGGACGAAGACAAGCGTTTTTACTTCATGGAGATGAACACGCGCATACAGGTCGAACATCCCGTTACAGAGATGGTCACGCTCGCAGACATTGTGCGCAACCAGATTAGAATCGCAGAGGGCGACGAATTAGGTTACGCGCAGGAAGACGTTCTCATAGTGGGGCATGCGATTGAGTGTCGCATCAACGCTGAAGACCCTGAACGGTTTGTTCCTTCGCCCGGCAAAATCACGGCTTTCAATCTTCCGGGCGGTCCAGGCGTGCGCGTTGATACTGCGGCTTACGAGGGCTACACCGTGCCGCCTTTCTATGATTCTATGATAGCGAAAGTGATCGTTCACGCGCGCACGCGCGAGCTTGCTATTGCTCGTATGCGGCGCGCTCTGGAAGCAATGGTGGTCGAAGGAATCAAGACGACTATACCGCTTCACTTGAAAATCATGGATGACGCAAACTTTCGCGCGGGTGAGTTTTCTACGAAATTCATGGAGCATTTTTTAGCGAAGAAACCGGAGCGAGAGAACGTGCGCTCTATCTCGTCGGCGCGTTGACGCATTCCGGCTAATGCGTTTATAATCAAAGACTTTTCAGTGGTCGGTTTTGCTCACTGACGGGGGTAATAAGATGTCATTCGTAATTATAAGAACGGGCGGTAAACAGTTCCGCGTCGAGGAAGGCCAGAGCATTCGTGTGCCTCTTATTGAGAAGCAGGCTGGCGAAACCGTAGAGCTTGAAGTGCTTGTGGCTAACGGCGGTGAAGATGGAACGAAAATCGGTTCGCCTGCGGTCGAGGGCGCGCGCGTAACCGCTACGGTCGTGGATCACGGTCGCGGCGAGAAGCTAATCGTCTTCAAAAAGAAGCGGCGCAAGCAGTACAAGCGAACGCGCGGACATCGCCAGAACTACACGACGTTGAAGATTGATTCTATCGGTTAGTCGTGAGTCTGGAGTCTGGAGTCAGAAGAAGAAAAGCTTTTGACTCCAGACTCCAGACTCCAGACTCACGACTTTGTTTTGGAGTTAAGACAATGGCACACAAAAAAGGCGTAGGCTCTTCGCGTAACGGGCGCGACTCAAACTCGCAGAGATTGGGATTGAAGAAGTTTGGCGGCGAGCGCGTGCTAGGCGGCAACATACTGGCGCGCCAGCGCGGAACTAAATGGAAACCGGGCAAGAACGTTGGTCGAGGAAAAGACGACACGCTTTTCGCTCTCGTTAACGGCGTCGTTAAGTTTGAGGACAAGGGGCGACAGGGCAAGTTTATAAGCGTGTACCCGGAGGCCGCGGCGGCAGCACCTGAGCCAGCGGCTGCGGGTGCTGCGTAGAGGGTTTTCCCGAAAAACCCGCTTTGAATGCGACCGCCCGCGCCCGTGTGCTCTAACACGAAGCGAACTGAGCGGCGCATTTTCATTTTGGATTTTGGATTTTAGATTTTGGATTACGGGCTTGAACGATGCTTCACTTGAAATCCGATCTTAACGACTTAGCGCCAATCCGAAATCCAAAATCTAAAATCCAAAATTGTTCATTGATCGTGTCAAGATTCGTGTGAAGGGCGGCGGCGGCGGGAACGGGGTGACTGCGTTCCGACGCGAAAAGTTTGTGCCGCGCGGTGGGCCTTCGGGCGGCGATGGAGGCCGTGGCGGCGACGTTTGGTTGGTTGCGGACGAATCATTGAACACGCTGCTGCATCTTCGCTACAACCCTGAGCATCTGGCTGAGCGCGGGCGGCACGGCGAAGGGTCGAACCGGCACGGGCGCGATGGCCGCGAAGAGATTGTCGGAGTGCCTGTGGGCACGCAGGTCTTTGATGCTGAGACGGGAGAGCTTCTTCACGATTTCACACAGGATGGAGAAAAGTGGCTCGCGGCTAAAGGAGGGCGAGGCGGCTTCGGCAATTCGCACTTCGCAACTTCTACGAATCGCGCGCCGCGTTATCACCAGCAGGGCGGTGAGGGCGAAGAGCACATGCTTCAACTTGAATTGAAGCTGCTCGCAGATGTTGGACTCGTGGGATTCCCGAACGCGGGCAAATCAACGCTGATCTCGACTATCTCCGCGGCGAAGCCGAAGATAGCCGATTACCCTTTCACGACGCTTGAGCCGCACCTGGGCGTTGTTGATATGGGCGAGTTCAGAACGTTCGTCGTCGCGGACATTCCGGGTTTGATAGAGGGCGCGCACAAAGGCGCAGGCTTGGGTGACCGCTTCCTTCGCCACATTGAGCGCACGAAGCTTCTGCTTCATCTGGTTGATGTCTCAAGCGCAAGGGAGCGCGATGTGATAGAGGATTACGAAACTATCAACCGTGAGCTGGCTGCTTATGATGAAAAACTTGCTCGTAGGCCGCAGATAGTAGTAGCAACTAAGCTGGACGCGCTAGATGAACCCGAACGGCTTGAGAGATTGAAAGAGCGTTCTCGTACAGACGGCAGGCCTTTCTACGCAATATCTTCTGCGACCGGCGAGGGCGTGCGCGAGCTTGTAAGTGCTGTGGCGCGAATGCTGGACGAGATAGGTAAGAGAGACGCGGGAAGTTGATGACGCGGAGACGCGGGGACGCGGAGACGCGGCGAAGGAAACGAGCGTGTGAGGTTTCAGGAGAAACGGCAGCGAATCTTATGCAGAGCTTTATCAAAAAATATCTGTTCTTTTCGCCGCGTCGCCGCGTCCCCGCGTCTCCGCGTCCAGTTTTATGAAGAGGCGCATTGCTCTCTACGGCGGGACGTTCGACCCTGTTCACCTGGGCCACTTGAGCGTGGCGGAAAAACTGCTGGAGCTTTTCGCGCTCGACGAAGTTCTTTTCATCCCGGCAACGCTTGCGCCGCACAAAAGATCGCGTGATGTGACTTCCGCGTGGCATCGTTACGCCATGCTTGCGCTCGCAACAGAGCACGATGAGAGGCTTCGTGTTTCGAGCGTAGAGTTGGACGCGCCGGAAAAACCTTACACGGTCGAGACGCTTTCGCGCTTGCAGAGTGAGATGAAGGAGAGCGCGCGGCTATTCTTAGTGATGGGCGCGGACTCCTGGCGAGAGATTCAGACGTGGCGCGAGTGGCGGCGCGTGCTTGAAATGTCGGATCACATAGTCGTCACCAGACCCGGCTACGAACTTGATGCGGCGCACGTTGGCGAGGAGTTTCAAAGCAGGGTGATTGATCTTCGCGGAGCTAGCAGCGAGCGGATTTTGAATGAAGTTGAAAAAAGCGCGGGCGAGAAAATTTTCGTGACCGACGCTGTGGTGAAAGACGTTTCAAGCACGCAGGTGCGCCAGTTAGCGCGGCGTGGCCGAGCGCGCGAACTTGCTAAATTAGTTCCGCCGAGCGTGGCGGATTACATAGAGAAATACAGACTCTACAGAGAAGCATGAAAGAGAATTCTTCGATTAAAGAAAAGGTTCTACATCCAGAGCAGGCCAGAGGCGCACAGGCTAAGAAGCACGCGGCTCAAGCGGCGGCGGACGAATGCGCGGAAGCGCTCGATGCGCGAATCTGCACGGCTTTGCGTGCTTCGAGCGACAAGAAGGCGCTAGATATAGTCGTGCTTGATCTGCGCGAGGTTGCCACCTTCACGGACTATTTCATGATAACGAGTGGCACTAACCAGCGGCAGGTGCAGGCCATAGCCGATGAAGTGGTCGAGCAGTTAAAGAAAGAGGGCACGCGAGCCGCGCGCGTGGAAGGTTATAAGACTGCGGAGTGGATTCTGGTTGATTACGGCGATTTCGTCGTGCACGTTTTTGAGGAGAAGGCGCGACGCTTCTACGATCTTGAAAGGTTGTGGCGCGATGCCGCGCGCGTGCCGCTCCCCACTGATTTGGCAGATGAATCGGAAAGCTCTTTGAGAAGACGGCAATCGTGATTGAGATAGTTGCGCAGTCCAGCATAATGCGCGAAGTTCTGCGTATGGCAGAGCGCGCCGCAGCTTCGGATGCCAACATACTCGTCACAGGCGAATCCGGCGCGGGCAAAGATGCGCTCGCTCTGCACATTCACTCGCAATCGCGTCGGGCGACGCAGCCTTTCATCAAGATTGATTGCGCGACGCTGCCTAGCGAATTGTTGGAAGCCGAACTGTTCGGCCACGAGCGCGGCGCGTTCACGGGCGCGAGCGATGCGCGACCCGGAAGAATTGAGGCCGCGCACAAGGGGACGCTAGTTCTGGACGAGATAGCGCATCTCGCGCGCGATGCTCAGGCGAAGTTGCTGCGCGTGATTGAGCTGCGCGAGTTCGAGCGTTTGGGCGGGCGGCGCACCATCTCAATTGACGCTCGCCTGATAGCGCTCACGAACGTTGATTTGGAAGCGGCGGTCTCCCGAAAATCTTTCCGCGAAGACCTTTACTATCGCCTCAACGTAGTGCATATTCACGTGCCGCCGTTGCGCGAGCGGCGCGAAGATTTGCCGGGACTCGCGCGTGATCTTTTGAAAACCTACGCGGCCAAACATGGCCGGCGCGTGAATGGGTTAAGCCAAGAGGCGTTGGCCGTTTTGAAGAACTACGATTTTCCAGGAAACGTGCGCGAGCTTGCGAACACAATCGAGCGTGCGGTCGTAATAGCCGCAGGCGCGCGTGTCGAGTCGGAAGATTTGCCGGAAGCTATACGAGCGGCTGTGTTGACGAAGTCGCACGGGGCGCGTCGTCGCACCCTTGCGGAAGTAGAGGCGGATTACATAAGCGAGACGCTCGCAGTCGCTAGGGGCAATAAATCCGAAGCCGCGCGCATTCTAGGCATTAGTCGAAAGAATCTTTACGAGAAGATAGCACGATACGGAACGGGGGAAGAGGGAAAAAGGGGAAATGGGTAAAAGGGGAAGAGGAAGAGATGAATTCGCATGAAGTTTCTTCCTTTTAACCTTTTCCCCTTTTACCCATTTCCCCTTTTCAGTCGCCCATGCGTTTGCGCTTGATCTGGGTGGGGAAGACGAAGGACGAGCGGCTGCGGTCGCTCGCAGCAGAATATTTGAAAAGGTTGTCGCGCTTCGCGCGGTGTGATGTAAGCGAAGTTGCGGCGGCAAAATCCGGTGACGAGCGCGAAGGCATCGAAGAGGAGAGTCGGCGCATCTTAAGCGGGCTGCATGCTGACACTTTCGCCATTCTGCTAGATGTAGAAGGGCGCGAGTGGAGTTCGCAGGAACTGGCGGCGAGTGATAAGACGCGCAGACGCGCGCTGGTCGCTCTCGCGCCTGACGCTGACGCACGAGATGGCTCGCGTACTTTTAGCCGAGCAGCTTTACAGAGCGTACACGATCATTCACGGTCTGCCGTACCAGAAGTAAGGGATGAGGGATGAGGGATGAAAAGAGGGATGAAGGATGAGGGATGAGGGATGAATAAGAAGGAGTGATTGCGTCAACGTGCAATTCATTCAACCTATTTCATCCCTCATCCCTTCAAGACCCGGAGGGATTGAAGCGGAAAAGATGGACAAGAGAAAAGTTAAATCGTACAGAGATAGATTGCTCGCGCGGCGCGAGGGGCTTGTTGGGCAGGTCGAAGCGGCGGAGATGTACAGCCGCGAGCGCGACTCAGAGGCCACGCAAGACCCTGCGGATATGGCCGCGAACGCCTACACGAAAGAGTTGCTGGTCTCAATGTCTGCGAATGATCGCAAGCTGTTGGAGTTGATTGACGAGGCTCTTGATAGGATAGAAGAGGGCGAGTATGGCGAATGCGTACACTGCGGCGAGCCTGTGCAGGAGAAGAGGCTTGAGGCTGTGCCCTGGGCACGCCATTGCCTCAGATGCCAGGACTTACAGGAGCGCGGGCTTCTGACAGAAGATGAAGAGTAGAAAAATTTAGTCGCGGCATGTAATAATCTGCGGCCTCTAGCTATAGAGCGGAATCCTGCGCTATAGCTAGAGGCTCTTTTCATTTTTGCGAGGACGCGCGCGCGTCGCAGGACACAGATGCGCTTTACACTTGGAACAGCACAAATCGCAAACTCGCTTTACGACGCCGCGCTCGCTCTCGTTTACCCACAGCTTTGCGCCGTTTGCGGCGGCAGCGTGGATGCGCGAGCCAATGGCGTAGCATGCGAGTCGTGCTGGAAAGGGACGCGCGTGTTCGATGGCACTGAAACTATTTGTTGGAAGTGCGGCGCAATCTCAACGGGAATTATTGGCGAAGAGCACAGGGAAGAGGTTCGCTGTCGCCGATGCGACGCTGAAGCTTTCACTGTTGCTCGCGCGTGCGGAGTGTATGAGGGTGCGCTCAGAGCATCCGTGCTGGAGTTGAAACGCTCGCCGCATGTCTCAAAACATCTCTCGCTTCTTTTATCGGAAGCGCAAAAGCGCGCTCCGCTTCGTGACGCGACGCTAATCGTTCCCGTTCCGCTTCATGCTGAAAGATTCAGGAATCGCGGATTCAATCAGGCAGCAGCGATTGGCAAAGCTCTAGCTTCCGTTTCTAAACTTCCTTTCGATGAACACAGCCTGGTGCGCCAGACGCGCACGGAAAGACATCGCGCTGGCATGGATGCGCAGTCGCGTCGCGAGTCCGTCATGAACGCATTCAGAGTAGAGCGACCGCGCCTTATAGCTAACAAGCGAATACTTCTAATTGACGATGTCCTCACCACAGGCGCAACCGTTTCGGCCTGCGCCGACGCGCTCCTCTCCGCAGGGGCGCAAGATGTCTTCGTGCTAACGGTTGCACGACCAATCTGAAAAAGTCTGGAGTCTGTTTGATTGCGGATTTGGGATTTCGGATTGCGGATTTAAGAATCAAGCTTTTCAATCCGCAATCCGAAATCCGCATTCCGCAATTAATCCGACCCCTGACTTTTTTTACTGACATCTGTATGATGTTGGGCATGAAAGGACTCTACGACGCGATTGAGCCTTACGGTGAGGGACGCCTTCAGGTCTCGCCCATTCATAATCTTCATTACGAACAGTGCGGAAACCCAGAGGGCAAGCCCGTTGTTTTCCTGCACGGTGGGCCGGGTGGCGGCGTCGTGCCGGATTATCGCCGTTACCATGATCCGAAGGCTTACCGCATTGTGCTCTTCGACCAGCGCGGCTCAGGCAAGTCAACGCCGCATGCAGAGTTGGAAGAGAATACTACGTGGCATCTTGTCGAGGACATAGAAACTTTACGCGAGCATCTTGGAATTGAAAGCTGGCAAGTGTTCGGCGGCTCGTGGGGCAGCACGCTCGCGCTCGCTTACGCGCAAACTCATCCCGACAGAGTTCGTCAATTAGTCTTGCGCGGAATCTTCCTTTGCCGACCGAAAGAGATTCAGTGGTTCTATCAGGACGGCGCTAGCTGGATTTTCCCGGACGTGTGGGAAGAGTATCTGAAAATCATCCCAGTGGAAGAGCGCAGTGATTTGGTCTCGGCCTATTACAGACGTTTGACGAGCGATGATGAGCATGTTCGTCTGGAAGCCGCGCGCGCGTGGAGCATCTGGGAAGGGAGCACTTCTAAGCTTCATCCAGACCCGAACGCGATTGACCATTTTGGCGATCCTGAATTCGCAGTCGCTTTCGCTCGTATAGAGTGCCATTACTTCATGCACAACTCTTTCTTCCCGACCGAAAACTTTCTGATTGAAAACGTAGGGAAGATTCGGCACATTCCTGGGGTCATAGCGCAAGGGCGATACGACGTTGTGTGCCCTATCAGAAGCGCTTGGGAGTTGCATCGCGCATGGCCTGAAGCGGAACTGAAAGTCATACCGGACGCAGGGCATTCGATAAGCGAGCCTGGCATCGTTGACGCTTTGGTTGACGCCACTGACCGCTTTCGCGGCGCGTAAAAGCCATTTTTACTGGGGTTTCGGGCTGTCATGCGCCATTCAGTGTGCATCTAACTGTAGGCGGCGCGGGGGAAATTTTGACACCCTTGCGCGCACTCGCGTAATATCGGAAGGCAGTATGAACGGACGAGTTCTAGTCCTGAACGCATCTTTTGAACCCATTAACGTGTGCACAGAGCGGCGCGCGGTGGTGATGATTTTCAAAGGAGTCGCGCGCGTCGAAGAGCACAACGGGCACATGCTTCATTCGGCGAAGCTCTCTATCCATGCCCCTTCCGTCATACGACTGATTGAATATATACACATTCCGTTTGAGCGGCGCTCGCTCTCGCGCAAGAACATTCTGCTGCGCGACCATTCGACGTGCCAGTATTGCGGCAAACAGTTTTCCCCCGCCGAATTGACGCTTGACCATGTGCTGCCGCGCTCGCGCGGGGGAGATTCTACATGGGACAATCTGGTAGCCTGCTGCAAGCGCTGCAACCATCTGAAAGGCAGCCGCACGCCTGAAGAAGCAGGCATGCACCTGCTCAGACGGCCTCGTGGGTTTTCGCTTCATGTTAACAGACAGATCATGCGCTATCTTGGAAGAGCGGACGAAACCTGGCGCAAGTATCTTTTTTATGAATCGAACAGCGGAGAGTGAAGGCGAGCGTATAATTTATACGACCGAATTGGTCGTCCTATAGGAGCTTTAGTTATGAACAGTTGGATAATATTGATGATCGAAAGCCCTATGCTTTGGATCTTCGTTCTTGCCGTGATCGTTCTTCTTTTCGGCGGCAGCAAATTGCCACAGCTTGCGAAAGCCTTGGGCCAGAGCAAGCGAGCCTTTCGTGAAGGAATCTCGGAAGCTGATGAAGAAGCGCGTCTGGAGAAGGGTCGTGGCACAGAGGTTTCAGGACAAAAATCACAGCTAGCGGATGTTGACGACGAGCAGTTGTTCGAGGAAGCCAGACGACGCGCCACACGCGTGCGCGCCGCTGAAACAAACAGGCTGGAAGGCGAAAGAGTTGTGTCCGACAGGCCTACAGATAATCCCCGCTAAAGAGTCTCTATAAAGAAGAGGGGAAAAGGGGAAATGGGTAAAAGGGAAAAAGGAGAAGACAGTTAGTCATTCCCCTTTTCCCTCTTCTTTATCCTTTCTCTTCTTATACCGAATTGCACAATAAAATAAGGAAGGAAGAGCTGGGGCAAGCCCGCCTTCCATACCAGTGAGATTAATAATCTTGAGCTTTGGAATTTAAAGCGCTCAACTCCCATAACCTCATAGGTTGGGAAGGCGGGCTTGCCCCCGCTCTTCCTTATTTTGTTTTGCAATCTGGTATTAGTTCGCTTTACGACCTACGACCAGAGTCGCTTTGACCGAGAGAGCGAAATCCATATTCTGCCGCTCCTCGTCAATGATGCGCGCAATTTCAGCCGAAACTTTGTCCTGCGCAGCTTCGGGCAATTCCCTTAGCCATTCTCTTAACAGAAAATCTGTAATCAACGGCGAGTTCAAAAACTCTTCGCCAGATTCATAATCGAACTCCTCAATGCTCGTCCAAGACGAGACATTCTCTAAACCTTCTTGCTCAGCCATCGCTTCGACCTGCGAAACAGTCGGCAATTCCATAATCAACTCTTCCACGTCAATGCCGTGCTCTTCCAACCCGGCGCTGCGCAAAGCCTCCCAGTAGATTGAGAAAAATTCTCCGAAGCTGGAAGAGGTCGGGAGCGTGAAGGCGACTGTGCCGCCGGGCGTGGTGACGCGAACGAGTTCGGAGAACATCCTATCAAGTCGGTCATAAGCTACGAGCGAGCCGTTGCCAATGACAAGATCAAATTGGTCGTCTCTGAGCCACAAATTATCTGGTTGCGCCGCGCGAAACTCAGGCTCGGCATTCATCGCTATGGCCTTCACGCGCGCAAGCTCAAGGCGCTCCTCGCTCTCATCCACGCAAACGAGCGTCACCTTATCCTCGAACCGCTCCTGCATAGCCATCGCGTGGCTGCCAGTACCGGACTCTACATAGAGCACGCGCCCCTCTTTCGGCAACTCCACATGCTCGTCAATCAACGCGGCGAACCTCTCGCCCCAATCGGTCGCCACATAAAGCTCGTGCAGGAACGCCAACTCTTTTTCCGATTTTCTTTCAGCCACTCTTTAAGTCACCTCGTGAATGGAGTAGATAGTAGTTAGTAGTTAGTAGTTAGTAGCCAGCATAAAAGATTGAGCAGCTTTCAAGATTGCATTTTATCTCTCAAGACTGAACAGTTAGAAAAACTACTAACTACTAACTACTATCTACTTCCTCATCATCTTCATCATAATATATCCTGCCGCTCAAACGCTCTGGCAGACACTCCATCTCTTCGCGCGCGCGCGAGTCGCTGTGCACATAGCGATAGCCTGAGCCGTAGCCCACGCGCTTCATGAGCGGCGTGACGGCGTTGCGCAGGTGCAGCGGCACAGGCTCGCGCGCGGTCTCGGCAGCATCTTCTGCTGCGGCCATGTATGCGCGCTTGACTGCGTTGGATTTCGGAGCTTGAGCCAAGTAAATGGTCGCTTGCGAGAGAGGATAGAGCGCTTCGGGCAATCCTATTAACCGGGTTATCTCTGCCGCAGCCGCAGCCTGCACCATTGCCTGCGGGTCTGCAAGACCGATGTCTTCAGAAGCGAGTATGCAGAGGCGGCGGGCTATGAAAACAGGATCAGCGCCGCCTTCAATCAGACGCGCGAGCCAGTAGAGCGCCGCGTTCACGTCGGAATTGCGCAGTGATTTGATGAGCGCGGAGGCTAGATTGTAATGCTCCTCGCCTCCTTTATCGTAAGCGTAGTGAGCGCGCCCCAATGCTTCTACGATTGTCTCAAGCGTAACGCGACGAACGCCTTCTTTGTCCGGTTCGGTTGATTCAACAGCAGCTTCAAGAGCCGCCAGTCCTACGCGCGCGTCGCCTGCGGCTGAATGCGCCAGACGCTTTATCATCTCGTCCGAAACATCTGGATGAAGCTGCGCAAGTCCGCGCTCACTGTCTGCGAGCGCGCGCCGAAGAATCTCTTCGATTGATTCTTCCGTGAGGGGATTTAAGACTAGAACGCGGCTGCGAGAAAGCAGCGCGCCCGTGACCTCGAACGAAGGATTTTCGGTGGTCGCGCCAATGAGCGTGACCGTGCCGCTTTCGACTGCCGGCAGCAACGCATCCTGCTGTGCCTTGTTGAATCGGTGAATCTCGTCAATGAAAAGCACTGTGCGCTCGCCATGTTTTCTGGCTTCACGCGCTTCCGATATAGCCGCGCGAACATCCTTGACGCCGGAGAATACTGCCGAGAGCGGAACGAAATGCGCGCCGCTCTTTTCCGCGAGCAGACGCGCAAGCGTGGTCTTGCCAGTGCCCGGCGCGCCCCACAAGATAAGCGACGGCAGAGCGCCTGCGCCTTCAATCAACCGGCGCAGGATACGACCTTCGCCGACCAAGTGCTCCTGGCCTACGAACTCTTCCAAGAGGCGCGGTCGCATGCGTTCGGCGAGCGGCGCGGCCACATTTACGGCTTCAACCGGCTCGTCCTCGGCGAAAAGAGTTTTTGTCGTTCGGCGCGCCATCTGTGATAATCTTCCAGAAACATTCCAACGCCCTTTGTTTGAAAAGAGAGTTGGTAATGCCTTGCTCGAATCGGGAGAAATTTCTTATAAAAGCTTAGCACAAACGCCGAGGCAAGCGTGACGCTGCAAGCGGCTTGGAAGTTGAAAATCTTCTACGGAACGCGGCGCAGTATCTTTTCGTATATCGAGACAACAACGCGCCGGTGCCGAAAAACAAAGGGCTACCGAGGCGCGTTCAAAAGTTCAGATTAAGAGGTGAGAAAATGAAAGAGGCAAAGGACGTATTGAGAATCGTAGGCATTATCCTTCTAGGCCTGTTCGTATTGATCGTTGGCATCCCGCTTGTTCTGGCCGCAGCCGGATTCACCCTGGCGGTTCTCTTCAAAATCATAGGCCTCGCCATTCTTCTGATAAAGATTGCCGTCGTACTGGCCGTCGTTTATCTCGTTCTTGTGGGCATCCGAGCCGTGCTGCGCTAAAGAGCGAACAACTTTCCCCCAGAGCAAAATGCATCCGAGCGCGCTTCAGTCTTTTAGAGACTGAAGCGCGCTCGGTCTTTTCTTTCTTCAAAAGAATCAGCCCTGTCCGTTATTGAAGTGGCGGTCAAGTCTTTCGGTCAGCCGAGTAATGGCCGCCTCCGTTCTGGCCTGAGCCTCTTCCAACCTCGCATGAGCTTCCTCCAGTCTCGTATGCGCTTCTTCCAGCCTTATATGGGAATCAGCCAACGCAGCAATCTTCGCTTCGGATTCGGCTTGCGCGTGGCCCAACTGATTTATCCAATCCTGTTGAGTTACCATGCGCTCATCATGGTCGCTGACGAGTTGTAGGAGTACGTCAGTGCGTGTCTGTTCCTTAGTCACCATCTCTGCGAGCGTGGCGAAAGCGTTCTCTAATCTCAAAACTCTTTCTTCTACGGTCATCTTTTCCGACCTTTCCTATTTTCAAAATAGCTTTTGATTGCGCTCTTTTGACCTGACACGAACATCGCCCGGCGCTAGTCTATGGTAATAGGAAACGAGTGCGTGAATTGGCTATTACAGATTCACGCACAAATTTGCTGCTAGCTTGAGATTATCGCTGATAGTTGAGGACAGAGCAATACGAAAAAAATTGCTGAAATCGTGGGCGTTTTAGTTGAAGTTCGATAAGCTGTGAAAATAAAAGATTACACTTCAGACGTTAAAGCGGAAGTGAACAACGTCGCCTTCCTGCATAACGTACTCTTTGCCTTCCAGCCTCAACAGCCCTTGCTCGCGCGCAGCGGCGTATGAGCCTGCGCGCATCAATTGGTCGTAAGAGATGACTTCGGCGCGTATGAAGCCGCGCTCTATGTCTGAGTGAATGACGCCTGCCGCCTGCGGCGCGCGTGTGCCTTGCGGGATAGCCCACGCGCGAACCTCTTTTTCGCCTGCGGTAAGAAACGACATAAGTCCGAGCAGGCGATACGCGCTCTTGATTAAATTATCAACGCCGCTCCCACGCACGCCCAGAGCTTCCAAGTAATCCACGCGCTCGTCCGGTGGAAGCTCTACCAGTTCCGCTTCCAACTGCGCGCAGATGATTATGAACTCTGCCGATTCGCTCTCAGCGATTTCACGAACCGTGCGAACGTGCGGACTATTTTCAGCGCCTTCCGCGAGCGTCGCTTCGTCAACGTTCGCAGCGTAGATGGTGGGCTTCATCGTCAGCAGGAAAAAGCCGCGCACAATAGCTCGCTCTTCATTCGTCAACAGAGCCGCACGCGCAGGCTTTCCTTCTTCAAGCACGGGTTGAATCTTATCCAGAACTACTATCTCCGCGCGCGCTGCCTTGTCGCCGCTCTTCGCCGTTCTTTGCGCTCGCTCTCTTCTTCGTTCGACCGAAGCAAGGTCAGCAAGCGCAAGCTCAATCTGAATCGTCTCTATGTCGCGGCGCGGATCAACAGAGCCTTCAACGTGAACAATCTCCTCGCTCTCGAAGCACCGCACGACCTGAACAATCGCGTCCGTCTCGCGTATATTCGCTAAAAACTGATTGCCGAGTCCTTCGCCCTTCGACGCGCCGCGAACCAATCCGGCTATGTCCAGAAACTCTACGGTCGCGGGCACAATCACGCTCGTCTTCACCAGCTTAGCAAGCGGCTCCAGTCTTTCGTCCGGCACGGGCACTACGCCAACGTTCGGCTCAATCGTTGCGAACGGATAGTTGGCAGCAAGCGCCGCCTGTTGCGACGTGAGCGCGTTAAAAAGTGTGGACTTGCCAACGTTCGGCAAACCTACTATACCTGCTCGAAGCATTATGAAAACCCCTCTGTCGGAATCGGCCATAAAAAGTGAAACTAATTTTTTACACTTTGGGCGGCGCACTGTCCAGCACAAGAGAAGGCAAAAGGAAAGGCAAAAGGTAAAAGTAAAAAGGCAAAGGTAAGGCTGAAACCATTTTTAAATTTTAATTGAAAAGCTTTTCGCCTTATCCCTTTTGCCTTTTTACTTTTACCTTTTGCCTTTCCTTTTACCTTTTGCCTTCAGAACTCGACCCACGTTCCTGCGCCCTTCGTCTTAGCCTGATGGTAAAGGTATTCCGCCGCCGCTAGGTCTTCGACGGCCAGCCCCAATGACTTGAACAGAGTTATCTCATCGGGAGAAGTTCTGCCAGGCTTTTCTCCAAGAAGCACCTCGCCAATTTCTGCGCGAATGTGTTCGGGGCTGATTGCTCCCTCTTGCAACGCAAGAAGATAATCGCCCGCTTCGTTGATTGCGGACTCGCGGCGGTCAACGAAGAGCAGCGAGGCAGCGATTGTCGCCGTATCAATCTCGCGCGTGGCTGGCGAGTAAGCGCCGATGGCGTTAATGTGCGCGCCGGGCGCAACCCATTCTCTCTTCAAGACGGGTTCGTGGGCGCTCGTAGCTGTCACTATCAGTTGAGCGCCGCGTAGAGCTTCTTCGATTGTTTCGACGGCGGTGATGGGAAACGAGTAGCCGGGCTGAACTTCTTGGGCCAAAGCTTGCGCGTGCTCGAAAGTTCTACTGGCGACGCGTGCTCGTTTCAAGGAACGAACACAGGCCATCGCGGCCAGATGCGTGCGCGCCTGCACGCCAGCGCCTATGATTGCAAGCTCACTGGCATCTTCGCGCGCGAGCAGTCGCGTTGCTACGCCCGAAACGGCTGCGGTGCGTATAGCCGTGATGGCCGAAGCGTTCATCATCGCACGCATCTCGCCCGTCTCGCCGTCAAAGAGCGCGACGCTCCCTTGGTGCGCGTCCTTTCCTTTAGCTGGATTTTCGGGGAAGACGCAGATGGTCTTTAGCCCGTACGCCGAAGCTTCGCCAGATTTATAAGCGGGCATCAAAGCCATAAGCCCTGCGGCAGTCTCCGGCCTCACAACCATTCGCAAAGGTTGGTGCATGCGCCCGCGCGCAAAGGCCAACAGACACTCCTCCATGACGCCTATGCACTCCGACATGGGCAGGAGTTTTTCTATCTCTCTGTTAGTGAGAATGAGAATTTCCATCGGCCAAGGAGCGTGGAAAATTTGAAGAGCGGGCTGTACGCCTCTTATTGCCTCAGCCAGACAGAGCCGTCTGCGAACTCTACGCGGTTGATGAAGACTCTCTGATAGCGCGAGGCCGCGCGCTTCTCTACATACTCGCTCAAGAATTTACTCGCGCCGGGGGCGATCTTTTTTCTTGTGCGAAATTTATGGCGCTTCACCTCATGCTCCATAGCCTCGTCGGAAAAGAAGACGTAATCCCAGTCAATGGCCTTGATGATCTTGTTGCCGGAGTTTTTGACCAGCACATAGGTCTCGCGCTGGACTTCTACGGTCTCGACTATTTCAGGGTTGCCGAGCGGTATGGGACTTCTTTGGACAGGAATAGTACCTTGAGGACGAACCGGAGACGTGTTGACGGGAATTCCCATAGTGTTGACCGGGTCGCCCACAGTGTTTATAGGATGTTCCTGTGTGTTAGGCCGTCTGCCGACCGAATCGGCGTTGAACGTAGGGTCTTCCGCGCTGATGCTCCTGTGCGTCACGCCCCACTCATAGCCCCGAACGGCCACGTCTGGACAATCCTGAGCCGAAGGCGGATTTTGAGTTGAAGACGAATTTTGCGACGACGCGCTTACAGCCAGCGAGGAGATAAGTAGGAGGACGAATACGACTCTCATCTTTTCTCTCCTTACAAACCTCAAAACTTACTTTACCCTGCCAATATTCATAAACCCATTTGCCATTTGCGCGCAAGCTACATTCGAACATTAGTTCCTCTCCGCGCCAAATATGTTATTATCATAGCCCCTCTCTAGGCTTTGCAACTATTTCGGGTGTTTCGCGTATAATCGTTTTGCATCCGGTTAGACCCAGTTTTCCGTCTGAAATCCGTTAAAATTCTGAACGCGGAGATTCACAAATGAGAGATTTGGCAAGTGTCGCCTTGAACGTAGCCAAGCAACAGGGGGCCTCTTACGCGGACATACGCATCAGCCGCCACCTAAACAATTTCGTCTTCACGCGCGAGAATCGCGTACAGAACGTGACGAACACGGAGTCGTACGGGTTCGGCGTTCGCGTTCTTGTGAACGGAGCGTGGGGCTTTGCAGCTTCGAGCACGCTGGACAGGCCGGAGGTCGAGCGCGTGACTGCGCGCGCGGTGGCGCTGGCGAAAGCCACGCGCACAATTCAGCGCTCGCCCATCAAGCTTGTCCCGGTCGAGAGCTATCCGAGCGCCAGATACGATACGCCCGTCAAGCAAGACCCTTTCACAGTCTCGCTTTCGCAGAAGGCCGACTACCTTCTGAAAGTGAACGCGGAGGCAATGAAGGTCAAGGGAGCGCCCGGGCCAATATTCGTAAACTCATTGATGTTCTTCACGAAAGAAGAAAAATATTTCGCCTCGACCGAAGGATCAGAGATAGAGCAGACGTTGATTCGCTCCTGGCCTACTTTCACGGTCACTAGTGTTAACCCGCAGACAGGCCGTTTTGAACAGCGCACGAGTCTGGGCACGCCCGCAGGCAAAGGTTACGAGGTTGTGGAAGAGTACGACCTGCTGGGCGAAGCGCCTCGCGCGGCTGAGCAGGCGATTCAGAAGCACACGGCGAAGCCTGTGGAGCCTGGACGACGTGACCTTGTGCTTCATCCTACAAACCTTTGGCTCACCATTCATGAATCCATTGGTCATCCTACGGAACTTGATCGCGTGCTCGGTTATGAAGCGAATTACGCGGGCACTTCTTTCGCCACGCGCGAAAGATTGAATAACAAGGCCAAGCCATACGGCTCAAAGTTCATCAATATCAAAGCTGATAAGACGCAGATGGGCGGCCTTGCCACGTGCGGTTGGGATGATGACGGCGTGAAGACTACGGAGTGGGACATCATACGCGAAGGAATTCTGGTCGGTTACCAGACCATACGCGACAACGCATGGGTCATAGGATTGAACCGCTCAAACGGCGCTTGCTATGCGGATAGCTGGCACGATATTGCGTTTCAGCGCATGCCTAATGTTAGTCTTCAACCGGCGGCGGGCAGCGAGCGAATCAGCGCAGACGATCTTATAGCCGACGTGAAAGATGGCGTCTACATAGAAGGCGACGGATCGTTTTCGATTGACATGCAGCGCTACAACTTCCAGTTCGGCGGACAGGTTTTCTGGGAGATTAAGAACGGGAAGAAGACAGGGTTGTTGCGCAACGTTGCTTATCAATCGCGCACGCCGGATTTCTGGGCTGCGTGCGACGGCGTAGGTTCCAGAGAATTTTATCGCCTGGGCGGATCGTACTTCGACGGCAAGGGCGAACCCGGTCAGATTAACGCAGTCTCGCATGGCTGCTCCTTTGCGCGCTTCCGCAATATCAACATCATTAATACAGGAAGGAGAATCTGAGATGGCTCTGCTCACATCGCAAGAAGCTGAAAGAATTTTACAGAAGACGCTCTCCTTCTCGAAAGCGGATGAGATGCAGGCTCAACTGTTCGGCAACCGTCAGGCCTACAATCGCTTCGGCGTCAACTCGGCCAGCACAAGCGGTGACGGCGAGAACATAACGCTCGTCATCAACTCGCACTTCGGACAAAAGGGTGGCGTTGCCACTACAAACACTCTTGACGATGCAGGACTTGAGCGCGTCGTGCGTGCTGCTGAAGAGATTGCACGGCTTCGTCCAGACAATCCCGAACAGATGCCATTTCTGGGCAAGCAGGCTTTTCAAGACAACCCCGCAGCCTACGACGAGGCGACTTACAACGCGGGCGCGGAGACGCGCACTTCAGGAATAGGCGCGACGATTGACGGGGCGAAGCCCAAGAATCTGGTAGCCGCAGGAATTTATGACAACTCAGGCGGCTTTCAGGCTATGGCGAATACAAAAGGGCTGTTCGGCTACAGTCGGCAATCGCTCGCTTCATACACGACGACCGTGCGAACTGCGGACGGAACAGGCTCCGGTTGGGCCAGCGCCATGTCGCACCGCATAAGCTCTATTGACGCGAAGGCCGTCGGAGCACGCGCGATTGACAAGGCTGTGCTCTCGCAGAACCCTGTCGCAATCGAGCCGGGCAACTACACTGTGATACTTGAGCCGAACGCCGTCGGCGATCTGGTAAGCTTCATGTTCAACTTCTTCGACGCGCGTCAGGCAGACGAAGGCCGGTCGTTTCTGTCGAAGCGCGGCGGCGGCAACCGCGCGGGCGAAAAGTTCTTCGGCGAGCAGGTCAACCTCTACACAGACCCTTATGACCCCAGATTGCCGGGACAGCCCTTCGACGGCGACGGATTGCCGAACACCAAGTACGACTTTGTGCGTAGCGGCGTCATCAAGCAATTGAACTATTCGCGCTACTGGGCCAAGAAGCAGAACGTAGAAGTTAACCCTGGCCCTGCGAACCTGATTATGGACGGCGGCAACGCCTCGATTGACGACATGATAAAGAGCACGGAGCGCGGCGTACTGGTCACGCGCTTGTGGTACATAAGGCTGGTTGACCCGCAGACCGTACTGCTCACTGGACTCACGCGCGATGGCACGTTCCTAATAGAAGGCGGGAAGATCAAGAGCGCTATAAAGAATTTCCGCTTCAACGAGACGCCCGTCAAGATGCTCAATAACATTGATGCCATGTCGCCAGTGGTGCGCATAACGGGATCAGAGCGCGTAGGTGAAGGCTTCCCCATACTCGCGCCCGCGCTCAAGGTGCGCGACTTCGCGTTCACAAGTCTTTCGGACGCAGTCTAGACATTTTGGATTTAGGATTTTAGATTTTGGATTAGAATTGAGCGGGCGCAGACATTGATCTTATCAACTTCTGCGCCCGCTCAATTGCTTAAAAGCTCGAATGCTTTCATAATGAATCCAAAATCGGCAATCTAAAATCCAAAATAGTTTCATGTTCTTCGCCCTACTTCTAGCTTTGGTTGCAATCGCGGGCGGAACGCTGCTCACTTATCTCTATGACGAGGGCGCGCCGCTCGCAGCACGTTTATGCACAGGCGCGTGCACGGGGTTTGCCGCCTTTGCGCTCGTAGCATTCTTGTTAGCATCGCTTCTGGGATTAAATCAGACGACGCTTATTCTCACCTCGCTCGCGCTGCTTGCTCCTCTAGCCGTCTTCATGAAACCGAAGATCAAAGATAGAGTGCGCGAAGATTTTTCCGCAGCGCTCGTTGGAGTGGCGCCCGCTTACTTCATCTTCTACGCGCTGCTCGCCGTTATTCTCTGGCTTGCGTTCGACCGCGCGATGATAGAGCACGATGGTGGGATTTACACGGGCTATGTGAACAATCTGGGCGACCTTCCTTTTCATCTTCAAGCCATACAGGGTTTCGCCCGGAGCGCAAACTTTCCGCCGGAAGACCCGACCTACGCGGGCGCGCGTTTCGCTTATCCGTTCATGGCCGATTTTCTTTCGGCATGTTTCGTGAAAGCGGGCGCCAGTTTACGCCAGTCAATGTTTCTGGAAAACTTCGTGCTCGCCATTGCATTCGCAGGCGTGCTCAATCGCTGGACGCTCAAATTAACGCGCGAAAGGATTGCAGGATTGATAGCGCCCGCGCTCGTCTTCCTGAGCGGAGGACTTGGGTGGCTCCTGCTCTTTAGTGATATGAAGCAGAGCGATGCAGGGCCTTTCGCGCTTCTTACAAACTTGCAGCACGATTACACGATTATGGGCGCAGGTGGCTGGCGTTGGGGCAACTCCATCACTACGCTTCTGGTCACGCAGCGCAGCATACTCTTTGGCCTGCCCTTGGCCGTCACAATATTTACTCAATGGTGGCTGGCGAACATGAAAGAGGAAGAAAGGGGAAATGGGGAAAAGGGGAAGGGGGGAAAAGGGAAAAAGAAGAAGATCAAAATTGAGGAGCGCACAGAGACAACTACATTAAATTCCTTTTCCCCATTTCCCCATTTCCCCATTTCCCCTTCGTCTCGCCGTATGCTCGCTGCTGGCCTTATGGCAGGCGTGCTCCCCCTCGTTCACGCGCACAGTTTTATAGTGGTCATGGGCACGGGCGGGCTTACAGCCGTGCTGCTGTTCCTGATTGAAAGAGAGCGCGGGGCTAGAATGAATCTGGTGCGCGTGTGGGGACTGTTCTTTGCGAGCGCTCTAGTCATAGCTGTGCCGGAGATGTGGTTCGCAACGCATGGGAGTTCGGCCAAAGCTAGCATGTTTCTGGGCTGGGAGTTCGGCTGGGATCATGGCGAAGAGAACGTGCTTCTGTTCTGGCTGAAGAACACAGGGCTTGTCATCCCGCTCATCTTTGTGGCGGTGCTCTGGCGCGAAGGGAAGTACCTCGTGCAGAAGCGTATGCTTCTGTTCTATCTGCCGTTCACGCTCTGCTTCATCGCGCCGAATATGATGAAGATGGCCCCTTGGATATGGGACAACATCAAGGTGCTCTTCTACTGGTTCGTCGCAAGCGTTCCGCTCATATCGCTTCTACTGGCGCACCTCTGGCGCAAAGGAGCTTTCCCGCGCGCAATTTCTATCGTTCTCTTCATAGCGCTCACGCTCGCCGGAGCGCTAGACGTTTGGCGAGTGGTCTATGAGACAACGGAGTTTCAAGAGTACGACGCGAATGGCGTTCGCATAGCGCAAAAGATTCTTGAGGTGACGCCGCAACGCGCTCTGGTGCTTCACGCGCCGACCTATAATCCTCCTGTATTTTTGACTGGAAGGCGCTCCTTGCTGGGCTACACTGGCTACATCTGGGCGCACGGGCTGGACTCCTCTGCGCGCGAGGCGGATATTAAGAGCATCTACGCAGGCAGCGCGGGAGCGGAGGATGCGCTCGCGCGTAATCACGTTGATTACATACTCGTTGGCCCACACGAGCGAAGCTACATGCCTGTCAACGATGCGTTCTTGGAAAAATTCGAGAAGGTTGGAGAAGCAGGTGAGTACAGCCTCTACAAAGTCGCGCGCCGGAGGTAAGAAGGGCAGCCAGCCTAATCAGGCGCGCGCGAACATGAAGGGAAGATACGAGGCAGAAGAGGCCGCAAATTTTTCGGAAATTTCCGAGCAGAAGCTGTGGCTCATAGGCAGCGCCGTAATCTTAATCATCGCCGCCGTACTCCGCCTTTATCACCTTGACTTGGTTCCGTTTCATCACGACGAAGGCGTCAACGGATTTTTCCTCACACGGCTCTACCGCGATAACTTTTACCAGTACGACCCGCAGAACTATCACGGCCCTACGCTCTACTACTTCGCTCTCTCTTCCACATTCATCTTCGGCCTGACGAGTTTCGCCGTCAGATTCGTAACGGCAGCGTTCGGCACGGCGACCGTATGGTTGATTCTGCTGCTGCGCAGGCAGCTTGGCGTTGTGGGCGCGCTCGCGGCTGCTGCGTTTCTAGCGGTCTCGCCCGGCGCAGTTTATCTCTCGCGCTACTTCATACACGAATCGCTCTTCGTCTTCTTCACGCTCTGGATAATTTATTCTGTCGTCAGATACACGGAAGACGCAAGCCCTCTTCATTTGATGAATGCTTCGCTCGCTACGGCGCTTCTGTTTGCGACGAAAGAGACTGCGATAATCAACGCGGGCGTGCTAGCAATCGCAGGAGTCTCGACCGCAGTTTACGCGCGGTTGAGAGGTACGGTCGAAAGCGGGAAGGCAAATGTGCGCGATACGCGCTGGTCGGGTTACGAGCAAGGTGAAGAAAGCTGGACGGCGAAGTTGGAAAAATTC
The DNA here is from genome assembly GCA_001920415.1 of Acidobacteria bacterium 13_1_20CM_3_53_8. Lineage (GTDB taxonomy): Bacteria > Acidobacteriota > Blastocatellia > Pyrinomonadales > Pyrinomonadaceae > 3-1-20CM-3-53-8. Next base: position 43,696 of record MNJR01000126.1, on the reverse strand, counting down.
GGCTCGCCTTCGCAACTGGCGCTCTACGCGCTTGCGGCCTCCGCGCTCTTTCTAATAGTCAGCGTTCTCTTCTACTCGTCGTTCTTCTCAAACTATCCGAAGGGCATACACGATGCCATAGAGGCTTTCAAGTTCTGGAGCAAGACTGGAAAGACAGAGCACGCGCACGAGTGGTCTCAGTATCTGCAATGGCTACGGACGGAAGAGGCTGTGCTGCTGATAACGGGTGCAACGGGGACGCTCATAGCTTTCCTCACCGCACGGAATCGCTTCGCAATCTTCGCCGCACTCTGGGCTACGGGAACAATCGCCGCCTATTCGCTCATCACATACAAGACGCCCTGGCTCTGTCTGAATTTCATAGTGCCGCTCGCGGTCATAGGCGGCTACGGCGTCGGCGCTATCTACTATTGGGCCAGCACAGATCGCGAGCGGACTATTCTAATCTTAGTCACGCTCAGCATGTTGTGCTTCAGCTTTTACCAGATGGTTGATCTGAATTTCATTCATTACGACGACGACCACTACGCCTACGTTTACGCTCACACGAAGCGTGATGTCTTCGATCTGCTTGGTGCAATAAACGAGATAGCAAGCGCAGCCCAGACAGGGCGCGACACTCAGATAGCAATCGTCTCGCCGGACTACTGGCCGCTTCCCTGGTACTTGCGTGATTACAAGCAGGTTGGCTTCTACGGACGAACCATCAGCGATCCCACGCAGCAGATAGTGATAGGCTCGACCGCGCAACAATCCGAGCTTCAGTTAACCTTAGGCGCTAACTACCAACTCGCAGGAACCTACACGCTACGACCCGGTGTTGACCTGCTGCTCTACGTGCGGCGCTGAAAGATAAAAGGCAAAGGGGAAGTCAAAAGGAAAAAGGTAAAAGGCAAAAGTAAGGAGGAAACCATTTTTAATATTTAATTCACGCCTGCAAGGCGTGTCCACACTTTTGACTTTTACCTTTTTCCTTTTGCCTTTCTTGTTGCGTTTCTGTTGCGTTTCACTTGTTTCCGGGTTACGTAGCGTGTGCGCGGTGATTTCTCAAGTTTCCCTCAACCACCCCCTGCCAGAGTGACTATAGAAAATTAAGACTCAAACCCTCTTTTCTCTGTTGAGTTAAAGAACAGAAAGGGAAAATTATGAAATACATGCCCCATCGCTCTCAAAAACGACATGTCATAGTAGCAACAATTTTATTAAGCATGATGTTATTCGTCGGCGTCGCGCTGAGCGTCACGCCTTCGTCCAGCCTTGTGGCTGAGAATGTAAAGGCGGGGACGCCTTCAAGCGGCACGCTCTCGCCCGGCAGCGCTCCAATTAATTATACGGGCGGCCCTTTCCCTGTATCGAACCCGTCGGCTCCTCTGGGCAACACGCCGCCTGTCTGCGCGCCCGGCACATGCGATCAATTCGCGCTGACGGTTGTGATTCCGCCGGGAGACACCAATAAGTACGCCCTCACGGTTACGGTCGGCTGGACTAACAGCCAATCTCTAACGACGCAGGGGAACATGGTGACGGACTATGACCTGTACGTCTATAAGCCGGACGTGACGGGCACAAAGGCAGGACAGGGCGGCGGTTCGAGCAACCCGGAGGTCGCTTCGTTCGCCGCCTCTTCAGGCGCTTATACCATCTACGTTGTGCCCTACGACGTGCAGCCAGATGTTCCTTTCCACGCGACAATAGCTTTGAATCAAGTGGCTACGCCTTCGCCCACGCCAACGCCTCAGCCCACGCCTGTCGTTCCGGGCGTTCCAAGGTTCATTAACTACGCTGCGCCCGGCGGATTAGGAACGGATGCGGGCGAGCCTTCAATCGGAGTGGACTGGAAGACGGAGCGAAACGGCAACGGCGGGACGGCGATGTATGAAGCTGGCCTGCAAACATTGCGTGTAACGTTCGACGATTGCCCGTCGCCAGCAACAGCGCGCTGGGAGGATGTGAGCGCGCCCAGTTCTGTGGACGGTCTTGACCCAATACTCTTCACGGATCATGGCTACAATCACGCGAACCCGGATGCCATGCGAACGTTCGTCTCGCAGTTGACGGGGCAAGACAGTCTTACATCTTTCTCGGATGATGATGGCAACACCTGGACTCCTAGTCAGGGCGGCGGAATCCCTTCGGGAGTTGATCATCAGACGATTGGCGCCGGGCCTTACAACGCGAACGCTTCACCTGCGCCTCCGCCTCATCCTTTATCTACGCACGCCGTTTACTACTGCTCGCAAGAGAGCGTCACGGCCTTCTGCGCTCGCTCGGACAATGGCGGCCTGACTTTCGGGCCGGGCGTTCCGACCTGGACTCCCGGCACGTGCGGAGGCATACACGGGCACGTGAAGGTCTCGCCGGACGGAACCGTCTATGTTCCGAATGCTAATTGCGGGACGAACGGGCAGGGCGTGGCCGTATCGCAAGACAACGGCGTTTCATGGAATGTTCGTATGATTCCGGGCGCGACAAAAGCGAAAGGACTTGAAGACCCTTCAATCGGCATAGGCACGAACAACATGATCTACGTGGGTTACCAGAACGGAGACGGTCACCCGCACACTGCGGTTTCCGAAGATCATGGTCAGCACTGGAAGAATAATACTGATGTGGGCGCAGCGTTAGGATTGCAGAACGCAGTTTACACGGCTGTGACCGCAGGCGACGGCGACCGGGCCGCTATTGCCTTCATAGGCACAGAGACGCCGGGCGATTACGCGTCGCAGACCAACTTCAATACGGGCGTGGGCTTTCAGGGAGTCTGGCATCTCTACATTGCAGAGACATTCAATGGCGGTGGAACGTGGACTACTATTGATGCTACGCCGAACGATCCAGTTCAGCGCGGCTCTATCTGCGACCAGGGCACTGTACCCTGTGACCGAACGCCGAACGACCGCAACCTTCTGGACTTCATTGACGCGACCACAGACAGGGAGGGGCGCGTTCTAGTCGCATACGCGGACGGCTGCATAGGCTCTTGCGTTACGGGGCCACCCAACTCTTACAGCGCTCTCGCAACCATAGTACGTCAATCGGGCGGCAAGAGTCTTTTTCACGAATTCGATCCGGCGGAGCCTACAGCTCCTAAAGCTCCGCAGGTGACAAAGGTTGCGCGCAGCGCTACCGGCGCGGTCAATCTTGCGTGGCAGGAGCCGGACAACGGCGGCTCAATCATAACCGGATACAAAATCTATCGCGGGACGAAGCAGGGCGCAGAGACGCTGCTGGTCTCGCTCGGCGTAGTGAATTCTTATTCGGATACTACGGCCACAGGTGCGAACGTAACCTACTACTACAAGGTGACGGCTGTGAACGCAGTGGGCGAGAGCGGGTCGTGCGGCGAGTTCGCGCCCACGCCTGTTGGCGCTGGCCCGCCTACAGACCCTTGTACGCTGCCGGGCGTGCTGGTCGTTGATGATCCGTCGGACGACGCGCCGAATGTGCCGCCCGATCCGCGCGTGGACATAAAGCAACTGCTCGTCGCAGAGCCATACTTTTCAGACGGGTCTAGCAAGCTTGAGTTCACGTTGAAGATGACGCCGTCATCGGTGATGGGAGCGCCGCCCAATAGCCAGTGGTATATCATATGGAATCGTCTGAACCCGGATCAGAATTTTGATCGCTACTACGTTGCTATGGAGTCTGATTCCACGGGGCAGGTCAGTTTCCAGTACGGGAAGTTCGGCATACCGTTGGTTGTTCCTACGACCGATCCCAACCCGAACGCAAACATGGCCGTCAAACTCGGCGACGCAGATAGCGGAAGCTATGACCCTGCTTCAGGAACAATCAGGATCATACTTTCCGACAGCAAGGCTGAGAACATTCACGCCGGTCAGAGCCTCTCACAGATTAACGCTAGGACGTTTTTGGGCCAGTCCGCAAACGTGGAGAAGGGGCAGCGAAATGCTCAGGACATAACGGGCGATGGAAATTACACGCTTGTAGGCAACGCCTCTTGCGCGCCAGCGCCGTCGCCCTCGCCATCGCCCTCACCGTCTCCTTCTGCAAGTCCTTCACCTAGCGCTTCGCCAAGCCCTACAGCATCACCTAGTCCGAGCGCTTCGCCCAGCCCGTCACCCGCTCAAGGAGCGACAGTTCAATTCAGCGCATCCAGCTACACAGCGTCGGAGGCTTTCAGTAGTCCGGCAACAGTAGTTGTAACCCGCACGGGCGACACTTCGGGTACGACCACGGTTGATTACCTGGTGAATGATGGCACGGCCAGGCAACAGAGCGATTACGAGTTCGCTGCGGGGCATCTGGTTTTCGCGCCCGGCGAAACAAGCAAGAGCTTCCAAGTGCTCACCACTGAGGACGGCTACGCGGAAGGCACTGAGGCCGCGACCGTTCAATTCACCGTCGTGTCAGGCGCGACCATAGGAAGCCCCAGTCAGGCGACGCTGAATATCACGGACGATGATCCGTCTGCTTCCGCTACGAACCCGATTGAAGACGCGCGCAACTTCGTCTATCAGCAGTATCACGACTTCCTTGCGCGCGACCCGGATTCGGACGGATGGAATTACTGGACAGGCCAGATAACACAATGCGGGTCGGACGCCAATTGTATCAGTCAGCGTCGCAGAGCCGTGTCCGCAGCATTCTTCATAGAACAAGAGTTCCAGCAGACCGGGTTCTTCGTCTACCGCGTTTACAAAGGCGGGCTAGGCACAAGGCCAACTTACGTTCAGTTCATGACGGATCGCAGCGGTCTGCTTGCAAGTTCCGACCCCAATGCGAGCCAGCAGGCATACACAGAGGCGTTCGTGCAGCGCACGGAATTTGTAAATAAATACCCGCTCAGTCTCAGCGGCGATCAATTCGTTGACGCCCTGATTCAGAACGTGAAACAGAATTCCAAGGTGGACTCCTCCGGTCGCCGTAGCGAGCTTATCAGCGAGTACAACGCGGGCACGAATCAAACTAACAGCCGCGCCCGCGTTGTGCGCAAACTGGTGGGCTATCAGGAATTTGTCAATGCGGAGTACAACCCCGCGTTCGTCCTTGCGCAATACTTCCTCTATCTGAGGCGCGATGCGGACGAGGGCGGCTACCAATTCTGGCTTGATGTTTTGAACAACCGTGTGCCGGGCAACTATCTCTCTATGGTTTGCGCCTTCATCACGTCGAAGGAGTATCAGGAGAGATTCAGCGCAGTAGTGCCGCGCAGCAATCGAGAGTGCCCGTCGCAATAAAGGGATGAGGGATGAGGGATGAGGGATGAGTAAGAAGGAGTGGTTGTGTCAACATGCAATTGACTCAATCCTATTCATCCCTCATCCCTTCCATCCTCCCTTATGAGCCTCGCTTAAGGAGATTTGAAGATGAAGAGCATGGGTCAAAGTCTTGGGCAGGCGAACGCCCGTAAATTCTGGTTGCTTGTATTCGTTCTAATGATCGCAGCGGCTGTCTGCCTTCTGCCTTTTCGTCCGTCTGAGGCGGCGAATCCGACCGGGGGAACGCTTCAGCCCGTATTCACTTCGACGAATGCCTCGAACAAAGTTGATTGGAACGGCACACTGGCGGGCGGCGCTAACGTGGACGAGACGACATGCGTTGATGGAGTTAACTGCGACACTTTTCGTCTAACTCTTGCCGGGACGACCGCAGATTGGGCTGGAAAACTCGCGCACGTAGAGCTTCACTGGACTAGCCCTTCGAGCAGGCAACGGCACGACGACTTTCGAGTCTGCGGACATTGATGCTACGACTTACGGCGCGGGCGATTACACCGTTCACGTGGTTTACTTCGCGGCGACCGCAGCGGATCAGTATCACGGCACGGCCACCGTGATACCCTCTGTAGGGGCCGGAACGCAAGGCAGCGGCTTAGCGCCACGCTTCCAGAATTTCTATCCGCCTTACAGCATGTACACTACGGGCAAGGGGACGGATGCGGGCGAGCCTTCTATTGGTGTGAACTGGAAGACCAATAGGGCTATGTACATCTCTAACCTGACGACGCTGCGCGTGACATTCGATGACTCATGCCCGACGACGCCCGGCGCGACATGGGAAGACAGAAGCGCGCCGAACAACGCCGACGGTCTTGACCCAATACTCTTCACGGATCACGGCTACAACCATCAGAACCCCGACACCGGGCGCACATTCGTCTCAGAGTTGACAGGTCAGGACAGCCTTTCTGCTTTTACGGATGATGACGGCGACACTTGGTTGCCGAGTCAGGGCGGAGGCATTCCTTCAGGCGTTGACCACCAAACGATTGGCGCTGGCCCATATCATGCGCCGCTTACTGGAACCGTTTACCCGCACGCCATCTATTATTGCTCGCAAGACGTGGCGACAGCCTTCTGCGCTCGCAGCGATGACGGCGGCCTGCACTTCGGCGCGGGCGTGCCCGCTTACAATTTGAACCAATGCACAAACCTTCACGGGCACGTCAAAGTAGCGCCCAACGGTACGGTCTATTTGCCGAACGAGAGTTGCGGCAACATGCAGGCGACCGTCATCTCGTATGATAACGGAATAACCTGGAGCATAAGCCAGGTTCCCGGAACGTCTGCGTCTAATAGCGACCCTGCAATCGCCATAGGGCGCGGCGACGTCGTGAAGACGAAACCGAGCGGAAGCCCCACCGGCAGAGTTTATATAGGATTCAGCAGCCTGGATACTGTCGCAGGCGTCGCCGTCTCGGACGACGAAGGCAAGAGTTGGAAGAACGTCTTCAACGTAGGAGCGCTCGCCGGAATCAAGTCCGTCGCTTTCCCAACCATAGTTGCGGGCGACGACGACCGCGCGGCCTTCGCCTTCTTAGGCTCGACCACGCAAGGAGCGCCGGAGCCGCGAAACTTTCCGGGCGTCTTCCATCTTTATATAGCAACCACATATGACGGCGGGCAGACGTGGCTCATCTCGGACGCAACACCTAACGATCCAGTCCAGCGCAACGGCATACACTTGGGCGGCGGCTCGCCTCCGCACCGCAATCTTCTGGACTTCATAGGCATTGACATAGACAAGCAGGGAAGAATCGAAGTCGCTTACGCGGACGGTTGCACGGGTGCTGGCTGCGTGCAGGCTCCGCAGAGCGCGACCGGCAACGCTTACACACAACTCGCTGCGATAGCGCGTCAGACGGGCGGCAGAAGACTGTTCGCGGGAGCTGACCCATCTGAACCGACCCCGCCGGGCGCTCCGCTCTTAACGGTCGGGCGCGACGACGGCGTTGCTCATCTAACTTGGTCTGAGTCCGACAACGGAGGCTCGGCGATTATCAGTTACAGCATACTGCGCGGAACTACGCCGGGCGGCGAGACAACTTTAACGAGCGTTGCTGGCAACGTGACGAGTTACGACGACACGACTGCGGACGCGAACACGACCTACTACTACAAGGTCACAGCCGTAAACGCGCAAGGCACTTCGTGTGGCAACAACGAAGTCATCTCCAGACCGCAGGGCGATTCCAGATGCGCAGGCATCTTGGTAGCGCCAGACCCTGCGGGCGATCAGAAAGGCGCGCCTGCGAACGCCGATTTGGACGTGCGCGAAGTTCGCGTCGCGGATTTCGTTGAAGGCGGCGTGAACAAGCTTGCCTTCAAGATGAAGGTGTCGGATTTGAGCACGCTTTTGCCTAACCGGCAATGGAGATTTTTGTGGAACTATCCGATTAAAGGCCAGAACATTCAGGACGCGGATTTCACAGGCTCGTACTATTGCGGAATGAACACAGACGCTTCGGGCGTTACTTCGTTTGAATACGGAACCGTTACGACCGTCGAGTCTGTGCCTGTCAACACGGCGAAGCCGAACATGTACGGCGCGGCTGACAGTGGCTCTATAGACCAGCAGAACGGCATCATCACAGTCGTGCTTTCAACGAGCAAGATCGGCGGCGCTAAAGCCGGTGATGTGCTCGGCACAATACTGGGAAGAACTTTCTCTGGCAACGGCGGCACAACGCTCAGGTCTGAATCTGCTACGGACACGAACAGCAGGACTTTCCAGGACCCGTACACAGGGTTCGCTTACGAGCTTGTAGGCAATCAGCCTTGCCCGACGGCATCTCCATCTCCATCGCCTTCGCCGTCACCGTCTCCGTCGCCCTCTGCTTCGCCTTCACCCTCTGCCTCGCCTTCGCCATCACCATCACCATCACCGTCGCCCGGTGGGCCAACGCTACAATTCAACCAGACGAATTATGTCGTGACGGAAGGCTACGTGACGGCGACGCTCACGGTCACGCTCAACGGCTCTGCGAGCAATACGGTTACGGTTGATTACGAGTCTAGCGATGGGACGGCGACGCAGAAGAGCGATTACGAGTTCGCGTCGGGGCATCTGGTTTTCGCGCCCGGCGAAACAAGCAAGAGCTTCCCTGTGTTGATAAATGATGACGGCTACGCGGAAGGAAGCGAGACGCTCAACGTCACGCTCTCGAACCCTACGGGCGGAGCAAGTCTGGGAAGCCCTTCGACGGCCACGCTCTTCATAAACGACAACGAGAATCAGGCGACGCAGACAAACCCGATTGAGGACGCGCGCAACTTTGTCTCGCAGCTTTATCACGACTTCCTGAACCGCGACGCGGATTCGGGCGGCCTTGATTACTGGTCTAGCCAGATAAGCAAGTGCGGCTCGGACTCCACCTGCACTCGCAACCGTCGCATAGACGTAGCCGCAGCATTCTTCATAGAACAGGAGTTCCAAGCTACAGGCTTCTACATCTACCGTCTGCACAAGGCTTCGTTCGGGACGCTGCCAGACTATCTTGTCTTCATGCGCGACCGCAATCGCATAGCCGTAGGCTCAGACCAGGAGGCAAACAAGCAGGCATTCGCAGAGGAGTTCGTGCAGCGGTCTGCGTTTACGGCGCAGTACCCGTCAACGCTTAGCTGCGATCAATTCGTTGACGCGCTCATACAGAACGTCAAGCAGCATTCGGGCGTTGATCTCTCTTCGCACAGGAGCGAAATGGTGACTACGTGCGACGGCAACACCGCGAAGGGGCGGGCGAACACGCTGCGCAAGCTTGTAGAGTATCAGGAGTTCAAGGACGCAGAATTTAATCGCGCGTTCGTGCTCTCGCAATACTTCCTCTTCCTCAGACGCAACCCGGACACGGGCGGCTACAACTTCTGGCTGGACGTTTTGAACAATCGCGTGCCCGGAAACTATCGCTCTATGGTCTGCGCCTTCGTTACGTCGAAGGAGTATCAGGAGAGATTCAGTGCAATCATCCCACGCAACAACCAGGAGTGCCCGTCCTCGTCATCATCCGAGGCAGCACTCGACAGCAGAGCGCGAGACGCAGCGTTCCCGCGTTTTGATAATCTTGATATGAGAGCTATTGAGACGGTCGCGGGGTTCGGCAGCATTCGGACGATTGTCGCAAGGAACGGGCCGTCTTCATAAGGGGAAGAGACGCGGACGAAGAAGGTAAAAGGCAAAAGGTAAAAGGTAAAAGTGAGGGGAAGCCAATCTTTTTATTAAAAGTGGTTCGCGGCCTCACTTTTGCCTTTTTACTTTTACCTTTTGCCTTCCTCTTTGCCTTTTACCTTTTACCTTTTTACTTTCTTCTTTCTCCGCGTCTCTTCCACCCGTTCGTCTAAGCCAGCCTCTCTCAACAGTAAGCTCTGGCGGCCTCAAGCTTTGGTTGACATCTTTGCTGACTCCAACATATAGTGTCCCTCACATGCATTGTGCTCTAGGGACTGCGCTCTGAGTCTCTCTGAGCAACCCTGGGGCGCTTTGAGACCGAGAAGCATGTTCAAACTTCAACGCCTGGAAATAACCGGCTTCAAATCCTTCGCGGATCACACAGAAATCGTCTTCACAGGCGACGGCATCACTGCCGTTGTTGGCCCAAACGGCTGCGGCAAGTCTAACGTGGCAGACGCAATCGCATGGGTTCTGGGCGAGCAGCGCGTCAAGCAACTGCGCGGGGCCGAGATGAAAGATGTCATCTTTCAAGGCGCGCGCAATCGTCTGCCTTCAGGCATGGCCGAAGTCGTGCTGCACATGGTTCGCGACGAAACCATAGAGCACGAGCCGGACATTGAAGACATTGATTCGACGCTAGAAGGAATTGACGAGCACAGCATAGAGGTCGAAGAAAAGCTCGCCACAGAGTTGAGCGAAACAGACCAGACAGCAGCTCCTTCATCAACAAGCGAAGCATCAATCAGCGAAACAATTCCTGTAGCAAACGAAGCCGTGGAAGAAGTTTCGACGCAAACCGTAGGACTGCTCTCGGCTGAAACTGCTGAAAACGCTTCCGCAAATGAAACTGCGAACGATGCAGCGCTTCAGTCTTCCGTCGAATCCCCAAAAATTCATCACGCAAAGCGCCACTGGCGCCCTAGCCGTCTGGCGCTTGAGTTCGCGCCGGGCGAAGCCGTCACAGTCACACGCCGTCTCTATCGTTCCGGCGAGAGCGAATATCTTTTGAACGGTCGCGCGTGCCGCTTGCGCGACATACACGACCTGTTCGCGGGCACAGGATTGTCGGGCGCGCATTACGCCATAATAGAGCAGGGACGCATAGGGCAACTGCTCTCGGCCAAGCCTATGGATAGGCGCACGATAATTGAAGAGGCTGCGGGCATATCGAAGTTTCGCGTTCGTCAGCGCGCGGCGGAAGCGCGACTGGATTCGGCCAAGTCGAATCTCTCGCGCGTCTCAGACATCGTCTCGGAAATCGAAAGGCAGGTTGGAAGCCTGCGGCGTCAGGCAGCGAAGGCTCGCCGCTATCGCCTGTTGCGCGAAGAACTGCGCGAGCTTCTTCGCCGCGTTTACGTGGCTGAAGAGCGCTCTCTCTCTTCTCTTCTTGAAGAGACTCGTGCTCGCGTTGAAATGGCCGCGAGCGAGGAGCATGAGCTTGCAGAATCTCTGGCCGCATTGGAAGAATCGGCGCGGCGTGCCACACAGGAAGCGCGCGACCTGGAAGACGCGCTGGCAGACGCTCGTGCTTCTGCTGCGGAGTCTGCGCTTCAACGTGACCGTCGCCTTCGTGAGCGCACTTATCAGGAAGAGCAGGTTGCAGCGCTAGAGGCGCGACGCGCGCAACTTGAGAGTGAGATGGAGAGCGTTGCCGAGCGCCTTATCGGCGTCGAAGACGAGTGCGTGCGGCTGCGTCACGTTGAAGAAACTCTGCGGGCTGAAAGCGAACTAAGCGCGCAGCAGTTACAGACGGCAGAAGCCGCTTACAGTCAGAAGCTAATAGAGGCTACGGAAGTCGAAGAAGCAATCGAGCTTGCTCGCGCCGAGTTGCTGACGCACACGGCTGCATCAGAGCGATTCAGGGAGATAGGACGACAGCTGGAAACAGCGCTCGAAAAAGTTAACGTGCAGGCCGAAGGGTTGGCGCGCGAGGGCGAACGCGCGAGCATCTTTCATCAGGAGCGAATTGCAGAAGCAGAGAAGCTTGCCGAAGAGATTGCGTCTGCGCGTGCGCTGCTCGCGCAGCTATCAATGGAGCGTGAGGCTGCGGTTGTAAAGGTCGTTCAGGGACACGAGCGCGTCTCGGACACGGACGCTGAGCTTGCACGTGTGCGCGAAGAGTATTCGCGCGTGCGCCACCGTCTGGATACGCTGAGAGAGTTGGACGAAAAGCGCGCTTACTATTCGCCAGCCGTGCAGCAGCTTTTCTCTACTAGCGACGCGCCCGCCAGTTTTCAGTTCGTGGGCACGCTCGCAGACATGATTCGCGTAGAACCTCGGTGGGAGCGCGCCGTCGAAGGAGTCTTCGGCCCGGCGCTTCAATCCATAATCGTTCCAACACCAGACGACGCAGCACGAGCGGCGCACTGGCTGAGGGAGACGGACGCTGGCCGCGCAAGCTTCCTCGTCGTTGGACTTCACGGCGCAAGCGAAGAGGTTGACGAAGCAACTTATAAATCTTTGATTCGATCATCGAACGATTCGGAAACTTCTTCCGAAATTCCCGAAAACGCTCGTGTGGGCGATCTTCTGAACGCACCGCGCGAGCTTCTTTCAGTTCTGAGGCGCACGATGCCGCAACAAATGAACGCGCGCATGGTGCGAACTCTTGATGACGCAATCGCGCTCTCGCTTTCAACGGGCGAGATGTGTGTGACGGCAGAAGGTGATTGGGTAGCGGGTGGGCAGCTCGTAGGCGCTGGCGACGCTCGCACAGTAGAAGAGGGCGCAGGGCTTCTTGCATTCAAGCGCGAGTTGCGCGAACTGGACGTGCGCGCAAGCGCCCTTGAAGTTGAAATGAGCGTGGCCGAGCAATTGGTCGGAAAAGCGCGCGCGCTCCTCACAGAGTTGGAAGACGCTGTGGTGCTTTTCAACGAGGCTATTGGGCGCGAAGAGCGAGATGCGATGGCGCGCGAGTTGAGCGGCCAGCAGTTGGCCCAAGAGATTGAGCGCGCCGCTCGTCACATGCGCGTGGTTACAGATGACGCGGCGCGTCTCGAACAGGAAAGGCTTGAGCTTGAAGAGCGACGCACTCTTGCTCTGCTTGAAGCAGAAGCGGCTGAGGCAGCGCGCGCGGCGGCTGCGCAGGCTGTGACGGACGCATCTGCGCTCGTAGCAATTGCCCGAAAACAGGCAGAGGCGGAGAGCGAAGGTTTGAGCGAGCAGAGGGCTGCGGCGGCTGCCGCCACAGAGCGACGCCGCGCAGTCTCATCGGAACTTCGCCGCATGGAAACGGAGCGCGATGACTTGAACATGCGGCTAGAACGTTACGCGCGAGAAAGTCGCGAGATAGAGACCAAGCTGGAAGAGTTGCGCGAATCAATCTCGGAGCTTGAGCGCCGCGCCGAGACGATTGAAGAGGAGCGCGAGCAGGAAGAGCAGGAAGTAGCGGAAGCCGCTGGCCGTCTCTCGGAAGCGCGCAGACGGGCGGACGCGCTCGCAGAGCAACTCTCCGAGTTGAATCAAAGGGCGGCTCAGGCGCGCGAGCGTCGAGCGGAAATAGATGTTCAGCGCGCGGAAAGTACAGCGCGCCTCTCATTTGTGCGCGAAGCGTGCATGAACGAATTGAACCAGCCGCTAGAAGAATTGGCGCGTGAGCGCGCAGCGGACGAAGAGTTCGATCTTGAAGGAGGCCGCGCGCGCGTTGAAGAGTTGCGAGCGCGAGTGGAAAATTTCGGCGCAGTAAACATGATGGCGCTCGAAGAGCTTTCGGAATCCGAGGAGCGCCATCTGTTTCTGACGCGACAGCGCCAGGACATACTAGACGGCATAGCCTCTACGGAAGAGGCTCTGCGCGAAATCAAGCGGCGCTCGCGCGAGCGTTTCCGTCACGCCTTCGAGCAGATCAATCAAAACTTCGGCGCACTCTTCCAGGAACTGTTCGGCGGCGGTCGCGGCGAGATGACCTTGATTGACGCCGACGACGTGCTTGAATCCGGCATAGACATCATAGCTCAGCCGCCGGGCAAACGTCTTCAGAACGTGCTGCTGCTTTCGGGCGGCGAGAAGGCTATGGCCGCGCTTGCGCTCGTACTTGGAATCTTCCATTATCGTCCGTCGCCCTTCTGCCTGTTGGATGAGGTTGACGCGCCATTGGACGAAGCCAACGTCGGTCGCTTTGTCCAAAAGGTGCTAGAGATGGCGGAGAGCACGCAGTTCATAGTCATCACGCACAACAAGCGCACGATGGAGATGGCGCGTGCGCTCTACGGCGTGACGATGGAAGAGGTTGGCGTGTCTAAGCTAGTCTCTGTGAAGTTCGAGTGATTTTTTCCAGAAAATTTTTATGGCAATCCATGCTTGCCGCGCTGCTTTTAACGGGCGCGGCAATTTGCACTGCTGCGCAAAGTAGCCGCCAGCAAAGCGCGCCGCAGCACACTGAACAGCGCGCTGCGCCTACGGCGAACGGGACATCGAACGCGCCCCCGGCCAAACACAACGCGCGCGAAAGCGCCGCTCAGCCAGCGCACAATTCAGAAGAAGCGATCGCAGTTCACTACTTCTACGAATTCAAGCAGCCGCAATTCATCACCACTCACATAAAAATAGAGCATGACGCGCATGGGCGCGGGCAGATTACATTCGAGCGACGAAACGCGCTTGAGCCTATCACAGAGCCTTTCCAACTTTCCGACGCGGCGCTAGAGCGCATTACCTCGCTCTGGCGCTCGCTTAACTTTCTTGATTCCAGCACGAAGTATCAGTCGGAAAGACAGATGGCGCATCTGGGCACACACACATTGGGAATGAAGATGGGCGGGCGCGAGCGTGAGGACACTTTCAACTGGACGAACGACCGAGACGCCTACGCTCTAGCCAACGAGTACAGGCGCGCGGCTGAGCAGGCCATGTTCGTCTTCGACATCGCGGTCGCGCGCGAGAACGAGCCGCTCAACACTCCTGAACTGATGCGCAGCCTCGAAACGCTAATTAAAATCAACGGACTCTCCGACCCGAAACAACTTGTGCCGCTATTGCGCGACCTCAGCAACGACGAACGCATTCCCCTGATAGCTCGCAACCACGCCCTGCGGCTCATCAAGATAATAGATAGATAGATAGTTTTCAGTTTTTAGTTTTCAGTTTTAAGTTAAAAGCCAGTTCGCTTCTTTCTGAAAACTGAAAACTAAAAACTGAAAACTGTTTTTATGCAAAACCCCTACACATCTGCCGTCAACCCGCTTGGGCGGCGAGCGATTCGTCCCTCCAGGCCGCCCGCAAGAAATTGATTAGAAGGAACGCCGTTTGAGCCTGAAAGGCGTTTGAAAAAGGGGCGTGGCCGGGGGCGAAAGCTCATGGGCTGCCAACTCTATAAAATTAGGTGGTTGAGAATCAGCCGGATTCATCTATAATTGGGCCAACTCCTGATGAATCAGCTTCAAGACTACCTGGAACGCACTATCAGCGAATGCGCCGCAGACGTAGAGGCGCTCTATAGCCGCTGCCGGGCTGCCGCACCGAACTACGGTGTGACGCTCGAAGACTTCACTACGGCGATTCGCACAGCCGTTAATAAATATTTAGGCCAGAGCGACGGAGAAGCGCCGTCAGCAGAAACGGTTCGCCTATTTTTAGGCGAGCTTCAAACGGCTGATCTATATCTTGCGCTCGCCTGCTCGCAAGGCAACGAGCACGCGTGGTGGGAGTTCGACCAATCTTACCGCCGCTATATAGAGCGCGTGGCTCGCCATCTGGCTAGCGCAGACACTAGCGCCGAAGAGGTGATTGATTCGGTCTATGTAGAGCTTTACGGCACGCGCGTGGTCGAAGGAGTTCGACAGTCGAAGTTCGCCACCTACACGGGGCGCGGCACTCTTCGCGGCTGGCTTCGCACTGTGGTCTGGCACGCGGTCATTGACCTGCACCGCGCAAGCCACGACGAAGTTTCGATTGAAGATTGGTCTGAAGCTGGCGGCGAATCGCGCGCGCGCCCAGGATTGCGTGAGCGCTCGCGCGAGGGAAGCGAATCGGCTGCGATTGACCGCATAACCCGGGATCGTTACGCGACATTGACATCAGAGGCACTGGACGAATCGCTTCAAACTCTAGGCGATCACGAGAAGCTGCTTCTTCTCTATTATCACGTAGAGAACTTGAAGCTGCGCGAGATAGCTCGCCTTGTAGAAGTCCCCTCTTCGCCTCTGCGCAGATGGTTTCAGCGACAATCGAAGCGGCGATTGAGTGCGCCGGAATCGCGCGTTCACGAATCAACCATCATGCGCTGGCTTGAAAAAGTTTACGAGAAAATCCAGAAAGCTTTTCGAGACGTATTACAAAGACGACACGGTTTGAGCGATGCTGAAGTTGACATCTGCTCTGAACTGGCAACGGAAGATTTGGCGCGCGAGGACGTTAGGAACAATTTGGCGGACGCGGGCGCATGGAATTTGAGCAAAGGCACGGGCGAGTAGCCGTCCAACTTTTGACGGAGTTTTAAGGGAAGATGCCCCGACAGAAAACAGACAAGCGAGCCTCAGCGTTGCGCGACCTGATACACGCGCGACTCGCTGCCCGCGCGTCCATAGCAACGGCTCGCGGGCTTGAAGTCTCGCACCTGGACGAAGACCAGCTTACAGCATTCGTCGAGGGTCGTCTGAGCGAAGCCGAGTCCGCTCCCTTAATCGCGCACATGGTCTCGTGCGCAGCCTGCCGCCGCGTCACAGCCGAGCTTGTGCACCTACAGCTAGCGCTAGGCCGTGAGGGAGAAACGGAACTCACCATCGAACAAGAAGAGCCGGGTCGCATTCGCCGCCTGCTCGAAGAGCTTGCCTCGCGCGTAGTTCATACGCACGAAGAGGTGATGGCCTATCACGCGCCCGCAGAAGATTTGGAAGAAGAAGAGGAGAAGAAGGATGACGCGGAGACGCGGGGACGCGGCGACGCGGAGAGAAGAACAAAGTGATGGTAAGAGTGTAGTGTCTAATTTCTCTTCGTCTGCTCTTTTCGCCGCGTCTCCGTGTCCCGGCGTCTCCGCGTCTCTTCAATCAGCCGACAGAATTCAACTATGCGGTTCTCGGCCCAGAACCGATCTTCAGCATCCGTTTCATTCGAGATGAAGCCCACGTGCCCGCCATGACGCGGAGCCAGCGTAATGACGTAAGGATTCTCGGTGACAGCCCTGTTTTTCAGCGGCTCGTAGGGGATGAATGGATCATCCTGCGCGTGAATGATGAGCGTGGGCGTTCGTATGCGTTTTATAAGCGGGAGGGCGCTGGCGCGCGCGTAGTAGTCATCAGCGTTGCTATATCCTCCGTGTTGAGCGGTGAATCGTTCGTCGAACTGTCGCATGGTGCGTATGCTGCTAAGGCCGCGCGTGTCGTAAATGTCCGGGAAAAGTCTCTTCTTGCGGCGCATGCGGCTGCGCAGGTCAATCATGAAACTTTTATGGTAAATCCAGTTCTCGCGTCGCTTAATTGCATTTGCGCTGGCAAAGAGGTCAACGGAAGGCGAGACGGCTATGACGCCTGAGATTTCGCGCGGAAGACTGCCGGCCTCTTCGCCAGCGTATTTGAGAACGATGTTGCCGCTCATAGAGAATCCGCACACGAAGATACGTTTTAATTCGTCGCGCTCGATCAATTCTCGAACGACTGCGCGCACATCGCGGCTCATGCCGCTGTCGTAGAGCGTAGGCGTCAGATGCTCCGTCCCGCCGCATGTGCGCTGGTTCAGCCGCACGATGTTGAAGCCAGCGCGAAATGCTTTCAACGCGGTTCCAATCATGTAAACAGACTGGCTTGAGCCTTCCAGCCCGTGCATCAACAGAAGCGTCGGACTCTCTTTAGGATTCTTCTGCCAGGAGGAGTGCGCCAGCATGCGCACCCCCGGCTCGACTTCAAAGAGACGAGCTTCGTACGCATCCATCTTGCGCAGTGAACGACGGCGCGGCCAAGCATAGGCAGCTAGGGTTTGTGCATGACCGCTTGTGAACAGGCTATGTGGCGTGAACGGTTTTTCGTGAAGAAAATGCGCTATCTCTTCGAGCGCGCAACACGCTTCTTCTTCATCTCCGTTTTGAATCCTGTCTTGCTGGTCTAATAATTCCAACCCCGTGCTCATCTTCAATCTATCTGAAAGAGTCAGGATAAGTCGTCTGTGGCGCGATACATGATTATACATCAGTGATGCAAACACTCGGCTGCCGAGCGCATTCTTTTATTAACTCCAAAAATTCACGCAATCATGTCGCTGGCTGTGGCGCTGTGAATTGGTTTAAGTCCGAGAGTCCAAGGCTGTTCTCAATCTCCGAGATTTGCCGCACGGCCTGCTCGAACCCGTCTTCACCGAACTGCTGGTGCTCAATCTCTTCAAACTTGTCGCCGATTTCGTCCAATTGCTTGGCCGTCATGGTCTGCTTCCATGCTGAAAAGATTACGGTATCTTCGCGCGCGGCGTGAGCGCGGTACATGCGAACGAGAGTTTCCATAGCGCGAGCGAGAGATTCAGCGTTGCTCTGGCCGAGCTTTGCGCCCTGCGTGACTGACAAGATGTAATCGGTTATCTCGCGCCCGCGTTGGTGTTGCGTTAATAGAATGTCGGGGAGAGCGGCAGCCGCTCCGCCAGCCTGTTTCACAGCAGGAAAGATGTAAGCCTCTTCCAGCTTCTTCTCATGGTAATCCTCGCCAAAAGCGCGAAAGAGTTTAGCTGTTTTTTGAAGCGAATCGGGCGAGACGTTGGAAGCATTGCCGCGCAGCTTTACCGCCACCTCGCTGTAAACCAGAAGCGCGCGGCGCAGAACTCCATGCTCGCGCATCAAGTCTTCGGTCGCAGTGACTTCACCACCTTTCGCACCTTCATCCCGTTCGGATGAAGATTGAGCTTTTGGCGAACTCCTGTTATCGCCCTTGCCACAGCCGCTAAAAATCAGCCCGGCGCTCAAGCCGCCGATGCCCGCTAGTAAATCTCTTCTCGCTATTTTCATAAATCACCTTCAAGCTTATCGCTATCGCTCTGTCCTACGCGTTGCATGTCGGCGACGACGAAGCGAATCATGCGGTAGTTGATGTGTGCTGGTAGAGCGTCCCGAAGTGGTCTCAATTGCTCTGTGCCGAGTTGCTCTATGGCTAACTCTATCGCCGCGCGATCTCTGTCCGAGACGTGGCGCGTGATGTCGAACTCGCGCCCCTGTTGAATGCAATCGGCGAGGTGCTTCTCGATTGTGATTTCAGTGAGTCCTCGCCGACGGCTTATCTCCTCTATCGAAAGTCCTTCGCAGTAGAGCGTGTAAGTTTCGTCAACCGTGCTCACGCGCTTCGCATCTTCCGTTACGCGTGAAGCGCGCGTGGTGGCGACGGGTGATTGATGAGCCAGAGCGCTCAGAGCGGTTTCTGCAATAGCAAGCTCGAGAGACTCGCGCTCGCGCATCACGTCGCCGCCAAGAGGAGTGAGTGAAACGGTCGGATAAGCGCCGCCAGTCACGTGCAGGCAGCCAGCCGCGACGAGCGCATCAATGTAAAGAAGAATCTCGTCCTGCGTCATGTCGCTCAAGATGCCGTAGGTTGAGAGTTGGTCAAGACCGGCCTGCAATACCTGTTTGGCGCGCGAGCCACGGAGCGTTGATGCGAGCAGTCCTTTCCCGAATCTGCCCTGCATACGCGCCGCGCACGCTAAGATTTTTCTGACAAGAAGGCTCTCTTCCATTGTGAGCGCGCGTGCGGTTGTGATGCTCAAAGCGGCTTCAGCTTCTTCGCCCTGTGCACCGGCTTCCGCCGTCTCGCCCACGCGGCGCATGCGCGCGCTCTCCTTTAAATCTTCCTCCAAATCAGTAGCGAAAGGCACTTGTTCACGAACAAAGCGATCAAGCTCGGTCAATGGGTCAATCGGAGGCTGTACGCTTTGCCCTTGCGAGGCAACGCTCTTCATCTGAGGGTCGCAGTTGCCGCACGTGCCGCAGTTTTGGGCGTGATGCGGATCGCCGAAGTAGTCCAGTATGAAGGCGCGATAGCAGCTATCCGTGTAACAAAAATTGATCATCTCGCGCAGCTTGCGCTGTTCGAGCGCGGCGCGGCGAGCAATATCCTGCGGGCGTATGCGAAGTTGTTTGACAGGATGCTCGTCAAGCATAAGCACGCCGCGAGTCCTGCGCGCGGGCTGGTACGAGATGATGCCGGAAGATGCCAGAGCGGAGAAGGCACGACGCGCGCTCGCTAGATCAAGCGCCATAGTTTCTGCAAACTCTGCTACGTCAAGCTCCACATCAGCGCGCTCGCTTATGTCGTACCCGCCCAAGATGCCGAAGAGAACTTGCCGCGCTTTTGTGTCACGCTCGCCAACCGCTTCACGCGCAAGGTGTTTGGGCATGAGAAGGCGCAAGTTTGCGCGATTCTCTGCGGCGCTCCCGCGCTCTATGTGCCCTGCCTTCTCTAAAATGATGAGCGCAGATTGCACTGCCATCTCGTTGCGAACACTTGCACGCGCCGCTATCTCGCTCACGGAAAGCTCTATACGCTTCTGCCCTGTTGCCGTGAGCGCCTCGTAAACGCGCGCGATTGCTTCGGGCGGAGGGTAGGAGCCTTCTATAAAATAGTCCTGCGTGCGCTTGTCCGCGTAGTTGAAGAGCAGAACGCAGGTCGAAGGCAAGCGATCACGCCCTGCTCTACCAATCTCCTGATAGTAAGCTTCGATTGAGCCGGGAAGCTGGTAGTGTGCGACGAAACGTATGTCTGGTTTGTCAATGCCCATGCCGAAAGCGTTCGTGGCAACGATCATCTGCGTGCGCCCGCTCATGAACTCGTCCTGCGCACGTGTGCGAGCGGCATCATCCATCCCTGCGTGGTAACTGACGGCGTTCAAGCTCGCTGACTGCAAACGCCCGGAAATCTGTTCGACAGCTTTGCGCGTTGAAGTGTAGATGATGCCTGAGCCTCCTGCCGTGGCCGCCAGCCGTTTGATATGAGCTATCTTCTCACGCTCTTTTTCTGTGTGTACGACGTTGATTGAAAGATTCGGGCGGTCGAAGCCGCTTACGAATGTGCGCGGTTCTCGCAAGCCCAACTGTTCTATTATGTCAGAGCGCACGTAAGGCGTGGCCGTAGCCGTGAGCGCGACCGCTTGCGGTCGGCCAATGGATTCTAACGCAGTCTTCAGGCGCAGGTAATCCGGGCGAAAATCATGACCCCAGTGCGAGATGCAATGAGCTTCGTCAACGGCGAAGAGCGTGATGTTCGCGTTTCTTAAAGCTTCTACGAAGTGTGCGCTTCGGAATCGCTCAGGCGCGACATAGACCATCTTGAAGTGGCCGCGTTTCAGGGCGGCTATGCGCGATTTCTGTTCCTCGAAATCAATAGAGCTATTAATGAAAGTGGCCGGAAGGTTTCTGGCCTGAAGCGCGTCCACCTGATCTTTCATCAAGGCTATAAGCGGCGAGACCACTATCGTCGCACCCTCGCGCATCAGCGCGGGCAACTGGTAGCAGAGCGATTTGCCTCCGCCCGTAGGCATCACCACGACCGTATCGTGCCCCGCAAGGATAGAGCCTACGACTTCGCGCTGGCCTTCGCGGAAATCCTCGAAGCCGAAATGTGCATGGAGCGCTGTGAGGGCGTCTTCAATGGTCGCCATAAAAACAGTGATAAGTGACAGGTGACAAGATAAAGCTGAAAGATGATTTTATCCTGTCACCCGTAACTTGTCACTTGCGCCAGGCAGGCATTGACATTCAAACTCTTTTCCTTAAAATTGTCTTGCCTTGAGATTGATTCCCCCAAGAGGGTCTCAATCCCCGCAGACTGTATTAACCTTTTTTTGATTAAGGAGACCTTCTATGAAGAAACCTACCCCGCTATATCGCGGTCTGTTGCTTGCTTCCCTCTTTTGCGGAACACTCTTTGCCCTCTTGCTCAGCGCCCCTGCGTCCACAGGTCACGCGGCAGTAAAGACAGCAGAGGCGCAGAGGAGATATACGCTTGCAGTTGCAAACAGCTCGAAGTACGACATTCACCGCCTTTATATGTCGTCGAGCGAAGACAGAAACTGGGGGCCTGACCAGCTTGGAGACTACATCTTGAAATCAGGCCAGTCGTACACTATCAGCGACATCGTCCCAGGCGAGTACGATGTTAAGTTTGTGGACGAAGACGGGGACGAGTGCGTTCTGAAGAACATACAAATCTTCAAGAATACGTCGTGGGAACTCACTACGAAGTGGCTAACGCAGTGCGAAGGCTATAGGTGATAAAGCTCAGGCCAGGCTTATAGCTTGCGGTACATTCTCTCCTCTAACGCCGCTATCGAAAAGGACAATTGGGTAAAAATCTTTCGCGCGGGGAGCGAGCGCTTAGGCTGCTTCGCGTCCAGCTTGCCCTATATCTTTTCAATAGCGGCGTTATACTGTTTCAGCGACCATACTCATCAAGCGATAGAGAGATAAAGACGAAAGAGAGAACTATCCACGCGCATCACACTAAACAACACGAAATGATTTGATCTCTTCGTGTAGTTTAGTGTGATTTAGTGGATAATCCATCTTCTCTTATCTACGAAATGCCCGTGCCGAATTCACGTTAACTTAAGCTATGGTTGAATCTAAATGGAAGTCGCGGAACAAACGGGATTTGATGATAGAGGTGTGGGAGCATCTTGATTGCGAATCAGTTGGCGGGCGCGAGTTGGAAGAAATCCTCTGCGCTGTGCGCGAGCGTTTCGGCGAGGGAGCAATCGAAAGCCCTGCGGCTGTGGCTCGCCTTCTGGCAGACGAAGGCGCTGAGCTTCGTCACGCTGAAGTGCTGGAATTGGACGTGCAGCACCGCGAACGCGACCCTTACGAAGCCATGTTCCGCAACGTGCTGAAGTTTGCGGATTTCACGCAGGCCGCGAACTCTATAAAACGTCTGGACAATTTGCGAAAACAGTTCGCGCGCACAAAGGATCAAGAGGGATTACGCCGTGTGCGCGAGACGGCACTGAAGGGTAAGCGACGCGCGCAGATGATAGCGCGCAACCAATCAGTTGATCCACGAAAGCGCGCCGAGAAAGAGGAGATTGCAGAGTGGTTCACGGTCTGGCTGCAACATCCTGAAATTTTTCAAGACTGGCTTGAGCTTCGCATGCGCTCTGCGGATTTCAAGAAACGCTTTGAAGAGCAGAGCGGAGGGGAAGACGCGGAGACACGGGGACGCGGCGACGCGGGGAAAAGAGCAGACGAAGAGAGAAGTTAGGTATTGTTCCCTTCGTCAATCTGTTTTTATCGCCGCGTCGCCGCGTCCCCGTGTCTCCGCGTCGCTTGATGGTATGAAGATTGCGAATCATCACAGACGCGGGGCGCGCCAACACTTAGCCGCCCCGTGATGAAAATTTTCATACAGGTTATGAGGAGGTTCAGTATGGTTTTCGGACTTAGCTCGATAAGACGTTGGACGGTCACGCTTCTGGTGGGCGCGAGCCTGTTGCTGGGCACGATGGCGAGCGCGCAGTTCCGTCGCAATGGCCCGCCTTACGGCAGAGCCTACGGCTACTATTCGCACAACCAGCGGCGCGCTTACAAGAATTACCGAAAGAGCTTGAGGCGCAATCTTAGGTTTCACCAGCAGGATGAGCGCGAGGCTTTCAGGTATCGTATGCGCCAAGAGCACCGTTATTACGGCAACAACGGAGCGTGGCGTAACGAGCGTCATGCCGAGCGTATTGCTTTGAGAGGACACCAGCGCGCGGAGCGTGAAGGACTCAGAGAAGATCTGAGAAATAACCGCAGACGCCCGCACTAACCGAATTTGCGATTAAACTCTCCTCGGAATCTGTCAAAAGAGAAAGGGATGCGCAATCTGTTATTCAGTCGCGCATCCCTCTTCTTTTCACTCGCGCAAGCCGTGTACGTTACGGTGTGCGCTGTCTTGTTCTTGACGTGCCGGATTGGTGGTCGCCCGCTTCGCCTTCAGCGAATCCGCCTACGAAATCAATCACACATTTTGCGCCAAAGCTGGATTGGCTTCCGACAGCAATACCTGCAACTGTGTAGCCGGGATTGAAGATGTTCATGCGGTGGCCGCGTCCCGGCACTCCGTCATCAATCAATAGATTGATGACCATAGCTCGCGCAGTGTCCACATCGTAGACTATGGTCTCACCTATGGAGTTCATCCAGCGACCAAAGCGCTCAACGCGCGCTTCAGGCATAGAGCCGTCGCTGCCGCGATGACCCGTGATGCCGCTCGTCCCCAAATCTCTGGCGTGATCCAGCGCGGCCAAATGAAGTCCCTTGGCGGATTGCAAGGCGGGAAGCGGCGTCGCGCTGCGCAGAAAGTTTACGCACTCGTCCAATGCAGCAAGACCGTCCCATGTCGTTATGGATTGTCTGCCCGGTCGCGCAAACTTCTTCCCGGTGTAATACTTCCTCCACTCGTCCACGAACGCTGCGTACTGTGTGGGCTGCGTTCGCGCAAGGTTCAATTCATCCAGCACCTCTCTCTCCAATGGCGAGAGATATTCCTGGCTCTGCGCCGGACTGTTATTCGATGGCGCGGTTGCTGCTGCGGTGCTCTGAACCGTGGGCTTCTGAACAACCGGCGCGGCTGTGCTGTTGGAAGAAGAACGAGTTCTGGTGCGACTCTGCGCTTGCAGACTCTGAGAAAGGATTAGAAACAGAATCAAAACGGGGAGCGACTGGGGGATAAGTTTAACTTTCATGATCTTCGGGGGCCTCCGGGGCTGAAGGTTATTCTTTAGTAACTCAAGCGTTGACAGTGTGGAGTCGTAGCCAGCGTGTATCAAGCTACGACGGCAAAGAAAATATGCTTTATTGAAGATTGAGTCAAGCGAGCGAAGAAGGCAAAAGTAAAGAGGTAAAAGGTAAAAGGGAAAAGGATAAGGCGAAAAGAATTTTTATTAACTGATGTTACGCAGAAGCTATTTTAAGCCGTCTTTAGACGGCGACAGCATAAAGCCCAGCCCGTGAGGGCTGGGTTAGAGTCGCAAGAAAATGGATTTAGCTATCGAAGATAGCGACAGCCGTTTAATTAGTAATGGGCTGTCGCCCGCTCACGCGGGCTTCTGTATCTTTATTACTATCTTTATCCCAGCGCTAACGCACTGGGCTTTATGCTGTCGCCGTCTAAAGACGGCTTAAATCAAAAAATCGCGTAACATCAGTTATTAAAAGAATGGTTTGCAGCCTTCGTTAGACATCTTGTGGTGTAAGCAACTACAATTTTCCAAACTAAGGAGGTCGCAATGGCGAAAGAGATAAAGGTGGTTGGGTTGGGTGGAAGTCTGGCTGCTCAATCGAATAGTCTGGCTGCGTTGAAGATTGCGCTGGAAGGCGCGGCTGCGGCTGGCGCTCAAACAGAGTTGCTGGACGTTCGAGAACTGAATCTGCCTATGTACGCGCCGGACTTTGGAGAAGCGCCTGAGTCCGTCAGTCGTTTGTGTCAGGCCGTTCACGAAGCGGATGGGCTACTGTGGAGCAGCCCACTTTATCACGGCACAATCAGCGGCTCTTTCAAGAACGCGCTCGATTGGTTGCAACTGCTGAGTGACCGTGAGCCTGCCTATCTCACGGATAAAGTCGTAGGGTTAATCAGCACAGCCGGAGGCACGCAAGGTTTGCAGGCTGTCAACACCATGGAGTTCGTCGTGCGCGCTCTGCGCGGCTGGGCTGTTCCCCTGGTGATACCCATCCCGCAGGCGTGGCGCGTCTTCGACAAAGAGGGTCACACGCACGACGCGAAAGTGGCAGAGCAACTGCACGCGCTCGGCCACGAAGTAACACGCGCCGCACGCCAGTTCGCCTCAAAAGTGATTACCACACCCGACGCCGCACGCGCAGAGGCAGAAATACAGCCCATCAGCGAGAAAGAGGCGAAGGCGGGAGAGTAAGGGGAAAGCAGTGATGAGTGCAGAGTGATGAGTGATGAATAAGAAGAATTGATTCATTGGCTCATTGAATCAATGAGTAAATGAATCAATCTATCAATCCATTAATTATCATGGCGCGGCGTTCCATGAATAGGTTGATTGTTTGATGGCTTGATAGTTAGCGTCGAGCGCGGTTTCAAAGAAGATGAGAGGCAGCGCGGCGGCGTGCAATCACGCGCGACATTATGCGCTCTGGTTTTCATGTGGGTAAAACCATCATGCATTCTCTTCGCCAACTATCTCTTTGAAGCGTGGATTACCGTAGCCTTTAATCTTGTGCGCCAGTTCTTTGACCGAAACACGTGGGAGGTTTTTCAAGTGCGCGCCTCTGTAAGGACCGAAACCACTTGCACAGGTGTATGCAAGCGGCTGTAATATACAGTAAAAGGAGAGGCCAGAGAAAGTATGCTGACCAATTACATTCGAGCCGCTCTGCATCAAGCTCGGTATGAGATTCTTCCTGACGACCAGAGCTTCTACGGCGAGATTCCCGGCTTCGATGGTGTTTACGCGAACGCGCCCACGCTAGAAGCCTGCCGCGAAGAGTTGGCGGAAGTGCTCGAAGAATGGATTCTATTCCGCATCTCCAAGAGCCTATTACAGTAGATCAGAGACGCTGACGCTGAGGTCAGGAATTGTGTATGACTGCGCCGCGTCGCCGCGCTTGAAGGTTCTGCCAGTTTGATACACGCCGTTTGCGGGCATTGCAAATAGCTCTATCTGCTCTTCGAGAAGATTGACGAGCCAGCTTTCTGTTATCCCAGCTTTCGCGTAGAGCGGAATCTTGTAGGAGCGATCACTTTCAACCGTTGAATCTGCTACTTCGATGACAAGCAGAACGTCTTCGGGTGTCGGGTGCGCGTGGCGATAAAAATCGTCTCGCCAGCGCAGGAGCGCAACGTCCGGCTGTGGCTCTGAGAAATCGTCGAGGCGGATTGGGTGCTGCGCCGAAATAATGAACATGCGAAAGAAAAGATGATGTAAAAGCATGTTCAGATATGTAACGCAAGCGGCGTGAGGCGGAGTAATGTATGGCAGTTCGTAAATCTCTCCCTCAAGCAGTTCAAGGCGGTCATCCGGGTGAAAGATGCCCGCCTCGCCCATGTGCTCGTACTCGTCAACCGTAAGCAAGCGTTTGGCTAATTGCCTCATATGATTTTGGATTTTAGATTTTGGATTGAAGTCAGCAACTCAATTATTGAGATTTTGAACTATGTGTTGAGCGACGACTCAATCTTTAATCCAAAATCTAAAATCCAAAATCCAAAATGGTTTTATTCTTCCTCTTCCGCTCCTCTAATCCTACCTTCAGACCTTGCCTGCTCGACTATCTTTTGCGAGATTTGATGCGGCACCTGATCGTAGTGTGAGAACTGCATGTGGTATGAGCCGCGCGCGGCTGTGATGGAGTTCAGGCGCGATTGATAGTCTAGCATCTCGGCCATTGGAACCTGAGCCTTGATGACCTGCTGGTTGCCGCTCATCTCCATGCCCTGCACGCGACCACGCCTAGAATTCAGATCGCCCATGATGTCGCCGCTGAATTCCTGCGGCGTGAAGACTTCTACGTCCATGATGGGTTCAAGCAGCGTGGGCTTCACTTTTTCCATAGCTGCGCGGAAAGCCTTGCGGCCTGCGGCGCGGAATGAGTGTTCGTCCGAATCAACAGAGTGGTATGAGCCGTCAATCAATTCGACTTTGAAATCAACCAGGGGGTATCCGGCGATTGCGCCGTTCTGCGCCGCTTCAATAATGCCCTTCTCAATGGCAGGCCGAAATTGTTGGGGGACTGAGCCTCCGAAAATCTTATCTTCAAACTTGAAGCCCTCGCCGCGCGGCAGTGGCTCGAAGACAACTTTGCAATCGCCGAACTGTCCGCGCCCGCCCGTCTGCTTCTTGTGACGACCCTGAACTTCTGCGCGTTGCGTGATGGTCTCCTTGTAAGGAACTTTCGGCGGATGAAGCGTAACCTCTACGCCGTAGCGCTTCCTCAATTTGTCAATCACCGTCTCGACGTGTAGTTGGCCTGAGCCTGCCAGCAGAAACTCTTTCGTCTGCGCGTCGCGGTGGAAATCCAATGCCAGGTCTTCCTCTAAAATCTTGTGCAGCGCAACGCTTATCTTCTCTTCATCCTGACGAGATTTCGGTTCGATTGCGAAAGCTATTGCGGCTTCAGGGTATTGCACGCCGTCGTAAACAACTGGCGCGTTCTTGTCACAGAGAGAGTCGCCCGTCTGCGTCTCTTTCAACTTCACGCAAGCAACGATGTCGCCAGCGTTTGCTTCAGGGATTTTTTCAAGCTGCTTGCCCTGAACTGTATGAAGCGCGCCCAATCTTTCTTGCGTGCCGCGCGAACAATTGTAGACGGTTGCGTCAGTGCCTACGTGACCGCTGATGATCTTGAAGACGTTGATGCGCCCTGCGAACGGGTCTGCGATTGTGCGGAAGCAGTAGGCAGAGAAAGGCTCCGTGCTGCTGTACTTCCGTGTAATAGGCTCGCCGCCATCCGATTCTGCTGCGGTGCGACCGTGCTCGACTTCGTGGTGAGCGGGGTCTGGGACGAATTCTAGGATGTGATCCAGAAGGGTTGAAAGACCTGCGAGCGAAGTGGCCGAGACGGCGAAGACCGGACAGAGCTTGCTGTGAGCGATTGCGTCCATGATGTTCGGGATGATGTCGGCATCGTCCAGCGTGCCCTGCTCGAAATATTTCTCCATCAGCGCATCATTCGATTCTGCGACCAATTCAACAAGGCGTTCTCTGGTCTTATCAACATGGTCGCGTCCCTGCTCAGGAATAGGAATCTCTTTCGCTTTCCCCTGCGAGTCAAACTCGTAAGCCTTCATGTGAACCACGTCCACGACGCCCCTGAAATCTTTCTCTTTCCCAATCGGAAGCGTGAAGGGAATTATCGCGCGGCTGAATATTTTGGCTGCCCCTTCGACCGCCGCGCCGAAATCAGCGCGCTCTTTATCAAGTTTCGTAACGACCATTATGCGCGGCAGTATGAATTCGTTGGCGTAAGCCCAGGTCTTCTCCGTCTGCACCTGCACGCCGTTCACGCCGTCAACTACGACCATAGCGCAGTCTGCAACGCGAAGCGCGGGGCGCGCATGAGCCACGAAAGCGGCGTAGCCCGGCGTGTCTATGATATTAATCTTGGTCTCTTTGTAATCCAGATGCGCGAGCGCAGTGTTCAGCGTAATCTTTCTCTCGATTGAATCCTCTTCGTAATCTGTTGTGGTCGTTCCTTCGTCAACTTTGCCCCAGCGCGGCGTCACGCCTGAAACATAAAGGAGCGAACTGATGAGTTGAGTTTTGCCGGCGTCGCCGTGCCCTATGACAGCAAGGTTTCGTATCTGTTCGGTTGAATAAGCTTTCATGGCCGTTTTGGAAAAATTCCTTTCGAGACATAGATAAGTTTTCGTAGAAGTAGAGCCATCCGCGACTGCTTCTTGCAGGGTAATTGGCGGGATGCGCTTACCGAGTGAGTAAGTAATTTATCCGAGCAGGGCTGGCATTGGCAAGCGAAGGAAAAGTCAAAAGTAAAAAGGTAAAAGGCAAAAGTAAGAGAAAAGCCTTCATCTCTGATTTTAAATCTCTAATTCACGCCTGCAAGGCGTGTCCACACTTTTGCCTTTTTACTTTTCTCTTTTGCCTTCCTTTTTTCCCTTTTGCCTTTCTTTTGCCCAGAAATCGCTTGAGGTCAGGACTGGAACGATTTCAAATTCGATAAGGTCTTCCCAACGGCTCACCCATGCATCCAGAAATTCTTGACGCGGCGCTTCCATGATCTGAAAACAACGCATGCCCGCCTCGTCCATCCAGCTTGCATGGTAAACGACCTCTTCGGGCAGCATTCGACCATTACTCCTGAACCGCTCGCCAACGGGGGCCGGATCGCCCTGTTTGAATCGTTCGATGACCATAAATAGCATGTACAAAAGTCTACTCCACTGCGGCCCTCGTCTCAAACCGACCTTAGAGCGAGATTCAAAACCCCTTTGCGGTCTTTGCTCTTTTCTTTGCGCCTTTGCTAGAAACTACAACTCTCTTGCTACTCAAGATTGATAAGAGTTGCAGTTTCACGCGAAGGCGCAAAGGGAAATGCTTAAGCTCGCAAAGTTGTTGATTAGCTGTTACAGGTTTTGAAATGAGTTCTTAATTACTGCTAAAGCATCGCGCGGCAAAAGACAACCTTTGCTCCTGTCCACACTTCTGACATACTGGCGCAGCTTCGTTCTCAGTAAATTGAAATCATCTGGAGCGTGTAGATGAAAAGTAAGCGTTCTCTGTGGTGGCGAATCGGTCTTTCACTTGCCTTAATAGGATTACAGGCGCGGGCGCTCTCTAGTGCGCAGGATATTTCGGGCGGAGCCGGTGGAGTCGAAGATATAGTTGGCGGCGCTGCGCTTGTTTCGGGAAGCGTCTTCACGCATCACGCCATCGCAGCGCGACACAAAGCGCGCCCGCAGCAGCCAAACGCGCCCGTCGTAAATACGCCGCGACCTCAACCCGCGCTGGCGCGTAATCAGCATCCATCTCATCAGCCACAGCAGCGCACGACTCCCAGACCGCGCCGCAATTCGCGCGAGGAGCAAGCCGAGCGTCTGCTTGATCAGGGCGACGCTGCTTTCGATGCGAGCGAATACGCCGAAGCGGTCGAAGATTATAACGACGCTATCAAACTCGTGCCGAATAACGCAGACGCTTACGTTGCGCTCGGCGAAGCTTATGACAAACTCTCTCGCACGGACGATGCAATTGAAGCTTACAAACACGCCGTAAGCATTCAGCCAACCTTGTCGGACGCCCATTACAATCTCGGGATTGCTTACTTCAACAAAGCGCGCTACACGGAAGCGCTCGAATCTTTCAAGCAGGCAGCGCGTCTCAATGCCAGTGATGCGAGCGCTCAGCTTTATCTGGGTCAGGCCAATCATAAGCTAGGACACGACGCGGAAGCCGTAGCCGCTTACCAGCAAGCGATTCGTCTTAAAGCGGACGACGCATCTGCTTACTATTTTCTTGGCGAAGCCTATGACAGTTTGAACCGCGACGCGGAAGCAATTGAAGCTTACAAGCACGCAATTCAACTAAAACCTGCTTACACGGAAGCTCATTTTAATCTGGGCGCAAACTATTTCGATCAGGGGCAGTACGATCTGGCCGTGCAATCTTATCAAAGGGCTGCGCAACTCAGACCCGGTTGGGCTGAAGCCTACAACAACATAGGCGACGCTTACCGTCGTTTGAATCAGGACGACCATGCCATTGATGCATACAAGCAGGCCATACTTGTCAGGCGCGAATACGCAGACCCTTACAATGGCCTTGGCGAGATTTACATCAAGCAGGGCAAGTACCTGGACGCGATTACCGTGCTCACCAACGCAGACCGTTACAAGCCTAATAACGCGGACATCCTGAGCAATCTGGGCTTCGCAAACGGCAAAGCCAAACGCTGGCCGCAAGCCATAGAGATTTTGCAGCGCGCCGCAAAACTGAATCCCAACGATGCAGAAGCTTTCAGCAACCTGGGCTGGGCATATACCAACACAGGCAAGTATCAGGAAGCCATCGTCGAACTAAAGAAGGCTATTCAACTAAACCCCAACTACGCCGAAGCGCATTTTAACTACGGCATCGCCGCGAGCCGTTCGGGACAGAAAGAGCTTGCCATTGACGAATTCAAAAAGGCCATAGAACTTAAACCCAACTGGGCAGAAGCCTACAACAATCTAGGCTACGCCTACGGTAGCCTCAATCGCTGGCGCGAGGCCGCCGACGCACACGCACGAGCCGCGCAACTCAAACCGAATTTCGCCGGAGCCATCTACAATCTAGGCTACGTCTACCACAAACTCGGCAAGAACAACGACGCTATGGCGCAACAAAAGATTCTCCAGACCATGAACCCGCAACTAGCCCAAAGACTTCTCGATATAATCAGGAATTACTAAACTGAAACGAGAGGTAAAAGTTTAGCTGACCGCACCGCACGCTTAGCGCGTAAGTGCGAACAATATTGCGAATTAGATTAAAGAGCGGGGGCAAGCCCGCCTTCCTTACCTTTGAGGTTGATTAAGTTGAGAGGTTAAATCCCAAAAGCTCAACTTTTATAATCTCACAGGTAGGGAAGGCGGGCTTGCCCCCGCCGTTCCTTACTTCATTCTGCAATCTAGTATTAGTTTGTAGCTACTACGTTAGAAAGGCTATTGCTCATCTATTTTCTTCTTCAACCTCTCTACCAATTCCCTTGTTAACTGCAAATCTCCGTGATGTAACTTCTCATGAATCACTAGTGCCTCTTGCGTCAGCGACAGTGCAAGGTCAAGCTGCCCTTCCGACTCATAAACCCGCGCGAGACCATATTGTGCACCTGCAATCAAATCTTGCCGCCCAATTTCGTGCCCTATCAGCAATGCTTTCTCATACCAGTCACGTGCCTCTGCCCAACGTTTGCGCTCGAACGCGAGGTTGCCTAAGTTGCCGAACACTACAGGAGTGAAATGTGTATATCTCCCTCGTTGACTTATATCTAAAGATTCGCGGTAATATTGCTCCGCAGCATCGTAATGTTCTCGGTCTTCCTCGATTCCTCCCAATACGCTTAACACGTTCGCAATTTCCTCATCAGAATTCAACTCGCGAAAAATCATTAGCTCATCCTGAAATAGTCGTTCGGCGACATCGAAATCTCCTCGTTGTTGTGCTATTAGCCCGCGTACGCTCATACTGACTGCTTGCTCGTATTTGCTCCCGTTGCGTGCCCATGCCTCAGCACAGAGACCTACCCAGCGCTCAGCCTCTTCGTTGTTAGTACGATAGTAGTAAACCCACGCTGCCTGATACGCTCGCCAACCTGATTCGCTCCATTCACCTAAAGCACTTATTGATTCGTATGCGCGCGTGCTCAGTTGTAGGTGAGCATCCCACCGACCTAAATAAAAGAGAGGGCCTGACGTACTGCATAGAGCGTTTGCTAAGTCATTAAGCATCAAAGCCGCGTCCTTATCATTAACGTTTTCGCCTTGTATCTTTATTGCTTGCCACAGCCATTCTGCCGCCGCTTCGAGATTTGCCCAATCAGATTCAAGAAGATTAAATGTTTTGTAATTCTCTTCGTCACCTCCATATCGTTCTGCATACGCTACCCAGTAACTAGCAAAGCTCAACCCAGTCTCAAGCGTTATTTGCTCGTCCGCTAGCAGTTCGCCGCGTACAAAATTACGCGTGAGCGGGTGTAGGGCGTAACGTTCCTCGCCTGCTAAGACATCTATCAACGAGAGTGCGCTCAGGCGGTCAATCGTAATCTCTAACTCGTTGCGGGAAAGTTTGGCAACGTCCATCCATGCCTCGAACGTGGCGGATGGGACGAAGAACGAGAGGGCGCGGAGCGCAGTCACATCATTTGTGGTTAACTCCTTGCGCGCTTCTTGAAAGACGAACTGTTGCAAATCAGAGTCGCGGTTGCCGCGAAGCATTTCCAGTGCTCTGTCGAACGTTAATGCCGCGCGTACTCGCATCAACCCAAGCGTATGGGTCAGTGCTAGGGGCGAGCCGCCTGTCGCGTCGTACAGTTCTTGCCATCGCGCCTCGCCCGCGCGCCGTAATTTCTCGGCTAAACCTAAGCCAGACCGCGCCTTCACCGCCGCGCCGTCGGCTTGTGATGATTGCCTTGCACTTTTGCGGCAGTTCGCGCAGGAAGTCTGCCATTGTCTCCTGCTCATCTTTCGTTAGCGTTTCGAGGTTGTCGTAGATGAGCAGCGTGGGAGTTTCGCGCAGCGCGTCGAGCAGGGCGCGTCGCTTGCCGTCGCTGGCAAGTTTAGGAATATCTATGCGGCCAAGGATGCGCGCTGTCTCGTTCAGAAATTCGTCGAGCGTGCGAGCGACCGGCACGAGTTCGCGGATTTTCTCTGGCGCTAGGATGTTCTGCTTGGCGCTGACGAAGATGAATGCGTCGAACGAGCCTTTCTCTTTGCAGCGATATGCGGCTTCGACAGCGAGCGCGGATTTGCCTATGCCGCCTATGCCGTCTAGGAGCACGCCCCACGTGCGGTCTTCGGGACTGAGAGCGCGCATCACGGCTTCCATCTCTTTGTCGCGCCCGAAGAAGGATGAGCGGCGCGGCAGATTGTCTGGAATTTTAGGAACGAACTCCTGGATAACTTCCGGGTCAATCGGCTTGCCCTTGATCTTTTCGCCGTAGTCTAGCAAGAGCCTTTGCAGATTATCGAGGAGAAGTTTCTCGAACGCTTCGATGGTATCGAATGAGTGATACAAGCCCGGATGCTCGCCCTTGATAGCCTCAAATTGAGCAAAGAACTCTTTAACGCGCTTGAACTGGTCTGGGTCAACGTCGTACGGTAGCTGTCGCGTGCAGCGATACATCATGATGCGCGGCTTGCCGTAATCTTTCGATAGACGAAGCGCGGTCTTAAACTCCTCTTCCGTGCCCGCCAAATATTCTTTCTGCGTTTGCGGGTCTTGACCGCCGGGCGGTGTGCCGAAGCGATGCCAGAGGATGCCTATGAACGCATCCCAGTCTGTAGGCTCAAGCTGGTTGAGAATGACCTGTTCGGGGCGTCCCATATCAGGTACGACCGCGCGCCAGTCAAGCACTTCGAGTGCGATGCCCAGATATTCGGCCATAGGCTTCAGCATCGCTGCGACCGTTTCCACTTTGGCGCGCTCTGCTGCTACGTCCGATGGCGACGCGGCGAAGATTCGCAGCTTGTTCATAGTCTAACCTCCCGCTCAGACTCTTTTGCTTCGATTATATAGCCAGCATCCGACATGCGTGCCTCAACGATTCGTGGCTTGCGTTCAGCATAAGGTGGCAGTCGGCGTCAGGGCTTATGCACAATCACATGGACGCCACGCTCTGCGAGTTCAGTTTCCAAGTCACCGGCCAGGAACGCTCGCGCTTCACCTTGCCGCCTTAAGATTGCATCCATGTGGCAAACGGTGAGGCCACGCACAAATAGGTGAGCCTGTTCACCTGAGCAGAGTTCCGCGATGGGGCGCATCTCTTTCGTAATCCAGGCCAACTCTCCTGTGAACGGCATTGCCCGCACGGCCTCGTGCGTCTCCTCTACATTGTCCATGAAGTGCATGTGATCTGCCCGGCGCAGGATGATCATCTGTTTTGTTGCCGGAGTCCTTTCGAATATTTCGTACATCCCGGCTAGTGGAAGTGAAATATCATTCTCCGCAACCAGATAGAGCGTAGGAACGTCACGACCCCAATCGAAGTTAAGCTTCACGCGAAGAATCCCGGGTTTCGGCTTGGAACTTCCACCCGGCGCGAGCGCCACAACTGCGCGTATGCGCGGCTCGACTTCAGTTGCAGCGAGCGCTGTCCAACCGCCGAAGCTGTGTCCCACGATTCCAATCTGAGCGGGAGCAAGGTTAATTTGCGAGTCCAGCAACGCGCCGCCAAGCAGGTGATCTAGGAGAAAGCGTATATCAGGCACACGGTTCGCAATCCAGGCTTCCTGTCGCGCCGCTCTTTGTTCGTCCGATTCAACGGGTTGGCGCGCCAGTTCCGCTGCTACCACCTCAGAATGATCTAACGCTGCGACCAAATATCCGTGGCTGCTTAAGTGTGTGCAGAGAAACGTGGATTGTAGCCGATTGCCTCCGCTGCTATGAGAAAAGATAATCAGCGGGCAAGTGCCAGCTTGGGCTGCGGCATTGCGTACAGCCATTTGGCTGCGTGGTGTATCGCTTGGCGGAACCGTGAAGACATCTTGAGTTTCCTGTGCAATATCTTGACCCGCATACTGCGCAGTCGCGGGATACCATATCTCACAAGGGAACATGCGGCCTCGTGCTATATCAAGTGCCTGAACGGTGCGCACACCAACAGGAAACAGACCCCTGATGAATGGATCATACTCACCCGTCACGTGCGCCGCACTTTGGTTGGAATGTTCTTTTGTATCTTCAACGCTCTCGCCGGTCATCAAGAATACCTCATATTTTCAGTGCAAATCTTGTCTGAGAAACTGATGGAAAAGTCCCGTCAGGGACTTCTGATAAGAGCTTAGCACTTTGAGTGCTGGGAACAGGAGAACAAGAGAAATAATTGAGTCCCGTAGGGACGATTGAAAGACTTCAAATCTGAAATCTCAAATTTGAAATTCTTCAGTCGCCTTTATGCTCGTAATGAAATCTAGTTCTGCTCGAAAGCTAAGATGCTTCTTTTTATCTGGAATGTTTTAGCGACGCGGGGCGAGCAATCTTACCGGTGGTTTCGGTTGAATGTAATTGATAAAGAGACGATAGCCCAGCAGTATTCCTAGAACCGCAGCAAGCGTGAGCGGCAATCGAGTGTCCGCCTTAACCAGCATGTAGTAGTGCAGCGCGCCGAGTGCCGCAGCAACGTATGCGGTCTTGTGCAGACGATTCCAGCGCTTCCCGCCCAATCGCTTGACCATCTTGTTCGTCGAAGTTACAGCGAGCGGGATCATTATGAAGAAGGCAGCCATGCCTACGGCTATGAACGGGCGGTTGAGTATGTCCAGCCCCGCAGCTTTCAGGTTGAAGAACTTATCAAACCAGACGTAAGTCATCAGGTGCAGAAAGCCGTAGAAGAATGCAAATAGACCTAGCATGCGGCGATGCTTTCCAAGCCACTGCCAACCCGTCAACTTTCGCGCAGGCGTCACAGCGAGCGAGATTAGAAGGAAGACGAGCGTGAGCATCCCGGTCGTGCGCGTAGCAAATTCAAGGGGGTTCGCGCCCATCCTCTTGTGCGCCGCGTCCCACAACAACAGCACGAGCGGCACAAGGCTGTTCACAAACACAACTAGCTTTGAGAATTTCGGATCAGGCGTCATGCGATTAACTTAAAATTCATTCAAACCGCTTTGCGAGCTTATCTCTTATCTTTGCGCCTTTGCGTGAACCCTCAATTCTATTAACACGTAAGATTCATGTGAATTGCATGTTCACGCAAAGGCGCAAAGGGAAATGCTTAAGCTCGCTAAGGATTACCTCAATAGTATTTCCTCAAATCCATCCCGTCATAAAGGTGCGCGACCTGTTCGGCGTAGCCGTTGAACATCAGCGTCGGCCTCTTGCTGAACTCGCCTATGCGTTGCTCGCGTGCCTGGCTCCAGCGTGGATGATTTACCTGTGGGTTGACGTTTGAATAAAAGCCGTACTCGTCGGGCGCTGCTATGTTCCAAGTGGTCGGAGGCTCCGTCTCAACCAGCTTGATCTTGACTATGGACTTGATGCTCTTGAATCCGTATTTCCAAGGGACGACCAATCGAATGGGCGCGCCGTCCTGTGGCGGCAGCACCTCGCCGTAAATTCCCGTCGCAAGGATTGTGAGCGGGTGCATGGCTTCGTCCATGCGAAGCCCTTCGACGTAAGGCCAATCTAAAATCCCTGTGCTTTGATTCGGCATGCGCTTCGGATCATATAGCGTCTGGAACGCAACGTACTTCGCGTTTGATTGCGGCTCGACCGCCTCTAAAAGTTTTGAGAGCGGAAAGCCGTCCCATGGTATAACCATTGACCAGCCTTCCACGCAGCGGAAGCGGTAGATGCGTTCTTCCTGCGGCGCAAGCCCGAGCAATTCGTCTATGTCGAAAACTTTTGGCTTGTTGACAAGACCTTCTACAGAGACAGACCAAGGGCGCGTTACGAAATCCGCAGCAGCGCTTGCCACGCCGCCCTTGTTCGTGTCGAACTCGTAGAAATTGTTGTAAGTAGTGATTGACTCAAGCGGCGTCAGCTTCTCATTGACTGCAGGCACTTCAAACGTAGGCTGCGGCTTAAGGACGTTCTCAATTTTGGCGTTGGCGCGCGGAGGCTGTGGCGGTGCATTCAATGAGCGGTAGAGCCAGCCAGTTGCGAGCGCGCTTCCAGCGAGCGCCGCCCCGCGCATGAACAGCCGACGGTTCAAGTAAACTTTCTTGTCCGTTATCTCGCTTGATTTTATGCCAGCGGGTTTTTTAATCACCATGATTCGCTTACCGAATGAAATTACGAACGGGACAAGCCATTCGGTTTGCCCTTACAGGTTAGTCGCGCCTAGAAGCTATTCCTTACAAAAAATTATTCCGCTAAAAGTTTCTTGATAGCCTCTTCGGTCTCCGCGTAGCTGCCTTCGCCTACGTGAATCCAACGAACGCGCCCATGCTTATCCAGCAGAACCTCTGTAGGCCAGGCTTCAACGCCGAATGCGCGCCATGTTTCGTAATTATTGTCTGTAACGACGGCGTAGCGTATGCCCAACGACGCCACTTCTCGCCGCACATTATCAAGATTTCGCTCGTCATCAAGTTCAGGCGAATGCACGCCCACAATGGTCAGCCCGCGCTCGTGGTACTGCGAATGCCAACGCTTCAGCGCGGGCAGAGTGTTGCGGCAGTTGTAGCAGCCGAAAGTCCAGAAGTCCACGAGCACAACGCGCCCGCGTAAATCTTCTAGCCTGAGCGGGTCAGAGTTAATCCACGTGCCTGCGGCCAAATCCGGTGCTTGCGTCGCGCGCTGCGCCGAAATCAAACGGTCGTGTGCGTCCGCCGAATCGCTGGCGGAGAGAAAAGTCGTGGAAGAAGTAGAACTGGCCTGACGCGATCTTCCATAGATTGCGAAGAGCAAGCCAGCGATTGCGAGGATGAAAGCGGTCACAAGCAACTTAACTTTCATCTGATAGGCCTTCCTTAGAACAGTTTTCAGTTTTTAGTTTTCAGTTTTCAGTTCGTAGTTTTCAGTTTTAAGTAAAAGCCTGTTCTCTTCTTTCTGAAAACTGAAAACTAAAAACTGAAAACTGCTTTATAGATACAAAGACGAATCGCGCCGTTGCCCGCGTCGTCAGTGTTATTATATTGTCTTGCAGAAAGAGATTTATACGCTAGGATTCACAAGAGCTATGAGTTCGGCAGATCGCATAGAAGTTTATACGGACGGGCAGTGCCCTTTGTGCCTTTGGATGCGCGAGCACGTAGAGCCTTTCGATAGGAAGCGGCGTATAGAGTGGCTGGACTACAACTCGCCTGAGAATCAGGAGCGCGCCAAGCCACACACGTTGGCCGAACTCTCGGAAGAGATGCACGTGAGAACTGAGGCTGGACGCTGGACGAGCGGCTACTGGGCATGGCTGGAAGTTCTGCGTGTGCTCCCCGTTTGGCGCTGGCTCGCGCCAATCCTTTCCATCTGGCCGTTCACATTTTTAGGCCCACGCCTCTACCGCTGGGTTGCGCGCCGCCGCTATACGCTCTTCGGAATCCCGCCCCCTTGCGACGCCAGCGGAGTCTGCAAGCTACATAAAAATTAAGTCAAAAGTAAAAAGGCAAACTGAAGAAGGCAAAGGAAAGTCAAAAGGTAAAAGTAAAAAGGCAAAAGTAAGAGAGCGTTCAATCCTTCTTCACTTTTGCCTTTTGCCTTTTTACTTTTGCCTTTTCTCAGGCTACATCTTCGCAACTTTCTGCATCTTAAATTCGGACAACATTTGGTGAAGCCCGTTTCGATTCGGGCATTCAAGTCGAAAAGGAAAGAAGTGAAATGTTCAGGAAGTTTTTCGCAAGTTTAGCAAGCCTCGCAATCTTCGCGGCAATCTCGATTAACTCGACGGCGTTCGCAAGGCCGCAGGGTGATCATGAAAGCAGTGCTAACCATTCTGCTCGCGTTCAGGCGAAGCTGAATCTGGCGATTTTGATTCAAGACGATCTGGTCTCGCACGTGGGCAACGAGCTTAACGTGACGCGCGATTTTATTAGAAACCTGCCCGATGGCTCGCGCGTGATGGTCGCTTACATAACGAGCGGAACGCTTCAAGTGCGCCAGCCGTTCACGACCAATCTAGAAGAGGCTGCGCGCTCTTTGCGCGTGCCCGTAGCGAGCGAGTCTGCTACGTCCTACAACCCTTACGTCGAAGTCGTTGAGGCATTGCGCCGATTCGATAATCAGAATGGAAATCCGAACGCGCTCTTGCTTGTCTCGGACGGGCTGGACATTTCGCAGGGCTTGGATGCGACCGCCGCAGGCAACACGGTTGACCTGCTTCGCGCTATAAAGGAAGCCAAGAAGCGGAACGTTGCGGTTTATACTTTCTACGCGCCGAGCGTAGGGCTTACCAGCTTCAATCACACGGCCAGCTTCTACGGCCAGACCTCGCTGAGCCGTCTGGCGGAAGAGACTGGCGGGCGAGCCTTCTTTCAGGGCATGACCGATTTCGTAACTTTCAACGCTTACTTCGAGCGCTTTAGCCGTGTGCTGAACGACCGCACTTCGACAGCCTACTAAAAATTTTGGATTTTGGATTTACGATTTTGGATTGAAAGAGAGCTTGTTGCCAGACTTCAATCTGTTCGCTAATCGCTAATCCAAAATCTAAAATCCAAAATCCAAAATTAGGTTGATGTTTCGTCAACCCTTGACGCCGCCGAGCGCATGAAAGCAGACGGGCGGCGTTAATCTTTTTGAAGAAAAATTTTGCCGTGCGCGCCGCTTCGGTGGTAAAGTGTCGCTCGTGCTGCGCCCCGCGAAGAAAAAGCGCGGCAGCCAAATCCTTTAATCCACTCCGATGAAGACCAACGCAGGACGCGAATACTGTCTTATAGTTGAAGGCGCGTACCTAACCGAAGAAGAAGCCCGTCACGCCCTCTGCGACCCGTTCATAGAGGACTGGGTCGAACAGACCGGCAGTTTCAAGATTCACAACATGGGCGACATACAGGTCGCGCCCGGCGTGCCGCTAGGCTATCTGGGCGTAATCATGCTCGACGACCGCCTCTTCGAGATAGCCAGCACCGACGCCAATCATCCGCTCACAGAGCACAAAGCAAAAGGCGTCGCCGAAGCTTTGCGACGACAAGACATGTTCGACGAAGTCAGCGTGGAGCCTAGAGAGGAAGTGATAAGTGACGAGTGAGAACAGTTTTAAGTTTTCAGTTTTCAGTTTTAAGCCGAAAGCTTTTCGCTCTTCTTCTGAAAACTAAAAACTGAAAACTGTAAACTGTCTTTATATGTTTGAGACTTTTCTTGATGGCCGTGTGCGCGTTCTTGTTGGCGACATTACGCGGGAGCGTGCGGATGCTGTGGTTAATGCTGCGAACTCGACTCTCCTGGGCGGGGGTGGTGTTGACGGGGCGATCCATCGCGTGGGCGGCGGAAAAATTCTGGAGGAGTGCCGCGAAATTCGCCGGAAAATTTATCCCGAAGGTTTGCCCACAGGCGAGGCTGTTATCACTACGGCAGGCAATCTGCCCGCGCGTTATGTGATTCATACGGTTGGCCCAATCTACGGCATGCAGGATGGGCGCGAGGCAGAGCTTCTCGCCGCATGCTACAGAAACTCGCTTGCGCTTGCAGCAGAGCACGCCCTCGCTTCAATAGCTTTCCCTTCAATCTCTACGGGCGCGTTCGGCTATCCTCGCGCGGAAGCCGCGCAGGTTTCCTCGCAAGCGATTGAAGAGTTCTTGAAATCCGCAGAGCATTTAATCGAAGAAGTGCGACTGCTCTTTTTTCAGCAGCGAGATGCTGAAGATTTTTTGCGTCACCAGAGATTTTCTTAATCCAATCTAGAAGCAGGACCGAAATATTGATGATTCACGTCGAGAACGTTTTTGAAGAGATGTCTATACAGGAAGAGACACAGTTGCCAGAGCCTTTGCGCCCGTTGGAAAGAGTCGCATGGAACTACTGGTGGAGTTGGACGCCGGGCGGAACGGCTCTCTTCAGAGATTTAGACCCTGTGGTCTGGGAAGAGTGCGAGCACAACCCGCGTCGTCTGCTCGCAGAGTCTTCGGAAGTTCGTTTGACAGAGATGGCGACCGACCCGGATTACATAGCGCGCGTGCGAGAGCTTGCTAAAGAGTTCGATAAGTATATGGAAGACGGGCGCAGGTGGTGGCCGCAAAATGATACGAAGATTACAACAGAACATGCGGTCGCATATTTTTGTGCTGAATATGGCGTGCATAATTCTTTGCCGCTCTATTCGGGCGGTCTTGGAATGCTCGCTGGCGATCATCTGAAATCCGCGAGCGACCTTGGACTGCCGCTCGTAGCCGTAGGGCTTCTCTATCGCTACGGCTATTTCCGCCAAAGGCTTCGCCGCGACGGCTGGCAAGAAGAGTATTACGGCGAGACGCATCCATCGGTGCTGCCTATAACTCTTGTCAGGGACGAGCAGGGCACGCCCGTCACTGTCGAAGTTGAGATGCGAGGACGATTAGTGCGCGCGCAAAGTTGGCTCGCAGAGGTCGGGCGCGTACAGCTTTTCCTTTTGGACACGAACATACCTGAGAACAACGAGACAGACCGCTTAGTGACAGGCCATCTTTACGGCGGCGACCGCGAGACGCGCGTCGTGCAGGAGATGTTGCTGGGCATAGGCGGCGTCCGTCTGCTGCGAGAACTAGGAGTCAGGCCGCACGTCTATCACTTGAACGAAGGCCACTCAGCTTTTCTCACTTTGGAACTGGCGCGCGAGATAATGAAGAAGGAAGAGATTGATTTTGGTCAGGCAGTGAACCATGTGCGCGAGCTTTGCGTGTTCACGACTCATACGCCCGTCGCGGCAGGCAATGATGAGTTCAACCCTAAGCTCATCGAAAAATGTTTCGGCTCGACTTTCGAGGAAGAGCTTGATTTGTCGCACGAAGAGTTTCTGAATCTGGGTCGCATCAAACCTTACGATGACGCGGAGAGTTTCGGGCTGACGCCGCTCGCTATAAAAACGTGTCGCTCGACGAACGGCGTTAGCCGCAAACACGGCGAGGTGTCGCGCGCTCTCTGGCACGACATGTTTCCCGGTCGCACTGTCGGGGAAGTCCCAATCACTTCCGTCACCAACGGTGTGCATGCGCCCACGTGGGTTGCGCCAATCATACGCTCGCTTTACGAAAAGCATGTTGGGCTGGATTGGACTGAAATTCTGTACGATGCGAAGGTGTGGAAAGATGCCATCGAGAAGATGTCTGATGAAGAGTTGTGGGGCGCGCACACGCTCTTAAAAAGAAGGCTCATAGCGTTTGTGCGCCACCGCGCGTTCCACTCGCGCATGAATGCGGGCGAGAGTCGCGAGTATACGGAGAGTGCCCGAACGATGTTCGACGCTGGCGCGCTCACCATAGGATTTGCGCGCCGCGTAGCTGGCTACAAGCGCTGGGGAATGCTCATGACGGATTCAAACCGTCTGCTTCGTCTCATCAACAATGAAGAGCGCCCTGTGCAGTTAATCTTCGCCGGAAAGGCTCATCCGCAGGACGAGGGCGCAAAATTCATACTTCAGCAACTCGCTCTATGGAAATCGGACCCGTTGATTCGCAACCGCGCAGTGTTTCTTGAGGACTATGATCAGGAGGTAGCGCGCCACCTTGTGCGCTCCGTTGACGTTTGGCTGAACGTGCCGCGTCGCCCACTTGAAGCTTCGGGCACGAGCGGACAAAAGGTTGCGATTAACGGCGGGCTGAATCTTTCTATCTTGGACGGATGGTGGATTGAAGGCTACGACGGCACGAACGGCTTCGCCATAAGCGATTTTGACGCGACTGAAGACGCGCACGCGATGGACGCTCGCGATGCCGAATCACTCTACAAAGTTTTAGAGGAAGAGGTCGTGCCGCTCTATTACGAGCGCGACGAGCGCGACATGCCGCGCCGCTGGGTCGAGATGATGAAGCGCTCCATCTCTACACTCGTTCCGCTATTTAATAGCGACCGCATGGTTCGAGAGTACGCGCTGAAAATTTACTCGTAAAAGAACATCCGACGCTTGAACGATAAATTGAGCATTATTCGTTGGCGCATTGCTCCTCACCCAATCATTTCGTAAACTAGCGGTGGACATTTTATTGCTCCTCTTTTGGAAACCACCTCTTTAGAGGGCAGCGCCCGCGAATTTGAGATTCAGGTCAAAGACAGAGAGATAGATTTTCGATGAAGTATTGCCCTGTGTGCAGCACGAAGTATGAGGACGGCGTGAGCTTTTGCGCCGTTGATGGCGAGGTTCTGGAAGACGACCCTTCGACAATCGTCGGTACGACGCTGGACGGCCAGTATCGCGTGGAGGCCATGCTGGGCAAAGGCGGCATGGGCGCGGTCTATCGCGCGCACCACATCCTTTTGGGCGACCGCGTCGCTATAAAAGTTCTGCCGCCACAGATGCGGAACAACGCCGAGTGGCTCAGAAGATTTCGGCGCGAGGGACAGGCAGCGCGCCGCTTCCGTCATCCGAACGCCGTAACGGTTTACGACCTGCGCACGACGAGCGAAGGGCTTATCTACATGGTTATGGAATATGTAGAGGGGCACACGCTCGACGCGGAGTTGAAAGCGCGCGGGCGTTTCTCGCCGCAGGATGCGCTGCAAGTGCTTGAGCCTGTGATGAGCGTTCTAAATGCTGCTCATGCTATGGGCGTTGTGCATCGTGATTTGAAGCCCGAGAACATAATGATAGGAAAGTCCAGCGAGA
>MNJR01000055.1 GCA_001920415.1 Acidobacteria bacterium 13_1_20CM_3_53_8 | reverse complement strand
AGAAACGATTTTTCGGGGAGATAAAGGTGAGCAGGATGAAAAATGGTTCGGACAAGTTGGACAAGCAACTGTCGCGCAGAAAATTTTT
This sequence comes from Acidobacteria bacterium 13_1_20CM_3_53_8, assembly GCA_001920415.1. Lineage (GTDB taxonomy): Bacteria > Acidobacteriota > Blastocatellia > Pyrinomonadales > Pyrinomonadaceae > 3-1-20CM-3-53-8. The sequence goes on along the minus strand of MNJR01000055.1, from coordinate 27,582 downwards.
GGAGCATACAGCAACCGCCGGTAGCGCAGCAGTCATAAGCAGCGCAGTAGCACGCGCGCAGAACGCTGGAGGTGCAGTGAGCAGTAATTCTTCAGTGCCTTCAATGGGCACAATGATCGAGTACAAGAGCAATGATCTGATGATACCCGCTTACCTTGCTCGTCCTACGAAACAGAACGCGGCAGCGGTGCTTGTCATACATGAAGTGTTCGGCCTGAACGATCACATCAAATCAATCGCGGACAGGCTGGCTGCTCAAGGTTACAATGCGCTCGCGCCTAATCTCTTCGTGCGCGCTCCTGAGCCACCACCCGCAGATGCTACGGACATGGCGCGGATTCGCAAGGCTGCGTCAAGCATTCCAGACGATGTGGCAATCAAAGACATGCAAGCGGGGCTTGATTATCTGAAGACTGTACAAGGCGTGGAGAAAAAGTTTGCATCCGTAGGGTTCTGCATGGGCGGCGGATTTTCCTACCAGATAGCCACGCACACGCACGACCTGGCGGGCGCAGTCATCTTCTACGGTCGCACGCCGCTCAACCTTGTTCCGCAAGTCTCCTGCCCGCTCTTGGGATTCTTCGGCGCAAAGGACACAGGGATTCCTGCGGATCAGGTTCACGCATTCGAGCAAGCGTTGAAGCAGGCAGGCAAGAAGGCAGACATTTACATCTATCCAGACGCAAAGCACGGCTTCTTCAACGACACGCGACCCGAAGCCTACAACGCACAAGCCGCAGCAGACGCATGGGCCAAGCTCTTGAAGTTCTACCACGAAAGACTTTGAAAAGCAGTTTTCAGTTTTCAGTTTTTAGTTTTCAGTTTTCAGTTAAAAGCCGGTTCGCCTCTTTCTGAAAACTGAAAACTGTTCTTAGTTATGGCTTACGCAACTTTAGAAGGAACGGCGCGGTACAAGGAGCGCTTTCGCGGGCGAGCGGCTGAGAACCATTTTCGGCTTGAAGAGAATCTGTGGCTGTCATCAATCGGGATAGGCACTTACCTTGGCGACTGGGATGATGAGACGGACGAGCGTTACAGCGAGGCGGTCTTTCATGCTGTAGAGCTTGGCGTGAACGTGATTGACACTGCGATCAATTACAGATTCCAACGCAGCGAGCGCTCCATTGGCGTTGCCTTGCGTCGCATAGCAGAGCAGGGTGTGGCGGCGCGCGACGAGCTTTTAATCTGCACGAAAGGCGGCTACCTGCCATTTGATTCTGAGCGACCACGCGACGTTCGTGCTTACGTTGAAGAGAATTTCGTGCGACCGGGCATTGCGGAGTTTTCGGACTTTATCGGCGGAAGCCACTCTATGACGCCGCGCTACTTGCAGAGCCAGATTGATTGGTCTTTGCGTAACATGGGGCTGGACTGCGTTGACGTTTACTACGTGCACAATCCCGAAGCGCAGCTTGGCGAAGTTTCGCGCGAAGAGTTTGAAAGAAGATTACGCGCGGCGTTCGAGCTTCTGGAGCAAAAACGTGCTGAAGGAAAGATAAGGATGTACGGCGCGGCCACTTGGAATGGTTTCCGTGTAGGGATGGATGAAAAGGGCTATCATTCGCTGCCACGAATGGTAGAGCTTGCGCGCGAAGTCGGCGGCGACGATCACGGCTTTCGTTTCATACAGCTTCCGTTCAACCTGGCTATGCCCGAAGCGCTCATCGCGCGCAATCAGGTAGTGAACGGCGAGCGCCTGACGCTCCTTGAAGCCGCGAGCGCGCTTGGCGTCACGGTTGCGGCCAGCGCTTCTATCCTTCAAGGACGCGTCGCGCGCAATCTGCCGGAAGAAGTTCGCCAACCTTTGGGTTCGCTCGCCACAGACGCGCAAACCGCGATTCAATTCGTGCGCTCCACGCCCGGCATCACTTTAGCGCTCGTAGGCATGAGCCGCCGCGCGCACGTCGAAGAGAACCTGCAACTCGTACGCGTGCCGCCAGCCTTGCCGGAAGATTATCAACAGTTGTTTGAGCAAGTTGGAGAATGAAGAGGTGACGCGGAGACACGGAGACGCGGCGACGCGGGGAGAAAGAAGGATTTGCTTCACGCTAGCTGCTTTTCTTCGCCGCGTCGCCGCGTCTCCGTGTCTCCGCGTCCCAATTTCGTTCCTACAAAATTATGGCTGAATATAAATCTTTTTCAGAGTTCTGGCCGCACTACGTTGCGGAGCACAGCAAGCCTGCGACGCGTGCGCTTCATCTTGCGGGCACGACCGTTGGGCTTGCATGCGCAGCCGCGTTCATAGCGAAACGAAAGTGGCGCTTGATTCCGCTCGCGCTCGTGCCCGGTTACGGCGCGGCGTGGGTCGGCCACTTCTTCATAGAACGTAACAAGCCCGCTACGTTCGACCATCCGCTCTGGTCTTTCATGGGCGACTACAAGATGATCGCGCTGATGCTCAAGGGCGAGATGGACGCGGAGGTTGAGCGCGTGTTAGAAAGGCAAAAGTAAAAAGGTAAAAGGCAAAAGTGCGGAAGAGAATGAACCTTCTTCACTTTTGCCTTTTTACTTTTGCCTTTTGCCTTTCTTTCAGGTTTATCCGTCAATAATCTCAGGCCAGGTGTCGTCCTCTTCACGCAATTCGCTCACCTGCCGCTCTGCAATTTCCAACTCGTGCATAGTCGTCTCAAGCTCTATGCGCGCTCTCTTCAACTCTTTTTCAAGATATTCAATGCGCTTGCGATCCTGACGGCTCATCCTCTGCATAAACATAAGGTAGAAGAATTGCGTCGCGGCAACGCAAGCCAGTGCCAGAGCCAACGTAAGAGCAACGTACATCATGACGCCTTCGAAATTTTTCTAGCGGGGAATCAAGATTATAAAGGCAAAAGTAAAAAGGTAAAAGGCAAAAGTTAGGGCAAAGCCATTTTTAATTTATAATTCACGCCGCAGGCGTGCCTTCATTTTTACCTTTTGCCTTTTACCTTTTTACTTTTGCCTTTTCCTGTATGGGAACAACGGCCCCGGCGGTTGAGGGACGCGCGCGGCCTCTTCGGGCGTTTGCGCACGGCGTCGCGCGAGTTCAAGTTTAAGACTCTCAAGCCCGCGTTTCATGCACCAGTTGTGGTTCGAGCGGAAGATGGGTTTCAGCAGGAACGAGAATGCGCGCACTATCGGCTTGTTGGCTGAAACTGTCCATTCGTATGTGACGTTGACGGCAGAACCGTCCTGCTCAAATTTCCAGACGCCCTTTCCTTCCAAATCGCCAGTAGCAAGCATTGTGAAGCCGTGAGGATAGTTAGACTCAACGGTTCTGAAATTTATTCTGAGCGTGTAAGGCAGCCAGCCCTTAGCGTGAAGCGCTATCAATTTTCCAATGCCGTGATCGCCTTCGCCTTTCTCCAACTCTTCAACATCAAGGTAGGTAGAAGGCCACCAGCGCGGCAACTGCATCGCGTCCTCAATTATGTCCGCGACCTCTTTGATGTCGCCTTCAACGCGCCAGCGATCAATGAAGACGTACTCATTCACCGTCATTCACTTTCTCTCCTTCAGATTGCATAGCCTGCTTCAGTTCTTCAATAGAAGAGTCCGCGATGATGTGAAAGACGCGCTTGTTCAAATCCGCCGGAATCTTTTGCGCGGCCAGCGCGTCTGTGATAATCAGGTAAGCCGAGCGCAAGCCTTTCTCCCATCCCGCTTCACTAGCATTACGCATGCTGATGGCGTTCGGATCTATCCCTACGGCAACCAGCACTGTTCGCGTCCACTTCATAAAATCTTCCCAGTGCGAAACAATCAAGATGAGCGCGTCGGGCGGAGGACGCTGCTCACCCTTCATAGAAGCAGGCACGGAACTCATGCGCAGGATCAGGCACGGCGCTTCTGTAGGAAGACATTCGCGCGCCTTCTCTGCAACAGTGTGCAGCGCAACGGGCATAGCTCCGACCAGCAACTCTCTCTTCGCGCAATCCTGCGTGCTCGCGCTCTTCACGCGCAAGTTGGTCTTCTGCTCAATCTCCGCCGCTAGAATTTCACGAAGCTGTGGGTTAGGTTCTATCACCAGAACGTGGTCTGGCGGCTGAAGGCTCAGCCAGTATTTCATGCGCTCTTGAATCTCGCTCAAAGGAAAGCCACGGTCGCGCGCGATTCTCAAAAACGATGCAATCAGGTGGTCAAGCTCCGCGCGCTCATCCAGCGTCGCATCCATCACGCGCGCTCGCACATAGACGCCGCTTCCCTTTCGGAAATCAACCCATCCGCGCTCGTGCAAACGACGATACGCCGCGCTCACAGTGTTCGGGTGAATATGAAAACGGCGCGCCACCTCGCGTATGCTAGGCAAGCGTTGTCCCGCCTTCAAATCCTCGCTCACTATGCCGATGGCGATCTGCGTCACCAACTGCTCGCGCACAGGCACTTCACTATTTTTCTGTAACCACAGGCGCATAAAGTTAGGTGATTTTCTACTTGATGTGAGAAGAAATCAAGATGTAGGCTTGGTGATGGGAGAAGCCTCAACAAAATATCGCGGAACAGGTAAGGTTATTCCGGTTGTTGATAACTCATGCTACGCGGTCAAAGGTTTTAAGCCGTCGAAGACGGCGATAGCATAAAGCCCGGCGCGTGAGCGCTGGGTCAGCACGCCATAATTGTAAGCCCAAGCCCGCGAAAGCGGGCGACAGCCCTGTGGAGGAATTCAATATGCCGCAGTCCTACACAAACTTGCTCTATCATTTCATTTTCTCAACAAAGAATCGGCAACCTTTAATCGTGCCTGAATATCAAGATAGGCTTTACGACTACATGGGCGGCTCAGTTCGCAGGCAGGGCGGAATTGCTTTGGCGATTAACGGCACAGCCGGTCAGGTTCATCTATTGGCGAAACTGCGACCCGATAAATCCATCTCCGATGTCCTGCGCGATTTGAAAGCCAACGCATCCGGCTGGTTGCACGAACTCTTTCCTACACTACGAGATTTCTCATGGCAGAATGGCTACGGCGCATTTACGGTGAGCGCGTCGCAGGTTGAACGTGTGAAGGAATACATCGCCAATCAAGAGGAGCATCATAAGCGCTATTCGTTCCGTGATGAATTGATAGCTCTGCTGAAGGCGAACGAGATAGAGTTTGACGAGCGATACATTTGAGCGAGGGCTGTCGCCCGCTCTCGCGGGCTTGGGTTCTCAATTATCACTCGCTACCCAGCGCTAACGCACTGGGCTTTATGCTGTCGCCCACTGTCGTGGGCTGATTATCGCTCGGTGATGAATGCCAAAGAGAGGCCGCTTCCCTGCTTGATAAAAGAAGCGGCCTCTCTAAGTTTGTTTGGTTGTGATGCAAGCGCGCGCTTAACGGCGCTTGCGTGTTCCGGTCAGCGAGGAGATGGCGTTGGTCAGGGTTGCTGCGCTGCGACCTATGACCTCTGCGACCTTGACGGTTGTTGGTTTCGGTTGAGTGCCGCCTTAGCCTCCTCCGCGACGTGAGCCGCCGCGACCAGCGCCGCCGCGTGTTGCTCGGCCTGCGCCCCACCGCCAGTGCTTCCGCCGCCGCGTGTCGCCGTAGAGCGACGTGCGCCGCCTCCGCCCTGACCGCCGCGTGTGCCGCCGCCCTTGCCTTTGCGACCGCCAGCGCTGCCGCTCTTCGTAGAGCCGCGAGCGCCGCCCGTGCGTCCGCCTGCGCTTCTGCTCGCAACGCCGCGTCCGCCCGCGCTGCCTCGTGCTCCACCCTTGCCAGCACCGCCTCGGCCTCCGCCTCCTGCACCTCTGCCACCTGCTCCGCCTTTCTTCGCAGCGCCTTTGCCTGCGCCGCGACCTCCAGCTTTACTTGCGCCACCCTTGCTCGCTCCGCCTACGGCTTTGCCGCGTGCGCCGCCTACGGGGCGTGTTGCGCCGCCGCGACCTCCTGCTCCGCCTTTCGCGCCGCCTTTGCCAGCACCGCCCTTAGTGCTGCCCTTTGCACCGGCTTTCGACGCGCGACCCTTACTGCCGCCGCCAGTGCTTCCGCGCCCACCGCCTGCGCTGCCGCCCGTCTTCGCTCCGCCCTTAGCTCCGGCGCGCGAGCCGCCGCCTGCTGTGGCACGCGAAGCACCTGCCGCAGCGCCGCGACCGGCTGCACCTCCACCGCCACGACCTGCACCTGCCGAGCCGCCACCTGCGCTCGTCGAGCGTCCACCTGCACCACCTCCGCCACGACCTGCCCCGCCAGAGGAACCTCCTGCACCAGTTGAACTCCCGCCTGCGCCCGTTGAGCCGCCGCCTGCTGCACCGGAGCGAGAGCCGCCTCGCGCGCCACCGCCAGCACCTGCGCCCGCTCCACCTCCACCGCCGCCAGTTCCTACACCAGCGCCGCCTGTCGAGCCACCTGCTGAACCGCCACCTCCAGCGCTTGCGCCGCCCGCGCCAGCACCTGCGCCACCAGTGGCTTCGCCTCCAGCGCCTGTGCCACTCGCAGTGCCGCCAGCGCCGCCTTCATCGGCCATGCCTGTGTTGATACCTGTGGTGCGACCCATTGCTGTGCCGCCTCGGCCAGCTTCGCCGCCGCCCCCACCGACGCCTCCTCCTGTCTCATCGTTTCTGTCATCGCGGTTGTCCGCACCGCTTCCTTGGTCTGACATCTTTCGTCTCCTTTTCAAATTTTCACTGAAAGTCCAGTGAAGCCCAAAGAGCCACCGAAGACTCGAATTCAGGGGGAAAGTAAACTACTCTGCATTGAAAGTGCAGAGGTTTGAGCAGGACTGAAAGCCCTGCTATTCCAAGTAATGAATGTGTACGATCTTTATTTAAGCGGAGAATAACACAGTTCACGCTCGTGTGATTCAAACTTTTTCTTCTAAACCCATTTTTTCATCAAGAATGACTAAGAAAGTCTGGAGTCAGAAGGATTTTCGATTTTAGATTTTGGATTTTCGATTGTCTGCCCTTCATCTTGAGATTTAAGACTTGAAACCTTTGACTACTAACTCTAGACTCTAAATTTAGGCTTATTCTTGTCACCTGTCACTTGTCACTGCTTTTATGGAAGCTCTCTCTTCAGCACTGGCGGTTTTGTCGGCCATGATTACGCCCGCAGTTCTAATCTCTGCGTGCGGGACTATGATTCTTTCAACTTCCGTGCGGCTGGGGCGCGTTGTGGACAGGGTGCGAACGCTCTCGGACAAGCTAGAAGAGTTGGCAAAGGCCGGAAAAGATGTTGAGCTTTACGACGAGCGGCGTGGAGTAATCTTTGAGCAACTGGACAAGCTGACGAGCCGTGCGCGCATACTTCAGCGCTCAATGGTCGTCTTCTACACTGCGCTTGGCGTCTTCGTAGCCACTAGCGTAGCCATAGGCGTGGTCGCAATCTCCGGCGCGCGCTACTACTGGATTCCCGTCGTCACAGGACTTTTGGGCGCCTCCTTTCTCTTCTACGGCAGCATGCTTTTGATATTCGAGGCGCGGCTTGCGCTCTCTACGATTCACATAGAGATGGATTTCATCTGGCGCTTCAGCAAGCATTTCGTGCCATCAGAACTCGTAGATAGCTACAAGCCGCACACTGTTCATTTCAGAAAGCCTATTAAATGAGTAATCAGGAGTTAGAAGTCAGAAGCCGCAATGACGTGCCTTCCTATTTGAAGCTCTTTCGCGAGGGCGAGATGGAGCGGCGCGTACTCTTACTCGAAAAACTTTTGGAGTGCTGCCGTGTGTGCCCGCGCGACTGCCTGAACAATCGTCTTGCAGATGAGATAGCCGCATGCTATTCCGGTCGCCTGCCAATCGTCTCGTCTTACACTGCTCATTTTGGCGAAGAGCCTGCGCTGGTCGGAACACATGGCGCTGGCAACATCTTTTTCGGCAACTGCAATCTTCGTTGTGTCTATTGCCAGAACTACCAGATTTCGCAGACGCACAAAGAGCAGAAACGGAATCAGGTCACGCACGAACGATTGGCCGAGATGATGATCGAACTGCAATCTCGCGGCTGCCACAACATCAATTTCGTCTCGCCCACACATTTCGCGCCGCAGATGGCGCGAGGAATTCTTCTCGCCGCAGAAAAAGGTTTGCGTCTTCCCATAGTTTACAACACGAACGCATACGATTCTGTAGAAGTCCTGCAACTGCTCGACCGTATAGTTGACGTTTATCTGCCCGATCTGAAGTACGCAGAGAACGAAGCTGGCTATCTTTACTCGAAAGTCAGAACTTATAAAGATTGCGCGCGTGCTGCAATCTCTGAGATGTATAGCCAGATGGGAGACGAGCTTGTTTTCGATGACGATGGTCTCTTGTTGCGCGGTCTTGTCATTCGTCTTCTAGTGCTTCCGAACGATATAGCGGGCGTGCGCGAATCATTAGAATGGATAAGGGACGCTTTGAGTCCGCGCGTGGCTGTCTCTCTTATGGCTCAATACTACGCCACGAATCGCGCGGCGCAAGATGAGCGTTACATTCTGCTCTCGCGCCGCATCTCGGAAAGCGAGTGGTTGAAAACTCTTGCAGCGCTCGATGAGCTTGGCATGGAAGAGGGCTGGATGCAGGAGTACGACGGCGCGGCTCATTACTACCGACCGGATTTCAACGATAGAGAGATGCCGTTTAGAGACATACGCGATTTCAAACAAGAGATTGCAGATTAACATGATGCTCCTGCTTCTACGGTCAGGTAGGTTGGTACATGCTACTTAATCTGTTCTTGAACAATGTCTGGATTGCTATAGGCCTTTGGGCTGTCTTGTATTGTCTTGACTACCTGTTCACAGTCAAATCTGCGCGTATGTATACGGCAGGGGTGAATAATCATTTCGTGTTCTCTGAAGGCATTGAGCTAAATCCATATTTCAAAGAGGACATTGCCAAGCTTCGTCGCATTAGTCCCCGCTTCTTTTTCCTCCTACTATTTACAAGCGGACTTCTATTGATACTTTGGAGCTTAGGGCTGCCGACGGCATTCGAGTTTGGCTGGGGAGCGTTGATTTGTATTCAGTCAGTAATTCATCTTCGACACATTCGTAATTTAGCGCACTTTCATTACGCGCTGGCTTCTAAAGGGCTGGCTGGTAAAATAGAGACAGCGCATTGGCTAAGCTTACGCTTATCGTCAGTAGAGTTCTTTTTATTCTCGGCGCTATTTCTATTTATCTTTCTGCTCTGGGGCAGCTATTTTATTTTGGGCGGAGCAACTGGATGTTTATCGCTTGCGCTTAGACACTTATTCGACTCAATAAAACAGAAAGCGTCATCTCAGAGCAAAGCATAAAAATCCCGGCGATAAAATTGCCGGCTTAAAGTTAACGGAGGAAACGTGAGCGAATCAAAAAGTTCGGACATAGGCTCGCAAGCTCCTGATTTCACTTTGCCCGATGGGCAGGGCAAACAGTGGCGTCTCTCTGCTCATCGCGGCAAGACGGTCGTGCTGCTTTTTTATCCCGGCGACGAGACGCCGATTTGTACTAAGCAACTCTGCTCTGTGCGCGACCGATGGGAAGATTACAGCGCTACGGGCGCGGAGGTTGTAGGGATTTCGACGAACAACGTCGAATCGCACAAGAGCTTCGCAGAAAATCACAGTCTGCCGCTCACGCTCCTCGCTGACGTTGATAGAAAGGTCATAGAAGCTTACGACGTTGAATCATGGCTGCCGAATCGCACGGCGCGCTCCGTCGTAGTGATTGACCCGCAGGGCGTCGTACAATTCCGCGAAGTTCACCGGATAGGATTGATTCGCCCGAAAGACGATAAGATCATTGAAGCAATTAAAATGGCGAACGCGAGTAGATAGAACTGTGAACGATGAAGTTGAATGGTTTCTTAATGAAGTGAGGTGAGAAACATGAGAAAGTTTTGGTTACTCATGATTGCATGCTGTGTGATAGCTGTTAATTCTCACGCTGTCGCTAATCCTCTTGAAGCAAGAAAGTTCGACGGGTTCGGTGACATCTGTTGTGAAGATGAGGAAGCACGACTGGATGGCTTTGCTATGGAACTGCAAAGCAATCCGGGAGCGAGTGGGTACATTATCTTTTACGGGGGAAGGCGTCACAATTATCCATACTGTGACAGCCATCGCTTATTACTTCCGCGTCGCGGAGAAGCTGAAGCTCGCGCCTCGCGCATGAAACCTTACCTCGTTGATAGGCGAGGCATCAATCCTGATCGCATTGTGATGATAAATGGCGGTTATCGTGAATTATGGGAAGCTGAACTCTGGATTGCTCCGAAGGGAGCGAATCCGCCAACCCCAACCCCAACAGTTCGACCTGAAGAGATTAGATTCAGGAAAGGGAGAATTAGGAAGCGCCGTTACATGTGCGACGAAGAGTAGTGTCCGGTCGTTCTTATAACATTAAATTCATCTCTCATAGTTTAAGGAGGTCATTCCAATGTCAGACAAAATAAAGTGCGCGCGGTGCGGCGAGAAGCGACCGGCGCTTGGGTACGCGCCGATTCCAACCGAATTGGGACAGAGAATCGGTAATGAAATCTGCCAGCCGTGCTGGGCGCTGTGGCTACAGAAGCAGAACCAGCTTATCAACCACTTCGGAATTGATCTGGCGAACCCGGACGCTCATCAATTCCTCTTCGACCAGATGAAACTTTTCTTCTTCAACGAAGGCGTGCCGCTCGCGGAGATTGATACCTCGAAAGAGGGCACGGTCGAGTGGTGAAAGGTTCGAGTCGTATGGCAAAGACACGGATTGCGTGTGTGCAGATGGATTGCGAGTTGGGTCGCGTCACCGTGAATCGCCGGAAGGTCGTCGAACAGATTAAGCGCACCGCTGAGCAGGGCGCGCAAGTCTCCATCTTTCCAGAATGCGCCATCACTGGCTACTGCTTTGAATCTCTGGAAGAGGCTGCGCAGTTCGCCGAAACTCTGGACGGCGAGTCGGCTGAAATGATTGCGCGTACTTGCAATGAAACAAACACGCATGCGGTCGTGGGATTTATTGAACGCGACGGTCAGAAGTTTTACAACGCTGCGATGCTTGTTGGGCCAAATGGCGTTGTGGGCGGCTACCGCAAAGTTCATCTTCCCTTTCTGGGCGTTGACCGATTCCTTGCGCCCGGAGACCGCCCATTCAAAGTCTTCGACCTGCCGATTGGAAGGGTCGGCATCAACATCTGCTACGACGTGAGTTTCCCTGAAGCGGCGCGCGTGCTGAAACTGCTCGGTGCTGAATTAATCATACTGCCGACGAACTGGCCGCCCGGCGCATGGCGCGCGCCTGAACTGGTCGTTAACGTGCGTGCGCTGGAGAACCATGTGAACTTTGCAGCAGCAAATCGCGTAGGCATGGAGCGCGGATGGAATTTCATAGGACGAAGCAAGGTGGTTGACTGCAACGGCGACACTTTAGTGGAAGCGGGCGACCGTGAAGAAATTCTTTTTGCGGAGATTGACTTGGCCGAATCCAACAACAATCACATAGTCAACGTCGCGGGCGCTTACGAATTTGATCGTCTGAAAGATCGCAGGCCGGATTTTTATGACCTTATCAGTAAATCGAAGAGTTAGGAAATTTCGCAATCAAAAGTATTAAGCGATTGAAGACAGCAATCGTCTAAAGCCCATGAAATGGGCTTTAAATGATTGCTGTCTTCGGCGGCTGAGATTCCATGTTCGCGTAAGAACAAACGTTACATTCTCATCACTTTTATCTTCCAGCTTTCAACTTTTCCTTGAAATCGCTAGACCTTCTTGCGTCTTTACGAATAACTGATTTAATATGCTTGCGGCTTAAGCCAAAACCCTTCTCAGTTTTACCGCTGACTCCTCCGAAAGCGTGCGGCCACTTGTACGAGCCGCACTATCGCTGTGTCTAAGGGCTGGCGCCGCGCCGCCCGTTGGAGCAGCTTGAAGACAAGAAATTTTCTACAGGAGAAATCATCATCATGAAGAAATTTGCAGCACTGGTCGCAAGCCTGGCACTCGCGGCGCTTGCAGCCGGATGCAGTGGGGATAATGGCAACAACGGTAACGCGAACATGTCGAACGCAAACGTTCGCAACATGAACACCACCGTGAACGCAAACGCTAATGCAAACGCGAACGCGTCTAACGCCAATCGCTATCACTCCGGCATTACACGCCAGGAGTATGAGTCGAACAAGAACAGTTACGAGCAAGAGGCAAAGTCGGCGGGCAGCAAGATCGGTACAGGCGCGGACGACATGTGGCTCTGGGTTAAGACGCGCTCGGCGCTTCTGGCCGCGAGCGACCTGAGCAGCACGGGCATTAATGTTGATGTTGAGGACGGCGTTATCACCTTGCGCGGCACAGTGCCGTCGCAGGATCAGGTGAAGAAAGCCGACGATGTTGCCAAAGGTATAGAAGGCAAGAAGCGCGTCGTCAACATGCTCAAGGTCGCGCCTGCTGGCGGCAGCAACACGAATGCCAGGCCTGCCAATAGCAACAGGCACTAAGCTGGCCGAAAGCTTTACGACGAGCGCGCTCTCTTTAAGAGCACTGGATAGACATTTCAAAGAAGGGGCATGAGGTTTATGGCTTTCACCCTCGCGCCTCTTGTCAGCCCTATGGAAGCCTCGAGCTAGAAATCCGAATAAGCTCAAGGCTTCCGTGATGGCTTAATGCGCGAAGCCGCCCGGTGGGAACCGGCTGAATTCTCAGGCTTCACTTAAAACTCGGCCAGATTCTCAGTAGCCGAGCGCACGCGGACGATCCTTTTACATTCAGACATTTTTCTCTTGCGGCGCACGGCAGGCGCGCAAGTGCGAGACGAGCGCGCTCAGTACGCGCTCTGAACAGACGCTCCATACTTTAAGGTTGAAAATTATGAGAAGCTTTGCCTCGCGGTCATTGGCCGCGCTTCTAACTTTCGCATTGCTCGCGTCGCTCCAGACATCCTTCACCAGCGCGCAGCACAATGCAATAGATACCTACGCTATAACTAACGCGCGCATCTTCACCATGAGCGGCCCCGTCATTGAGCGCGGGACTGTGGTCATACGCAACGGGTTGATTAGCGCCGTTGGAGCAAATGTGACTGCGCCAGCCGATGCTCGCGTGATTGACGGCGCGGGGCTGAGCGTCTATCCCGGATTGATTGACGCTAACACTAATCTGGGCGTGCCCGCTCAGGCAGCGCAGCAGCAGCAGGGTGGGCGACCGGGCGCAGGCGGTCAGGCGCCGCAGCAGGCAGCCAATTTCACTTCGCCCAACTCTACACAGCCTCCCGGACTTCAGCCGGAGATTTTAGCGGCAGACATCATACGTCCCGGCGGAGATCAAATAGAGGCTGCGCGCAACGCTGGGCTGACAGCCGCGCTGACTTCACCGCGCGACGGAATTTTTATGGGACAATCCGCGTTGATTAATCTAGCGGGCGACACGCCGCAGCAGATGATTGTGCGCTCGCCCGTTGCGCTTCACATAGGGTTTACGCCATTCAGGACGGGCGGTTATCCAGGCTCTATCATGGGCGTCTTCTCCGCTATAAGACAGATGCTTCTGGACGCCGAGCGTTATCGCACGTCGCAGGAGATTTATGCGCGAAGCCCCAGGGGCTTGCGCCGACCCGATATTGATAAATCGCTCGCAGCTCTGCTTCCAGTGCTTGCGCGCGAGATGCCCGTTGTTATGGTGGCCGACAGCGAGCGCGAGATTATTCGCGCTTTAGATTTAGCCAGAGAGTTCCATCTGAAAGCGATCATCGCGGGCGGACTTGAAAGCTGGAAGGTCGCAGACCGTTTGCGCGAACAGGACGTGCCCGTTCTTCTCTCCCTGAATTTTCCAAAGCGCACGACAGCAGATTCGCCCGAAGCAGACCCAGAGCCTACGCGCATCTTGCGCCAGCGCGTGGAAGTTCCAAAGAATGCTGGCCGTTTAGCGGCTGCGCACGTGCGCTTCGCATTTCAGTCAGGACAGATGAGCAACATGTCGGATTTTCTTGCGAACGCCGTGAAAGCTGTTCAGAACGGATTAGCCCATGATGAAGCATTGCGAGCTATGACCGTTTCACCCGCTGAAATTTTGGGCGTTAGCGACCGCATGGGAACTATAGAGACAGGAAAGATAGCAAACCTTACAGTGACGCGCGGGGACATTCTTGCAACGGGATCGCGCATCACGAACGTTTTCATTGACGGACGCCCGGTTGATTTACGACCCGCCGCGACCACAGCCGCGCAAGGTGGCGCAAACGCGTCCGGCACATGGAGCGTCAACATAAGGACTGAGGAAGGGCGCGACATTTCCATCACGCTCAATCTTCAACAGCAGGGCGAGCGATTGAGCGGCTCGATTCAGGGTGAAGCAGGAAGCAGCGCAATCGCCAACGCTTCCGTTGGGCCAACAGGCGAGATACGTTTTACTGCGTCCGTCACCATTGACCGACAGACAATGGAAGCGAATTTCACCGGCACGGTCACAGGCAACCAGATGCGCGGCTCTGTGCAGATAGTCGGGAGCGGCCCCGCAACTTTCACAGGCACACGAGCCGGTGGTGGCCCGGCTGCCGCTCCAAGTCCAACTCCTGCCAGCACGCCGCCTGCCACTGTAGAGACGCCCAACATCGCTGGCACATGGTCAATCTCCTTCGCCTTCCCGGATCGCGCAGTGCCCGGCACGCTTACGCTTCAACAGCAGGGCACTACATTGACGGGAAGCGCGCAGAGCGAGTTTGGCACTTCAGAATTAAACGGCTCAATCGGTGCGGACGGCTTCCGGCTGACAACCCGCGCAATTGTTAACGGTCAGACCGTAGAGATCATCTTGAGCGGCACAGTTACAGGCAACGAGATGCGCGGCACACTCACAAGCGCGCAACTCGGCGCAGCCGCATTCACAGGAACGAAAAATCCGTGATGAGAACAGTTTTCAGTTTTTAGTTTTCAGTTTTCAGAAAGAAGCGAACCGGCTTTTACTGAAAACTGAAAACTAAAAACTGAAAACTGCCTTTATCACTTGGAGATGCTTATGAAAAAGCTAATAGTATTCATTCTAGCGTTTTCGACCATTGCGATTCCGCTTGGTGCGGGGCGTGCTCAGCAGCGTGGACAGCGTCGTGGGCAACAGCAGCAGCCGCAGGCCACACGCGGCGGCGATACTTTGATTCGCAATGCGACTGTGTTGACGGCTTCGCACGGCACGATTCAGAACACGGACATTCTGATTCATAACGGTAAGATAGCAAACGTCGGTCAGAACTTGAGCGCGCCCGCCAACGCTCGCGTCATTGATGCTACGGGAAAGTACGTCTCGCCCGGCATAGTTGATTGCCACTCGCACACTATGATTGATGCTGTGAACGAATTGACGCTCTCTGTCACTTCTATGGTGAACATGAGAGACGTGCTTGATCCAACGGACATCAACATCTACCGCGAATTGGCAGGCGGCGTAACGACCATCAATGTGCTGCATGGATCGGGCAACGCCATCGGTGGACAAACGCTCGTTGTGAAATTGAAGTACGGTCGTCCGGTTGAAGAGTTTCCTTTCCCCGGCGCTCTGCCCGGCATTAAGTTCGCGCTCGGCGAGAATCCAAAGCGCACGAACTTTCCGCAGATTCCGGGACAGGGGCGACGCTACCCCTCTACGCGCATGGGCGTAGAGGAAACTATACGCGAGGCGTTCACACGCGCACGCGATTACAAACGCGCGTGGGATGAATTTCGTGCGGCGCAACAGCGCGGCGAACGTAATCTGATTCAGCCTCGCAGGGATTTGCAGCTTGAACCGCTCGTTGAAGTTCTGGAAGGGCGACGCTACGTCCACTCGCACTGCTATCGCGCGGATGAAATTCTGATGCTCATAGGCATTGCAAACGAGTTCGGTTTCAAGGTCAGAACTTTTCAACACGTGCTGGAAGGCTACAAGGTCGCGCGCGAGATTGCAGAGCATGGCGCGGGCGCTTCGATCTTCTCAGACTGGTGGGGATACAAAATAGAGGCCTACGACGCCACACCTTACGACGCAGTGATGCTGTGGCGCGCGGGCGTTGTAGTCTCGCTCAACTCTGATTCGGATGAATTGGCTCGAAGACTTAACATAGAAGCTGCGAAAGTGATGAAGTACGGCGACGTGCCCGAAGACGAAGCGCTGAGGATGATAACGCTCAATCCTGCGAAGCAGTTGGGCATAGACAATCGCGTTGGCTCGATTGACGTTGGCAAAGACGCAGACCTTGTTATATGGAGCGCGCACCCTCTGAGCACATACGCGCACGCAGAGATGACCTTCATTGACGGCGACGTTTTCTTCGACCGCCAGCAAGACATCGCAAACCGTCCAAGATTAGAGCAGGAGCGCAGGGCATTGGAAGCAGCCGAACCGAACCGCCCCGGCGGAACACCGCCCAACGCGCCTGGGGCTGCGCGCAGACCCGCACAGGATGATGACGAGTGGAGAGGAGATCAGCACCAATGAGAACGGGAAGATTCAACAATGCTGTATCGTGGTCTTTAAGAGACACGGAGACGCTAGGAAGAAGAGACGCGGAGACGCGGGGACACGGAGACGCGGCGAAAAAGATTAAGTTAAGTCAGCGTGTCCTGTTTTTCTCGCCGCGTCGCCGCGTCTCCCACTCTCCGCGTCTGCTTTTCGCTTGCCTAGTGGCGTTGCTCGTCTGTGCTTCTGCGATTGTCGTCGTCGCTGTGAAAGCTCAGCAGCCAGCGAACCCTACTGTGCAGACGGGTGTGATGGGGCCGCAAGGCACTTTCATCATACGCAACGCGCGCATAGTGACCGTGAGCGGCGCGGATATAGAGAACGGTTCAGTTGTCATTCGCAACGGCAAGATAGAAGCTTTGGGCGCAAATGTTACTGCGCCTGCGGGCGCTGAAGAGATTAACGGGCAGGGCTTGAGCGTTTATCCGGGCATGATTGATTTGGGGACGGCAATAGGTCTGCTCGAAATCGAATCGGGCGCGCCGGGCACGGTTGATACGACGGAAGTCGGAGACATGAACCCGAACGCGCAAGCCATCATAGCCATAAATGCGCACAGCGCTCACGTAGCGGTGGCGCGCGTTAATGGAGTGACGACGGTGATGGCACAGCCGCTCGGAGGATTGATTGCGGGTCAGGGCGCTATCATAAATTTGAACGGCACAAGCCCGCGCGAGATGGCTGTTGTCTCGAACGCCGCGCTCATCATCAACTTCCCGCGCGTAGCCACTCAGAGTTTCGATTTCTTCAACGTCCAACAGATTCCCATTACCGAAGCTATCTCTACGCGCGACCGTCAGGTCGAGCAATTGCGCAAGATGATGCGCGATGCCGCAGCCTACACGAAAGCTCAGGAGGCTTACGCGCACGACAACACCTTGCCGCGCCCGGATGCAAACGTGGTGCTCGCCTCGCTCGCGCCTTACGTGCGCGGCGAACGCCCCGTCATCTTCCGCGCAGACCGCGAGCGTGAGATTCGCGGCGCTGTGAGCTTCGCGGAAGAGATGCACTTGAAGCCTATCATCATGGGCGGCACAGAGGCATGGAAAATCACAGACTTCCTGAAATCGCACAACGTGCCCGTTATCTTGACCAGTATACTAGACCTTCCTCTTCGTGAAGACGATCCGTACGATACGAACTATTCTAGCGCTGGGAAATTGCAGCAAGCCGGCGTGCGCTTCTGCATCTCAACGGGCGATCCGGGCCAGCACGTCCGCAACCTTCCGCTCTTCGCAGGCATGGCCGTAAGTTTCGGCCTACAACGCGAGGAAGCCTTGAAAGCCATCACGCTCTACCCCGCGCAGATAATGGGATTAGCCGACCGCATGGGTTCGATTGACGCAGGCAAGATGGCAAACTTAGTCATCACGGACGGCGACATCATGGACGCGCGCACGCACGTACGCGACCTCTTCATAGACGGTCGCCGCATCCCGCTCGTGAGCCGCCACACGGAGCTTTACGAGATGTTCAAGAATAGAAGGTAGTGGAAGACTAAAGGTAAAAGTCTGGTTAATTTTCGATTTTAGATTTTGGATTTTCGATTGGAAGAAGCGCAAAAGCTCTTAAATCGAAAATCCAAAATCTAAAATCGAAAATTCCTTGACTCCAGACTTTTTACTAGAAACTCTGGCTCTTCTCGAAGAATCCTACTGCAATCTCTCATACTCCTGCCTTGCCTGTTGCAGGATTGGAATGTCTGTGTCGGCCTCTCGCCAGAGAGCGAAGAAATCTTGATAAGCCTTGCGCGCTTTGGCCGTGTCGCCCGTGAGCGCGGCGGCGCGAGCCAGCCCAATGTGCGCCAAAGGATAAAGGGGAGAGAAGGCATCAACGCCTCTGTGATCTAGTATTTTTTGGAACTCAGCCGCAGCCTCTGCTCCTGCGCGCTGGCGCAAATAAGCTTGGCCGCGAATGTATGTGGGCCAGAAACCAGCTATCTCTCCCATCTCGTAGCGGCTGGTTGTCTGTAATAGCTGAATTGCTTGAGCCGAATTGCCTCGATTGTTTTCAATGACGGCGCGTGTCATGGGGAGAAAGATAGAGTTAATCTCAGTCGCTTTCGGATAGCGCTTCGATAATTCATCAATTATCGGTTGCGCCTGACCCACTTCGTTGCAGAGAGCCAGCGCTAAGGCTGCACCGCTCAGATTAGTTTTGCCGCGTGATAATTGAAGGCCGCGAGCGACGCTCTGTGTTGCAGCCTGACAGTTGCCGAAAACCGCTTCGATGCCGGCGATGGCTGTCTCAAGCTGAGCCGCATTCTCTTTCTGATCTTCGCTCTTTAGAAGCTCCGTGGAGCGATTGGTTAACTCCTTCGCTTCGCGCAACTGTCCAGAGTAAGCCGCTGCCCAACCTTGGAAATTAAGTATCGCGTCTTCATCAGGTTTACCTGCGAACCAATCAACATCCCGCTTCATAGTAGATTGATCCCCTAGAATGAAGGCCAGACGATAACTGAGGAAATGATAGTCCACCGTATCCGCATGATTCGGCCCTAGCGTCTGCTCTAAAACCTGCCGCGCCTCGTCATAACGATTAAGGTGTATGAAAGCGTCAACCAGATTTCCCTGCGGTGTCACACTGTTCGGATTTAGTCGCACAGCTTCGCGCGTTTCTGGAATGACCTCCTCGTAGCGCCCAAGGCTTTCGTAATAAACGGCCAGGTTATTATGGGCTACATAGTCGTTCGGATAAGTCTGCACCCACGCTTTCAGAACGTTTATAGCTTCGTTTAGCTCTCCTGTGACGTAGCTGTAATATTTTTCTGAGATATATAATCTCTCGCGCTCGCTCACCCTGTCCCTAAGCTCAAATGCTTTTTGTGCAAACTGATTAGCAAGCTCAGTCTGCCCATTGTTGTTATAAGCAACGGCAAGGCGCGCGTAGGCCAGCGCGAAATTTGGATCGAGTTCGACGGCGCGTTTATAAAACGGTATGGATTCAAGTCCATGACCTTTCGCGCGCTGCTCGTTTCCCTGAGAGAAGGCCTTCAGGGCTTCAAGCGATTGAGTTGTAGCCTGTTCAATCGGAGCGTCGAATTTCTGGATTGATTGAAGCGACTCGCCGAGCCGCTCTCTTAACTTCGTCGCCGCTTCATCGAGCGCACGAAGAACCTGCTCTTTCCCTTCGGCTTCTGATTGTTCGCGCGCAATGGTATCGCCCGCCTGCGCGTTCAGGGCTTCCAGCGTGATGATGTAGTGATTGCCCAGATTCGCAATCGAACCCAGAAGCATTGCTTTCAACCCCTGGCGCTGGCAAATCTCTCGTCCAACCTCTCTGGTCACGCGCTCGTCCGGCGAGCGTCCCATGAATTTAAGAGCCTCGCGTACTCGCTCTTCAGAGAAAATATTTAGAAACGGAGATTGGCCCAACTGAACTGCTAAGGCTTGTTTGAGCGTGCCGTCGAAGACAGCATCGCCAGTCGTGTTGACGAAATCCGCCAGAAGGATCGTGTCCCTTTCGGTTAACCGGCTTGCTCTACGCTGGTAGATGAAGTAGCCGGCTCCCGCCAGGATTATTAACAGCACAGCAACTATTCCCACCACTTTTTTGTTGCGTTTGATTTCTGTGAAAATGTATTCCGCGCTCGAAGTAGGATGCGCGACGGGAGCTTGCGCGGTTTGCGAAGCTGCTTCGCTAGTGCTAACGGTTGACCTATGCCCGCTCGCAATCGTGGCCGATTGAAAGCCGCTCATCCCTCTATCGGGCGTGATGCTGCGCTCTATCTCTGCTTCAACTTCCAGCTTCTGCCTCAGCCTCTTCAAGTCAATCAGCAAATCCTTGACAGACTGGTAACGCTCCTCTCTATCTTTCGTCAGCGCTTTTGTAACTATCTCTTCCAATCTTTCGGGCGCATCATTTGTAAATCGCGCGAGCGGCGCAGGCTGCTCCTTGGAGAGAATCATTGAGATGACTTCGTTTGAACTGCTCCCAGCGAACGGAGCCTTGCCAGTTATCATCTCGTACAGGACTACGCCCAGACTCCATATGTCCGTGCGCTCGTCAACCGTGAGACCGCGCGCCTGCTCCGGCGACATGTAATACACTGTGCCCATCACCACGCCGGGCGCAGTGTTAACCATAACTTTGGTCGCAGCCTCTGTGTCCGCAGACTCTTCCGCCCTTCTCTTCTCGGTCGGTTTTGCCAGCCCGAAGTCCAGCACCTTCACCAAACCATCATCCAGACGAATCATTATGTTTTCCGGTTTGATGTCGCGATGCACAATCTTCACGCGATGGGCTGCGACCAGAGCCGACGCGACCTGTATGGCTATGTCCAGCACCTGATGTAGTTCTAGAGGTGACTGCGCCATGCGCCTGCGCAGAGTCAGGCCGTCAATAAACTCTGCGGCGATGAAACGTGAAGAGTCCGCTTCGCCTATCTCGTAAATGGTCAAAATGTTCGGATGATTAAGCGACGAAGTGGTCTTCGCCTCCTGAACAAAGCGCTGCATGCGCTCTTTATCTGAGGCCAATTCACCTGAAAGCACTTTAATGGCGACCGTTCGATCCAATTCTGTAGTGTCCTGCGCACTATAGACTTCGCCCATTCCGCCAGCGCCCAGCTTCGATCTGATTTCGTAACGTCCCAGACGAGTGCCGGGTGAAATGGTTCTACTCATTGAAGGCTGCGTGCCCCGTTTTGCGCGGGCGCGTGTTTGAGAGAGATTTTTGAACAAGGAAGACCGCTGTACTCTTGCGACGCGGGTGCATTTTATCCGAGTTCCAACGCAAGCGCTAGAGTAAAGCCCCTGCACCTCAGGGTCTATTCATTCTTGAAAGAAAAAGAGTTATCCACAAACTCACACGAAGCAACGTGAAACGAGCAGTTCTATTCGTGTAGATTAGCGTGGATTCGTGGACAGCTCTCTCCCTTTCGTCTTTCTCTCTCTTACGTCTAACTCACGTTACTCTCTTATAGATTAAGGTCCTTGCACGATGAGCTTCGATGGCGGGAGCATGGCGGGCAATCCTCTGTGCTGCCAGCACCTTCCTGTTCCGCGCACACGGCGCTGGCAGGGCGTTCCCTTTTTCGTTCGCGCGCCGCAGATAGAGATTATCTCGTTAGGGTCTGTGGGGCGCTCGTCGCGTGTGCCGTTCGGTCCGTAATTAGGCTCCGTCGCGTGCGCGAGCGATGCAAGGTCTGTTTCCGGCTCGTTGGTTTGTGATGCGACGGGCAGTGGCGGCATCTGCGTTCGTTCGATGATTAGAGGCGGTAGCTGTGGACGCGTTGCGCGCCCCGATGCAAGGCCAAGTAGAAAAAGAGAGACGACCGCGAGCAAAGAAGAGACCAGTTGAGATTTGCGGAAGCGGCGTGCGCAACCTGTGCAGAATCGTCGGCTGTGCCAGACGCGCCAGCGCGTGCGCGAGATTGGCTCTCCGCATTCGGCACAAAAATTTGGCTTGTACATGACGGGAGGTCTCCGCTTGAGGGTTGGAGTTTAAAACATTTGAGGGTTGGAATTCAGAAGTCGGCTGTCGTGAGAAAGCACGCCGCGCACGCAGTACGCGCGTGCCACGTGCGCAGCAGCAGCTTTGAACAAAGACAGCGACTTCTCAATTAGCGTGCGCACGAATTATACGCCCAAAAGATTTTCACTTGAAGAAAAGCTTTCGCCCCAGCGTTGCGCGCGCGGGCACGAGTTGCATAGATAAAACGGGCGTGATAGAATTAATTTCACTCCCGAAGACTTGTTGAGAGCAAGAGCTTATTTCAAACCGCGAGCACCTGCTCAACCCGTTTGCGAGCTTAAGCATTTTCCTTTGCGCCTTTGCGTGAACCGTCAATTCACATGAATCTTAAGAGTTAATGGAATTGCATGTTCTCGCAAAGGCGCAAAGGAAAAGATAAGCTCGCAAAGATGATTTGCAATAGGCTCGAAGTTCTCGACGGAAAACGAGTGAAGTGCGTTCTCTTTTTCCTGAGAGGAAAGAGTTCGCGTTCTGAGTTTCCTAGATGGGACTGAAGCTTTACTGCAACCGCTACGCGCATTTCAAAGACCCCATTGTGTGCGCTGTGGTCTGCCCGTATCGAACGCGCTGCCGCGACTTCGCGCTCTTTTACGATGAGCGGCGCGAGGAGACGGATGCGCTCGTGAATGATTACTACTCGGCGCGCGACCGCGCGCCGAAGACAGAGCGCGCGCGTCTTCCAGTTGTGAAGACCGCGATGCGCTCGTTGCTTAGTTTGGAGGTTAAAAGAGTGATGCCGGAGAGTTCATTCATCTGGATTGGAAAAGACGATCAAGCTGAACTGCTTAATTACGAAGAGATCATTCGTCGCGCCGAGCGCGGGCAGAAGCCCAAGACTATTTACAAAGTCTCGCAAGAGATGGAACTGAAATTCCAGCTAGTGCCGCGCAAGCGAATTGAGAAGGCCAAGAGGATCGTAGCCGAAGAGGCCGAGCGAGCCGCCGCACGTCGCAAACCCTCGCGCCCGCGCCCTGTCCCGGTCGAAACACCAGCGCCTTTAGCGGCTGTTGCCGATGCTGCGCCCGCGCGCCGCACGCGCCGCCTTGCAAAAGCAGCAGGAAGATAGAGCGGAAGAGCGGGGGCGCTGCCCGCCTTCCTGACCTGTGAGGCTTTCATAGTTGAGTGGCTGCGATTGAGGCGCTCAACTCACTTAACCTCATAGGTCAGGAAGGCGGGCAGCGCCCCCGCCGTTTCGTCCCTCTTTTTTCTTACGCAAGCAACTCAAAGCCCTCGCAGAAGCGTCCGACCAGAGTCCTGAGTATCCATGCTCCCGGCGCTTGTCAAAACTGGCCGCCAGTGGGCATACTCGTTCCTTAGTAGCTTCGTGTAAAGTTGTAATCGGACAAATGATTTTTCATCGCTTTTCTACAAAATCGAATAGACCAAAAATTCTCCTCCCGGCATTCGTCGCGCTCTTTTTCTGTCTCTTCGTCGCAGCCGCTTCCATTTCAGCGCAACAGGATCAGCCGGTTGAGACGATTAGCGTTAACACTTCGCTGGTTCAACTCAACGTGGGCGTAGTTGACCGGCAGGGACACGCCATAACGAACCTGACGGCCAGCGACTTCGCCGTTTACGAAGACGGCGTTAGGCAGAACATAGCAAGCTTCGAGGCTACGGATGCGCCGTTCAGCCTGGTGCTGCTTCTGGACATGTCCGCCTCCACGCAGAACTTCCGCACGTCGCTCAAGCAGGCCGCGCTTCGCTTTCTGGACGCGCTCGCACCCGAAGACCGCATCTCAGTCATAGTCTTCAACGGCAAGGTGCAGGCAATTACAGGCTTCACGCTCGACCGGCGCAAGACTGTTGAAGCCATTCGCTACGGCGATGAGCGTCTGGGCAATTCAAAGGGCGAGACGCAGTTGTACAAGGCTATGCGCTATTCGCTAAATCAATTGAACGGTGAGAGCAGACGGCGCAAAGCCATAGTGGTTTTGACCGACGGGCTGGACACGGAGATGCGCAATCAGGATCGAACGGCAGCGGCGCACGCGCAGACCGACGCTGAAGCAATAGCGGCTGTGAAACCGAATCAGAGTGCAGCGCTGAACGCCGTTCTTAACGAAGCGGATCATCTTGGCGTGACCATATACCCGCTCGCGCTGCCTTCCGGCGACCCAAGACATCTGCCCTTTCCCGATCCAACGATCACTGCCATTTACACTTCAGCGCGCGCGCGTCTTCAAACTCTGGCAGACAGGACGGGCGGGCACTTGAGCGAGATCAATCACTTGGAAGATTTGGGCAGGCTCTACGCAGAGGTCGCAGCCGAGTTGCGCACGCTCTACAGCATACGCTACCAGTCATCGAACGCGCACGGGCGCGACGGTCGCTGGCGCGCAATACGCATTGATGTCACGCAACCTGAACTGATAGCACGCACGCGCCCCGGCTACTTCGCGCGCTAAATTAAAAAGATTACGAGCATCGCGGTCGCGCTCTCCTCACGCTCGCTTGACACTTGCGGAATCGAACCCGTATATTTTTTCTAATCTTAAAACGCACCCGTAGCTCAGTTGGATAGAGCGTCTGGCTACGAACCAGAAGGTCGTAAGTTCGAGTCTTGCCGGGTGCATTCTTGAATTGAAGAGTTGCCGTTGGATGACGGTGACTCTTTTATTTTTTCAGGAACTCTTCTTATAAAACTCAATCAATTCTTGCAGCGCCTTTTTATCTTCTTCCTTCACTTCCGCGAACTCCACGCCCGCGCCTACGCCCTGCATAGAGTACCTTACACTGCCGCGCAGGATATGTTCTTCTTTGAAGAAGAAGCGCAGAAAGATTTCCTGATCTGCGGCCAGCTTGCTAGAGGTTTGTAGAAAATAGCCGCCGAGGCTCAGGCTGGTGATGCGGTCGTCGTTGACGCACTCCCTGGTCAACCCCCAGTTTACGTTGAGCGCTACTTTCACGCGCTCGTGTCTGCGTTTCTCTACTCCACTTCTAAACATATGAGGACTGTCTCCCACGTCTTTGAGTTTTTAAGAGCTTGGTGAAGAGCCTCTCTTATTTTAGCAGAAGGAGTGGCGATGAAGATAACTGGTATTGGCCCAAACGCTTCAGCCGCTCCTCGGCGCTTCGTAAATCCAGCCCTTGCTGTTATGATTAGCGCATCCCTGAATGATTAAATACAGTTCCCCGGACTAATCCAACTCTTTCAATGCGAGGTGCCTTATCATGCGATGTGTGACCCTGCGTGTTGTCGTTAGCCTGTGTGCGTTCATACTGGGCGTGGCTTTTCTGGCCTGCTGGCCCGGCCACGCTGCACTGACTCAACAGACTTCGACTCATACACAATCTCAACAATCCGAGAGAAGTTCATCAACCAACACTGCACACGGCTTCGACGTTAGCAGCATGGATAGAAGCGTAGGGGCGTGTCAGGATTTCAACCATTTCGCTAATGGCGGGTGGATGGCGAACAATCCGATTCCTCCTGCTTACTCGCGCTGGGGCAGGTTCGAGCTTCTGGCTGAGCGGAACAACGAGGTGCTACACCAGATTCTAGAAAAGCTTGTGAAGCAGAAGAATCTGAAGAAGGGGACGAACGAGCAGAAGATTGCAGACTACTACGCAAGCTGCATGGACGAATCGGGGATAGAGCGCGAGGGCATCAACCCACTTCGGCCTGAGTTCGAGCGCATAAACCAGATACATGATACTCAGAGTCTTGAGAGCGAGGTTGCGCGCCTGCACTCCAACAGAATCCCTGCGCTCTTCGGCTTCGGCGCGGGACAGGATTTCAAGAACTCTACGCAGGTGATAGCGCAGGCGGGTCAGGGCGGATTAGGACTTCCAGACCGCGATTACTACACAAAGCCCGACGAACGTTTTAAGAAGACGCGCGAGGAGTATGAAAGGCACGTGGCGCGCATGTTCGAGCTTGCGGGCGACGCGCACGACCATGCACAAGCGGAGGCTGAGACGGTCATGCGCATAGAGACGAAGCTGGCCGAGGCTTCCATGACGCGCGAGCAATTGAGAGACCCTGCGGCCAACTATCACAAGATGACTGTGGCGCAGTTGAGCGAGATGATGCCGCACTTCAACTGGTCGCACTACATGACGGACATGGGACTCAACGGTGTTAACGATTTGAACGTAGCGCATCCCGAATTCTTGAAAGCCGTTGACAAGCTTTTGACGAGCGTGCCGCTCGACGACATCAAGACCTACATGCGCTGGCATCTGATTAACTCGGCAGCCGCGACGCTTTCTTCCACTTTCGTGCAGGAGGATTTTAATTTCGGCGGCCACTTCTTAAACGGCACGCAGGAGATTCTGCCTCGATGGAAGCGCTGTGTTGCGAGCACAGACCGCGCGTTGGGCGAAGCATTGGGCGCGCTCTATGTGAAGAAGACCTTCTCGCCGCAGGCTCGTCAGCGAGCGCAGCAGATGGTTATGAATCTCGTCTCGGCATTAAGAGAAGACCTCTCCTCGCTAGACTGGATGAGCCAACAGACACGACAGCGAGCTATAGCCAAGCTAGACGCATTCATCCGAAAAATTGGCTACCCGGATCACTGGCGCGATTACGAAGCGCTTCGCGTAGAGCGCGGTGCTTACTACAATAATCTAGTCCTTGCTAGATCGTTCGATGTAAAGCGCAACCTGACAAAGATAGGCAAACCAGTTGACCGCACAGAGTGGGGCATGACGCCTCCGACTGTGAACGCATACTACAACCCTACGATCAACGAGATAGTTTTTCCGGCTGGCATTCTTCAACCGCCATTCTTCGACCCGCAGGCCGACGACGCAATTAACTACGGCGGCATAGGCGCTGTCATAGGCCACGAGATGACGCACGGCTTCGACGATCAGGGCGCGCAATTTGACGCTGACGGCAATCTTCAGAACTGGTGGACACAGGACGACTACAAAAAATTCCGCGAGCGCACAGACTGTGTGGTGAAGCAGTTCGACGACTATGAAGTCGAGCCTGGTCTTCATCAAATAGGCAAGCGCGTAGTGGGCGAGTCGGTAGCGGATTTGGGAGGACTGACCATAGCGTACAGGGCGCTACAGAAAGCGCTGCAAAGCAAGCCGCGCAAGACCATTGACGGCTTCACGCCCGAACAGCGTTTCTTCCTTGGCTATGCTCAGATATGGGCGCAGAACATACGCCCGGAGGCCGCCAGACAGCGCGTGCAGACAGACCCGCACCCATTGGGGCGTTTCCGCGTGAACGGGCCGCTATCGAACATGCCGCAGTTCGCGCAAGCCTTCGGCTGCAACATAGGCGACCCAATGGTTCGCCCACCCGAACGCCGCTGCCAGATATGGTAAAAGGAAGTAAAAAGGCAAAAGTAAAGAGGGGTTGAATCTCTTCTTCACTTTTGCCTTTTACCTTTTTACTTTTGCCTTACTTTAGAGCGCTATTCCCTCTTAACCGTAGTCTTTCTCTCGACCACTGTGTCACTGCCGCGTGAGCGTCCGCGCATGGAGAGTATGGCTATCAGCAGGATTGCCAGCAGCGCCACCACGCCTATCACTATCCACATAGGGTCTATCCCGGTGGTGGTCTGTGTGCTGCTGGTTTGTGCTGGCTGGTTCGTCGTAGTGGTTTGACTGGTAGTCGTCGGCTGGCTTTGAGTCGTTGTAGTCGTTTGCCTGTTCGACTGCGTAGTGGCCCCACTCTGCGTTGTGTTCGTGTTCTGCCCCAATGTTCGAACGGCGAGCGGCGCAAAGATAAGACTGAAAGCGAGCAGCGCCGCCCTCAGAAGATTTATCGCCCGTATAGTTTTCATAGTAAAGATTTCTCCTTTCAAAACGTGTGC
>MNJR01000129.1:13363-15332 GCA_001920415.1 Acidobacteria bacterium 13_1_20CM_3_53_8 | reverse complement strand
GTCCGGTGCCGGGCACAACTAATGGCTCTCGTGACTCCAGCACGCTCAAGGGGCAATCCAAGTCAAACGGTCGCTCCCGCGATTCTGAATCGAACGGGCAGACGGATAAGTTCAAGCAGGTGGAAGGCGCGACATCTGACAACGGGAAGTCAGATGACCAGCAGGTGAGCCAGCCGCTCTCAAGGTTCCCTTACGAGGTCTGTCTGGAACACGCCATTAGGAAGAGGAAGGCCGGGGAGCGGATCAGGAGCGTGAGCGGGCTTGCTAATCATTTCTATTGGACGGGTGAGCAGGATAAGGAAATTGCTGCCCAATCTAAATAGAAGAGGCGCATCTGTTCAAGCTTGCGTTCGGAAAAGCCGCGCCCGAATCTTGCGATCAGATATTCTGAGAGACGCTTCAAAAGAGCCCAATATTGGAGCATTCAGCGTAGAGGATATTCCGAGCCGCCAATTTGATCCTGAAGGCCGGAGCGCCGACCGGGCAGAGCAAAGGGAGCTGATAACCGAAAGGGCTGCACCCTTCAGCTAAGGGATAGCACTGCCCTAACAGAAAACTTGTATGTGCTTAACAGAAATCTTGTAAGGACTTCAGCCTTGACGAAAATTTGTGAGAAGGAAGGATGATTCCAGTCACCTGATAGGCGTCATCCTTTTTCTATTGACTTATTCCGCCGGAGCTAGAGTTTAAGATAGCCTTTCTTATTTGATTGCATGCCGGGCCGAGCGCGGCTCTATAGTTTTGATCAGACCTCACAGCTTCGAAGGTGACCGGTGTGACACCAAGAAGATCAGTAGGCAAATGTAAATCCGAATGTCCTCTAGGTACTACAAAAAAGCTACGTTCTTTCCCTAGCCTTCCGATAAACAGACCCAGTTCAAAGATCACGTTATCCCTTACGGCTGAATAATCATTACCCCGAATTTTTACAGTATCATCTGGTGAGAAAACGAAAATGCCGAATTCAAAGTCATAAAGCTTTCGAGTTAGATCGTCGAGGGCATTGCTCGATGGCTTAAAGATATCCTGATCCCAAACCGTGACTTCGACAGGCTTATGCTCGAAATTCTCCTGAATCGCATAAGCATAGTCTATTCCTTCTACTGAAGACCCGACAAAAACCCTCGGTCTCAATGGGGCAGTCGACTCATCCCGCTTCAAAATATCTCGACATTCCTCAAGCACAGCATCACGTTTCCTTCTGGCCTTAAACAAGGCAGATTCAAAGTTTGTAGAGTCCCCCCAAAGTTTGAATTCGCTCTTGATGATGTACCCATCGTAATTGAAGAAAGAAGACGCGTCTTTAATGTCTTGCTGCTCACCCCTAATGGTAAACAGAATGATTGGAACCTGCGGGAAATGCTTCCTGATTCTTCTGCCTAGCGTGTAGCCTAACGGGTCAGCGCTCTCTGAACCTCCGTCGATATGTTCGAAAAGAACGTCAAGAAGGACAGCCTCTGTCTCCGCGTTGAGTTGTTCGCTGACCATCTGGACTATGTTTTGACAAAACTCCTCTCTAGCCTCTTTAGAATCGTTTGCAGGTTTACGGAATTGGTCATTCGATATCACTTCATAGTCCAGCCCCCATTTTGTCAACAAGATGGGAAACATTTTCACCATATCTAAGTCATCGTCTATGACAATCAAACGCTTCTCCATGACAAGATCACCTCCTTCGACCGAAGGGATATTTCCACAATAGTGTTAAATCCTTGTAAACCAATCTGCTCTCCTGAAGTAAATCTAATGTTGCCGCCGTATAGTGCCAATAACTTCTCAGACCTCTTAAAACCTCCGGTTGGCCTGTTACTAATGTTCTCAGGGGACATACCTCTCCCGGTGTCACCAACTATGATTGTCACATGCTCTATCTGGTGGTCAACAGAGAGATTAACGACTTTCGACGCGCTATCCAGATCGAACGCGTGCTCATACACATTCTTCAGCAGGTTGTCGAGAACGTCTTTAA
>MNJR01000129.1:2038-13356 GCA_001920415.1 Acidobacteria bacterium 13_1_20CM_3_53_8 | reverse complement strand
CTTCCGCCATGCCCTCAGCGTTTCCTCAACTACCCCGGTTACATCCGCGAACTTCTCTATGAGAGTATTTCGTATAAGGCTAGTATCCTCTTTAAAAGCGTAATTGTTAAGCCTTTCTTTGGCGGAGCGCACTTCGGGGTTCTTCCAGAAAATTGCATCAACATCTTTTTCCGATAGTCTTTGCTGGCTGTCTAGTGTCGCCAATGCACTCAGGCTATCGTCCAAAAGCTTATAGTCGTCTGAGAATGTACCTTTCCCAGTTGACAGAAAGTAGAACAGATTTTTTCTGATGTTCGGTCTGAGACGCATGGCAAAAATGTCGAAGAGGGGAATGACCTTTTCGATGGTCTGGGCGAAGTTACCCTCACCGGCATAGAATGTTTTATAGATATGCTTGAAACTCTCCACGTCCATGATGTCCAAAACGTGCGAAAACCCCTGTATTAGTTTTGGATGCACGTGGCTTGGCTGGTTCACGAAAGCCGTCCACAGGGTCGCAATTGCGGACTCCCATGATTCTTGGTTCGCCCTATCACGGTAGGTATCAATTCTTAGCCTCCTCCGTATATAGTTCAACGGGTGCTGAAGTGCCGTGATCTTTTCGACGCTCAACGTAATGAACGGGCTATCGTCCTCAATTGCCTCTTGACATAAGTCTAGCGCAGCCGCGATCCTTGATACACGAGGGTTATGCTCCTGCTCCTCGCCAGCTTCCTTAATCAACCGCATCAATTCGATGAATAAGTAATAGAGCAAGGTGGTGTTTTGTGCTGTTCCCTTCAGAATCGGTATGAGATTGTCGACAAGCATATCGGGTTTGAGGTGGCCAAGGACAACGATTGCAGCCCTCTCCCGTTGGTACTCGTCGACCGGGTTCTGCAGCAGTGCGATGCAAGCCTCAGTAAGATGGCTGCGGAGATCAGGGTAAAAGAGTTCATCATATGTCTTGAGAAGCAGCACCTCCCTCGATATCACTTCCAACAGTCTCAATACCTGATCAATACGCAGCAGATTGGCCTTATCCAGTAAATAACTATTGATAATATCCTTAATCAGAAAGCGTACTTGGAGAACAGTTTTACCCTCCCCCAACTGGCGACGCAATACAGCTTGGCATGCCAACTCTTCTGCTTCCGTGTCTGAGGGAGGGGGTAGTTCACTCTTGATCTCTACGGGGGTGCTTTTCAGTGCTTCTATCTCCTCATCGAGGAAACCTGCAAGTGTAGTGTCGTCGCTGAAAGATTCTCGCAACTCGCGAAGTAGGATGCGGTAGTTACACGCAGGGCAATCCCACATGCTGTGGGCAGGAATTTCCAATTCAACGAAGTACCGGGTCCTCAGTTCAACTCCAGAGAAAAGGTCAATCCTCTGATAGAATGGCACAGAGTCAGATTCGCGCCGGTGTATTACTGCGTAGGAGAAGATGCGACGTGGTTTAGGCTCATGCTCTGCAATTTGGTAGAGTAGTTGTTGAAGTTTGCTGCCGCTCGCCACCGAATTCACGTAGACAATCACATCCTTCTCGCCAATACTATCCTTAATCAAATCTCTAGCTTTCATAAAGGACTGCACAGAACAGGATTGGGAATAGGGGAATTGTAGGGATATCTTGCCCGCGACCGTCTCTGCACCCCGGCTAGTCCCATCGAAGAGTACATATGTAATATTACTTTCTTCGGTCAAGTCACTTATATCTTTTTCAATCTTGTCGGCAATTTCTGGGCCGACACTGCTCGCTATTTTCACTATGTCGAAGAAATAAATGTAATGTCGGCGACCTCGCGTGTAATGGCCGATCTTCAGGGCCTTTGCGTTACGTACTATATTATTCAAGAAGAATCCATCGGTCGGATGCCAGAGCGGATCTGTCGCAGGCTGAGGCCTAACCGGGTCGGGGGCGTTAGTCTTTGGATCGATCCTGCGTATGTTTTCATTCCGCCAATGAGCCGGCTTGGTATTATAGAATCTATGAGGATTGAATAGGATGCTCTCCAAACTGTATATGCTCCTCCTGTATTCATAACGCCCTTGGACTATCTCCCTCCCAGCTCTCTCTGACTCCTCTTTGTCTCTGGCGTCTACGATGGTCAGGATTTTTTGAACTGAAATGTTGAAGTTCGTTTCTTGGCAGACATCCAATACGGCTTCTAGCGATCGGGCTGTCCCGATTACGCTGTTCAGTATGACAACCTTCTTAGAGCGGAGCTTGGTAAGTGCGATGCGGGCGGTAGAAGATTTGTCCCTTGCGTCCTTAAGATTTACATGTTCGATTTTGCGATGGTGTAAGACGCTTAATCTATGAGCTGCATCTTCACCTAATTGGATTAAATCATTTGAGAAGGTTAGGACACAGTCAGGCGGGACATCCAAAGCAAGTAAAGAATTAAGTAGAATAAACAATACTCTTCGGTAATATTCGGCATAAGTCAGCAGTGTGTTTATTCGGAAGTACCCATCAACATACACATTAGAGGGCAAGACGAACTGGCCTGGATAGAAGATTCCATTAGCCTCATTGAGGAGTATCTGCGCTAGGGAGTCATTATAATGATTCGCGACCTGTGACCTGATCTCATGAACATCCAGTTTTAAGCTTACCTGTCCACTACTTACGTCGAGCCAGAACAAATTGTCGTAGCGGGACGCGAAATCTTCGTAAGCTGATCTTGTATAGCTTCTGGTGGGGTGTTTCTGTTCATCAGTAACAGAAAGAGAAGCAAGGATATCCTTATCGGCAGCGGGCAACCCAATTACTTCAATCCCTGAGTCTCTTATGAATAGAATAGGCTTCAGCTTTATTGAATGCTGTTGAATTTTTTGGGCCAACACATCCGATGCTATATCAAAAATCTGCGGAATGTGCTCGGTGTTGCAGCCCACAACAATTAGGCCTTCATGCTGCATATTCGCCAAGTTAACGAGGAGGGGTAATAATTCATCCTTACCCCACGCAGTATTGGCAAAGTCCAGAATTACTATTCTTAGGGCTGGCTGGGTGCGAGATCCCTTTGGGAAATCGTTTAGCAACTGACGTGTACTCTCACTACGCCATGTTCCATTGATAAAATAGTTATTAACTTCCAATATCTTGTAGCTGCTTAGCGACTCAGGTATGGTGATCTTGGGGGCAGTGTGAAATGCTCGTTGAATTCGTTGCTGGATTGTAAGTTCAGGATTAAGAGGAAAATAAATTTTGATCTGTGTTCCGCCGAGTCTGGCAAGATGTGTCAATTCGGGATCATCCGAATTTTTCTTGTATGAGTGTCTATCCTGGCTGCTGAGAAAATCATATCTGATAATGGAAGCTCCACTCCTCACGCTCAGTAAACCTTTGTTCTTCAGGACGATCTCCCTAACCCAATAAAGACCCCGCCCCGGGTCTTCCTCCTCTAGAAATCCTAGTACGTCTCTGGACTTACTGGTCGTGTCGAATTCGAAGGCGTAATCAATAATTTTGCTTTCGAGCGGATTCTGTTTGTCTACTGCTGACACATGAGGGTCATCCATGTAGACACTTCTGAGATGTCGATTAGCTATGCCGGGGCCACGATCGGCGATGATAATCTGGAGGTACCCGCTTTTTCCTAAGCTCCTGAAAAAGGATTTCTCGAGTGCTGATGAAAATGAATACCTTGCTGATACGCTATTAGTGTGTTCCAGAGACGGGATCGTCCCAATGGTTATAAAGCCACACCTCCCGTTAGCGTGGTCATAGATATTCTGCCCAATCTCGTTCATGAGGATATCCCTAATACCACCACTGCCTATTACAGATAACGAGAGGGCGTCCTTGAAAAGGAGTTCGAACTGCTTACTATCTTCTAGGTTGGCCATGAAAGCTTTGAAGTCTCGCTCTCCCTCAAACAATCTTACCGGGAGAATAGAATCCTGCTCAGGGTCGGCAGGCCAGTAAGGGTAAGTTTGATCGTGACCTATGCTCTTTACTGACCTGCTTCTGAGAAAAACATCAAAATCCCAACGGTTAAGATACGAGCAGACATTCTTGCGTTTTACTACGTTGTCCTGTTTTGAGAGGCGTATCTCGGAGTCTGTAGTTTCGCAAAGAGGGTAGATAAATTCAATGCGTTTACGACGCTCCCTCAAATCATCGATCCATATAACCAGTAGCGAAAGTTCGAATAAGTCGCACCACTGAACCTTGCTAAAATCGAAAGTAATGTCCTGTGCCTGCTTGCTTCTGGTCTCCGTTAAATACTGAGAGAGAATCCTCTCGAAGGTGCGGGTATTGACCTGCTCTGGGAATGTTATAAGCACTTTGTCCATAATTATGTGAACCTTGAATTGAGGAATTAAGGATTGCCCACCCTAGCGAAGCATGTCAGAGCCACGCTTGAATGACGTGCAATAAACCTGCTTAATCTAGAGCGTACCAATATCAAAGGAGCGGCTTATGATGAGACAACTGAACCAATGAAGGTACGTACTAAGGGATCCGTGAGACAGAAGAGAAAACGGGTAAGTTCTGGCTAACCATTTTAGAGAAGCCAAGAGAGTTGAAGATCCTGATCCGCTCTAAAGATAGATAGCTCTGTCGGTCACGGACGAGCAGCGAAAACTCAGTGAAAAAGTTACCATTTGTAGTCTCTAATTACAACAACATTTATGTACGCAACACTTTTGTACGGGGAGTGTCTACTTCGACTACAGTATTTTGCTTCTGCCCCCCTTAGTTATCCGTCAAATTCTCTCTAGCTTTAACTTTCCCTCCCGGTCATCCTCTATCACAAATGCAAGGACCCCGGTCGTCTGTCCGTGCTTCGCCAACCAGTGGTGACGCCCGTGAGCAAAATTACGGTAGGCGGCAAGCTGTACTGCCGCCTATGGGTCTCCTTTCGCAACCGAGGTTCTGGTACTGAACCAGTTCAGAGATGAAGTGCTGCTACGGTCGAAGTCGGGGAGATCTGTGGTTCGGCTGTATTATATCGTTTCACCGCCTATCGCTTCGTCCATTGATAGAAAGGAAACGCTCAAAGCGGTCATCTGTATTCTACTGTCTCCGATTCTGTGCCTCGTGAGAACACGAATGCACCAGCAATAGCGATTTCGGAGAACGTCGGTACTTGCCCGATATGCGGAATTCGCAATTCAGTAAACAATACGGTTGTTAAATAAATCGGCTGCTCCGTCGCAACAACTGCCTTTGAAGATGCAGAGACCGGATTTCGCTACAGAAGATGATCTGGCAGAGTCGGATGAGGGGATATAGATATGACAAAGCCCTCCTGATTGTTATGTATTAAAGTTGCTCCCAGTTGTGGCCCTTACCTACGCCGCGTCCCTGAAGTGGCCCCACATCTTATACTCTAACGTTAGCTTGATTTAGGTTTATGAAGAAGCCGGGCGTGTACTCTACTTCTTTCTGAGTTCAACACGACCCAAACAGTCTCACAATAGCGGCTGTTTGTCGCTTACAACGCGGTCTTCAACTACAGTGCGCTAGCGACCATGTGCTCAGATCGGAGGGTATGCAACCTGTCAACCCATTTAACCCTTGCTCCCTTCCGTCTCTTTGCCCTTATGTGCATCTCTAGCCGCCTTGTATTTCTCCACGGCGCGCACCAAGAACGGCTCTAGCTGTTCGCGCCAGTTGATCGGGGCTGAAATCAATACGAACGCTGGGACTGCGACTGCGAAGAACATGGCGGTGAATAATTCTGATTGATACTGAGTCGAGATGCCGATGAGTCTGAATAGGCGGCCCTCGAAGGATACCTCGCTGCCGACGAAGAATCGGCCGAGGGTGTGGAACGCCCCAGCGGTAAATACCACCCCGACGTACATGTTGCGGCGGATCTTTAAATTATTCAGGGAAGCTGTGAATGCCAACTCCAAGTCGTCGACATCGAGTCTGTTCTCGCGCCACTTCTCCACTATCTTCCGAGATGTAATCTCCCTTCGAACAGTCTGGTTGACCTCCAGCCACGCCTTGTTCGCCAGAAGGACTGAGACACCGGTATAGAGAGGAACGAACAGCAAGAATGCCAATTGCAGCAGGTAATACAGTGTGACCGCCCAGCTCATCTCTGGAGGGCGAAAGTACCAGATCAGGTAGGTGTACACGAGAGTAATCAATGTTGCTACCAAGAATACACGGATCATTGCGCGCGTTCCGTGGAATCTTAGCTTGTTTAGAAGGCGGTAGGATAACTTGTCCTTCCAGCCTGCGACCAAGGTATAAAAGTCTCTTATGACCTTGTCGGCCTCATCCTCTGCTTCATCCCTCGCCGCCTTATAAAGGCGATCGAAATGATAGACCTTATCAATAAACATGCTGATGCCTCCTAGTTAATCATTGAAGACGCGGCACTCACTGCGAATGACTGGTTTTACCTTCGGGGCTTAGTCGTAATCCATGATCAGCCGCAACCGGCGTTATATCCCTTTCCATTTATTCCCTGGGGTGCTCGCCGCCACCGTGCCACTCCCCAGTGGCAAGCCAGTACTCGTAGTGCGCGAGCCATAGCGAAGCCCAAGGTATAATAGTGTCGGAGATGAAGCGCTGGCCTGACCACTCGCCGTACGCAGGTTGGTAAAGGCAGAGCGAGCCGTCGGGGTATCTGTGAGGTATCCTTTCTTCGTCCGATAGGGTGCGCAGGGGCGGCGACAGGACGCGAATCTTCGGGGTAAAACCGAGGGCATACCTGACCTGAATTTTGTAGGTGTCACCAAGCGCTGTCGGCTTGAGGTCGCCAGTCCACACGCTGGCGGCCGTGGACTCCGGTTTAAAGGCAAAGCCCGGCCACCGACTGTGCATCTTCCAAACCTGCTGAGCCATCGTCAGCGGTTTGTAGCGGAAGTACCTAACCGCCATAGAAGGTGTTTTTCGGTACCGGAGTGTGCACAGCGGTTACGGCAGTGGTGACTACGACGCCCGCGCCGTCAACCCCTAACCGGCCCTGACGCCGTGATTTTTCGAGGACCCTAATCTGCTCATCAATCGCCTTCCTAACAGGTGCCGGGCCGAACATGCGCTCCAACTCGGCTACGACGCGGTCGACGCCGCGCAGTTCGAGCAGGGCGTTCCACGCGCGCTGCCACCGCCGCATGGCCTCACAGAAGGCGAGGTATGCCTCCGGACACTTGTCCCAGCGCTCGCTCAGGTCTTCCTCCGGGTTAGAAGGGTTGAAGACATAGAGGCGACCGCGTGTCGGTATCTGTGCGACGATGGAGTCGAACGTCTGCCCGATGACAAGGGCAACCGAACGCTCGCCGCTGAAGTTGTTCGCCGCAAGCGTCGTCAGCACGATCGAGATCGGGGCGAGATCACAGTTATCGGCGAAGGTGATGTCGCGCAGCCGCTTGATGAGTTGCACCTCACGCTGGAGCGAGGTCTTCGCTTCGTGCGGCACGTGGTCGGGGAGCGGCTCGACTGACGCCTTGAATGATCTCTCAGCGAACTCGACCGTCGCCGCCCGCGCATCGAAATACGCGGCGTAGCCCTTCGGGTTACTCGGTTTCCAGCCCTGCGTCGAGCAGTCCGGCACCCTGACGCACGTCCCTCCGCAGGCGCGGTCGAGAGCCGCAGGCAGAATGTCCAGGTGAAATTGGCCCTCGTAGTTGACCCGCACGCACCGGTTCTTACGCTCAACCATGTCGCGATACGTCCCATGGTCGCGCAGCCTGTCATAGAGCATGTCAATCAAGGCCACAGGCTTCGGGATGTGGGTATAGTCGACCTGCAGCTCGTAAACGAGGTCGAGGTCGTACTCGCCGTTGGAGAGAGGTTTAACGGTGGTGCCGAGGCGCAAAGACCCTTGCGGATATATCTGCGGTTCGTAGAGGCGGAATGGTGCCCCTTCCACGCCTCCCAGCCAGCGCGCGATCGCTAGGTAGTGCTGCTCCGCGGCGGAGCGCTGTGTCGCCGTGATTTCTAGCGTCGTGCCGATCAAAGCCAGTATCTCATCCAATTGCGTGACCGGCGACGCTGTCGGGGAAAGTGTGCTGACCATTTCGAACTCCTCCTTAAACCTTAAATATGCTGGCCGGTTATCCGCCCCACACGATCGCCGTCAATCCGTCGCGAGCGGCCTCTAGATCAATGCCCCACTCGTACCGTCTGGCTCGGTAGTTCCACACCGTGACGGGTGGGTGCATCGTAGGGGATATCTGCTGGCCGATGCGGAAGGCGAGGGCCATCGGGCCAGCGTAGAAAAGGTGGACGCGACCGACGCGTGGAGATAATGGCTCGAGCGAGTCCAGCACAGCGCGAAACGACGATGCGTACTCGGCGGTCTGCTCTTCGCAGCGTACGATTGAGCGCTCCGGTTTGGGGTGAGACAGTTCAATTTCGTGGGTGGCACCCGGGACGACAGCGCGCGCGGCTTCCTGGCTCACCGGGTAACTGACGGCGACCCGAATAATCACTTCGCTCCGCCCGCGGTCATGTACTCCGGTTTCGGAATCTGAGCGTCGCAGGGGATCGAACTCCTCTTCGGGGCCGGGCCATATCCAGTCTTCAGCGTCTGGCCTTGGGTTATAGTCGAGCAGTTGTACGCTCCGGCGGTCAGTAACAGCATGTCCCATCAGCACCACTAGTGGGATGTGGGCATGACCACAGAAGACGAGTTCGGCGTGCCTTCTAGACGTAAACGCGCCGATGAACTGTCCGTCAAGTGCGAGCAGCCTGTCTACGGCCTTCTGCGGGTCGCGAAGCATGCCTTGAGGCGCGAGGTCAGTCAGGTCTACGGAGACGACCTCGACCTTAGGTCTTACGCCGCTCTGGAGTGCCGGAATGACCTCGGCGGACGAGATCCGTCTCATCGATTGGGCGATAATGAGGCGCGTACGCATGACACCATTCGCCCGCCCAGTTCCGGCCGTGAGCGGCTCAAGTGGCCCGTAATGGAGAAACCCTATCGCGAAGGCTGCGGCGACGTCGGCTGCGTAGGGCTGCCAGTCGTCACCTTTGTTCTTATCTCCCAAGTCAGAGGCGGAACGGATGGTGAGAAAGCGGGAGGGGTTCACTTGCTGGAGCGCGGCTCTAGCGACGCCCGAAGACTCCATCTCTGCGCCGATCAGCTTGGGGCAGCGTGATAGCAGGTCGCGCATCATCTCCTCGTCCGCGATTACCTTTTCGCCGGAGGCAAGCGGGCCGAAGTAGACGTCAATGCCGATGTTCGTGCTTTCCCGTCCCGGTCGTGGCACGCTGACGCGGCTGTGCCAGTCACTTCTCTTGTAGGCGCGTGCCCGATGCAATAATGTCTGATCAGCGGGGAGTTGCCGGGACCTATGCTCGGGGCCGTCCGGGGTCAACTTCGCGGACTCATAATCGAATACGTATTCGGAGACGAGCACGTCCCCGAGCTTGATGTTCTTCTTCGGCATCCCTGCCGCGATGCCGACCATAAGAACGGCTCCAGGCTTCCACCGCCTGATCATGTCGGCGGCCGCCAAGGCGGCGTCGGTGTTTCCCATTCCGAAGACTGACATGGCGACGACTCGGTATCGACCGCCGCCGTCGGCGGGAACAGTCGCGCAGTAGCTAGGCCGGAGTTCGTCGTGCGGGTAAAACTCCGCCGACGCGTCGAATTGAGCAAGCACCGCGTCCAGTTCAAGCTCCAAGGCCGTGACGATTAGGAAATCTACCGGCGCTTCGAAAGGGGGTCTCGTAACAGTTTTCATCTTGCTGATTAAATCCACTGTCGAACAACGCGCTGCTCTTCAAAACTGTTGACAGTGGGATGAGAGCTGCATATCCTACAAAAGGACGCATCCATCCTAGCAGCGTCTCTTTCCTTGGTCAACACGAAAAGGAACTTTCCATCCTATTAAAGGAAATCTCATGGAAGATCTCTATAAGTTCATCGGAGAGAAGATCCGCGAACTCAGGCAGGGCTACGGCGCAGAAGGGTTGAGTCAGGAAGAGCTAGCCGAGTACATGGAGACGACGGCCAACACCATCTCGCGGTGGGAAACGGCCACATACAAGCCGTCGGCCGACGACTTACACAAACTCTCACGGATATTCGGTGTTAACATATCAGTGTTCTTTCCGGGTATGGAGACTCCCCACCTCAACGCCCTGCTGAGCGCCACCGGCGACCTTGGGGAAGAAGACATTGAGGAGTTAACCCAATACGCCCAATTTCGAAAGGCGCGACGGAAGCTGCAGGATGCTAAAAAACGGAAACGACGGTGAGCCTCAAAGCTGTTCAGCGTACTACCGCGAAATGCGTAGCTTGGCGCTCTCCAAGCGCGCCGAGCACGGTGTCCAGACCACTAGCCTGAACCTGACAGTCATGAGGCGCGTTTACCGCCGTGAAGGCATTACGATAGACCGGTGGGATCTTCAAGGACGGAAGATCAAGGCATCCTACTTCTGTGACGGGGGCGACTGTTCGGTCCTTGTTAATAAAAACCTCCCGCGCGAGCCGAAACTCTTCGCCCTCGCTCACGAGCTCAAACATCACTATGTTGATCAGGAAATCCTGAGGGACGGCCGCATCCGCTGCGGGGATTACAACCGCCACGAGTTCATCGAGAAGACGGCTGAAGTCTTCGGTGCCGAGTTCATCTACCCGGAAGACGAGATGCGTGAACTCGCCACCCATCTGGGCGTCACGCCCCGCACCTGCAGCAAAGAGAGGATCGTCGAGTTCAAACGCGCCTGCCCAGCATGCGTCAGCTACACGTTCGTCGTAAAGCGGTTCGAGTGGTTTGGGTTCTGCCCAAGAGGTACCTACGACGACGTGCATTTTCAGAAGCTCGAAGAGGAGCTTTATGGTCTTCCTATCTATAAGCAGGAATGGTTTAAGAAGCAGAGGGCGCAGAAGAAAAGATCATCTTGAGGCGCTCAAGTTAAAGGCCAGCAAAACACGATAACCTAAAAAGCGGGTTTCATACAGAAGTGAGTTTATGAGGTTGTAAGGAAGACACCCTGCACGGACGCGACCTCAGTCTGCGTCATCCCTTTCTGCTCGATGAGTTGCTGAATCTTCAGAGCGAGTTGGGTCTTCAGCAGACGGTCCTCGGCGTCAAGCATCCCCAAATCTTCAAAGACATTCCCGCTGGATATAATTCATCGAGCTTGGCGCATAAATTCTTGAGTCCGAGGATCGGTTGGGTTGCTCAACAGCACACTGGTTTCCGCAAATTCAACCGCTTCCCCGCGCTCTATGTAGAGCAAGTAATCTGCTAATCCTTCCAAGAACCTAATTGAATGCGATACGATAATCATAGTGTGACCATCACTTACGAACCGGAGCAGTAGATTACGTAAATCTGCGCTCCGGCGCGGATCAAGTGCACTGGTCGGCTCATCGAAGAGCAAAACATCTGGGCGCATTGC
Source organism: Acidobacteria bacterium 13_1_20CM_3_53_8 (assembly GCA_001920415.1). Lineage (GTDB taxonomy): Bacteria > Acidobacteriota > Blastocatellia > Pyrinomonadales > Pyrinomonadaceae > 3-1-20CM-3-53-8. The sequence goes on along the minus strand of MNJR01000129.1, from coordinate 2,048 downwards.
GAGCGAGCGC
>MNJR01000129.1:0-1967 GCA_001920415.1 Acidobacteria bacterium 13_1_20CM_3_53_8 | reverse complement strand
CAGTAATATTATTCAGCACCGTTAAATGCGGAAACAGATAAAGCTGCTGGAAGACGGTGCCAACTTTACGCCTTAGCTCCCTTACACGATGCTGGTAATCTGATTTATTTAAACCGGCCTCCAGCCTAATCTCGCCACAGTTAATTGCTCCGCTATCAATCCGTTCCAGCCCGTTGAGACAGCGAAGCAGCGTTGTCTTTCCGCTGCCGGAAACGCCAATAATGCCTAGCACTGCTCGGGCTGGCAGGGAGAAACTTACGCTACGCAAAATGATTGTATCGCCGGCACGCTTCCCTATCTCATCAACCTTAATCAAGACATCACCTCCGCGGTGGTAGCAACAACCTGCCGGCGCTGAAGTTTACGTTCAAGGCGACTGGCAAGGTGTGCCAGCGGCAGACTCATCACGAGGTAGAAAGCTGAGACGATAATGCCTAGCAGCAGAAATTCACCCGAAGCATTTGCCATCTCTAAGTAAGCCGTCGCAAGCTCCCACACCGAGATTGCGAACGCCACCGACGTGTCCTTGAAGAGCGAGACGAAATCGTTAGTCATTGCTGGCAGTGCAATGCGTAGCGCCTGCGGCAGGATGATCCGACGAAAGGCAAGCAAGGGCGACATCCCCAGAGAATACGCAGCCTCCCATTGCCCGCGCGAGATGGCTTCAAGCGCGGCGCGGTAGACCTGAGATTCATAGGCCGCGTAATTGAGGCCGAGACCGATGATCGCCGTCAGCCAGTTCGGCATTGCTAGTCCGAGCCGCGGCAGGCCAAAATAGAGGAAGAGCAATTGTACGAGCACCGGCGTGCCGCGGAAGAGTTCGACGTAAGCCGTGCATAGTACTCTCAACCAGCTAGGGCCCTTCCATTGACCAATCGCTATAGGCAGGCCGAGCGCGAGCGCGATGAACATGGCACCGAACGTAAGCATCACCGTGACGATCGCGGCCCGACTCAATTGAATAATAGCTTCAGTCCAATTGAATGACGTCGACGTTATATCAAAAGGGGCGAGGGTGGTGCGCTGCCCGGATATGATTGAAGCGTGCAATTCGGACTGTGCATCGTTCCAAAGGTTCCATCTTCTTAGGATTCGCTCCAGCGTACCGTTACGGATGATGGTCTCAATCGCGGCATCCACCTGCGCCTTTAGCGCCTCATCCCCCTTACGCAGTCCGATGACGTAGGTGCCCCGATGAAACGGCTCGCCAGCGGGTTTAAGGCGCGGGTTCCGTCGCGCATAGTACATCTCCATTGGCACATCCATCAGCACTGCATCAACACGTCCCAATTCAAGGTCACGGTACGCGCCGACAGGATCGCCGTATTCGCGAAACAAGAGTTTCTTATTTGCCAGGAACCTCGACGCGGCGGTGTTAACCAAGGTGCCCACTACTAGCCCCCGGCAGTCGTCGAGCGTCCGGATACGCGCTTCCTCCTTCCTGACAGTGAGCTGTAGCTGAAAGATATAGTAAGGTTCGCTGAAGATAATCTGCCTAGCGCGATCCTCCGTCGGTTCCAGCCCGTTGACGATGATGTCGAATGAGCCATTCTGCAGCGACGAGACAATCGTCTCCCAATCTGTCAGCACCAATTCGGGCTTGCGTCCCATGGTGGCGGCCAGAGCCTCAACCATCTCTTTTTCGTAACCGACGTAGCGAGCGGGATTGGCCGGGTCAGCGAATATATAAGGCGCGCCCCCGCTGGGATCAGCGCCCCAGCGGAGTGCCTCTTGCGCATCGCTAACGACACCAAATAGGAAACCTAGGAATAAGACACCGATAACACGGCGGAGGAAAGCGCCTGTTTTATCCAATATATGTGGTGTGGATTTCGGCACGTGGTTTCGTCCTCTCTATTGCTGGGCAAATTATATGAGGTGCTAATAGCTCTCACCTCGACGCCGTAAGGTCTAGATTCTTGCTCGTATTATAAGTTGAGTTCAAAGAGATATGGCAGGTGAGGCTC
>MNJR01000086.1 GCA_001920415.1 Acidobacteria bacterium 13_1_20CM_3_53_8 | reverse complement strand
TTTAATATGGAAAACGAACTTCAAGTTTGGGAAAGAGAATCTGAAGAACGAAGAAAAGCAAAAGGCCAAGTTCGTAATCCTTTGAGGATCGACCCGAGAAGATGGTTTGAGAAGAGAGGCAAGGAGAAGATGTCTAAAGTTTTGGCACGGACGAGCAAAGAGGAGCATGAGGACTTCGAGAGATACCGTTTGTTTAGAGGGAAAGAAGTAAGAATCTCTAACGACGCTTTTCATAAGCTGGTAGCAGAACGAAACGGAAGATGTGAGGTATGTGGCAAGTTTTGTGGAGAGAATCTGGTAGTAGACCATGACCATGTTACTGGAAGCTTTAGGGGACTTCTCTGTATACCTTGTAATAGTGCTATTGGCTTTTTTAGAGATGACCCTAGCTTGCTTGAAAAGGGAAGCAAGTATTTGACTCGACATGTTCAACGACTTTTAGATTTGGGTAAACTGTAAAGCCATGCGTGCCTTGACCAACGTCGCTCTGCGCTGGTTGGACGGACAGAACGCACTGACCGCCTGCCTATGGAAGCCATTAACGCCATAACCGTACAAGGTGGTTTCACGTGGGACCCCACCGACCCTTCCTATAGCACGAACGGCAAGTTCGACCCAGCGAAGCTCAAGGCTGGCCCTGGCTCGTGTTACGTGAAAAAGCAACGTAGCCACATCGACAACTTCTTTGGCCCTATAGCGGAGGACGTGCTAACGTCCGTGGATGTCTTCAACGCCGACTTCATGCGGATTGATCGTTCGATCACAGCGGACCAACTTCAATCCTCTATGCCTAATCCGGTGCCGATTGTGACGGACGTAGTCGTCACGAAGACAGGCACAACATTCACCATCACCACTACCACCATCATGCTCTCCAAGCTTCCTAGTGGCATCGTGGAGACTGGTGCTCCCGTCGTTTCCTCCACCTCTTTCTCCTTTAACCCGCCATGAAGAAAGCGATTACAGACATCACGTTCACTATCGACAACACAACCACGCCGACAAGCCTCAAGGTCCAGGTCACTGTGCAAGACTGCTACATCAGTGGCATCGCTTTCATAAGGCCGTCGAAGGAGTACGTGCTTTCCAAAAACTTCAATATGAGCGATCCGGGGGCACAGACGTTGACCGCTTAACGACGAGCAAGGCCGAAGGCCGTCGCGCTGTAGGTAGTTGTTTTGAACTTGACCATGAAAAAGAAAGCGAGGGCAAAATGCCAGGCGTTGGACCAACGATGAAAGAATTTGCAGCAGGGACGTTGCATTCAGGCAGCAAAAACGGGCCCGTTGTCAAATCGAAAAAACAAGCACTGGCTATCGGTCTCAATAGCGAGCGCCAGTTAGGAAAGCGCGTCGCTGGAATGGTGAAAAAGGGATAAGGGTCGTGGGCAAACTAACCAAGTAATACCGCGACCGCCCGCACGGGGCGCGGAAAGGACAACATGCAAATGCGTGACAGCGAACAATACGAAAGCTTGGCTTCCGACACACCCAAGGCCAAGAATGACCGCGAAGAACTCGACACCGGAATCGACCTTGACAGAGGCGATCAGGATAATCCGACTTATGCGAAGGGCGTGTTTAAGCAAGCCGACGGCTAGTGGGCGCGGCAGGTTATGAGACGCCAAAAACGACGGGCCGCGTAAGCGGCGCTGTAGGTAGCATCGTTATGCCCGATAAAGTCTTACTCTTTGATTGCGAGACAACCGGGAAAGCAGACTTCAAGCGCCCTGCCTCGGACCCTTGCCAGCCTCGCCTTGTTCAGCTCGCCGCTTTGCTTGTCGAAGGCGAGTGGGAGTTGGCGTCGTTGAACTGCATAATCTATCCCAATGGCTTCACAATCCCCGACGACGTGGCCTCCATCCACGGCATCACGACGAAGAGGGCTTTAGACGTTGGTGTTACTTTCCTAAAAGTTCTTTCCCTTTTCCAAGACTTTGCCGCGCGTGCCGATTGGTTTGTCGGTCACAACATCACCTTTGACCAGCTCGTCATGCAAAGTGAGTTCTACCGTGCTAACATCGCGGACCCTTTCCAGGACAAGCCCTCGTTCTGCACCATGCGTAACAGTACGGACATTTGCTGCATACCTGGCCAGTATGGCTGGAAGTGGCCAAAGCTTTCCGAAGTCTATCGCTATGCTTTTGGTGAGAACCTCGAACATGCTCACAACGCCCTTCACGATCTCCATGCCACGTGGCGAGTCTATCGGTGGCTTAAGGACAAAATCGCGGAGCGTGACCTTTCTCGATTGACGTCATGATCGTAGACGAAAACATCGAGCTTGCTTTGTTGAAGCGACGAAGGGCCGAGCTTTTGAAACAAAAGATTACGGCTATCAAGAACGACGGGTTGAAGTTCTATCGTCCCCATGCGAAGCAAGAACTTTTTCATCGCTCCACCGCCAAGCGTCGTGGCGTCTTCGCCGGCAATCGTTTTGGCAAAAGCATGTCTGGTTGCGCCGAAGACTGCGCTTGGCTTCGTAATGAACGCCCCTGGGTCGAGGAAAGTGACCCTGCTCGGCGTTCTGGCATCCCACAACGTCCGGTTAAGGGCATCGTACTCACGACCAATTGGGATAAGGTGGACGAAGTTTATACTTCAAACCGTGGCACCGAGGGCAAGCTATGGCAATTCCTGCCCCGTGATGGCTTCGTCAAACGCACCACCCGCAACCACGAAGGCAAAATCTGCATAGTCGAATGCGCCAACGGGTCCGTTCTCCGTTTTGCCACCGTGCGTTCGTGGCTCAACGACCCGCAAAGCGTCGAATCCACCGACTATGACTTCGTCCACATTGACGAGCCAATCCCTGAACAAATGTGGAAAGGTGTCTCACGTGGACTTGTGGACCGGGATGGCTTCGCATGGTTCACTCTCACCGCCCTAACCGAACCCTGGATCGTTGACGCCTTTCTCCCTGATGGTGCGTTCAAAGATAGCATGTTCAAGATCGAGGGTTCGATCTACGATAACCCGACTCTCACTCCGCAAGCAATCGCCATGTTTGAAGCCTCGTTGTCCGCCGATGAACGCGAGTGCCGTTTATGGGGCAAACCTCTCCATCTAGCCGGCCTCGTTTATAAGGCCTTTCGTTACGACAATCACGTTCTTCAAACTCTCCCGAAAGGCTGGCGTTCGTTTGTAGAACCTCCTACAACTTGGTCCCATTACTACTACATCGACCCTCATCCTCGCAAACCAAACGCCGTTCTTCTTCTCGCCGTTGACCCATTCGAGCGTCTTTATTTCTTTCGTGACATTTTTGAACGCACAAACATGCGGGAGCTTTCCATTCTGCTTCACCAGTCTCTCGACGGCCGGCACTTAATCCGAGGCCGGGGTGATCCTCTCATGTTCATAACCGACCCCGAAACCGACAAAACATGGGCGGACGATCTCGCCGTCTATGGCTTCCCCGTTGATAAGGCGATTAAGGACCCGTTACATGGAATAATGCGGGTTAACGAATTACTCTCGGAAGAAAAGCCTCGTATTTTCTTCTCGCCCGAGTGTCGCCGCACCCTGTGGGAAATTCAACGCTACCACTGGGACGAGGAGACGGGAAAGCCCGTCGATGCGGACGATCATATGATGGAGAATCTCTATCGTGCCGTTCTCGACGAGCCTTGTTGGGTGGATCAGAAGAACTACGAACGTGCGATAGGAGACGAGATTATCGACAAACCTCGTCTTGACCTGGAAAAGTTAAATTTGACCTTGTGAGGTTTTTATGCCTAGTGCAACTTGGGAAGCTTGGAACGAAAAGCACAAAAACGACCCTGATTTTAAGATAAGACGTCGTGATGCTACGAGGCGTTATAGAGCCAGGCACCCGGATCGTAACAAACTTATACAGAAAAGTGCCAATCTGGTAACAAAGTTCAAAATAGACCTTTTTGCATTTCGTGAAATGGTAGAAGCTAGGCAGGGGAAATGCGATATTTGTGGGAGGTACGAAGGTGAAAGTCTTTGTGTGGATCATAACCATAAGAACGACAAAATTAGAGGATTGCTTTGTAGTAACTGTAACCACGCCATAGGTCTTTTTGAAGACGATCCCAACCGAGTTTCTTCTGCTGTGAACTATCTATGTCGGAACTATAACGGGGCAAAGGACAAGGTTTTAGAGAATTGGCCGAACATTCAGAGAAGGTCAATCTTTGAAAAGAATGGAGACGAGGAACATTTTGAATAGAAAGGAGATTTATGTTGGGTAAACAAGCACCGCAGAGTCTTGCGTTAGGCCAACTTGGTTCAACATTCATTGACGATACGGATAACCATGTTGGTCAATGGGGACGTATTTATTGTATCGCTGCTTGTACGTTTACTACTCTTACTAGTGGTAATCTACCAGACGGTACAAAGTGTATGGTTGGTTCTGCGTTGACTGGAATAACTTTAAGTCCTGGTATGGAATTGCAGGGAATTTTTACTGTCATAAAACTGGCTTCCGGCAAGGTCGTGGCCTACAACATATGACAACCTTCATCGGCTCGCTTGCCATTGTGCACTGTCCACCACCACAGGCCCAAGCTGCACCCCCACTCGCCGCTAGTGATCGACTTGTTTTAGGTGGTGAAGCGGGTGAAATTCTCGAAGGCGAAGCTGGTGAGCAGACTGGTCAAGAACGTCCATGAAAAGAAAACTCCTCTTTCGCGTCACGGCTGTCGTTCTCGCTATCGCGTCCTTGGCTGCTACCATCGTCGTCAAAATCAGCGAGTTCCCCGCTGTCACGACGCCTGCCGATACCGACCTCCTTCTCCTCGCCTCCGGTGCGACGAACAAGAACATCACCTTCGCCAACTTTCGCAACGCAATCGGTGGGACATCGGGCACAGCTGTCAATAACATCTATGTCACGAACATCTCCGTCACAAACATCAACGTTCAAAATGTCACTCTTAAGGGTAAGTCGATTGCTGAAACCTACGTCAACGCGACTGATGTTCTTCGCCCAAACTTCAAGGACGGGGCGGCGATCACTTTTGTAGTGTCCGCTACCACCAACATCACCCCAACCCTCGGTGCCTTAACCGGCGATGTGACCACGAGCGCAAATGGCCTTGCCACGACGATTGCCAATAGCGCCATTACGGATGCCAAAGTATCCAGTAGCGCAGCGATTGCGCGTAGCAAGCTTGCCGCCGGCACGGCGAACCACATTCTCATCAACGACGGCTCGGGTGTTGCATCGAGCGAAGCCACTCTAGGGGCGGCACGATTTCCCGCTCTTAGTGGCGATGTGACAACTCCAGGTGGCAGCCTTGCATCTACAATTGCTGCCAATGCCGTGACTGACGCTAAATTCCGGCAAGGCGTCGCGCGCAGTGTCGTTGGCGTGACCGGCAATGCTACGGCCAATATAGCCGACATTCAGGGTACGGCGGACCAGGTGTTGCGGGTCAATGGCGCAGGCACAGCCCTGGGCTTTGGCGCGATTGATTTGTCCAAGACAGCGGCTGTAGGAGGTGTTTTGCAGGCGGCTTCGTTTCCCCCGCTCACTGGCGATGTGACAACGAGCGCGGGTAGTCTGGCAACTACGGCGGCCGCCACGCTTTCTAGGATCGTAGGCACAGAGGTCTTGCAGAATAAAACGATCACCACCGCGGGCGATGGCGGCAATAACACGCTCAAAACGAAATCCTACCTCATCCTCGCTGCTCCACATTCTTGCGACGGCGTTGGTGCCATTATCTACACCAACGACAATACCAAGGCTTATTTCGGCCAGGCTGCCTTTTCCGGTTCCGCTGCTGCCACTGCAAACTTTGTCGAGTATCGTATCACGGTCCCTGAAGACATCGACACAAGCGTTAATCTGAAAGTGGAGAGATTCAAATTTCGCCTGGGAGCCGCGGACACTGGAGCGCATTCTTATGTTATCTCTCAGGCCAGTGTTGCGGACTCCGCTTCACATGATTCTCCGACGCTCGGTCAATCTGTCACGCTGTCTTTCGCTGGTGATGCCTCGGGTGCTTCCGGAGATGTCGAGACGATTTCCTCTGTCACGCTTACCAACTGGCTTTCTAACGTCACCGCTGGCCAGCTTTGGGTCATTCGCCTGGCTCGCAACGGTGATACGGATGCTTCTACACAAGTTAGTTACTCCGGGCCGTTGGTGATTTCTTACGGTGCGACGCAATGAAATTGTCCCGTCGCAAATTTATCAAGACTGGGTTGATCTACGTGCCGACGGCACTCGCAAGCACGACGATCATTCCTGGTCCTGGAGCAAAACATTCCGGTGTTTCGGCCTCTGGCCCGTTGACCACCAATCTGGCGTCCTGGCTGAAAGCCGATGCTATCACTGGCAAGAGTGACGGAGATACGATGGTCACCACTGATTGGCCGGATTCCTCAGGAAATGGACGTAGCAGTGGAGTCTTTGCGGGAGTCACGTATAAGACCAATGTACAAAATGGTCTTCCAGTGTGTCGCTTTGGTAATGGCTTTCAAAATGGAATGACCTGGACCGGTGCGACAAACTTGTTAAATGCATTGCCATTTACAATCTTCCTTGTTTATTCCTACCGCGCGGCAAGCTCCGCCGGTCACAGAGCCTTCCAAGGGTCCAACAACTGGCTAATTGGCCCTTATAGTTTGAAATACTCCTTTTATAACGGCGCTTTTATCGACGGACCTGCCACCACTCAAAACCTCTTCAAATATGTCACTGTGCGCCAGGTGACTGGAACGGCGGAACATTGGGTCAATGGAATTTCACAGGGAACCAACTCCAACAATACGACTCCCGGTGCAATAATAGGTTTAGGAGAATTTGGCGGCTCTGGCGCTGGTGGTGTAGAGCCGCTGAACGGAGATATTGGCGAGGTGCTGATCTACACTGCCGGTCTGTCGGTCAGCGATAGGCAGAGCGTGGAGAGCTATCTGGCTACCAAATGGGGTCTATGAGACGTTACGCACTGCCAATTTTGTTCATTATTGTAGTTCTTGCCATAGCCTATTTAATTAGTAAGCTATTGCATTACCGTGTTCCAGAATAGAAAATGCCCACCCTTGAATGCAAACGCTGTGGCAAACGCTTTGACACCGAGCGCCTTAACGTCCTTCGCTGCCCTTTGTGCGAGACAATCGTCTCTCGTCGTTGGGCCTGGATTGTTCTCGCGGCTATTGTCACCTTGGGTCTTGTCGTCACCATCCTCAAACTAACCCGATGAAATGGCTTCTTGAACATCTTTTCACCTTCCTCCAACGTCGTGGCGAGCACTACATTCCGATGCTTACCAACGGCTCAATCTGGGTTGGCTTGGCGTTCTCTATCGCCGCTGGTCTCACTATCGACAAATGGATCGACCTTCGCAACCAGGCCAAGCTTGCTAACGTGCCCTTCCAACTTGACTGGCTTGACTGGGCCAAGGCTATTTTTGCCCTTAGCGCGGCGTGTTTTACCTCGCTCAGAAACTTCCGAGATGGCTCTTACGTCCGTTATCGTGAGAACAAGAAACAAAGCGAGACCGAGTTTCTACGTCGCCAGATAGAAAGCAAGCCGTGAAAGTCCTCCTTCTCGAAGACAATGCTAACGATGCCGAGCTTATTAAACGTGAGCTTCCTCGTGACACCACGATCCTCACCCTTGTCCAAAACCGCCTCGACTACGAGCGTGAACTTGCCCTTTCTTCGTTCGACATCATTCTCGCCGACTTCTCCGTGCCTGGCTTCCTCGACTTTGAAGCTCTCTCTATCCGGTCAAAGCTTGCAAGCCGAACACCCTTTATCTACGTGACCGGAACTCTCCAAGACCGCACTGCGGCCAAAACCCTCGCAATGGGAGCGTCCGATTACGTTCTCAAAGACTGCCTTGCGCGTTTGTATCACTCCGTTTCTGTCTCTATCGAACTAAATAAAATCCGCGAAACAACCGAGTCCCTCCACCCGGTCAAGGCGGAAATTCTCGTAGTTGAGGACGACCACGACCTCTCTGAACTCCTCTCTCAACTTTTCCGAATGCAGGACACGGTTGTCTTTACAGCCTTCGACGTCAAAGAAGCCTTTGAACTCGTCAACAAACACCGCTTTCACATCGCTCTCGTTGACATGAAGCTTCCGAACGGCTCTGGTTCTGACGTGATCCGCCGGATCAAAGAAGTCTCTCGCAATTGCATGACGATCATCACGTCCGGCCACCCGAATCTCATCGACATGGCTTATGGGCTTGGCTATGTCGGCGTCCTTATGAAACCCTTTTCAGTCTCGTCAGCTCACGAGATTCTTCGTAAGCATAGGTTAAACTACAATGACTAATCATGCTTCAAAAGACGTTAAGCCGCATTGCAATGTCGTTGTCGGAAGACCTGAGAGCAGGGCATTCCATGGTCGTAATCCCGCGCCAGGATGCGGCGATCCTTGTGGACGTCTTATCCCACATATCTGCTCTCCACGAACGAATCAACGACATGCACGATTTCTTGCATAAAATGCGTACTATGCCAGACCGTACAACCGGACTAGAGCCAAAGATCGAACATGAAGATTGAGACAAGTAAGCATGACAGGATCGTTTTCTTCGCGGTTCTTCTAACCGCTACCTTGGTAAGCTGTCAGGGGCTTTACACGGGCACAGTGACCCTAACCCAAGTAGTCGATTCCGCCACCCGCGAATATGCCCATGCGTACAACTCCGGTCTCGTGCCAGCAGAAACGGCGAGCAAGGTGGCCGTGGCATACGAGGCTTATCGAAAGGCGGCTGGCGTGGCGCGTGATGCCCTTGTCGCTTACAAACAAACAGGAGCGGGCGATACCTCGAATGCCGTCCAAACGGCCAAGCAAGCCGCGAGTCAATTTATC
>MNJR01000096.1 GCA_001920415.1 Acidobacteria bacterium 13_1_20CM_3_53_8 | reverse complement strand
TCTCATCAATCCTGATGCGACTACCGCCGCGCTGCATAATGTACGTGATGTCCGCCGCCGCAGCCGTCGCCAACATAGCGAGCATAATCAAACTGAATATGATAATTCGTCTATTTCTACTCATGCCTTTCTCCTCTTATCTTCGGCTGATATGCCTCTTGAAAATCTCGCCAATCTCCCTGAAATCCTCATCCTGAAACATCAGAAACGATCGCGCTGGAGTTTTCGAGTGACCTCGGCCAGCGCCGCCCGGATAACCGGAATGCTGTCTCCGAGCCTGCACAGCATTCAAACCAATTTCAACGCCAGGCGTGCTTATCACCCGGAAGCTGACCTGATTCTTCATCAACCCCTTATCAATCAAAATCTGCGGCCCGCCCCTGCCTCGCCCGCGCCGCCTGGCTCTAAGAGTGCTCGCTGCCAGCGCTTTCCATTTCTGCGGTCTGCCCTGCTCTTTGAAATTCTTTTCAATCGAGCCGAGCATGTAAGCTCCAACAGCTTTCAAAGGAGCTTCAACCTTGCGCGTGTCCGTCGCCAGTTGACCGATTCGCCGGATGAGCGCCCCTAACCCTTGAATATCTTCAGCCATCAGAAAGAACTCAGCTTCTCTTTAGAAAAGGTTTGGTTGCTATTGCCCTTCATCACACGATCTGGATTCGCCGGGTTCTTTGCTGTCTCCGTCGCCGCTGGCACGTCAAGCGCAGCCTTGCCGCCTTGCACCGCTTCGAGAAACTTAATCGTCGGGTCATACCTCTCCATTTTAAGTTTGTCCGCCGATTCTTTAGTTGTGCAGCGATCTCGTTGCAGGTGATAGATCGCCAGATCAGTGCAGAGCGATACGACTTTCACCGTCCGGGGAACAGGAAGCTGATAGCGCGTGCGCAGGTAGCCTTCAACCGTGCTCTCCGCATACGCAATTGCTTTATTCACACGACCAGTGTTGACCGTATCGGCGCTTCGCCCCTCATTGGTCAACTGGATAAGCTTGGCAGTCCCAAGCTCATCCTCCAGATCGCTCTGTTCGATATAGGTTCCCATCGGATAGTTCAAAGTAAGCAGTGAGCAGTAGAAAGTAGGACTGCTCACTGCTTACCGCTCACTGCTTACTTCAACAGCGTCTTCACAACGACCGAGCGCGCGTACCAGAGGAACGGCCCGCCATAGACGCCGCCTGTATTCTTGATATTTGGATTTGCAGCCTGGCCGAGCGCCGCCACATCAACCGTGACCGAACCCATATTGGGCTGGCCGTTCACTTCCAAAAAGTTGAAGTAGCCCGGAGCAGGCAGACCATTCTTAGTGCGGTGCAAGCTCGGCGTCATGCCGAATCCGCCTACCTTCTGATTCGCAGGACGTTTGCCGACGACGATTGAAATGCCGTCCGGGATAAACCTTTGAAGGACGCCATTCTTATCAATCCAGCCTTCATCGTAAGGCACAAGAATCGGCAGACCTCGCGTCGCAAGAATCTTGTTCAAGTCTTCAAGGCTATATGTAGTGGTTCTGAAATTCTCAGATCGGAAGCCCGCAATGTCGGTAGGGTTGGCGTTCTCAAGCAGAAGGTTCAGCATCTTCCGGTTGAGATATTCTTTTGCGCCTTCAGCAGAAGCGCCTGTGCCCGGAAATTTCAACGCAACCAGATTTGCATCTCTGAGCGGCACTGCCTCATCGCGGTTATCCCAAGATGTTGCGACCTCGTAAGTCTGGACAGGGAAGGTTTCATGCACGTACACGCCGTTCTCATTAATTTCGAGTTCGCCTCCCAAGCACTGCCAGCGACACCACTCCGCGCGGAGTTTTGTTTTGTCCATGCGAGCACGCGCGGTCTGCGTAACTATCCTGTCAAGATTGATGGCGCCGCCGAGCGTGCCGAGTTCGCGTGAGCGTAGCAGTTCCGACTCTTTGATGAGATCAGATTCTTTGAAAGGTATTGCCTCATACTCACGGGTCTTCGAGCCGGGTCGCTTGTCAATGCGTGGGTCAGAATCCATTGCGTGCGGCGCAGTCATGCCGCGCTCAGAATCCCGCTCATCCCAGCGCACTTTCTGCGTCTGGAATTCGGTGTCGGGCATCTCTTGTTCGCCGATAAACTTATCAGTCTCGATTATGTACTCTTGGGTTACGACATCGAGTTCGACGTTAGTAGGAAATGTAAAGGTCAGTCCCATCTCTTCTCCTTAAAACAGTGATGAGTGACGAGTGATAAGTGATGAGTTAAAAGCTATGAAAGACTTGTCACTCGTCACCTGTCACTTGTCACTGTTCTTAAAACTTGAAAACCCCGCCAGCCATTGACGCGCCGGACATCTCGGCCTTCGCTGAGGCGTCAAGGCCGCGCAGCTTCGACTCATTCAGCAGGCCGCAGATGAATGCGTTAATCGGAGTATCGCCAACGCCATCGGTCGTCTTGTCCGAGATGCCCTTTGCCACCTGTGAGCCATCCAACGCGAACACCGCAACGCCAGCAGCGACATTAACCGCAGCGTTATCGACGAGAGTAACTGTGCTCGCTTCTTTGTCCACCGAAAGAACGTCTCCGATGCCACTGCCATTAGCCAGCGCCAAAGAATCCCCTGCGACAAACACGGAGGCATCATCTACGTGGCCGACAGTCGAAGCATCCGAAAAGCCAGCGCCTGCGGCCAGAGCGCGCGAGCGGCGGCGATAGAAACCATTTGCTTCAATCTCGCCGATGACATCACCTTGCTGGACAACAAAGCCGTCCTTCACAGTGACGCCCACAGCAACAGCCTCATCCGGTCGCACAGCTTCGAGCGCCTCTCTCTGCCCGAACTGTTCAATAATTTTTGTAGGCATTCTGAAATCTCCTCAATCAGTTTTCAGAATCTCTTTCTGAAAACTGAAAACTAAAAACTGAAAACTTTACTTCGCCTCTTTCGGCTTTATGCCCATGTCGTCGCGCAGCTTACTCATGCGCTCAGGGTCAACGATCTCGCTGTTGTCGCCGGTTGCGCGCAAAGAGCCAAACTGCTCGCCGAACTCAATGAAGGGGCCAAGCTTCGTAAGGAAATCCTTGAACCATGCGAGCGGCGCGGTCTCAGTCTTGACCTCAGACTTCTTTCCATCCTTCTCGGCAAAGCTAATGGTCACAACCTTCTTATCCGAAGGCATCTCTGCGAGCGTCTCCATGAACTCAACCACGCCCATCTGTTTGAAAGCGGGCGGGAACTTCGCCGTGCCCAGCTTCTCGCAGAAGGCTGTAAGCTCAGAGCGCGTCGTTACGTCTGACTGTGCTGCTACCTTTTGCTCAAGCTTCGTATTGCTATCTTTGAGAGCAGCGATCTGATCAGTCAGAGGCTTCGTAGCCTGCTCGATTATTTTCGTCACACGCTCACTAAACTCTGCTTCGCTGAAAGCAGCCGTTTGACTGGCGTCCTCTTTTGGAGAGAAAAGATTCTTGAAGTAATCTTTAATCCCTTCGGTAATGGACTTCTTTATTTCCTTCTCGTCCATGCTGTCTCCTTCACTGAAATTTGCGATCTCGAAAGTGACTGCCTCACCTTCGTTGAAATGAATGTTGCGAAGACCCTTAACCGACGGCGGGGCTGCGCCTAAGAAACCTACATGCCGCAGGGAAGGCGCGCGACCCGCTGGCGCAATCTTTTCGTCGAGATAAAACGCAGCCGAGCGTTTCTTGAATTTCCCTCCGCGTACCATCTCCTCGAATTGCGGATCGGTGTCACAGAACTTCGCTTCCAGACGGTCGCCCTTCAAGCGAAGTCCTGTGACATAACCAAAGGCGGGGGAATCATCCTGGGGATGGCCGATGACGGCGGGCGGTTCGTGCAATTCAGAGTCGAAGTTATTGACGACCGATTCAAGGAATGCTACCGGCAGGTTATGTTCTTTGCCTTTGCTGTCTGTGTGCTTACCGGCAATGAAGATTTCAATCCACTGCCCGCCAAATCCTTCTTTTTGCGCTGTAGTCATAAAAGAAAAAGCCCGCTGGTCTTTTGACCAACGGGCTGCTTATCGAGCCTCGAAAATTTTTGTTAGCCCTCAGATGGGGCGTTTGAATCTTGCAGGAACAGCTTAGCCGAAAGCTGGGCTATTGCCCAAAGGCTTCTTTTCTCGAAGAGGCTAACATAGCTTGATTCTTAAAGGGAAGAGTGATCTCAATCCACCTTCCGCATTTCTTACAACGAGTCTTTATCTCACCCACTGTGTTCTCGCTCACTTCGAGTGCGAGCTTATGACAAAATTTGCAGCGAATCTCTATCATATTACTGACCAGACAACCCGAACATCAGCGATTTCAAAAAAATGGCCTTAAATGCTCATTCAATGATGCAAATATCGTTCAAAACGAGCCGACCTTCAAACCACGTAGGGTATATCCTGTTTTCAAGACGAAGGCTTAAAGGGCGAATAAACGCGAAGTTTGAAATTCTGCCTAACCCTACTAACGTCAGGCAATGGGCAGGTGCTCAATAACGTAAACGCAAAACAATTTAAGCGCAAGTGAAATTTTCACTGTCATTCAATTTTGATACGATTCCATTTTGGTTCGATTAAGCTACTAGCCCTTGACTTCCCGCTATGTGAGCGAGACTTGTTTCAATTCCACTATGGTTCGATTAAGACGGTGATACTTTATTTGCTCAAGAGTCTGCTAAAATGTTTCAATTCCATATTGGCTCGATTAACAAGACTAATTGAAACAATACATTTTAGCCTCGCGCTCGCTGTATCTGCGCAAGGGATGATACAGATTGTTTAGCACGATAGGGCGAAGACAATTGATGAAGTGTACATAGCCTACTCGAAAATTCTTATTACCTGTCGCTGCCGCGTGGTCGCAAAAGATAATCAACGCAACTGCCTCTTGTAAATCATATTGTTCGCCAATCTGTTTGAACATCTGATTTTTTGCCGTAATTTTCTTTCGCGGAGAGTTCAGACCTGAGCCAGCTTTCGCTTCAACTCTTCCTTGCTCAGTGCCTCGAACCGTATGCCATGATCGCCCGTGAAAGGTTCGCCATGATCATTCTTGCCCAGCCAGATTTCCATCGGGATGTTTTCAGAGAACGCAACGCAACGCCTCGCCAGCGGATTATCGCTGTCGAAGTGTGTACACATAGTGCAAATCGGGCTTACACCAGGTATCGTCTTTTTGCGCTCGTAACTACTCATCTGATTTTCTTGCGCTGGTATCTGAGTCCAAGTTCGCGTGAAATCTCTTTCCAGATGCGATGATCTTCTTCAAACGGAGCTTCTCTGGCTGGCAGCGTTCCGTCCCACATCTCTCGCTGAAGCTCGCTCACAACCTTGACACGAACCTCATTATACAGCCTCTTGATTTCATTAACTAGCCCTTCACTCCATCCGCTCGCAGGCGGTCGCATCACGTAGCTGTAACGTGGGCTTATGATTCGAGTCTCGGCTATCTCCAGGCTCGCTGCATCGAGAATATCATCAAGTGAGAACGATTCATTATCTGCGTGATTGTGCACATCGAAGCCGCCGCGCAGACGACTCTCCTGCGCCTTCGTTAGCTTGAATTTAATCTCGTGTGATGTGCCCTTGAAGTTCGCAACCGCATTACCTTCTGAATCGAAGAAATGTAGATGTTCGTCCTGCTCAAATCTTATTGCGCGCTCTGTGTCTCGAACCTGTTGGGGAACTATGCGCCGCTCTCTCTGCGCTCGCTCGGCTGCCTGCTCGATTGTCTCCTGAAGTCCAGCCTGCGGCTGCACGCCTGTGAATCGTCCAGCGCTCAGATCATAAACAGCCGTGCCATACTCGGCCTTAACAGGCACGCCCGCGCGGTCATAAGAAAGCTGTGCTTCACCACTCGGATTGCTGCGGTCGTAATCGCCGGGCATCTTAGCTGTTGCTGTGACACTACAACGACAGTTAAATCCCCAAGGTGGGAAATGGTCGCTCCAAAATTCGTGGTTGGCGGGAAGGATTATGCCGTCCAGCGCCGCGTGAGTTGGCCGGGTTCGGTCATCCAGTACAGCATGATATTCCCAGAACGGAAGATCATTAGATACATCTTCAAGCCCGCGCCGACGCCCTACACCATACGCCATTTGTAAATTAGTGCGCGCGATAGTTTCGAGATGGAAAGCGCCGAGTTCTCTATGTCCCGCTCCTTCAAGAATCTCCCTGAAACCTTTTACAACCTCGCGTTGCGGCGTGCCGTTCTCAAGTGCCTGCGCAATCTCTTCATGGAAAGATTGCAGTACGTTCTTTCTGTAAATTCCGCCGACAGTGAAAGCTGCGCTTCGAGCTTCACCACGCAGATCGTCAAACTGCTTTCGCATGACAACACGCTTGCGCCTGAAATAATCAATCGCCTCTTCTGGCGGCACATCGAAGCGCAACTCTATCGGCCCGGCCTTAGCAACAGGCTCATCAAATGAAATGCTTTGCATCGAACCTTTCATTTGATTCATTTGATCTAATCCTAAAAGGTACGAAGCCAGCAGCGCGTTGCCAAGCACTTCCGTCATCTGCTCGAAATCATCATTCAATTTATCAAAGAACTTTTCAGGTAACTGAGTGAGCTTTTCTTGCCTCTCAATCTCTGCAATTACTCTTCCGAGAATTGAATCATAGATGGGCGCAAGCGCGTGAAGCGTTCCTTCTTCAAGCTCTGCGGCTTCCTCGCTCTGCCGCTCGACTCGTCTGGCTTTTTTTTTTGACCGTCGCCCTCCTCCGAGAATGCGGTCGGATCAGTGCCGCTTGCAGGTAAATCAGGTTCTTTATTATCGGCAGGAGGTTGCAGTATGTCTTCATCGCTCTCAGGCTCGATGCCAGGGAAATTGTTATAGACGAAAGATTTTGAGATCGGGATTTTCGTCTCCCATAAACGAGTAAGCCACGTTGACGTAGCCGAATGCCAGAGGCCAGACGATTTGTGTATTGACTGCGATAATTAAGCTCTTCGCATCAACGTTGATCTTGCTCTCTGATACGCGCTCATGCACACCGCCCAGCGCACGAGAGCCTGCGCCGCCTTCGCTTCCGCGCGTCGTGAGCGTCTGACCAAGATAGACACGCACTATCTCGTTATTGCAGAAATCATCAATAAGCTCTCGATAGGTTGAACCCATCGAAGTTCTGACATGCTGCATCACTTCCATCAGAAAACTCTCAGGCACAGCGACGGCACTCTCTTCATTCACCGCCTGCGCTGCCTGCAATGCTTTATCCTGCTCATCTTCACCCGCCCCCTGACGATACTTTGTGACAACAGAACCAGAGCCTTTCTCTGTGTAACGTAGCCAGTTCTTAACGCCTGCACGCTTAAACCATGAAGGCCAATAAGCTTTCCGATCTAGTGGGCTACCCCACCGATTTCCATATCGCGGGCGATACGAATGCACAAAGAATTTCTTTTCAGGCAGCACAGCGCCCATATCAACGTTATCTAAAATGATGCCCGGTCTAAGTCGCAGAGGCCCCGCCTGCGGATACACGTAGCTGCCTGAAGAGTAAGCCGCGAGCGGCCCTTCGCTGAAAGAGAATAGATGCTGCGGTCTGAATTTTACTGTCTTGATATAGACTCTATCCGACGCCTCAGCATAGATAATCTCGCCGATTGCAACTCCCTTGGCAATCGCATCGAGCGCCTCATAAAGAAATTGCTCCATGCCTGTGCGAACGCCGTCCGACTGGTCGAAATAACCTTCCAGCGTCTCTTCAATAAATTCCGCAAGCTTCTTATCTTGCCGCTTGTCGCTCGCAGGTTTCACCATGCGATCTTTCGCCAGCAAACCATCTTTGCGCTGCTCAAGCGCAGTGAAGACCATCGCATCTTTCTCTTCCATATCATCATAGACCTGCATCGCCAGCCAGGGATTGAAGCGTAGCTGTTGCCATACCCACGATGGATCGTCCGGTATGGCCTGCGCGCCCAGGTTGTAGGCAAAGGCCATAAACGAGTTGATATTCGAGGCATCGAATATCTCTTTGAAGATGTACTCGTCTTTTGAAGTTGGCATAAAAGAGAAAGCCCGTTGGTCTCCTTTGACCAACGGGCTGCATGAGCCTCTCGTCTGAAAGTTAATAGCCCTCTCGCGGGGCGCTCGTGATCGGATTGGAATATAGAGTAGTTTTAACTTAGCAGCAAGAGCCTTTATAACAACTATGGCTTGATGATAGCAGGAATTTCATAAAAAACAGCGACAAACTACCCACTATATGGGCGATTATTCCTGAATGGTCGAACTGCGAGAAAGTGTCGAATGGCTTTTCACGCTCTTAAACTATCTCAAAGTAAAAACTCTGGTTGCCTGGCTGCATCATTTTCCCGGATCATCTTATGAAGACTTTGAGCAGGTATGGCCCACATTTCTTATTCAGATGTTCAATCGCGCGACATGCTACACGATGAAGAAGTTGCACGAGACAATTTCGGAGAGCCTGAATTAATACATATAATCCATATATCGTTAGCGATAATAATTAAAGCTCGCCTCGCAGTCGCTTTGCAGCGATCTCACAATACTTCTCCTCGCGCTCGATGCCGATTGCGCGCCGACCCGTTCTCTTCGTCGCCAGAAGCGTAGTTCCTGAGCCAACAAAAGGATCAAGTACGAGATGGCCTCGATTTGAATAACTGCGAATTAGAAATTCTATCAAGTGGAGCGGCTTCATTGTCGGATGAAGAGATTTGCCGCAGCGTGCGTTCGGAAATCTGATAATACTGCGCGGATGATATTTGTTGGTAGTCACAGAAGCCGTCTTTCGATGAGAACCATAATGCAGCGCACGAGTCCCTTCTGAACCTCGTTTATGAAGTTTCCCGGCGATGAACTGCGGATTATAAATGCTCGCCTTCGGCCTGTGAATGAAGAAGAGAATATTTTCATGAGCACGCAATGGCCTGCGGTTCGCATCCAGGAATCCGGTCGGCATCGTCTTTTCCCAGATCAACTCATATCTGAAATGCTTCGGGTTCGTGTTGATGAGTTTATTTGTGAACAGACCGGAGCTAAATAGAATCTGAGTAGCGTACCACTTACATAGCCTTTCAACGCACTGCCAAAAGAGTACCCAGTTGACGGGCTTATCCCATTGCAAATTGGTCGTGGCATAGGGAGGGTCTGTGCAGAGGAGGCCGACCGTTTCTTCTTTTAATTCAGGGAGTATTTCCTGCCAGTCCGCACAATAAAGCTGAATATTTTTCTCTTCATAATAAGGTTTCATGTTAGTAAGCTTTTGCAAGCGCGCTCCCTTGCTTCATGCCTGAAGACTTGAAATCTGCTCTTCCAGATGATTCATTCATAGCGATATGATCTGCCGATTCAATCGCGTCAATCGTGTCATCAAAAGAGCCTGCTGGATAATCCTCATACTCGCTGAACCATTCAGGTCTGCGATCTTCCTTTTCCCACTTCTGGGGAAATCTCATGCCACCCGTCTCAACACGGATTGAATGGCGGTCTAATCGCGCAGATTTCTCTTCAGTGTGAAGGAGCGTGTTCACTTTAATGTCAACGCCGCGCCGACGTAGCTCCTCCTGAAATGTCTCGCCCAGGATGTCGCCAAAGCTATTCTCTTCAATCCAGAACTCCATGCGCGGGTCAATCTTCAGGGTCTCTATAATCCATTCAACAATTGCCGACTTAGCCGCCGCAGGGCTAAGACGCTTTCGGTAGGCATTCACCAGATAGCTGATTCGCAATTCAATGTCTGCCAGCACTTCAGCGAAGCCCGAAAAATCTGATTTCTTTCGCCCCTTGCCCTTCTTACCCTTCGACGGGTCAACGTAAAGGATGCGCCTCAACTTCTTCTCTTGAATCTCAAACGGCGCGTAGTAAGTAAACTGGTCGGGATCGTAGATTTGAGTCTCAGGGTCGCGCGGGTCATTCATGTATTCCGCGCCGAACTTCGTCGGGCCGAGCAGCGCTCGTTTCTTCAACAAGCCTTCGGTTGAGAATCGCGCGGGCCAGGTTGAAATGAGCTTGCCGGTCGCGTCCCTGCGCATCGCTGAAAATTTGATTGACGTGAAGATGCGATGGCCTTCTTCGTCAGTCTTTCTATCTGCACGAGTAATCACGCAATCAAAGTGGATGGTCGTCCCAATGATTTGAACCTCGCCGCGATTTGGATCGAGCGCGGGGATAACAGCACTCATTACCCAATTCCAGGCTTTATCGCGCTGCTCTTTCGTTACAACGTTCTCATCATTGTCGAGATCATCACCCTTGAAGCAGGTAGGTCGTTGCGCGCCGTGCCTGCGCCCGCGCATCTTGCCGCCGCGCCCGATTGCATCAACCCGAACATTGTTGGTTGTGATGATTTGACCTTCGCGCCAGGTCACGCGCCCATCAGGGCGTTGTATCAACTCGACCTCGCGCCACATTCCGCGATCAGGTTTCAATGTCCCGAAGTCGGCTCTGATTTTTTCATTACTCGCAAGCTCGTCTTTGATGTCTTCGAGTTGCGCCCCGGCCTGAGCGAACGTATCGCCAGCAATGATGATGTAAGGGTCTATGCCGTGACAGATGCGCCGCAAGCCATCACACAGATTCGCAATGACTGATTTGCCGCCGCCGCGAAATATCTCGATTGCTGTCAGGCGCAGAACGGGATCGCCGCGATGGACTTCAATTCCATATGCCCTTCGCCAGCGCTCTATGTCTTTCTCAGTAAAATTTCCTGTTAAGACTTTATCGAGTGCCTCATGGAAGGGCGCACCTTCCTGCTCAAAGTAATGCGGCAAGTAGGTGCGTCCGAACTCAAGCGCAGAATCGCGTGTGCGCGCGAGCCTCTCTTCGCGTGTGCCATCTTCGGGGCCGAACGCAGCACGCCCAGACGCCAGTGACTCGGCTGCGAGTTGTGCAGCCGCCCTGTATTGCTGGACAGCTTCCGTCGCCTGGCGAGTCAGATCGCGGAATTCCGTGCGCGAAACAGCCTTTTTAGGCAGCTTGATTTTGGAGGTGCGTTTCAAGGTCGCTCAGAAGTTCTTCGCTATTCTTTGTAACAAGGTCAACAGCGGTAGGGTTATGTTTGGATAACCAAAGGAGAATGAATTGCCATGTATCGGCTCCAATCTTTAGCCTGTCAGTTTGAATGTTTGCCTCTCGCTCGGCTTTCTCTTGTGTAAAGGTGATCTCACGCTCTTTCAATTCCAGGGCGCGCTCTCTCAGCCGAAGTTTCGATTCGTTCTGGCGAATCTTCAACAACTGTACGGGGTCTTGAGTAATAACCTCGCGCGTGGCCGTGAGCAGGCGATCTTCAATGTTTTTAATTACGACTTGATATTTATCAGCATCCTCTTCTTTAAGGTCTGAGAGAAGCTGCTTTGCCTGGAAGCGAGCGAGTTGGTATCGGTCTGCCAATTCATTACCAGCCGCCTCGCGCCATCGTCCTATGCTGCTCTTAGCAAGCTTCTTTTTAAATTGTACATAGAACGCGGCAGAGAGTTCGCGGTCGGTCTTATTGTCTAAGATGCACTGAATGACGAACGCAAATTGATCTTCCGGCAACTGTGCAACTGCTGATCTTCTAGGCATGATCTATTCAACGCGAGAGATTCCGTCCATTTTGTCTGTGACACCATCCTGAAAGTTAATTCCGGCAGTGGTTATACGAACACAGAGCATGTCGCCCACTTCTTCATCGTTGTCGCAATCCGCATAGCGCTGAATCCACTTCGCCTGCGCCATCTCGTCAAGCTCTTTGTCTGAGCGCTGTGGAAACACTCTCAGCAATCTGCTTGAACGCAGGTAGTCAACTTCTTCCGCCAGGCGTCGGCGCGGTATTGGCATGTTGCGCGCATCCAGCATGTGCAACAATCCGGCCATCTCCATAGGCTTCGGCTTAGCCTTGTACAGCAGGTAGATTATCCATCCGCGCAGGCGCTCATTGTATAGGCGCTGTTCTTGCTTCCGAGTCCACATGTTTCCCCTCTAGTTTTTCGACCCTCTGGGCGAGGTCGCGGTTGAATAATTTAACGTCACGATGAAACTCTTCAAACTGGTCAATGCGCTCTGTGAGCCTTTGCACGTTGTAAGAAAGCTTGTCGCTTTCGTCCGTATTCACGCGCTGCAAAATCTCCACTACCTCCGTCGCGCGCCTCTGCTCGACCGCAATCTCTTTTAATACTGAAGCGAGCGAGCCGAGCGCCACTGCCTGCTCACGCTTTACATCGTTCTCTGCCTCACGCACTGCAAGCTCTTTCAGCTTTACTTCTTTGTAAATAGGCGCGATGCGCAGAAGGAAAAACAGTATCAACGCGAGAAGAAGTACAGTCGGGCCATATTGTCCCAGCACAACCCAATCGGATTGCGGCTGCAATTGAAATCCAAGAACGAAAAATCCTTTGTATATGAAAAGTCTCATTCTTAGTTCCGCTCGTTGAATCTACTCAATAGCACTTCAACTGCTGCGCGAACGTTATTGAGAGCCGCGCGGTTTTCATTAAGAGCTTGCAATATCTTTCCAATCGCGTCGCGCAGGGCAACGAGCGCAAGCCCTGCAATAATGCCCTTGATGCCATCTGCCCAAGCTTGGTGATAAAGAGCATAAAGGCCGCTGGCAAGCGCAAGGCCAGCGACGCCGTATGTCTTCCATCCAACGATCTGTCTTCGTCTCATCTCAACAGTCGGTTTACAGTAGAAATAAGAGTCAGCGGATTAATCGGCTTCACCATGTGGGCATTGAACCCTGCCTGTTCTGAGCGCTCGCGGTCATCCAGAAATCCAAAGCCAGTGACTGCGATCACCGGAACAGTGTGATAATTCTTTCGTGTTCTGAGCGCCGCGACCAACTCATATCCGTTCATCGCTGGCATGGCTATATCGGCAATGATAAGGACGAACTGCTCACGATCTACCATCTCAAGAGCTTCTGCGGCAGAGAGCGCCATAGAAGCATCAAAGCCCGCTTTTTGTAGATGGACTACTAGCATCGTTGCCGTGTCAACGTAATCATCAACTACAAGAATGCGAGCTTTGACATCTTCCACTTCTTTTGCCTTCGTATTAGCTCTCAGTTTCTGCGCGCTGCAAGATGAAGGAGGGCTTCATAAAGATTCGGCCTGCAAATGCAGGCCATTCTCTCCTTCATATACAAGGCGAAAATTTGCAGCCCTCGCGTGCTCGGCTGCTATCTTTGAAGCGGTCAGTGTTCTATCACGTTTAGAGAGGTCGAGCGCCAATCGAAGCTGCGCGATCTGCTGCTCGTTGAGCGGCCTAGCCTCCATCAAGCGTTCAAGCTCCTGTAGGTTTGGCGCTATTCGGCGCGCATGGTTACTCGTGATTGTGCGTTGCTCTACGCCCGCAATGCTTACAACGAATTCGCCGTCAGGCAGTGCTTCAACGACGCGGATCGGCGTCGCCTCCTGCGTCTGAAGCGCAGGAGATTCGACCGATTGAACAGCACGCGGAGGATGCCCCGTAGAGGCTTGAGCATTAGAGACGGTCACGAAGAATGTCATCATCGCTGCGACTATCAGCGCCACGATGGGCGCTCGCATCAGAATTTTCATTCAGAACTCCTTTCAGTTTATTATCAGTTTGGTTGATCTGGCTTTCTACGTTCGCCAGATGAGTTTCGAGGCAAAAGATTAGCTGTTTTGGACAGCTTGAATGAGCCGGGCAAGTCCACCGCGAATTCCTATCAAGGCGAGTCCACCGATGATCCCCTGACCGCCGTGAACGTAATCACCATTCGCAATAGCTACAGCGCCAGCCGTTATTGCAGCCGCAGCCGCTAGATAAGTTTTCCAACCGTGCGGATTTTCGTTCATCCTGAAACCTCTCCTTCTCAATTGATTAAGGGTTAAAGCGTGGCGAACTCATATCCGCCGTGCGCCGTGCGCAGAATCTGTTTTCTGAAACGCGGGTCACAACTGACGTGAATCCACGCAGGCTCTCCAGGTGTGCCGAACTCAAGAATTATCTGGTCGAACTGCGCATTGCGCGCGACCCACTTAGCAAATTCAATCCTGCTCACATGAAGCGGAATGACATCTGCGGCATAGCCCTGCATGTGCGCGCTATGTTTTGCTCCGCCGATGGCCGAGTTAAGCTCCGGGCAGCGATAGCCAGAGGAGATGCGCAGGCTGCCCAGAGCAGCGCGAGCCGGTTCAAGAATCGTCTCGCACAGTATCTTGAGCCGATCAATCTCAAGCTGCTGCGGCGTGTTATCAATCCCACGCCGCTCAGCCGTCTGCGATACGACAAACTCAATCAGCTTGAAATTCGGACTCAAGTTTTGCGAAAGGTCTAATGACATGAAATCACCTCGCCAACGATTTCCTGCTATTCGCCTTCAGTTACAGCTTGCTCATTCGTCTCGACCTGCCCTTGAGTAGCTTCGCTAGTGAGATCAATGGGCTGAGCTTCGCTTTCATCCGCCCCACTTGGCGGCGTCAGAGGCTCTGGCGTTGGCGACGATGATGCATTCTCTGTGGGCGCTGCGATTGAGTGCAGTGCGTCAATATCCGAGCGCAGTTCCGCGAGGTCGCTTGTAAGATCAACGGGCGTGCCCGCCACGCTCAGCTTCTCCTCTGCCTCGCGCAACTTCGCTTCGAGGGCGTCAATGCGGTTTGTGACGCGTTGCGCAACGTTGCCTATCTCCGCGCGCAGGTCTTTTTCAGCAGCGCGGAAGTCATCAATACTTTGGGACATGATTTTCTCCTTCATTTCAAGATTTTGGATTCGACGTAGAATCTCTCCACTGACGAGGAGCTTCAGGTTTGAAAAAATTCTTCGCATTGATAAGAAAAGCCCGCTGGTCTCTTATTGACCAACGGGCTGCTTTCGAGCCTCTGTTTCGATAAAACCCTCAGAAGGGGGTGGGGAACGGGATAAATCGGTGCTTACCTGATTTAACTCTTGTCAAGCGCCTCACGCACGTTGCCGTGTCGCTCCTGCGCTTCGCCTAGCACCTGATCGCGCTCGCCTTCGTGCTCAAGCGCACGGTCGCCAGTGGCCTCGCCGACAGTCTCTTTCACTTCCGCTGCCGACCGGTCAACGCGGCCCTCGACCTGATCTGAATTCAACCCTTTATCCTTATCCATCTTTCGTTCCTCCATTTGTTGGATTACGAGATGCTCAAACGAAAAACAGCCCGCTAGTCCCTTCTCGGAACTGGCGGGCTGCTTTCGAGCCTCTTGTTTAGCTTGACCCCGTTAACAGGGTGCAATGTCAGATTGCAGATTAGTCTAAGAATGATTTAAGAGCAAGTGGTTTATTAACCTTGTTGCTGTCTGAAGTCTTGCCAGTGTAGCGTTGTCAAAACATTACGGCATGTTGCGCACACGCTCAACCCGACGCCGCGAAACGAAAGGCCAGGGATGATCGTGAAGATGCCGCTCGGCGTCACTGCGCATCAGATGATGGAGATAGATTCGCAGCCAGCGCGTGTGCAGTATCTCGAATCGCACGAGCAGCGGGCCAAGCTCTACGCGACTATCTTCCCCGATAACATCAACATGAATCCAAAAGAAGAGTCGGCACGCAATCAATCGCCACAAGCTGACAGCGCTTCGACCGTTGAAGGTTTTAATCCTGAGATTCATCTCTTAACCTTTCTTCTTGAGCCAGGTGTATTCCATCAACTCAAGATTATTGAGAACGATTTCGATTGTGCCCTTTGGCACTCCGCTCGATGCGTGAAGAAGAGTGACGATGGCCTTACGAGTCAGGCGAGTTGAATTTAACTTCTTCATGCCTGCTGCTATGGCAACGATAGCCTGTTCGATGATCTCAACAGGCATAGGCTCTTCTTCATTCTCAGGAACTATTTTTACAGCCGGAGTTACTGACTTATTCATGCTGCTCCTTTCCTTCTCGGCCTCTTACTGCGCTGAATAGCCTCGCATCTCCAGCACAGGCCCGTCTCCTGCTCTATATCCAGCACGCACTCGACGCAGACCGCATTGCCGCAACGCGCACAATGCAGCGCGATAGGCGCATAGTCCCAGCAGTGACGACACTGCTCTGGCGTGGTCGCTTCAGGCATCATTAGTCCTCTCGATGGCATCGGGATGCGTGCGATGGATCACCGCCGAGCCACACGTACACTCTGACAATCCGACCATCAGCATATCGGCGTAAGTCCGAATGCACTCCCGGCAGATGTAGGCAGTGTGTGACCCACGCAGTTTGCCCTCAAAGAGCAACTCGTGCTCGTCTTCGCTCGTGTTCCCGCAGAACGAGCAGTTGCGTATCTTGTTAGGCATAAGCCGCTCCTTTCCGCATCACTGAAGCGTAAACTTCAAAGTTGATTGGCATCTTTTGAAAATCCCAATCCTTCGCTTCCGGGTGATATGCGCCTAAGAACCAATCAAAGAGGACTTCTGAAAGCGTGCGCCCATGTATGTGAGCGTGCCCGGCGACGGCAAGTAGCACCTCCTTGATCGGCCAGTCGTAGGCACAGGCAAGAAGCTGCAAAAATTCATCTACGTGACCGCTCACGTAATCACACTTCACCTCATGAGCCTTATGCTCAGCTTCCTGTGTAGAAGTGAATTTGCGCGGCTTTGGAGATTCGTATTTGTTCATTCTTCTACCCTCTCGAACTCGCCCAATTCGTTCTGCCTAATCTCGAAGTTATATTCACAACCTTCGACGTGGACAAAATCATCAACTCGGCAATTCGGGCAGACGGTCAATGAGCAGAAGCCAAGTTCGTTTAAGAGAGGTGCAAGCCCGCCCAACGTGGTGTCGTCCAACTTTTCGAGCAATTTATAAAGACGTGCTCTGCTATCGCGTAACGGCTCTATCATTCAGAAGCCTCCTTCCGATCAATGCCGAGCATCGCCTTCAGATGAGGAATCTCCTCGCGGATCAACAGCCGAGAGACACGAGAAGCGCCGCGCGTCTCCTTCACCCAGCGCGCCGTTGCAACATTTAGAAGAATCATTATCAAAGCGTGTGCTTGCTTCGGAGAGAGCATCGAAGGTGACTTGCGTTTGAATCGCTGTTCAATGAAGTTCTCTCGCGCAGGGTCGCTCCATCTCAAGTAATCGAGCAGCGTATTGATTGTGTGAACCTGCGCGGCGCTGGCGAGATGTATGATCTCTGCGCTCTGGCCGTTGACGCCCTGAGAGTTTGGAAGCGCAGGCTGTGCCTCCAAATCTCTCAGAGCATCGAGCGAGCGCCCCAACTGCGCATCGCTCAAACTGCGTAGGGAACTGATTGGTTCTTTGAGGCGAAGACGGTCGTTGATGAAAGCTATTAGCTCGTCATGTAGCTCGTCACCTGCCAGATCGTGACGTAATTTCTTCCATCTGATATTCAGAGCCGCGAGCATTCGGCTTCTCATTGATTTACTTGATGAGTCTTGGCGTGCTGGACGCGCTGTCTGCATAAAATCTCCTCTCAATCCAGAATGTCTTCAAATTTCAATTGCCCTGCCAGTTCGGGATAGTTGTGCTTAACCATCTTCGATAAAGTGTGAAGCTGGTCGAGTGGTTGCTCCTGAAATCTCTCTGCGAAAGCTTTCATCTGTTCAGACGATTCGCTCCACCAATAACCTGTCGGCTCTGCCGTGTGTGAAAGAATCGGAAAGAAATGAACCTTACGAAGTTTGCGAATAATGGCCTTCACGCGCCGCTCTGAAATGCGTTGTTCTAAATGTTTATGGACAGCCCGTTTGATCTCCTTAATTCCTATCGGCTTCTGGCTCGATGCGTTCAATAAAAGACTTGCAACAAAACTCTCCAATTCAGACAGTTCATGCCCGCGCAGAGGATTCAATAACTCATCCTCGAATAGCCTGAATTTCAACTGTTCCAACTGCGCGGACATGAACTCTCCTTCTGAACGCTCAAACTAACTGCTCGATGTCTTGCTCTACTGCAAGTGGTTCAACTTGCTCCAAGTGATTGATGAGGGACAAGCGTTGCGTCGCATCAAAACCGGCAGCGCTTATCACGCCGTATTTCTCTCTCAGCATGTTCCTGTACTCGGTCGTGTCAGACGGACTGCCCGGAACAGGCTTGATGTAACGCTTCTCGACGGCGAGGGCGTGAATGCGTCTTAGGTCTTTATTTCGCTGTTGCGCCTCTTCATCATGTTTCAATGAAAGGTCGAGTGTTATGGCCGCTCCCACTCGGAATGGATTGAAGCCCGCCGCTCCCATAGCGTTGCGAAGAGCGCGCGAGGCTGCCAGATCGTGCGCATCCACCTCTTTGCCTTCAATCATTTCGCCGATAGTAGCCACACCGGAGCGGCTGAACGTGCGGCCCATCTTGTCTGTGACCATTGCCGTGTGTGCGACTTGGCTTAGAGATGGAATGTCCTGGTCAAATGATTCGTGGATTGATTGAAATACGTCTGCCTGCCGAGCAATGGCGATTAACTCTTCTGACGGTAGCCAAGGCTCACCGGGCTTGAAAAAAAGGACTCGATTCGGGTCAATTCCAAATCGGTCATGAAGCTGAGAGAGCAACAGGCTCTCATCAGCCGAGTATTGTCGTTGCGTGATCGTGCTCATAATTTTCTCTATCTCCTTTAATCAACGTGCGCGCCAGCGCGCCGCATAAAATTGAAGCCAATTCGTAACTGCGGCCTCCGCAGCGGGAGCAGCGACCCTCCGCAGTGAGAGTCGTTCTGATAGGTATAAGGGCATCGCCCGCGCAGTCGCCGCAGACGATCTCTCGCTGCAACACGCGCGGTACTGATGCACTCGAAACACATTCATTTCTGTTCATAAGCAGGAAAGAGAGCCATCAGCCGGTTCACTCTCGCTATCTCAGCCTGAATGCTCTCAATGTCCTCTATTGTGGCCTCGCGCAGAGAAACCCAATCGCCGTCTGCGCCTCTGAAGAAGAGCCAGGGCGTGCCGCCCCAAGTCTTCAACAGCATCTCTCTGCGCGAAGCCATATCGTAGAAATGCAACCCCTCGAAAGCGTCAGACATGTGCCTTATTCAACCATCAACCTGCTGATCGCGTGATTAATGACATCCTCCATCGTGACCTCGCCCTTTGCGAGCTTCTCAGCGTATTTCTCCATCAACTCGCGTATGCGCGGCAGAGCCATATCGACGTGACGATGAACGCCGCCCGTACCATTGATAATTTGCTGGCAATCCCTGTCCGTGACCACATCGCCCAACGCGCGCTGGATGATGCCTTTCGCCTCCGCGACCGACAATTCGATTAGCGGATAGTGCATCGCTACACGCGACGAAAGCTGCGCGCGAACGTCTTCGGTCAGGCGAGAGGTTGTGAAAAGCTCGTAAAGGTCATTCGTCCCCATGAGGATGATGGGCACTCGCGCGATCTCCCAGAGGTAGCAGATTGTCCCAAGCGATTTCTCATTCAAATAATTCGCCTGGTCAATGAAGAGCGGGCGTGGGCTGCGCTTCAATTTTTCGGCGATTGAATCTTCCAGATGAGCAGAAGGAAGCCTGTCGTCCAGGCCAAGCGAGCGCGCAATCTTCTGAATGAAGTATCGCGTCGTGATGTTTGCGCTGCACAAGATCATCACAGGCATCGTCGTCATCTTGCTCACTGAAAATTCATTCAGCGAGCGCGACTTTCCAACGCCCGGCTTGGAATAGACGACAACGATCACGTTCTCGTTAATCGCCGTCGCACAGGCGTGCTGAAACTGCTGCCACGAGCGTGTGTTTACAAAGCTGTTCGTGAACCCGTGACGAACCGTGCCTTCAACCTTCTCGCGGTAGGCCCGTATCTGCTCTTCAAGCTTCCTGCTCAGCACACCTTTGCCGCCGCTCTCTTTTGGCAGGTAGTAAATGCCCTTCAAGTAGTCGTCAATCGCCGTCCGGGATATGCCTATGTGCTCCTTGCGGCTGAGAACAAGCGGTGTCAGATGTGCATATTTCCTGATGTGCTCTTCGAGCCACTGGCGCAACTCCTCGTCCCATAGAGGAGCTGCGCCCGCCACTTTCAATTTGTGCTGTGCACTCATTTCAATTTGCCCTTTCATTTTGAAGTTGACCCGGATGGCTGGCTCGACGTAGAGTTACTGTTGAAGTTCAGGCTTGCAGTCGAAGCCAGCCACATAATCTGAAGGGCTATCTCGCCGCTAACGAGATAGCCTTTTGTTCTTGTTGCGCTCAATAAGCGTGTCGTCCACGTCCAACAGCGCGTCGCGGATCATCCCTAGCCCCTCATCATCCGCGACTGTGAACGCATCGCCCTTCTCTGCGTATGTATTCGCAATGATCGCAGCGATGCGATCCAGCGCATTTAAGTATTTCCTTGCATACTGTTCAGCCGTCAGTCCCCTCCCATCATTCACGCCTTTCACCTCCTTTCCTCTAAGAATCCATCTGCGCGCCCTCTCGCGCAGCAGGTTGAAAATCTGTTCTCGCGCCCGCGCTACTTCTGGATCATTCGTTTGAAAGAACTGGCGCACGCCCTCTGGATTGTTCACTCGACAGTCATTACAGAAGAGATTGAGCGCGCGTCGCCCCTTGCGCGCTACAAAATCAGCAATCCGCCTGCGCGTGTTACAGACCGGACAAAGCCGCAGCGCCTCGCTCCGTATAGGAGTGAGCGTGCGTGATCTTCCGAGCGATCTGATTCTCAGCGGCCTATGCATTCACCGTCTCCGTATCGCTCAAGCGCTTCCTGACAAAACCAGCAGTCAGGGATGCGCCCGTCGTTTCGCTCCTCAAAATCACTTTCATTCAAAGCCGGGATAAACAGGCCGCACAAGCTGGTCTTTCCAACGAAGTAATGTCGCTCGTTATCTATGAGCACTAGCGCCCAGCCGTGCGGTACGTCCTGGAGATTCCCAAGCAGCAGACATTCGGCGCAGGGCTGCTTGAGCATTGCCGATAGCCTCAATGTGTCAGTGCCAACAGGGTGATAAGTATCGTGGCCGCACGAGTGTTTGACTTTCCATGTTTCGATTTGTTGAGCCGACATATCAGATACGCCCTTCTTCCCTCAGATAATTCTCCGCCGCTTCAAAAGCTTCGGCGTAGCCTTCGCCGATGCGGTTATACAATCTCATTCGCAGCTTCTGAGGCAGCGTGTAATAGCAGGTTCGACAGAATGACTCGCCGCTTCGCTTCGCCCTGCCACAGACGCATGTTGTTGACTGAAGGTCATCAACTAACTTCTGCAATGCGCTTCCCTGATGAAAGGCCATAACCTCTTCTCTTGATAAAATGTGCGGGCGGTCACAACGGAGACAGGAGCACAGCCCGCCCGCTTTGTACCCTGTACCCCTATTCCTCGAAATCGAATTCACTGATTAGCGTCCGGTCAGACGATTCAAAAATCGAATCGTCCGTCTGGACATTCGAAACTTGCTCCGCCGTCACGCGCGCCTGCGGCACTGCATGAAGCCGCTTTCCATCAAGGCGTGTGAGCCTCTGCACGCGCGCCTGCGTCTGTGCGTCTGCGTTCGCGCCAACGGCCAGCGGCAGTTCAATCTCACTGCCATACTCGGCATCTATCAGCGCCGCCGCGCGATCCTCTACCGTCTCTCCACGCAGACGCGATTGCGTGAACAGGTTGAACTCTCTTGCCAGCTTTGTTTCGTGTTTTGCGAGCATTGCGACGACGCGATGCGTCTCGCGGTTAGGGTTCAGGATTGGCGAGCGATCCAGGCGAGTAGCTTCGACAACTTGACCATCCGGCAGCACAGCCCACACGGTCGAGTAGTTGTCATCCGAACGGCGCGCTTCTATCTGTAGAGGTTTGCCGTCCGCGCCTTTGACGCCCTTGTATTTGCTGAAAGCTTCGCTCGTGTATGTCGCGCCCAGGATGCTCAAGCCATTCTTGCCGAGCGTGCCGCGCGTAGGTTTCAAGAGCATCAGCGCAACTGCCTCTTTGCTGATCTCGTATCGCGTCGTGTAGAGACGATTGAACTCTGTGAGAGGGACAATCTTTGCGCCGCCGAGCGTCGTTCGCTCATGCTCAGTGGTGTTGTATCCAAAAACCCAATCGGCGATGTAGTCGCGTACTTCCTGCTCGGAAGGGAAGGGCGAAGGCTGCTTGCGCTTCATCGCCTTCATGTGGCGCGTGTAAAGCTCTTTGTAAGCGTCGGGCTTATCCTTCGTATTGCGACCGCACCAGCCCCTTCTGAAGAAATCATTTTGAATCGCCGTCGCGGTGTCGTTGAATGTTCGCTCAACAGGCTTCTCGCGCCCGTTGTAGAAATTCGCCAGCATCTGCTCGACACCGGCATCATTCAGAAGCCCTACGCTCTGCGACGTAAGAATCAACTGCAATCCGCCATCAACCTCTGCCGCGTGCTTATGCACAACTAGGTCGCCGTTCACATTTCGACCTTTGTAATCTTTGCCGTTGTCTGTGTAGGCCAGAGATTTGAAACCATCTTGCGGGCGTGAGAAAGGCTGCGCGCCGAAGGTGAGAACCCCGTTCGCGTAGGCGCAAGCTATTGTGTGTGATGATGGAATATAATCAAGATGCCAGCCCCATATCAATCCCGTGCGAACACATTGCCAGACAGTGAACCATAGCCGCACAAGAGATTTCTGAACGTCGCTCCAAGCGATAACGTCAAGGATGTGATGATCGCCGCAGACAATCTGTAGCGCCGCCAAGTCTTCAACCGTGCGCGGCACGTAGGGCTTTAGCTTCCCCGTATAGTCTGTATCTTTTCCGAAGACTATCGCTCGGACGACCGGAGGAACTTTCAGCATGCGGCGTAAGGTGCTATTGCTTGGAATCTTCCAACGCTTCTTCTTCGCTTGCTCTTTAAGTTTCTTGATGCAGTGCGAGGTCGTCGGATAATTCTTCCAGTTGCTGTCAAGCCAGTCGCGCGCATCCGCCGAGAACTGCGCAGCGCGCCCGTCGCGTTGCTTGCGCTGCGTAGGCTGTGCGCGCAAGAAGGTCATCAACCCATCACGCTTACGCTGCCTGGCCCACTTCTCAAGCGTGTAACCGGAAACCTTCTTCGCCCTGCTCGGCTCAAGCTTTAATATGAGCGTGTTCGTGCACCTTGCCTCTTCGC
The DNA here is from genome assembly GCA_001920415.1 of Acidobacteria bacterium 13_1_20CM_3_53_8. Classification (GTDB taxonomy): domain Bacteria; phylum Acidobacteriota; class Blastocatellia; order Pyrinomonadales; family Pyrinomonadaceae; genus 3-1-20CM-3-53-8. Next base: position 8,675 of record MNJR01000096.1, on the reverse strand, counting down.
ACAGCGACTCGACCTCTACAACGAAAACTCGCGCGCCGTCCCGGACGACACTGCGCGGAGAAATATTCTCGAAGCGATCAACAATCGAGTTGAGCCGGTTGATTTCATCAATGAATGCCTCGCGCGTCTCAACATCGTAGCCGCTCAGCGCCCTAGCCAGCGCCTCGGCCTGCGACAGCACTGGCGCAGACGATTCCTCTACGTACATCTCATCAGTGCCAAGATTTCTCTTTGCCCAAGTCGCTTGCATATCTTCTGGTAAGCTCTCCAAAAGCACCTCGCGGATCAGCTTTCCGTTGCGCCCACGCCGCGCCGTCTCACGCGACTTCCATTCGCCCGTCTTTAGCTTCTCGCGCACCCAACGATCAGATTTTCCTAGACTGACAACCTCATCAGTTGCGAGCCACATAGGTGTCTCCGTTTACTTCCGTTGGATTGGGCAGAGCGTCAGGTTGGCACTTCCGTTGGATTGGCTGGAGAGATTTGCGCCGTTCATCCATAAGTTGTTTTTTTTTGCGAGTTAGCATGGCTTCCGTTGGATTTTCTCGACTTCCGTTGGAAGTTCCGTTGGAATTCCGTTGGATTTACCTCGCTGAAGACTCCTTCAAAGCATGTCTGCGCTCGTAGTCCTGTGCTGCGATTTCGACAAAGCGATAGGCGTTACACACGACGCGCTCGACAAGCTCGCGCAGGTGCGCAAGCTCGGTCTCGTCAATTCCGTTCGACTCAAAATCAGCCAAAAATTGTTGATAGTATTCGAGGTCTTCGCGGACTGTCTGAGAAACCAGGCGAGTCAGGTCAAAGCCGTCAGGCACTTCGATCCGCACGTCCTGGCACTCTACGATCAGTACGTTGAGCAGTGTGCGCGAGCGAAATCGCTTACAGAGCAGAGGGATTAAATCTGGATCGAGTTTCCATTTGCCTGACCGGAAATTGTAAATGTGACGAGCGGTATAGCCCGTCAGACCAGCAATCTCATTGACTAGGGCTTCCATCGTAACGCCCTCGACCTTTGTTACCCTCTTGAATTCCTCATCCAGTGCGTGAGGCACTTTCATTTTTGAGACTCCTTTTGAAGTAGATTCAAAACAGATTTGGGGCTAAAAAAAACTCAAGCAGCCTTTCGGGATTGCTCACCGAAAAGCTGCTCGATAGTTAGACCCAGTTTCTTTGCGAGCTTCGCGCGCAGGTGCGGATAGACCCGCCTGCGATTGATAGTCATTGAGAGTTGTTGTCGGTAGCAACCGAACTCCTGAGCTAAACCTTCAATGGTAAGCCCTTGTCTCAATAGCAAAACTCTAATTTCTATCGGCGACATGTGATATGCTCCACCGTTTCGACTGAAACGCCGGAAGATAGTACAGCGCACTGAACCCAGAGTCAAGGAAAAGTTAAGTCTGCTGAACTCAGGTTTAATAGGAATGCGTAAAGAAAAGCCGATTGCACCTATTTACGAGCGCATTAAGAAAGCTTTCAATGATGCTTTGGATAAAGAGGTTTCAGACAAAGAGATTGCTGAGGCTGTGAAGGTGCGAAAATCCGCTGTTTCTCAATGGAAATATGGTGACACCTCTCCAAAAACAGACCATCTTCTGCTAATCGCTGAACTAACGGGTGTACCATTTGCAAGTTTGAGAGGAGAAAATGATCTCAGTGATGTTGCAGATGAAAACAACGAAGGTGATAGCACCGAACCAGAACCAATGTCCCTCGAAAAATTTATAATAAAGCTTCAGGCTTTAGGTGTTGAAGATGTTCACTCAATTAAAAGCATGGAAAAGCTTACCCCGACAGATATGGAAGAGATCATCGCCGTCGCTGAAAACAATGCTAAGGTGACGGCTCAAACAACCGCTCAAACTATGATTGAGCAAAGAATCAAAGCCAAAAAATAATAGGTCTCAAAATCCCATGTTTTTTCTCACTCGAAAATTTAAGAAGCTTCGATTGAATCGCCATGTATTTTCCGAAGATGATGCCCTTCGCATCTGCAAAGAATTAGATATTGAAATTAAGGAAGCTGAGATTGAGCAGGATGGGTTTTATCTAAAAATTCATGGTAAAGCGACTATCTACATTAGCAAGAATTTGCGCGGCCTTCGCTGGCTTTATGTAATTCTCCATGAACTCGCGCACCATTTATTGCACGCCTCAAACTACCAGAATGCTGCGTTCTTTTGTCATAGGCTGCAAGATTCCAAACAGCATCACGAAGCTGAAGCCTTTGCCTTATTAGCGATGCTGCCTGAGCCATTCTTGAGAAGACTTTTAACTAGCGACTTATTAAACGAGTTGGAGAATTATCCAAAAGAATTAGTCGAAAAGCGCCTCAGATTGCTAGATATTTACGGAGTATGAAAGGTTTTCACATGAATCGTTTCATATTTTGGTTCGTGCCTCTCATCCTTTTCCTCTTTTCTTGCTGTAGCTCTTCATCACAGCCACACGACGAGACTTACAATTATGCGCCTTCAACCAACAAACCAGCCCCTTCCCCATCCATTCATTTTTCACCTTCATATACCCTTTTCTCAAGCGAAGACGAGAGCGTTGGAGAAAGAAAGCGAATCAGCGCCCGTATCGGTTCTAGCGCGTCAACATTTGAAGACCGCGCCCATGTCCTTATGAACGCCGCCCGTGATTTACAACGCTCTACCGGAGCCAATGTCGTAGAAGTCTTTCTTGAGCTTTCACCTTTGCTATCAGGCAAAGGTTACTCGTTGGGCGTCGCCAGATTCGCACCGGACGGCAAAGGCTTCTCTGGTTATGAACAGTGGAAATGGGAAGTACAGGCAACAGATATTCAGATTAGCCAACAGGAAATCGCCATCGCCGAATTATGGTGGCAGAATCGAGACTCATTCCAAACCAGAAACGGCACAACGGATGAGCAGCGCCTCTCAAAATTCATTGCTAACAAGCTTCACATCAGCCCCAGCCAAGTGCATCTACCCCTGACTCTGATAAATTGGCGCGACTATCCTGTTGCTCAATAGACACCAAAGAACTAATTTCAATTTTGAAGCATCTTTTGAAGTGGATTTTCGAGCCGTTTCAGCATACAACTGTCCATCATGGACAAAGCCAGGACACTCGAAAAAGGCGCACGCTCCGAGCGCAGAACAATGCGTCTGCTCAAACGCCAGGGCTACAACGTCATGCGCTCCCCGCGCAGCCCCTTCGACGTGATCGGCTTCAACACCCTCAGCATCATCTTAGTCCAGGTCAAAACCAACTACTGGCCGCCCACCCGCGAAATGACCCAGATGCGAAATTTCCCCACGCCCTCCAACACCATCAAGCTCATCCACCGCTGGCGCGACGGAGCTTCCGCCCCCGACGTTCGCTATGTTTGACCAGCCTGTTATAATGCATAGCCATGATGAAAGCAGAAGAATATGACAATATGACAATTGGACAAGAAGTCAGAACTTATCTGAGCGGCGATGGCTACCAAATCCGTAGCGGCTTACTCGGAAAGATTATCAAAGCTGATACTGGCTCAGCTTGGGTTGAGCATAAAGTCGAGTTCGCTTTCCCAGATTATCCTAAATCAACTCTATTTTGGGCTTGTATCCAATATTCCTTACCAGACGTTGAACCCTACCATTACAATCCTGTTTAGTAAAAGATGTGAAAATGTGACCTCAAAATGGCGGGCGTTTAGCAAAAAATGTGGAAATTGCGAACGCGCGCCCCAGCTATTGTAAGTATATATCTTCCTTTACACTTACAGCCTTCCTCAATCATTATGCCCCACTATGCCCCGTTTAGCAGATGATCTGAACATTTACATACTACATCTTTTCCTTAGAGAAAGCCGCGAGTCAATCAATCTCCAGGCCATTTTATCAGAAGGCATCATTTCGGCCAGCGAAATTTACTTGACTGAAACTCGACACGGTTTTATTCTGATGGCAAATAAGATTGGATTGGTTACAGTCATGTTGGTCATCACATCATGTACCCGCTTTTGAAGACCCTTCAGCGACAACATTGCTTCGGTCGCTCACTCTAAGTGCATCAAGGTAAGTTGCTGCTAAACAGGATCGCCGTACGCTTTGATAGCGACGCGAGCGGTCTACTTTTTCATGCGCGAATAAAAGCAGTTTTCAGTTTTCAGTTTTCAGTTTTCAGAAGAAAACTGGAAAGCTTTTTACTGAAAACTGAAAACTAAAAACTGAAAACTGTTTTATGGGCATAGAGAATTTCATCAGCACTGCTCTTTGCTATCCGAGCGACTACGTTTCCTACTACGTCAGCCGGGAGTTGGCGGAGCTTTATCCAGATAAAGCGTTTATAGAAGGTGAGAACTGCTTGTTTCATCTGGAATCATACGTGCGCGCTAATCGGTGTGAGGTGGTTAAGGAATCCGCAGTATTTAATCAGATCATAACGGGCTGGCGCGGGCTTGGCAGAGAGTTGTCACACGATGCGGAGAACGCATGGTTCAACGTCTTCTGGGAGGGACATTTTCTGGATGTTCTTTACGTCACCTGGACAAACGACGGCTGCAAGACGCGCTATCACTGGATAGTGGCCGAGACAAAAGAGATTGCCGAAAAATTCTTCCGCGCGGTCTGCGAGTGGTGCTCGGAGGTGCGCGGCGAAATACTCGTGTTCGATCAGGGCGACTGGTTGAAGAGCGAAGAGCTTTTTAGAGCCATCAAGGCGGCCAGCTTCGACAACCTGATTCTGCCCGGCGTTCTCAAGGAGGAGATACAGAAGGATTTCGAGAACTTCTTTGCTTCGCGCGAGGTGTATGAGAAATATGGAATCCCCTGGAAACGCGGCGTACTGTTGATAGGGCCGCCGGGCAACGGGAAGACTCACACGGTCAAAGCGCTCATCAATCAATTGAGGAAACCTTGCCTTTACGTCAAAAGCTTCAAGTCGCGGCACGAGACTGAGCAGGACAACATGCGCTGCGTCTTCCAACGCGCTAGACAGATAATGCCTTGCATCATTGTGCTGGAAGATATTGATTCGCTGATTGACGGAAAGAATCGCTCTTTCTTCCTCAACGAACTAGACGGGTTCGCTCTAAACACAGGCGTGGTCGTTCTGGCAACGACGAACCACCCTGAGCGCCTGGACACAGCTATACTAGACCGCCCGAGCCGCTTTGATCGCAAGTACAATTTCGACCTGCCAGCCGTAGCGGAAAGACTCGCGTATGTCTCTGCCTGGAATAAAGAGTTGCAGAGTGAGATGCGCGCCCCGGACGAGGTCGTTAGCCAGATTGTTGCTCTGACTGAAGGCTTCTCATTCGCTTACATGAAAGAACTCTTTCTTTCATCAATGATGCAATGGATGTCTCAGCCTGAGCCTAAAAATATGAGCGCTGTGATGTTTGAAAGGGTCGCACGCCTGCGCGAGCAGATGAGCAGCCACGCTGAAGAGCCTACGAAAAGCAACAATGATGGCGCGGAGTATGACGACTAAACTTTAACTCTACATGGGCGCTATATGGAAGAGAATGAAAGGAAGCCTGAATGAAAATGTCATCAACTCCAGGACAAACCATACGCATCAACGAGATGGAGATGTACTACGAAATTCGTGGGATGGGCGAGCCACTTGTCCTGCTTCATGGCGGAGGTGGTGTGGGCGCTAATTGGGAACTCGTCTTCAAAGAGCCTCCCGCCGGTTATCAATTAATTGTGCCGGACTTGCGCGGTCATGGCAGTTCGACCAATCCCTCTATGGAGTTTACCTTCCGGCAATCGGCTCTGGACGTGTTCGCACTGCTAGACCATCTGGGTATCGAATGATTCAAAGCGATTGGCATGAGCTTGGGAGCCAAAACACTTCTTCACATGGCGACAGGGCAGCCCGCGCGTGCAAAGGCTATGGTGCTGGTGAGCGCGACACCTTACTTCCCTGAGCAGGCGCGTGCCATCATGCGACAGTTGAATGCGGACGACCACACAGATGCGGAATGGCAACAGATGCGAGAGTGGCACAAGCACGGGGATGACCAAATCCGTGCGCTCTGGCGTATGGGGAATGCGTTTAAGGATAGCTATACGGACATGAATTTTACGCCCCCTTACCTGTCAACCATAAGGGCGCGAACCCTGATTGTGCATGGCGACCGTGATCCGTTATACCCTGTCAACCTGGCGTTGGAGATGTACGCTGCAATCCCTAGCTCATACCTCTGGGTGATTCCGAACGGTGGACATGGCCCAATCTTCGGCAACATGACTGCACAATTTACCGAAACCTCTTTGGCATTCCTGCGCGGTGATTGGGAGAGCAAGTAGCCCGAACCGAGCGGCTTCACAATTCATTCCCAAGATTACCGTAGACTACCTACAGCTTGGCGCTGTTTGAATTCATAGAGGCATTGAATTTTGCTATGAATAGCTGTAAAAGTAACCTATCTGGTGTGGAAGCACCACAGCCACCTAATTCATCAACAGTATTGGCTGCCTAATTACTCGACCAATACAAATTCCATAGCAATTCCTTAAGGTGCGGCGGATTAGACGGCTAAATGGGCGTAATATGACACGGCGATTAGTACGCCTAATTATAGTTATCTGGTCTGCGCCGCTGATGCGAGAGTTGAATTGAAAAGAGGTTGTGCATCGCCGCTCGCTTTGTTGAATAATGATGAGAGTTGAATTGTTTGACTCTGCGTGTGAACCACACATTGAATCTAGATGCTAGACTAATCGCTATCGCGTGCGCTCGCGGCGAGAATGGTTAGCGCGCCAGATAACAAATCAATCAACCGGACGCTCGACTTGCAATCCTCTCAAGATTATCCTTTGATTCGGAGGTTGGATGCTTGCTCTCGCGCCGGTTATCTCAAGCGTTAGGCGCTAGTATCTTTCTATTTGCAGAGGTAAATTTAAAATGAGGGAGGTTAGCTAAGATGAAGATAGGCAAAGAGGATATGAAGTCGTTCGTAAAAATGAAAATGTTGGAACAATATCATGAGCAACAGGCAGAAAAAGCTAAAAGGCGACGCCAAGTCGGCTATAAAGTCTTTATAAGCTACTCATCAGTTGACCAAGAGTTAGCCATACATATTGGTAATATTTTGGAAAAAAACAACGTGACCTATTTTTTAGATAGTAAGGACATTGGGTGGGGACAAAATATTACTGAGCAGGTGGCTTCAGGTCTAAAGAATTGTACTCATCTCATTGTTATCATTTCACCTGCAAGCCTCAAATCGAGTTGGGTTGCTTATGAGATAGGTCAAGCTGCTGCTCTTAGAAAAGTCATCTTGCCATATCTTATACATCCGTCACTCGATGTTCCGACCTTTATACAGCAATACCATTATAAACTTAAACTGAAAGAACTAGAGGCGTATTTTAAACATTCAAGTATTTCTTCAGAAGAATTGAAAGAAGTATTCGATTCGCTTAAGACTCACCTACCTAGCGATGTCCACTGGTATCTATTTTGCCCAGAGGAAAGTAACCAAAAGAAAATTGTCTGGCGTTCCAAAACGCCTCAAAAAGTTCCGTGGATGTCACATGACGGGTTTGGGCGAATTTCCATTGATAAGTCATCTGAATCTCCAGTAATCGAAGTATCCTATAATAGACGTGATCCAGAATGGCATTCTGATAAATGCAAAATATCTTACGAGAGAGAAAGGGAGACAATTGAGCTATTTATTTGGACAAAGAATAATGAGCTTTATGAAGGTAGTATATAGCACGATACTTCCTATATTGAAGCCAGTGAAGAATTCTGGTTAGAAATTGTGAGAATGTTTCATGAATACTTGGAAAAAATTCAGTTTTCGGAGAAGGCTTCTTAATGACGCCGCGCCTAACAACTCATTCAACCCGACCGCCCTTAGCTTGTCTCTCATCATCGTTTGTTGGTTCAATTCGTGTTGTCGTTGTCGTCGGGCGGCGGGTTAATTCGGGCGTTAGACGCCAGGGGGTGAACTGAATGATTGCTAACAACAAAACAATGCCTCGCGGTGCTGAGTTTCTTGAGACGGCTGCGAGAGTGGAAACGCAATGCTCTGTTGAGTCGTTAAGCGAAATGCCGAAGCTCGGAATTAGCACGCCCGCGTGTTATGAATTCTTAGGTGATCTTCTATCCATGCTGTATGAGGAGGCGTCGTGCTTTCATGGCTGTGTAGGCGGAGACCACTTCTTTCAGCGGCTTACCGCACGCATCGTAACTCATTCGCTTTCGTCTCTTCGTCTCGCACTACTTGGCTATTATGATGAATCTCTCGCACTAACTCGTAACCTTGGGGAAATCGCAAATCTACTTTTCTTATTTGCAGCACAGCCTGACCTCTTGAAGACTTGGCGCTCTGTTGACGAGAGGAAGCGCAAGAGAGATTTTAGTCCGGCCAATGTGCGACGTAAACTAGAGGAAATGCACTTGCAGCCTCCGATTGACCAATCCCGCTACAGTTTGTTATGCGAAGTCGGCGTGCATCTTGTCCCTTCGGTGTCTCCGCAAGCGTTCAATGAGCATGACCGGCCAACGCTTGGTGCCAAATTCCAGTATGAAGGTCTGATGTGCACGCTTAACGAGCTTTCAATTACCGTCGCCGAATCTGCCGCTTGTGTGAGCGTCTTCCCGCATGTCGGTGATCGCCGTGAATCCTTGCAGATGGCGGCTCAGTTACTTCTCAATGTCGTGGGAGACCTTGATCTAAATCTTGTCCGAAAGGGCGGCAC
>MNJR01000063.1 GCA_001920415.1 Acidobacteria bacterium 13_1_20CM_3_53_8 | reverse complement strand
TTTTCGTGGAAGCCCGGCTTGGGACTGGCCGCCTCGGGCCACAGGTTCGAGATATCGTTTGAGCCGCCCAACTCCAGGCTCACCAGGTGATCAACCTCGTACTGGCCCGGCGAGTGATGTGCTATGCCGTACTCGGCGTATACCTGGTTCTTCTCACTTACCGGCACGTTCCGCACTGAACTGGCGTATCCCGATTGGCATATCGCATCCTTCGTTCCGGTTGCCAGCACAGCACCAGGCGTACACGCCGAGTCAGGTAGTGCGTCATGTGCCACGCATCCAGATGTTTTGGTCTGCACTCCCCAATGTGGCTCGCTCCCAGTTGTATTGCTACCTGTGTTACCGGTACTACCTGAGGTAGGCGTGATAGCCGGCAAGGTTATGGTTATCGACCCACAGCCACTGAACGCGATTGTGAAAACCGCGAGCAGTCCAAGCAAACAGATGATTCTTTTCATAAGTCCCTTCTCCTTTGTATTGAATTCGGCCCCTATCCTGCAAGATGAATTTGAGAGGAAATTGTATATGTAAACGCCCACACTCACTCGGATTGCAGCACAAGCCAGCTCGCATCGAAATGTCGCGTTTGCAGGTCGGCCAATTTTATCCAATAGTAAAGCATGCCGGCATTGCCCCAGCGCATCCCGATTTCCTCGTCGGTATCTACCTGTAAGAGCAGTTGCCAGTCCGTGGCCCCCTTCGTTAATGCAGCCGCCTTCGGATCGCTGATATCGGTCACGCCATTTGAGACAAGCTGGCACTGCAGGCGCATATCATCCTGGATGGTATCGGGAAAGCCCAGCATGCGGTGACGGGGCGTGATGCGGCCAGTCTGGCTGGCAAACGACGAGAGTACCGACTCATATTTCTTCTGGTCTTCGTCCGTCCAGTCCAGGTTGGGTATCTCAAGCGATGGCTGCTGCGAGAAGGTTATCTCGCTCGCAAAGCTCGGAGAGCAGGCGTTAAACTTGCTCGTGGCCGGAAGCTTTGCCGGGAATGGCGTTTTTTGCAGGTTGGAGAGGTCGCCGTCTTTGAAGAGGACCTGCCAGCCTCCGCGATCAGCCGGGTCCGCTCCATACGTCTCTTGCTGCGCATCATAGAAAAACCAGAGCATGCCACTTTGGGGCAATACCTTTTCGCTATCATATTGGCGCACGTCGTCGAGACGTATTTGCGCGATGAATGATTGTGGCTCTCCCTTTAATTCTGGCCACGTCGTTCCAGGCGGCAGGTCGGGAACTCCACCCAGCTTCGACGCTCCAGGCTTCATGAGAGACTCATTAGTCTTTGTGGCAAGAATCCGGATCGATGGCCGTGCCAGCCGGTCAATATCTTTTACCAATCGGGATAACCCTGCCGAGGTTAACGCGGCTTGAAAGTCTGCTTTGTTCATAATACTCCTGTACTCCTTTCGCTATCTCTGTTTCTATACACGCTTACTGTTGACCTGGAGCGTACAGCGCGACCCTTACCAATTTAACGTGTGGACGTTCGTACAGCTATGAAACTGGTACATCGTCCAGTATCCAGCAGTCATTTCTACGTTAGACTAGAAGTATTTAGCGGACTCGAGAAAATATGCGGAGGAAAAGCTATGCAGCAGATAACCAGGCGACTCGGCCAGAGCGACCTCTACATCACGAAAGTAGGCATCGGTACAGCTCCCATTGGTTCCACACCTGAATGGAGCGTGAACTGGGGACCACAAGATGAAAACGAAGCAGTGAGAGCTATCGAGGTAGCTATCGATCTCGGAGTGAACTGGATCGATACAGCTCCCTTCTACGGTTGGGGGCGAGCGGAGCAAATTGTAGGGAAAGCTCTGCGAGGCAAGCGCGATAAGGTCTATATCTTTACAAAATGCGGCACGCTTCGTAATGAACAGGGCGGCTGGTACGAAAACCTCAGACCTGAGAGCCTCAGGCGCGAAGTCGAAGCAAGTTTGCGCAATTTGCAGACCGACTATATCGACCTGTACCAGTTTCACGATCCAGACCCTCACACGCCAATTGAAGAGTCCTGGGCCACCATGAAGGCGCTTATCCAGGAAGGCAAAGTTCGCTACGGCGGGTTATCCAATCATACAATCGAATTGATGGAACGAGTACTGCCACTGGGGCCGATTACCTCCAATCAACATCAATATAACCTCCTTCACCGGGATATCGAGCAAGACGTATTACCCTTTTCACAAAAGCATGGCATCGGCGTGTTAACCTGGGCATCTCTAGCAAGCGGGTTCCTGGTGGATACATTTAACCTGGATGACCTTGACCCCCAGGACTTTCGACGAAAACATCCTTATGCCCGGCAGCCAACCTACGCAAAGCTCAAGCAGTTGCGAGCCAACCTGCGGACTATCGCCTATGGCCACAATCGAAAACTATTCGAGCTGGCTATTGCCTGGATCCTGGCACAACCTGCGGTGACGGGTGCTATTGTCGGTATTCGTAACGCCAGGGAGGCGGAGCAGATGCTGACGGGTTCCAACTGGATCTTCACCGAAGAGGAACGGGCGGAAATTGAAAAAGCTCTTACCCTCTGGGAGAGCTAGCGTAATATTACGCACGCTTATCCACAAAAAATTGCTGAGACGACCTGAAAATACGTAATCGAATACGTTATTTACTGGATGTGTTTCTGCGCCGGACGAGGTAAACTTTAAATAGCGCGGAGTATACATCTATGTGATGGTTGAAGTGGCAAGAACTTAGCACTAGTAAAGGTGCATATATTATGTAAAGCGCCTGAAAGGATAAGTGGCACGATGAATAAGCCTTGTGCCTGTGCCAACAACGCAGAAACACACTCTGATCTCTATGATCTCCGGAGTGAGCTTTTTGAAATATCCGTTCCTGTAGCACTGACCTTAGCATCTCCACTGCACGCGATGAAACTTTCATTGCTCGCGGAGCGCTGCGTGAAAGAAATGAACAAATATCGTCGTGGCGAGGTACCCGACAATCAGTACGGTTTAGAGCTGTTCCGCCGCGCTATGATCGAGCACGACAGCGATGCCTGGACGTGGGTGCAGAAATGCTTCGGCGAGATGGTCCTGACGTGGTTGCGCCGCCATCCGAGAAAAGAGGAAGCTTATCGCCATGACAGTGAAGAGAACTATGTGGCACAAGCATTCACACGCTTCTGGCAGGCAACTACCTGCAATCAGAAGCTGGCATTTACTTCTCTTGCCGCAGCTCTCCAATACTTGCATGCCAGTCTCAATGGAGCCATTCTTGACACCCTGCGAAGCTATGCGCGGCAAAAAGAGATCCCACTGCCAGAGCCTGGTTTTGCGGGAGAACCATTTGTGGAAGAGCCTGAAGATGCCAACGAGTTGTGGGAAGCCATTCAAGGGTTACTTCCGCACGCGCGTGAGAAGCGCCTGAGCTATTTGCTCTTTTACTGCAGTCTTAAACCCAGGGATATTATTCGGTACTTCCCTCAAGAGTTCAGCGACGTACGAGAGATCTATACCCTGCGTCGCAATATTATGGAGCGACTCCTGCGCAACGCGGATACCATTCGCTGGCGTCTAGGGGTTGAAAGTGCGCATGTTTAGCGAGCGCACCTGGCGATTCGACACAGGCAGCTAGCCGCTATGCGATAGAGAAGAAGCTGATATAGAGACCCGCTTGACCGTGCCAAAGGGGAGCACATAGCTCCCCGCCTATCACCATTCAACTTCCTGGCCGCGTCGATAAATGTCAACAAAGATACCGATTAATACAAGGGATGTGAATGAGTTAAGAACATCTAGAAGATCAGGAAATTCCCGCGCATATACCGCAATATCCTGCCCCATTGCATATATCCAGATCATATATGCCGGTAGGTTCCGCCTTCCCTCGTAGGCATATGTGTATAGCAAGATGCCACTATAATCAGGATAAAGAAACGTCGGTCCCACAGTCCACCATCTCCGCCTGTACTCCCCTTGTAAACTTTGCCGTCTATTCTCGGCATCTGGTGCGTTTAACCCGTAAAGAGGATTCGCGATCTCGAACCATTTGCCGCGATGCCGCATCCAAGCCTTCTCATTCGTTTGTTGCATATCAGCGCCTCCTGATTGGCTTTGGTTTTTATGTAAGGTGCTTATGTACCTGGTAGTGCATTACGTTTCTCATCGAGGGAACAATTACTGTTTTCTCTCTACAATGTTTTTAGACGGCGGGCATCTCAGGCCCACTACCCTGGCTTGCAGAGATCGCTAATGGCGACAGAGTGTGCGTCGCGCTGTAGGGATGTTGACGCATAATAACACCCGCTTCTGCTAAAAGCCCTTGATATGTTCCTTCTATCTCGCCGTTGTAATCGAACGGTTGATCGTAGATAATCTCACGAATACCAGCCTGTACCAGTGCTTTAAGACAACCAAGGCATGGACGAAGCGTAACGTAGAGGGCGGCATGATCGGTGGCAGTACCCTGGCGAGCAGCGAGCAAAACGGCATTTTGCTCAGCATGTACACAAAGGCATAATTCGTATCCCTGGTGACGAGGTGCATCGGAGGCACAACGAGGACAACCGCCCTCGTTGCAATTTTTCACGCCAAAAGGCGTTCCATTATAACCAGTACTCACAATTCTGCGGTCAATTACAATTAACGCACCAACTGGACGACGTTGACAATTTGAACGGATAGACACGTCCCAAGCAATATTCATGTAGTAATCGTCCCACGGCGGGCGAATATGTTCGCTCATTTATTTGCCTTCCGATGTCAAAATCTAGAGCATAGAGCAGCCAACGTACGTTCATAGAATGAAATGAGACCGACCTAAAAGCATACCGAGCATTAAGCCCAGGTTAAAAGTGATCAGGGCGATTATTACGACTGCATCAAAGCTCATTTTGTTTTGACCTCCTGCTTGCGGGCAGCAAATGATATTGCATACCGGATATTGGCTCTAAAGAGCACTCGAGCTAAAAGGGCTTTTTTCACAAAGCATCTTCATTGATGTTCTACGATCACCCACGACTGCTTCATTGCTTGATTACTCACTGATCCGGTTTCGGATGGCAAAACCTCCTCAATCTACTATGGAGCAAAGCTCTTTGATTAGCTACATTTATAGGCTTTTAGTTTCGCTATCAATACAAATTTGAAAAGATAACCTTATAAGATTATATTAACATATGGATTTTGGCAAGTCAATGAAAATTGGAAGTCAAAAGTATCCTAATAAGCATATACTTACAAATTTGTAGGAATTGATGATCACATTAAAAACATGAACATATTCCAAAATTTGTCGCTGCTTTATTAAAGCGGGCGTGATATTTGCGAAGGAAACTGATTCATTTCAACGAACATTAAATTTGCTTACTGAAATACTATGAATTATAATGAAACATCTACCTCATTCAACTAATGTATTGAGAAGATTTAAGCCGAACATTGCAGTTTTTGCATCTAGCTAGATTGTTCTGCTATTATCTTGACATAGGGTATATAATCATAGCACACTTAGTAATTTAGAATATAAAGCTATTCTTAACAAGAAGCTTTAATGATATTTTGTTTGCAAGAACATTGTTAAAAAGCAGTTCTTCTAAGATGTTTTTCGTATGATCTGAAGGTATTGGTAGAAGGAGTGGATCTACATGAGCTTAGATTCCATCACCATCAGAAAATACTGGCAAGAAGCAAAGCGGCTCACAGCCGACCTTCAACCTGGTACACAGTTCTCAACTCCTGAACTTGTCACTTACCTCAATAGCCATCTCCCATCACCTCATGAAGAGATGACGAAGACAAAGGTGAACTATCTGCGTAACCAGGGCATACTAAAGCCGCAGGAATCCGGTGGAGAAATAAGAACAAGCTGGCGCTATACGCCAGATGACGTTCGTCGCGCCTTGATTGTAGAACTTCTGAAAACAGATGGGTATATTAGTGTCAAAGAGATCAAGGGATGGCTACTGAGCTTTTCTGAAGGAGATGGGCATAGTGACGTAGTAGGTGTGCAAACGCTTCGCACAAACACGCAAGAACTACAAACCTCACCACCACCCACTTCGGTTAATTCAGCTTACGCGCTTCTGCGTAATCGCGCTTTGGGGACGTTGATAACCGCCCTGGGATTTGGCGGGGCTGAGATGACTCCGCCAGAATGTTTGATCGGCATCCGTACAGTGGTTCAGACTACAGAAGAAGCTTATCTCAGTAAATTGACATGGGACCGGGCTCGTACGCTGTTGGAAAATGAAGCATGGACTCTGGCTGTCTCCGATGCATATTTCAAATTGTATGTCTATACGGATTTCGTAAAGCTTCAAAAAAACCGACCTGCAGTAGCCAGAAAGTTGCCTCAGAACAATTGGTACTTCCTGACACTGCAAGATCCTGTTGGTCAACTCTATCAAGTGGTGCTGGGTTTGCCGGAGTCGAATATCCAACAACCATCTATTATGACCATTGATGAAGCTCTTGAAAAGCGTATGGGAAATGACAAACCTATACAGCTAGGGGAATTCCCTGGACTTTCGACACTTTTGAGAGCCGCCTTTATCAATCAACTGGATATTACGAGAGGGACAACGCTTGCAGTTCTCGTTGAGATTATTGCTGCTGTTTCAGATGGGTGGGATTACTGTAATGTCCTGGTGTCTGAGCCTTCTGATGATGGCAATGAGAAATGGTTGCGTGTCCTTGAATATAGTTCAAAGTTTCCGCCTCACCTTAAAAGCAAGCTGGTGGAAATTGGACAACCCCTTTCAGGTTGGTGTTATCGTTATCACCAGGAAGTCTTCGTGGAACCAACTGCCGATAATGATCCTCGTATCGCCTTCTATGAAGAAGAGGAACATCCCACTGCCGCTGCGGCTATTCCCGCCATTGCTGAAGATCAGAGAGTTGTGGGAGTGATTTATATTGCTGGGCATACGCGGACAGGTGAGAAACCCCTAGTTTTCACTGACGAATTACGAGCAGGTTTAAAGGCATTTGGTTATATTTGTGGGGATATGATTGCACGCGACCAGATCGAGATCGAGACGGTGCGTAGTGTAAGCCGGGTGTCTACACGTCCCCTGTATCCCCTAACTTCATCTACAAGTTTGGAGACTTTGTTACAAAGTATCGCAGATGAAGTGAAGAAAGGAGTGGGAGTCAGTCTCGTGAAGGTAGCGGTGAGCTGGATTTATCTTCTCACCTTAAACATTCAGAATACGTCCAAAGATACAATATCACAATGGTTGCGCCAACAAGGGATCGATATGACTGGCAACTTTCTGGCTAACAATCTCTGGGATCCACCTCATCGGGACCCTCTACCCATTGGCCGTTGTAAGCTTGGTGATGATCAGTATGTTTTCGCGATTTTGCAAGCTGTTGATCTATCCGAAGATCAATATAAAAAGCGCATAACGTATCTTCAGCAAGAAATGAGGCTGATGCGCATTGGAGGGCTCTCTCCTGATTTCTATCCTTCGGCTATCACATTCCGCTATGATGACCTTCATCAGCAACTTGAGAACTATGGCATGCTTGCAATGGTAGCCGATTTAAAGGAGCGAACGCTCGAGAGGCTCACCGCAGGGCCATATTTTAAACGGGGACATGAAGCACTTTACACGAATGATCTTGACCACGCGGTTTCGGAATTTGAAGATGCATTGCGCTATGTACCCAACAGTTGGTATGGCTATAAACACCTTGCCGAAGCACGAATGCTGCAAGGTACTAGTAGCTCTATTGAAGAGGCCATTGAGAAATGTCAAAAAGCAATTGAACTAAACTCGCATTATGCTTCAGCTCATTGTTTGCTGGCAGATTGTTACTCATATGAAGGCAGATTCGGTGAGGCATTGATAGAATATGAAAAAACCTTACACCTTGATAGCACTCGCCATGATTTCCTTACCCGTTATGGCCTTGCGCTTGCAAGCATGTCACCTTCTGAATATCAAAATGCCCTTCAATATTTGCGGCGAGAGCAACCTGATCTTGTCGAGCAGCGCGCCTACCTGAACCAGCCGTGGCTGGAAGCCATTGACAAGTTTGATCGAGTGCGCAAGTTACGTACATCGAACGATACACCCGATGAACAGCGTGCACGGCGTGCCAATTATTACTACTATCGAGGCTACGCTTATCTGCAAGCTGGTCTAATTGACAAAGCTGTCGAGGAATTTGCAGTTGGGAGGAAACTTGCACCTGATAATTTACAACTGATCCAGGCTTACTCCTACGCCTTGAGTCTTCGACGCAGAGAGGAGAGAAAGAACAAAACAACAGAGATCGGTTAGTCAAAAACCTATGAAATGAGGCTTGGGTATTGTAATCTATAGGGGGTCATGATTTGGGAACAACATCAAGTTCTCCACCAGTTGTACAGCCAGGGGTGTTTGTACAACCAGCAGGGGCACAACTAAGAAGCGCACCTGACGAGGAAGCACTGATCAAGGTTTGGGACGAGGTAGGAGAGTGCCTGGGGTATCCTAAACCTGATGGTTGGCGCATACAGATTCACAAAACTGGAAGGTTAGTTAAATTATTCAGCCGTTCGGGCAAGGACTGGGCAAGAGTATTTCCCTCAATTCTAAAGATGATACGGGATCAGTTGGGGGACGATCAAGTTATTCTTGACGCCGAGCTAGTCGGTTTCGATCACCATGGTGAACATTTAGTACCTTCCAGACTCCGCTATGCTCACCATTTTCGCTGCTATCTTTTAGATGCACTGTACCTTCGGGGTCAGGATCAGACCTCGCTTCCAACATCGAAGCGATTGCGCTTGATTAGAGATTATTTGCACTATGCATTCCACAGCAGCTTTACTCTTGCGGAGTACACATCCATTAAATCTGAGAAAGGTTTCATCACGTTTTATCAACAATGCCGATCAAGAAAAGCTGAAGGGTTTGACGGAGCTATTATCAAGCAACTGGATAAACCGTATTTTTCCGATGTCTTAAAGGTCAAACCTGAAGAAACTGTAGATGCCGTCGTTGTGGGTGCTGAACGGGATCCACATGGAACATTCAAAACGTTTTTGCTGGCTGTGCCTTGCCATAAACGCAATAGTTGGGTGCCGATTGCTAAAGTTGCCAGGACAAGCGAAGCAGATTGGAACGCGGTGTGGTCGGCGTGCGAACCTCATATTCAAGACTATTGTCCAGGTAATCTGGAAGATCCACCTGTTATACCTGATTTATGGATTGCTCCTAAGATAGTGGTGACTGTTAAGGTGACTGAATTAAAAGCTGGAAAGAATTATCTGGTGTTTGGCTTTGGTGCCAGAGATTGCGTTCTTCGTGAAGATAAAAGCCCTCAGGAGGCGACAACGTTTGAGCAGGTGCTCCAACTGGCCGGTCAAAGTGAAATCCTAGAGCCTCGACAGAAACAGCAGCAACTAAGCCTCTTTGAATGAGAGAGGCCAAGTACGACTACTTCAACAAACTATAAACGAATGAAGGGAACAGCTTCACTGCTG
>MNJR01000056.1 GCA_001920415.1 Acidobacteria bacterium 13_1_20CM_3_53_8 | reverse complement strand
TCGCGCCCTGACGAAGTAATTGACCGGCTGAAGGTAATCACCCGGCAGATAGCCCGTGAGCGAGGCAGGATTAACAAACACCGCCTGCCCCAGCGGGATACCCTGGGCGTTCAGGTATTGAATCTGGTAGCCTGCTGCTCCTGGGATGCCCGCCGCGATCACCACCTTCACCTGATTGCGGCTGGCGTCATAAGCGACGCTGCCGATGGCTGGAGCCGCCAGCTCGGTCAGCGATTGCGCGGAGACGGCCCACACACTGCTGATCGTCTGCTGGTCTGTGGAAACCGCGCGCACCTGTGCCTTGTAGGTATCAACCGGCAGTCCGGCGACCGATAGCTGCGCTGTATAAGCAGTCGTGCCGGCGGCGCCCGCTTGAACAGAAACGACTGCGCCGGCGGCATGGCCCGCGCTGTTGAGCAGTTGGACTTCATAAGCGGTCGCGTTCGCTACGCTCTGAAAGCTCACCACGATGGTTTCATGCACCTCGTCATAGGTGAAGCTCGTGATTGCCGGTTGTGCCAGGCGGAGAACTGCCGCCGACGATACGGACCAGTCGCTTGGGATGAACTGGCTGCCGGAACTCGCGGCCTGAGTCCGTATCCCGTAACTTCCCGCCGTCAGGTTATTGTCGATGCGGATGCGAGCATTCAGATCACTACCGGCTGCGACGGGCGAGCCGACGGGGGTTTGGTCTGCGGCGACGAGTTGCGCGCTGAGGCTGGCGGCGCCTGAAACCGCGGCGAGCGTGACGACCACCTGCGCCGCGCTTTCATCCCACACCGCCGCACTGACCGCAGGCGCTGCAAGCTTGGTGACCATCGCGCTAGAGGTTCGCCAGTCACTTGGAACCTTGGTGTTGTCTGAACCGGTCGCCATCGCTTCAGCGTGATAAGTTCCGCTCGCCAACTCATCGGCGGAAATCTCGATGGTCGGATTGCTGGATTCGACAGCATCGGTGCGATGGTTCGAGCTGTCCACCAGCCGTGCTTTGTAGCGCGATGCGCCAGTGACCGATGCAAGATTGACCTGCACGTTACCACTTGCATACGAGAGGCTTTGGAAGGCCGGGGCCGCGAGCTTCGTCACCTGATTGCTGGCCGCAGACCATTCGCCGTTGACGTGATGCGAATCTGCAACCGCAAGCACCCGTGCGGTGTAATCGCCCGCCGCCAGCCCGGACGTATCGAGATGAGCAGGGCTGGCCGAGATGGTTTGATCGCTACCAGTCATGTGCGAGCCGTTTTTGAAGTATTGAACCTGATAGCTGCTGGCTCCCTTCACGCTCGGCCAGCTTAAATCGATCTTTTCGCTGCTGCTGTTGTAAGCGAACTGTAAAGCGGAAACGGTGGCGAGTTTTTCAATCGAGATGTTATTGTCGCGGCTGTTGCTGACGCTGCTGTTGTAGCCCGAAGCAACTGCCGTGACTCGCGCATGGTAAGTTCCTGCCGCAAGACTCGACACGCCGAACGAAGCGT
Source organism: Acidobacteria bacterium 13_1_20CM_3_53_8 (assembly GCA_001920415.1). Taxonomy (GTDB): domain Bacteria; phylum Acidobacteriota; class Blastocatellia; order Pyrinomonadales; family Pyrinomonadaceae; genus 3-1-20CM-3-53-8. The sequence goes on along the minus strand of MNJR01000056.1, from coordinate 10,633 downwards.
TGGTATAGCCTGCGGACTTTGTCGAAGAAGCCACCACCGCATTCGATGAATCGAGCAGCTCGATTTTATACGAGTCTGCTTTGATGCGGGTCGCTCGGCTGATCGTCGCGATTCAGCGCGCTGAAGAGCGCGGCGGCAGCGGCGGCAGCAGCGGCAGTAGAAGCAGCAGCGGCGGCGGCGGCAGCCGCGGCGGCGGCAGACCCGCCGCCGGGAGAAGCGGCGGCGGCGGCGGCAGTTTCGGCGGCAGCGGCGGCGGTTTCGGCGGCTTGCTCCGCTTCTTCGGCGGCTTCCATAGCTTCTGTAAAACTCTCGGCTTCTTCGGCGGCTTGCTCAGCCTCTTCGGCGGCTTGCTCAGCCTCTTCGACTTCCTGTGCGGCCTGCTCAGCCTCTTCAACGACCTGCGCATCTTCGACGCCCTGGCTGCCGCCATTACAGACGAGATCAGCAAGCAGCTCCGGAGCCGCGTTGACCAGCCCGACCGTGGCGATGAAGAGAGTGAACTTGGCCGGGTCGTTGAGAATCTGCAAGACGATGCTCGCCGCGTTATTGACGATCTGTTCGGCCAGCCACAGAGGGAAGTCGGATAGCTTCATATCGTCGGCGAGCGTGATGGTGAGTGTGAGGTCGGGCATCGAGACAAACAGGAAAGGGCTGCTGGCGCCCGCCAGCGACACGGCATAAGTCCCATGCAACGTGATGGCGAGGTCATTGCCGGTTGTCGTGATCGTCGGATTCAAGCTGAAGGTGGTCGTCACCGCCTTGTCAAAAACCATGCCAACCAGCTTGTCGCATCCGCCCGTGCTGAAGTTGTTCATGTACTGCGCGTAGTCCAGGAGCACGTCGAGGTCGAAAGGCCAGTCGTTGATCCTGAAGCCGCCGATTTCGCTGTAGCTGAAGGTGAGCTGGCTGTCTCTGAATTCGTCTACTGATCCTTGATAAACCAGCGTTGCCCGCAACTCCGGCTCATTGTTGCCGACCTTGGCGACGGCGATCTCGGCGGTGGCGAAAGGCTCTTGAAAAAACATGAAGCCGCAGCCCAGCCCAAATGATTTTTCATCCGCGAGGGCTTTGATCGTCAGTGCCGGGCTGCCTTGAAAACTGGTGTTGGTGAAGCGCAGAAAACTCAGGTCAATCGGCGCGGTAAAGTTGCCGCTAACGACGATGCCATCCGTTTTGACCTGAACTTGAATGTTGACGGCGATGCCGAACAGATCGACCGTCGAATCGATGTTGTAGCCGTCGCGGTGATTGCTCGAATAGACGTTGCCGGTGTCGGCTGCCCGGTCATAGTAGTAGATGCTGCCGCTCAAGAAGGTAATATCGACAAAGTCCGCAGGCCACGAGTTGCCGGTGATGACCGTGCTGAAGAAATTCAAAACCGAAAGCGGCTGCGCCAGCGCGATCGCAACCAGCAGGGCCGTGCCGTTGATGAAATCAATCTCGCCGTTGAGCACGACAGTGGCGCTGGCGTTGCCCGCACGGCCAAACGCTACCTGCCCGCCAATGCTTAGCGCCGGCGGGTTGGTGGTAGCAAAGTTATAATCGACCTTGAGCGAGAGATTTTGAAACGTAATTCCGAACATGCCCAGCGGCGTGTTGATCGGCTTGTTGGGCGGTGTGCTCACTTGAAAGTGGCCGGCTTGTGTGTCAACCCGCAAGTAGCCATCGAATGGATACTGGTCGTCAGCCGTGCTGCCAAGCGCGACCGTCATGCGCCCGACGAGCTTCAACTCGCTGGCCTTGTCGGGCCGATACTCAAGCGACACCTCGGAAAAGACCAGCGTGTTGAAGATACTGAAGGTGCCGAATACGGCTTTGAACAGCGTGTTCTGCGAATTGCTGGAGTCAACGAACCCATAGAGCGTCAAATCCGCCTGCGAATCAACGCCGTGCAGAACTTTCACGACGTTGCCGAAGAGGGTGCTAGAAAACATCAACTCGGCGTAAAAGTTCAACCCGTTGCCGACCGCCGCAACCTCCGAGGTCGGCCCAAGCTGGATGATCTGTGAGACTTCCGCTTTGGGCGACGGCGCGCCGCTGACGGTCGTGTCGGGGAACGCATTGATGACATCTTTGGCCGAGCCGTTGTTGAACGAGGCGATGGCAAAGCTGGCTTTTCTGACCGTGAGGATTCCGTCAATGGCGCTCAGGCCCGACCATACCGAAGCGAACCTGAACGAATCGGCGAGCCCGACAGACATCAGATAGCCCCAGTTGCCGCTCGCGTCTTTGGAGAATAAGAGGGCCGCCGTCCCGAACGGGGTTGACGTGCCCCACAGCATATAGACGTTGCGTGTGAGGTTGATGGCCAGCCCGGCGGTTGCCATGCCGAATGGCGAAAGGTCGGCGGGGACTTTGGGCTGCAATTGATTCCAGGTCTTCTGCTGATTCTCGACGCCGGTTTGCAGCGCATTGGCCATGCCCGGCAGGCTGAGAGCCGCCGCGTCGTTGTTGCTGATCTGCGCGCTCAAGATGGTATCATTCGCGGTGTTGCTGGTGGTGTAGGCGATGACCGTGCTGATGCCGTTGAAGACAAAGCCGCCCGCCGCGGAAAACGTATAGGGCCGTGTGCCGTCGCTTTGCGCCGCGCCCGTATCGAGCGACGCCGAAATAGAGGCCATCGCCAGCGTCGCTGCCCCCATGCCAAAATTCCATATCGCTACCGAAGCGCCGGTAATGTAGAACGCCTGCGTGCCGGTTTTGAAAGAGACTGCCACATCAACCAAGCTCACGACCGGGAAGCCCGCAGGAAGCGTGAAGCCGCCGGGCAACAGCTTATTGAGCAGGTAGGCGGTCAGGTCTGTGAGATTGATGCTGCTGAACGGCTGCATCTCGCCATAGATGGTCCAGCCATCCGTGGTGTTCGCGATGTTTTCGGCGCCGACGAGGATGGGAACGCCAATGATGGTCACCGCGCCTGCGATGGTTCCCGTCACCGTGCTGGTCGCTGTGGGGGTGACGACCAGATTGGCGATCACGCTCTGAACCGAAAAGACGTTGGGAATGATGGGCCAGTCATAATAAGCGGCGACCGAGAGCGAGAGATAATTGATCGCCCGCGAGGTCGCGTCTAGGTTGATATCAATGCCGCCGATGGCAAACAGCCCCGAACCGGAGAGCGTCTGCGGGACCTGGCTATTGGCCTGGGCGCCGCCGGCAAACGTCACCATGTCGGAAAGGCTCGGCAAATATTGACCCGAACCGCTCAATTGCAGATGCCAGGTGGGATCAGAGGCCGTCGGGCTTTGAATGTAGGCGAATAGATCCGCGCCGGCGATGGTCGCGCTGCCGGCGACCGCCCACCACACAAGCTGGCTGTTATTGACATTCAACGGATCGTCCACGTTGAAGTTCATCAGCACGTCGGTGAAGGTGATGCCCGAACCGACCTGCCAGCTCTGCGTGTATTCGGCGGTGAAATAGACCGAGCTGAGTGACGGCGTGAACGGATTGAACAACACTTCGAGCGCGGCTACCGTTAAGCCTTGCGGGCTGCCCAGCTCAGGCGGCAGCCCGGCTTGATCGAGGTCCGTGCCGCCGAGCAATTGCGCCAGTCCGGCGACGGTCGGGAAGCTGGCGTCGCTCGCCGCGACTTTCAAGTCCCAATCCACACCGGTTGACGGAGGAATCTCTAGCGCCACCGCGATGCCGATGCCGCTCAGGGTCAGGGTGCCGTTGATCGTGCCGCCGAAATTGGTCCGGCCTGCGTAATTGGCCGTCGCCGGGTCATGTTCGATGTTGACGCTCACCTGCATCTGCGTGATGGTGAGCACGTTTGGAATGACGGTCCAGCCGGCGGTTGAATTGACGGTGAACTTAATCACCGTTGCCGTGCCGCTCATCATGCTGAAGCGAATGAACAACTCTGAAATGGCAATGCTGTTGATCGCGTTTTGCAGCGACGTTGGCAGGAGGCTGGTGAGGCCCTGCCCGCCGACCACCGGCAAAAGCGCCGGCATGGTCAGCGGCGCTGCCGAATCGGCAACCATGCTGATGAGCCACCCGTTCGGCGCGATGGGCAACTGGATAAGGACGCGCTCGGTGGCGCCAAGATTGGTCGTCGCAGAGAGCCGCGCGCGGTTGTCGCGGAATTGCGGTTGCAAGCCGTGCAGGCTGGCGATCTCTACGCTCACGGCTGACAACGCCAGCGCCGAGATGCCGTAGAGATTCAGGCTCGCGGTGACACCGAGTTCTTTGCTGACGAATTGGAAATCGTGCTGGCCGTCGGCAGCGGTGGTGATCGGCCCGTAAAGCGTCGTCGTCGCGGGCGTGCTTTGCAGAACCTGCAAAGCTGGCGAGAGCGGGTCGGCGGCATTGCTTGTGAGGCTGAGCCGGGAGAAGAAATTCAGGCCGCTTTGAATCGGCACCTGCAACGATCCGTCGTCGCTCGTGTAGGTATAAGCGAGCGAGGCGAGCGCCAGGTAGGGCGCGGCAATCACCAGCGAATCGAAGAACGAATATTCAAGCTCCGGGAAGCTGTCGGAAAACTTCCAGGCGGCGGCGAGCGCCAGCGGCAGCTTCATCGTGAGCGCGTTGTCGGCTACTTCAAAGACCGCTTTGACCGACGTGACCTGGACGTTTCCCGGCAGCACGCTCTGCCCGGTCACGTTGATGCTGCTGTTGTTCGGGCCTCTGAAAATTTGCGCCCGGCTAACCATGAGAGTCGGATGATCAGCGCCGACCAGCAAGGCGAGAAGATCGGTCAGCTCCTGGGAATCGAGCGTCTGCGCATTCAACGGCACCTGCTGATTGACCAGCGCCGCGTTGAGCCGCTGTTCGAGAGCCTTGAGTAGCGGATCAATTTTATCCAGCACCGTTGACTGCGCGCTCCAGACGCTTTCGGCAATGGCCTGAACGTCTGCCGTGTAGGTCTGCGCGTCGCTGAGCGATTCACCGGCGACGGTGGCATGCGCGACGGTGAGATGATTCTGTTCGGAGCCGCTGACCAGGTGGTTAGTCGCGTCGAGCAGCTTGAAGTTGTAGTAAGCCGCGCCGGCAATCGCATCCCAGCTCACCTGCAAGGCGTGGCCGTCATAGGTCATGGTGATATTTGCGGGCGCCGGCACTTTCAAGATGGTGATCGTCGCCGAAGCATACCACCCTCCGGCAACCGACGCGTCGGCGGCTGTGCGGACGTGCGCCGTGTAGGTCAGACCATTACCGACGAGGTTGCCGCTGACCTGAGCCGTTGTGACTTGCAGTCCATATTGCGAAGTGCCCGGCACGGGCAGGCCATCGGCGTCGAGCAATTCGAAATCGTAGGCGCTGACGCCGTCAACGGCGGCCCACGTCGCGGTCAGTTGATTGGCGGCAAACGACAAGGTGAGGGTGGTCGTATCTGGCATGTCGAACCTTTCTCGAAATGAAAGAAGCCTGCCGATGTCGCGCGCTCAGGGGACAGCCTGAGACCGCTTGCTTCAAATGTCGCCCATTTTGGCGACGCCGATGCGCGCCGTGTCGGTGCCTAAGAACCTGAGGTCGAGAAACGATATTCCGGTGATGAAGAGTCGCTTGATGAGGGTTCGAATGGTATCGTTGGCAACCAGGGTCAGGCGATTCGCGTTGACTTCTTGATAAAAGACCGTCACCCAGACTGACCAGAATCCTGCCGAAATCGCTGTCGAGATGACCTGCCGCTCAATAGCGGTTCTCATCATCTGGTCAGCATCATCATCATCCGGAAATTCTTGATAGACCGTGTGGAGGCGCGTTGTCGCTCTCAGCGCGTAATCCCATGCTTTGGTGCGATGCTTAATCCGGCGATCTGTGGCCGTCGTATAGTAACTCATCGTTCCGGTGGTCGCATCATAGCCGGCGTTGAGATTGAGCATCCCGATGGTCCTTGTCGCTTTCGCCGAATCCACGCTGCCGGCGCTCACAATGACGATGTCTTGATTGGCAAGGTTGGTGGTCGAAAACTGGCCGCTGGCATCAACCTGCGTCAGCGTCGCCGCCTTGTTGACGCGCGTATATTGAAAAGCGCTTTCCGTCGGGTCGGGGCTGAACTTCACGTCCTGGTCGGGCCAGAGAAAGTCCGTCAATCGCTCATTCTGATTCGGGTGATCGCTCTTCGTCCGGTTACAGCTCGGACAGGCCAGCAGCATATTGGTCCAATCCGTTGAAGCATACGGGTCATTGGATTTACTTTTCGGGTCTTTGTGCTCGACCTGCAATCCGGTCCCCATGGGAATCTCGCAATACGAACAGTACTTGCCCCAGGCGGCAATCAGATGGCCGCGCCACATTCCATAGATATCTTTCTTGGAATCTTTCGCCTCAAGGGTCGAGCCGTAATAGGTGTTTGGATCTGGTTTCGGTTTCTTGACCTGTCGCGCATTTTTATCTCGGCTCATTGTCGAAGCAGGTCGCTTTAGGGGTCGCATAGAGAGTTTCCTTTCCGTGTCGCGTTAGAAATAAAGTCTTGTAAGATCCGTTCCGGCGAAGCTATTACCCTTAAGATACGCTTTCAACCAGTCATACTCGTTCTGGTTCAACATCGATGGCCCCTCGGCGATTAAGACCTCGGCCCATATAGACCAGAATCCGGTCGCGCGCATCGTATCGCCAATCTGGTCGAGCAGGGCCTGCCGCACTGCATTGGTGGTATTCTTTACACTGATGAGGTTGTTAAGCGCATCAAGCGCCTGGACCCAGGCGTGGGTTCGCTCGATCATGCGCCGGTCGCTGACGTCTGAATACGCCGCGTAGCGATCCATCTTAAAGAGTTTGGTGACCGCATTGCCCGCCTCGGTGTTGAAAAGTTGAAATGTAACGGCTATGTTGCGCGGCTTGTCGTCGTAGATATCCAGCCTCAAAAGCGTTGCTTCACGCTCGCCATGGGAGATGAGCTTTATCTCCACAGCGTCCGTGTTGATCAGCCCCACCAGAAAAACTGTGTCCAGGCTGTCTATGACGTTCGGTGTTTTGTCGTTCTTGTCGATTTTCGATTGATGGAAAGCGGATAGCGTGTATCTGATCATATAATCTTCCAGCGTCGTGTGCGGCCAGATGTAATCGGCGTCGGTATCGTTTGTGCCCCCGCTCGGCTTATTGCTTTTTCTGTCGTTGCAGTCGCGGCAAGCGATCAGAAAGTTATTCCACAGCAGCATGAATGCGGGAAAATAGGATTTCGGCTTGATGTGCTCGACATGAGCGTCGTCACGGATCGGCATTCCGCAGTACGAGCAGACTTCATCGAGATTGACGATCAGATCATATCGCGAGTAGCCATAGAAGGCTGAGAGCTTCTCGGTGACAAAATAGTCCTTCTTCTCGACATCGCTCTGTTCGGCCTTGGTCCGCTTTTGGCTTTGCACCGTGTACCAGTTCCGGCTATTGAAGAACGTATACATATTCGTGATGATCATCGAAGGATACTTGTTCATGGTCACAACATAGGTTCCCGCGAGCTCTGCATAGGTGGTGGGATTTTGATTCTTACTTAACGGTCTCATCGGTTGATCTCCTGTGACGTTCTGGCTGACAGTAAACGGAAAAGCTGGTTGCGCAGGTTACGATTCGAGGCCGGGCTACTGACAGGCTGATTTGGGCGTTGGCTTACGCCTGGCAAAGTGACTCCATGCGAGCAAACTTCCCTTAATCAAGCTTCAAATATGCACCATTGGTTGCAAGCCAGAGTTGCTTACTAGGTTGACCCTACTACCCATCCTCGATTCATTGGACTTCACTGGATACGCCCGCGACGCTAGGCAATTTATTCTCTAATGGTGATGTTGTCAACATTACCGCAAATTATCGCAGTGAGCATAAAACTGAAAACTAAAAAGAAGACCGGGCGGACCATTAACGGTCTCGCCCGGCGTGTCGAGCGTTTAAGCTGAGGGGTGCTTTCTTACAACTGTAGCGATTTCACTTCCAGGTATTCTTCCAGGCCGTAGCGGCCAAGCTCGCGCCCATTGCCCGACTGCTTGTAGCCGCCGAATGGCGCCATCGGGTTGTACTTGCCGCCGTTGATGTCCACCTGCCCTGTGCGCAGGCGGCGCGCGACGCGCTTGGCGTGCTCGACATCCTTTGACCAGACGCCGCCCGCCAGTCCGTAGATCGTGCCGTTAGCGATGCGCACGGCGTCGTCTTCGTCTTCGTAAGGAATGATCGACAGCACCGGCCCGAAGATCTCTTCCTGCGCAATCGTCATCTCATCGCGCACATCGGCAAAGACCGTCGGGCGCACGAAGTAACCTTTCTCTAAGCCTTCGGGCGCGTCCGCGCCGCCGGTCACCAGCCGCGCGCCTTCCTCGACACCTTTGCGAATGTAATTGCGAACACGCTCGCGCTGGGTGTCGCTGACGAGCGGGCCGAGCTTGGCGCGACCCTCGCGCGGGTCGCCAAGCGTGAAGCCTTCAGCCGTTTCTTTGGCAATGCGCACGGCTTCGTCTTGTTTCTCTTTCGGTACGAGCAAGCGCGTGTGGGCCGAGCAGGTCTGCCCCGAATTGAAGTAGCAATTACTCACCGAGCTGCGCACAGCTTTTTCAAAGTCTGCGTCATCGAGCACGATGCTCGCCGCCTTGCCGCCAAGCTCAAGTGCGACGCGCTTGACGGTTTGCGCCGCCAGCTCGCTGACGCGACGGCCCGCGCCCGTTGAGCCGGTGAACGACACCATATCCACATCCGGGTTTACGACAATCGCTTCGCCGATCACCGGCCCAAGCCCCGTCACCAGATTGAAGACGCCCGCAGGCAAGCCGACCTCGTCGCAAATCTCCGCGAGCACGAAGGCGGTGAGCGGCGCGACCTCGCTCCGCTTGAGCACGACTGTGCAGCCGGCGGCAATCGCCGGCGCAACTTTGGCGACCACTTGATGCAGCGGGTAATTCCACGGCGTGATGCAGCCGACGACGCCGACCGGCTCTTTGACCACCAGCGAGTTGCCGATCTGTTCTTCGAATGGGTAATCGCTCAGTAACTTTGCATACGAACCGCAGACCACCGCCGGCAGCCCCGCCTGCACAGCGGTCGCAAGCGGCAAAGGCATGCCGACTTCGCTGGCGATGATAGCGGCGATCTCCGACTGCCGCGCCTGGAGCCGCTCGGCGATCTGCTGGAGGTAAGCGGCGCGATGGCTTGCCGCAAGCTGCGACCATGAATCGAAAGCGGCGCGGGCGGCAGCGACCGCCCGGTCGGCGTCCGCCGGCGTGCCTTCGGGGACGCGGCCCATCACCTCTTCGGTCGTCGAGTTGATGACGTCGAGCAAGCCTGTGCCGGCTGGCTGTACCCACTGACCATTGATGTAAAGTTTGTGGTGAACCTTCACTTCAGTTTGTTGAGAAGCGGACATCTACTCTCCTTCGTCATTGAACCGTCAGGGTGATTTCGATGAGCTGTGCAGGCACCGCGCAGGGCGGGTTTTGCTTGGCGCAGAACGGCTCGCCTTTGGCCGTCAGCGTGTACGTTCCCGGCGCTTCGGCGCGAAACACTCCTTGTGTGCCGAGCAGCGGCAGCAGCACAGGCACCGGCTCGAAGGCGTTCGGATTCGAGAAGCTCCAGCCCCACTCAAAGTTATTGTCCAGCGCAACAAGAAATTGCTCGTGCACGGCCAGCGCGACGCTCTTGCCGGCGTCCGCTTGCGTGATCGTCGTGCCGCCGAAGAAGCGCACGTAAGGCGACTTCTGGTTGTCGGCGTTCCGCACTTCGATGAGGACGATGTCGGTCGCGCCGATGCGCTTGCCGGCCTTCCTGGCAATCAGCATGCTCGTCGGGTTGCTCTCGTCGTTGGCGGTCTTCTGGGCTTCGCCGTTCAGCAGGATCACCGCGCCCATGTCAAAGCGCTCGCCGGTGACGAACAGCTTCTTGCCTTGCCGCCGCACGCCGGTGATTTGTGGCGCAGGGGATTGAATTGTAGCGGCGGTTACTTTCGCCCCGCCGACCGACTTTGACCATGGCGGCGCGGCGAAGCCGAGCGCCAGCATCACGAGCAGGCAGGTAGTGATTCGCATAGACTCCTCCTCCTTGATCCCACTGCGGTCTGGCCGGGGCGTTAACGCTCACATTATGACGCAGGCGTGCCACAGTGGGCGCAGAATTTCGAGCCGGGCGGCACCGGCGTCTGACAGTTTTTGCAGGCTTGCGGCACCAGCGATTGGCCGCAGTTGGCGCAGAACTTCGAGCCGGCGACGACCTGTCCATGACACGATGGGCATTCGACGGTGGCGGCTTGCGGCGCTTGCTGGGGCGCGCCACAGGTCGAGCAGAACTTGGTGCCGGGCGCGTTCGCCGTGCCGCACTTCGCACAGGGGACGCCTGGCGTTTGCGGCGCGCCGCCGCTTTGCTGCCCTTGCTGCTGGCCTCTGAAGGCGCCGGCCATCACCTGCCCGTAGCCCATGCCGAGGCCGAAGCCCATGCCCTGCCCCGCCGCGCCGCCTTCCTGCTTGGCCGCATCTTGAATGGCCTGCGCCGCCTTGAACTGCATGTAAGCGCTCATGTCGCCGATGGCGCCCATGCTCGAACGCTCATCGATCATCTTCTGCACTTCTTCGGGCGGCGTGATGGCCGAGATGATGAAGTCAACCAGCTCAAGCCCCTGCTTGCTGAAGTCTTCGGCGACGCGCGACTTCAGCCCCGCCGCCAGCTCGTCGTAGTAAGCCGGCAGGTCGAAGATCGTTTTCAGGTTTTCGCC
>MNJR01000079.1 GCA_001920415.1 Acidobacteria bacterium 13_1_20CM_3_53_8 | reverse complement strand
GTTCAAGTGGCTCACTGCTCCTCAAAAGTGATAAGCGGTCAGGTCAAAATGGCTATTGACAGAAATTCAGGCGATGTATACTCTTCGTCTGTTTCCGCGCGCGATTTGCTCACTCCGCCTCGTCCTCGCAGGCGGGTAACAGATTCCCTTTGATAACTGGCCTGAGCGCCTTAATCTTCCAGAAAGATACAGCGATGCGAGCGGCCTTCTCATGTGATCTCTCTTCGGGCGATGCAAGATTTTAAGTTATCTTTCGCGCTCGACGACCTGTCAAAAGACTCTAACATGCCGAGACATAAGCTCGGCGCGGCGTTCGTCATCCAAGTTGTAGATAACCAGTCACGAACAGAAGCAGCGCGGCCATCGAAATAGATGAGTTGCCGAAATTTCAGTGGCCGACGCGCGCCATTCCATTAAAGCGAGGTGAAACAATGAAGCTACCGAAAAAAAAGCAGAAAGAGCTTGAAGAGAAGGGAAAACGCAAATCACCGCCCGTTCCCGGCGGAGGAGCTATGGGACGTTTGCGCCAGTTTGAAAAAGAACGAGGCTTAGACAAAACAGATATGGGAAACCCTGCGGCTGACGAAGCAACTGAGAAAGAAGGTGAAAGCGACCGAAGCTCCAATAAGTAGCCTTGAGCGGACAGCAAACTTCCTTGAAAAAGATTGGTGCCTTATCCACTAAATAAGGAGGATGACCGTTATGAGAGAACCGTTTTTAGATGAACCGGCACAAGAAAAGACTGGAGCGAAAAGAGGTGCGAACAGAAGGAGAGCGGCGAAAGCAGGAAGGACTGTAAAAGGTGGTACGAAGAAGGGAGCTAAAGCGGCAAAGAAATCGGCTCGCCCGAACCTCCCGCGCATTCCCGGCGGCAAAGCGCTGGCGCGTCTGCACCTTTTTGAGCAGCAGCGTGAGATTAAAGAAACCAACATCAACCGCAAGGAGCCGGACAAAACTTCCATTAAGTTCGCGGGTGCGGCTAGAAGTTCCAACACTCGCTCATCCGCTCGTTCATCCGGCGCTCGCAAGAATTTAAGCTCCGCCGCGTCGCCATACCTTAAGGCTTTCTCTCATAAAAAGGAGCTTGCAATAACAGCGCCTGCTGCGCCCATCGAACAGGCATGGCGTCCCCTTGGCCCTTACAGCATTCCGCACGGACAATCATACGGCCAGGGCGCAGGAAGCCGCCCTCCCGTCTCTGGACGAATTGTAGCCATAGCAGTTGATCCGGGCAACGCCAAACACATCTTGATAGGTTCTGGCGCAGGCGGAGTGTGGGAGACGAAAGACGGTGGAAAGAACTGGCAGCCGCGCACAGACGATCAACCGTCGCTCTCAATAGGCGCAATCGCCTTTGATCCCCAAAATCCTCTTATAGTCTATGCGGGAACTGGCGAAGGTGATTCCGTTTCAGCGCTCGGCGTAGGAGTATTGCGCTCCACAGATGGCGGAACATCTTGGACGCTACATGCACGCGCCCCTTTTGAAGGGATAGGGTTTTATGACCTTGTTGTTGATCCCTTGAATAGCAATCACCTGTTGGCCGCCACGACCGGAGGGCTTTTTGAATCAACCAACGGCGGCTCCGTCTGGACGCAGCGACGCGCGCAGGTGACTTGGGACCTCTCCATGCATCCTGTGGTCAGCGGTAATCCGAATTCAACTAAAGAAGTGTTCGCTGGCTGCCGCGACGGACTCTTTCGTTCTACTAATGGCGGAACATCTTGGAGTCTTGTTTCCCTTCCCGGCATGCCCGCGACTCGTAAGCGTATTGAAGTGTGCCACGCTCCCTCTGATGGCAACGTTGTGTATGTCTGGGCCGCAGGTAATCCACAAATTCTCGATCCAATAGATTCTACACCGAGCCAGCCCTCGTTTATGCCTACGCCGTATCTCTGGCGGCGCGCTCTGTTCGGCGGGGCATTTACGGCCAAGACTACTCCGCCCGGCGTGCAGACTGGACAGGCATGGTATGACTGGTTTGCGGCGGTTGCTCCGAATAATCCCAACGTTCTTTACGTCGGAGCAATCAATACTCACAAGGGCGTGCTTTCAACAACCGGAACGTTGAACTGGACGAACATTTCCGCCAAACATTCCGGCGATTCCATTCACCCGGATCAGCACGCCATCGCCTTTAGCCCAACAGACCCGAACGTAGTGTACGTGGGCAATGACGGCGGCATCTATCGCTCGCCAGACGCGGGCGTCCATTGGCAGTCGCTCAATAAGGGACTCAACATCACGGAGTTTGAGTTTTTGACTCAGCATCCGCAGTTCGAGACTTGGTTAATAGCAGGGCTGCAGGATAACGGCACGGTTCGCTACGAAGGCGAAGAAGTGTGGTATCACGTCGCTGATGGAGACGGCGGCGACTGCGCAACTTCTACTTCTTCACCCTATACCTGTTATCACACTTTCTATGCGATGGGGATGGAGCGGTCAACGACCGGCGGCAGTTGGGATTCATGGAAATGGATATTCCCTGAAGTACCCGCTGAAGATGACTACGATGCAGGGGCGTTGTTCTATCCGCCGGTCGAAGTGAATGGCCGCGTAGTAGCGCAGGCCGGAAGGACAGTTTATATCTCAATTGACACGGGCGATACTTGGAACACAGTTGCGCTGCCCGGCGTCGCCGGATTGGCTTCAGCGCTTGCTATCCCGACTACCTCGCGTATCTACGTCGGCACGGATAATGGCCGCATTTATCGTCTGAATTTAGTGGGAGGCGCGTGGTCTAATCCCGTGTCGCTGGGGCGGCCAGCCACAGGCTTCGTTAGCGATATAATGATTGACCCTACGAATCCCAATCGCATCTGGGTCACTTATTCGAGCGTTGCGAGCGGAACAGTAGGTGGTGGCGTTTTCCGCTCGGACAATGCTGGCGCGAGTTGGCAGAATGTCAGCGCGGGGCTGCCTCAAATAGCCATCAACGCCGTCGAGCTAGACCCGCTTCACCCGGATACGGTCTTTGTGGCTGCCGACGTGGGCGTTTATCGCTCCGTCAATGCAGGTGCAGTCTGGACTTCATTCAACAATGAACTGCCGAACGCACTGGTCAAAGACCTGATATTCCATGCGCGCTCACGCCTTTTGCGCGCCGCCACGCAGGCTCGCGGAGTCTGGGAGATAGCAGTAGATCAGGCGACAGTACCGAACGTAGAGATATACCTGCGCGATAGCACTGTGGATTCCGGTCGCAGCTCGCCCTCTCCATCCGGCGTTCCCGATCCCTTCAACTTCGGGGCGCAAACTTTCTGGTGGCAATGTCAGGACATAAAAGTAGATTCACCTTCGTTTCAAACTCCGTCGGCGGCAGACGTGGACTTTGAAAAATTTGAAGACGACCACGGCGTGTTCGCTGCTGGGCTGAAGCACGAGAACCCGCAACGCAACCGTACGGTTCGTGTGTTCGCGCAGGTACACAATCGCGGAATCAGTCCGGCTATGAACGTAGCGGTTAAGGTATTCTTCGCTGCCTCCGCCGTAGCTTTGCCGGATCTGCCCGCAGGCTTCTGGAACAGCTTCCCGAACAACGTGCTTCCGGCCAGTTCTCCCTGGCAACAAATCAGCCCGCACAAGGTTGTGCCAAAGGTCGAAGCTGGCTGCGCCGAGATAGTAGCGTTCGAGTGGACAGTGCCTGCTACGGCTCCAGCCAACATAGGTTTGCTGGCGATTATCACCGCTGACAACGATTCGATTTCCAGTTCAGAACTGAACATAGCCTCGCTGGTGACGGGTAATAAGAAGTGCGGTCTCAAAAATATGGTGGTGGTGAATCCGTCGCCCAGCGCAGGCCCGCCCGTCAACGCTTTGCATCTGAACGTCGGTCGCTCCGGCACGTCCACGAAATTCTCTCTAGGAGTGGATCGCGCTGCCGCCGCAATGATACGCGGGGTCGTGTTGAGCAAGCGCCTCTCTGCTCTGGCAAAAAAGGCTAAGCTCAATCAGATAAAGTTGAGCGATGAAGATAAAGACGAATTAGCAAAGCTGATGGAAGCCACACCGTCACTTAAAAAGCAGCTCGACACGAAGGTGGCTTACGTGCCAAGTAATGGAGTCTGGCTGGAGAACATTCAACTGAAAGGTAAGACAGCCGAGCCTATGGTTGTTCTAGTCGCGCCCGTATCGCGTAAAAGACATGGGTCTATTATTCAATGGGCGAATGATGGAACAGTGGTTGGCGGCTTTACGCTTCAAGCGCATGAAGAAGGCTAAGTAAAGATTGAAAAGTATGAGGACAGTTTAAGAATGGTAGAGCCGCAAAGAAAAGTCCTTATACTTTTCAATCTACTGAGCGGAGGCAGTCTCAATAGCCGTATAAGAAGTTTCGTCTTCTCTATCATTGGCTGGTTTAAGAGCCGCTCTTTAACTTAGAGAGCGAGCGCTCGACGTTTGAGCCTTATCTAGCTTTTACAGGATGAGGGCTGGCGTAGGAACTTGTCGTGGCCTGCCTGTTCTGTTTTGCTTCCGACTCTTCGCGCTGCGCGCCTTCTTTGCGCGCCGGCACAGTTCTGTGGCAGCGAGCGCGCGAGCGTTCGATGCGACGTTTCATCCAGGGGGTCATTGTTCTCTCACCTTCTTTCCTAACCCGGACGGGAAAGAGTCCAGGAATGCTTCTATGACGCGCGGGTCAAACTGTTTGCCTTCCTCTCTGTGCAACTCTCTTACGGCCTCGTCGTGCGTGCGCGGTTCGCGGTACGGACGCGACGGGTCTGAGACCATTGCATCGTAAGTGTCCGCGACCTGAACTATGCGCGCCATGAATGGAATGTCCTCGCCGCCCAGTTTGTGCGGATAGCCGCGCCCGTCCCATCGCTCATGATGATGCTCAGTCCGCACGCGAAGCTCTGGCGGCAGGTTGAAGTACGAAGCCAGGAGCGCGCCGAAGCTTGGGTGCAGGTGCAACAGGAACAGTTCGGCGCGTGTAGGCTTTCGCGGCAAACTCAATACTCTTTCAGGCACGAACATCTTTCCGACATCGTGAAGCACAGCCGTATAAGAAAGCTGCTTTAGTCGCGCGTCGTCGAATCCAAACGCGCGTCCTGTCGAGCGCGCGAACCTTGCCACGCGAACGCTGTGATGGAAAGAGGACGGGCGCGCATCTTTGAATTTCTGTATCAAAGCTTCTGTCCCATTCTTTCTCTGAAGCTTTCCGAGCGACTTCAAATGCTGAAAAGCTTTTTGCAGATAGTTGCCCCAACTTAAATTCACCAGCCTCACGGTCGCCGCAGGAAAAATTTCCAAAGCCATTTCGTCATGCATATCCCAAAACTCCTTAAGGTTGAAAAGAGAACATGGTCGGGGGAAATCCTTTAGACGAACGGCTCACTCGAAAACCAATTCAGTAAGGCCGTGCGTTTAAAGCATTGGCACATGGCGTGCCACATTTCACGCCTGAAACGTAATGGTAAGGAAGGGATTTAGGGGTTCAGGGAAGAACAAAACCTTTCGGGCTAAAAATAGAAATAATTAAGTTTAGGACGAAAGATAGCTTGCCAGTCGAACTCTCAGCCTCATCTTTCAAAGATAGCAAACAGATGAAAGTACACGACTGTACGGAGCGAAGTGCAGCATCTTATACGATATAGTGCGCGCCCTCTTCGCATGGTGCGAGTTCCGAAGTAACCGTAGGGCGTCTATGGTAAACTTGAATTCCCGACACTCGCCGGGTTAATGCTGCGGCCACTACTGAACCGAAGAAGATGAGCAACGCAAACACGCACGGCGACGCTGAAGTAGAAGCGGCGATGCTAGATGCGGAACTTTTCCTAAAATATCAAGCGCCTGAGCGTGCCATCAAGCGGCTGCGCTCGGCCATTGAGCATAACCCGCGCTCCGTCCAGTTGCGCGAGCGACTGCGCGAGATTGCCATAGGCAGTAAGCACCCGGACGAGGCCGCGCGTCAGTGTCTTGCGCTCGCAAGCCTATACATTGCGCGCGAAGATTTCGACACGGCGCACGACCGCTTGCTCGAAGCCAAGCAGATAGACCCGCGCATCTCCATAGCCGCCGGGCTGGAAGCGATTCGCCGCGCGCGACGACCAGATCTTCACACGGCCTCGCACGCGCCCGCCGCGCGAGAAGAGCGCAGCGCAACAACGCTCGCAGGCGATCTTTCCGTCATCAGCATTTTCGACGTGGTGCAGGTTTTGGAGAACGCGCGACTGACCGGCGCGCTCACACTGACGAGCGACCAGCGCAACGCGCTAATACATTTCAATCAAGGGCGCATCGTCGGCGCAGAAGCGGACGAACTTCAAGGCATAGAGGCTTTCCGAAAAACCGTTGAGATAACGCAAGGAACTTTCGGCTTCGAGCGATCAACACAGGAATTCCCCGTCACAATTCAGACCACAAGCAACACCAGCCTCATCCTGGACACTTTGCGCGAGATGGACGAAGGAAAGCAAGGGTAAAAGGCAAGGTAAAAGGTAAAAGTAAAAAGGCAAAAATGAGGGAAACCAATTTTTAATAGAATTGGTTTCAGCCTAACTTTTGCCTTTTTACTTTTACCTTTTACCTTGCCTTTTACTTTACCTTTTTCACTCGTTCTCTATCTTCGTGCCACACTCGTTGCAGAACTTGGCACCGGGCGCGACTTCTGCCTGACAGTTTGGGCACTTTGCCTTCTCCTGCTTCGCGCCGCATTGGTTGCAGAATTTTGCGCCCGCAGGAAGCGCCGAACCGCACTTGACGCAAGGGACTGTCTGAGACGCGACTTCCATTTTCTCGCCGCAGTCGTTACAGAATTTTGCGGCGGGTGAATTCGATGCATTGCACTTGGGGCATTTAACTGTGGCCGCGCCAGCTCCGCTATCGCCTACGGCGTTCTGTCCCTGGTGCTGCTGGCTCATGGCGTTAGACATTGCGTTCGCCATCATGTTGCCCATTGCGAAGCCCGCGCCAAGGCCTGCGCCCGTGCCCGCTCCGCCCGAAGGATTTTCGGCGGCAGCGCGCATGGCGTCCGCTGCCTGAAACTGCGCGTAACGACCAGCGTCGCCCAGCACGCCCATAGAAGTGCGCTTGTCCATGGCGGCCTCGACCTCTGGCGGCAAAGAGATGTTCTCTATGAAAAACTTCGTCATCTCAATGCCGAAGGTCATGAACTCGTTGCTGATTCGAGCGCGAGCTATTTGGCCCAGCTCTTCGTAGTTCGAAGCCAGATCAAGCGCAGGAATTTTCGATTCGCCTAGCGCGTCCGTGAAAGTGCTGACGAGCGTTCGCTTCAACTGTCCTTCAATATCTTCGGTCTCGAACCGTCCATTCGTGCCAGCAATCTCTTTGAGAAAAGCGCGCGGGTCTGCCACTCGAATCGAGTAGATGCCGAATGCGCGAAGTCTAACCATGCCGAAATCCTGATCGCGCATCATTATCGGGTTGGACGTGCCCCACTTCATGTCCGTGAACTGCTTCGTGTTGATGAAATATACTTCAGCCTTGAACGGCGAATTGAAGCCATACTTCCACGCGCCAAGCTTTGACAATATAGGAGTGTTGCCGCCATCCACAGTGTAGCGACCCGGTGTGAACACATCGGCTATCTGCCCTTCGTGAACAAACACTGCGGCCTGCGATTCGCGCACGATAAGTTGCGCGCCGTTCTTTATCTCCTGGCCGTGAACGGGGAAACGGTAGAGCATAGTGTTGCCGGTGTCGTCCAGCCACTCTATGACTTCAATGAACTGTGTTTTAATGCTATCCCAGATAGACATCTTCTTTTCAATCTCCTTTGCGCGGCGCGCGATTTCGCTTTTCAGCCGCCCGGTATTATACGAATTTAGGCGTTGCAGGGTTCAAGCATCAGCGCGCGGCGTCTCTTCTAAAACTATTGCACAAATGAGTCTTCAACGGAAGGGGAAAGCAAACCGAGACGCCGATTTCACATCGAAGTCGAGCCGCGCCCTAGACTTTCATTTTCTGCGCATGAAATCTCTTCTTACGCCTATAGGCAAGCAGCAGTAGCGCCGTCAATCCGCCGCTCGTGTCTATGAGGCTATCGTAAAGGGAAGCCGTTCGTGTCGTTACGAAGCTTTGATGAAATTCGTCGGATAGCGCGTAGAGAGCGATGAGCAGAAGCGAGAGGAGAAACCAGCGACGCCTTATCGCTTCGTGAGATGAATTAGTGAATGCTCGTACGGCCAATAGCGCAAGCACTGCGTACTCTGTGAAATGAGCAAGCTTGCGCACGAAGAAGTGAACGAGTTGGACGCGCTCGTCGCTGATGTTGGGAAAGAGCCAGTGAAGAAGCGGGCCGATTATGAGCGAAGTGTTTTCGGCGGAAAACTCGCCCGTCGAAGCGAAGAATATCAACCCAAGCCACAGCACTAGCGGCGCGTAACGCGACACACGGCTGCGCCATATGCGCCCGCGCGATTGGCCTATATTTGTTTCACTCGCTGCAACCATGTCAGTACCGCCTGCAGTAGCGGGCGGGTAATATTTTAATTATCTGTTGAGTCACTAACACAATGACCCGCCCGCTACTGCAGGCGGTACTGACTACCAAGCAAAAAGCAAAAGCGAAGAGTATCATTTCCCTTCCGCTTTTGCCTTTTAACTTTCTCTTATCGTTTAGAGCGCCGCCGCGCCTGAAACTACTTCGATAATCTCGTTGGTGATTGCGGCCTGCCGTATGCGATTCATGTTGAGCGTCAGCGATGAGATTAACTCGCCCGCGTTCTTCGACGCTGAATCCATCGCGGTCATTCGCGCGCCGTGTTCAGACGCAACCGATTCTAAAAGTGCGCGGAAGATTTGTGTTTCGACGAAGCGCGGCAGCAGGCGCGAGAAGATTTCTTCGGGCGGCTGCTCGTAAATGTAATCAACGAAGTTGATAGGTTGTTGTGATGCCGCTACCGCTTCGCTCTCATCCACAGAGACGCGAGCCACAGGCAATAGTTGCTCGACCATCACGCGCTGCTGCAAGACTGACTTGAACTCGTTGAAGATTATAAAGACCTTGTCTATCGTTTCGTCTTCAGTAAAACGGTTGATGATGTCACGCGCAACATCAACGGCTTCTGAAAATTCCACACGCCCCTTGCCCGTCAATCCAACGTATTCATCCGCGAAAGGAACGCCGCGACGGCGGAAGAAATCGCGCCCCTTTCGACCGACCGGCAACATCTCTATCTGCTTGCCTGCGTTCTCGGCCAGAAAAGCCCGCGCGGCCTTTATCAAGTTGGTGTTGAAAGCGCCGCACAACCCTTTGTCCGCAGTAATCAAAACTAACAGGTAGCGCTCGTCGCCGCGCGCGTCCAACAGAGGATGATGAAAGTTTTCGTCCGCGCGCGAAGCCAATTCGCTCAACACTTCCGTCATCTTGTTTGCGAAGGGGCGAGCCGTCACCACGCGATCCTGTGCGCGCTTCAGCTTCGCAGCCGAGACCATTTTCAGAGCCTTCGTTATCTGCTGCGTGTTCTTCACCGACTTGAGGCGGCGTCGTATGTCAAGAAGGTTAGCCATAAAAGCAGTTTACAGTTTTTAGTTTTAAGTTTTAAGTTAAAAGCTTTCTAGTCTTCTTCTGAAAACTGAAAACTGTTTTCATGCTGGCGCAGCAGTAGTCTGCTCAGGTGATGATGCTTGAGTCGCTGGCGCGGCTGTCGTTGTGCGCTGCGAGACGACGGTCTCTTCGTTCCAGCGATCTTTGAAATCCGCGAGCGCTTGCTTTAGGTCGCTTGTTACTTCGTCCGTGAGCGACCTCTTCTCGCGTATACTCTGAAGCAGGCCTGGATGCGAATTCTCCACGAAGCGCAGCAGTTCAGCCTCGAAGCGACGCACGTTCTCTACGGGCACGTCGTCAAGATAGCCGTTGGTTGCTGTCCATATGACGAGCACCTGTTTCTCAACATCCATAGGCTGATACTGCGGCTGCTTTAAGACTTCCATTAGACGCTGGCCGCGTGCGAGTTGCGCCTGCGTTGCTTTGTCCAGGTCAGAACCGAATTGCGCGAAGGCTGCGAGTTCACGGAACTGCGCCATGTCCAGACGAAGCGTTCCGGCCACCTGCTTCATAGCCTTGATCTGAGCAGAGCCGCCAACGCGCGATACAGAGTTGCCTGTGTTTATGGCCGGGCGTATGCCTGAATTGAATAGGTCGGCTTCGAGAAAGATTTGTCCGTCCGTGATAGAGATTACGTTCGTAGGAATGTAAGCAGAGATATCGCCCGCCTGCGTTTCTATAACAGGCAAACTGGTCAGGCTTCCGCCGCCTTTGGCGTCCGATAGTTTTGACGCGCGCTCTAATAGACGGGAGTGAAGATAAAAGACATCGCCGGGATAAGCTTCGCGTCCGGGCGGGCGGCGCAGCAGCAGAGAGATTTCGCGGTAAGCCGCAGCCTGCTTTGAAAGATCGTCGTAGATGGTGAGCGCGTGGCGACCACCGTCGCGGAAATACTCGCCCATAGCCGCGCCCGCGTAAGGAGCTAGAAACTGCATCGCTGCCGGATCGGACGCCGTAGCCTTGACTACGATCGTGTAGTCCATCGCGCCGAAATCCTGCAAAGTCTTAACAACCTGCGCAACGGTCGAAGCCTTCTGGCCTATGGCTACGTAGATGCAGATAACGTCCTTGCCCTTCTGATTGATGATAGCGTCAACGGCAATTGCGGTCTTGCCCGTTTGTCTGTCGCCGATGATTAACTCGCGCTGGCCGCGCCCGATGGGAACCATAGAGTCAATAGCTTTCAGTCCCGTTTGAAGCGGCTCTTTCACAGGCTGGCGATCAACCACGCCGGGCGCAATGCGCTCAATCGGATTGTAGATGTCTGTGATGATCGGCCCGCGCTCGTCAATCGGCAGTCCCAGCGCGTTGACCACGCGGCCAATGAGAGCGTCGCCAACGGGAACCTGCATGATGCGCCCTGTGCGCTTCACCATGTCACCCTCTTTGATTGCCTGGAACTCGCCGAAGAGCACCGCGCCAACCTTGTCCTCTTCAAGATTCAAAGCAAGCCCGCGCACCTCGTGCGGAAATTCCAGAAGTTCGCCCGCCATCACTTTTTCGAGGCCGTGAATCTCTGCAATCCCGTCACCGACCTTGATGACAGTGCCGACTTCCATAACGGTCACGCCCGTCTCAAAGTTCTCTATCTGCTGCCGAATGATTTCGTTAATCTCATTAGCTCTTATAGGTTCCATAAATACCTCGTGATAGGTGATAAGAACAGTTTTTAGTTTTCAGTGAAAAGCTTTCTCTGAAAACTGAAAACTAAAAACTGTTCTTATCTCTTCCCTGCCAGCCTCTCCTTCGCCTGCTCTAATTGATTACGCACAGAGCCGTCGTAAACAGTCGAGCCTATGCGTGTGACTACGCCGCCAATGAGTCCTTCGTCCTGCTCGAAACTCAGCCGAACGGTTTTGCCCGTGATAGCTGAAAGTTTCTGGCGCAAAGATTCTTTTGTGTCTTGCGGAATCGGGCGAGCAGTAAACACCTGCGCCGAAACCACTCCTGAGCGTTCGTCCAGAACTTGCGTGAAGCGACGGTTTATTTCGTTGAGATCAGGCAGCCGCTGATTTTTCAAAAGCACTTGCAAGAAATTAGCCGTCGTCGGACGAACGCGCGCGCGCGCAATCAACGCGCCCAGTACCTTTCGCTTCTGATCGTAAGGAATCGTCGGGTTTCTGAAAACTTCCAGAAGCTGCTCGTTCGAGAACATCATGCGCTCCCACTCGGCCAACTCGTTTTGAACCTCGCGCGCCTCGCCGCGTGCGAGAACGACATCTGCGAGTGCAGACGCATAGCGACGCGCTACAGTTTGCACGCTCAATGCTTGACTCCTCCCAACTCCTCTATCTCAAGCTTGAGCAAGCGCGCGTCATCCTCCGGTCGTATGTCTCTGCGAATCATCTCTTCAGCCAACCGAACACTCTGCTCGGCGGCAAACTCGCGCAACTGCTGTCTGGCGGCTTTGCCCGCACTCTCAATCTCACGCTGCGCCTGCTCTCGCATCTTCCGAGCATCTTCTTCGGTCGCAAGCCTGATGCGCTCGCGCTCCTCGTCTGCCTCTCTCCTTGACTGATCTCGAATAGCTGCTGTTTCCTGATCGAGCCTAGCCAGGCGAGCCTCGACATCTTCCAACTTTTCGAGCGCCGCGTTACGTTCTTCCCGTGCACGCAAAAGCTCGCGCTTTATGCTCTCGCGACGCGCCCGAAGCGCCTCTCCCAACTTCACTTTTCGAGTCAATATGTAAACGAGAGCGATCACGAACAGTGTGAGATTGACAAATTTCCAAAGCTCTAGCCCCGGCTTGTTCCACCAAGGCGCAGACTCCGAGTCGACAAAGAGAGTTAAGAAGATTGTAGAAGCAATTTGCATAAAAATTTAAACGTGCGGCTCTACTTCCGAGATTATTCTTTCACTGAGCGGGCGATGTAAAATTTGTGCGCCAATGTCTGCCGCAAAGCTGCGCGAATCTCTTTGTAAAACAGCGCGAGATGATTTTGCCTGAGAATCTATGTTCGCTTTTTCTGTCGCGATAAGCTGACTCACTTCCTCGCGTACACCGTTAAGCTTCTTCTGCCGTTGGCGCATCGCTTCCGCCCGTACTTGCTCCATCAGGCGATAACCTTCAGCACGCTCTTCTCTCAAGGCACTTTCGTAATGACGCAACTTCTCCTCAACACGGCGTAAAATATCCTGCGCCTCGTTTGAGCGACCACGTGTGCGCTTTTCGCGCTCTTCAAGAATACGATTGATTGGTTTAAAAAGCGTGCGATTGAGGATAAACATCATAATCAAAACGATTATGATGTGAAGGATGAGCGTGCCATCGGGCACAAGTTGAATTGACTCAGCAAAACCTAGAAAGAACATTACCCTCACAAGGCTCTACTTCTAAAGAGAAGTGCCGTACTGATTTTGTAATCGAGAAAATCTAAATGTGTCAAAAGCTTGCGAGTCTAACACGCAGCTTCTTACATCGTCAAGGCAAGAGGGGAGCAGTCAACTTCTAATCAAAGTGCCGATAATTGTTGACTCTAATCGTTAATTCAAATTGCAAGCACAAGGTCAGGGAAAGCTTGCTTATGAAAAACGGGCTGGTTATCTCCCGTCCTCATTTGCTAGTACATGTTACGCGGACACTAAAATCATTTATACCATCTAACATCTACAATCCAGCAATTTATGCTGCGCTCACAAGTGAGTTTTCACGAAAATCTAGTTCGTTTTACTTTCTACCACAACGCAATGAGGATCTATCCCACTATATTTTATTAAGGAAAGTAGTGGCATCTCTTGGAAGCATTAACTTCCTAAAATGGCTTTTCGCTTAGATTTGGTTGTATCAATTTATGAGCATCAAGATACATTCGTCTCCTGAGCGCTAACCAGAAGCTGGTATATGCGGTCTAAATCCCCATCGTTATAGTACTCAATCTCGATTTTACCGCCAGGGCCAGATTGGCTAGGTATAACTTTCACCTGAGTACCCAGACGGCGTCGTAGCTTAATCTCAGCAGCTCGTATGTTCGCATCATCGCGCTTGGCCGGAGGAGTTGTAGCAATCGAAGGACTTGCTCCTGCGATTATGCGTTTTATGGCTCTCTCAGTTTCACGCACTGAAAGGGATTGATCTATAACATTTTTGGCTACGCGTCGCTGTATATCAGGATCATCCACTCCTAACAATGCACGCGCATGCCCCATGGAAATCTTCTCTTCTTCGACTAAGCGCTGTATATCTTCAGGCAGACGTAGCAGGCGCAAGTAATTGGTCACGAATGAGCGATCACGACCTACCCGCTGAGCGACCACTTCCTGCGTGAGGCCCAGTGTTTCAATGAGCCTTTTATAGGCATGTGCTTCCTCAATGGGGTTAAGTTCTTGACGCTGTATATTCTCGATGAGAGCCAATTCCAATAGCTTATTATCCGGAATATCTCGAACTACAGCAGGAACGCGTTGTAGGCCTGCTCGCTGTGCAGCCCGCCACCTTCTTTCACCGGCCACCAGTTGATAACGAGCGCCATGGCGTCGTAAAAGCAGGGGTTGAACTATACCGTTAGAGCGTATGGACTGAGCAAGCTCTTCTAAACGATCTTCATCAAAATGTGTGCGTGGCTGAGCCGGGCTAGGTTCTATAAGGTCTATATCAATTTGGAGAAGTTCCTCCTCCGAAGTCGCCGTTGACTCCGCCGACAGCAGTGCGCTCAAACCCCGCCCTAGTACTCTTCTTGTCATGTGCTATGACCTCCTTCGCAAGCAGAAGATAACTTTCCGCGCCGCGCGACCGTATATCATAGAGAATAATAGGCTTACCGTAACTAGGAGCCTCTGCCAATCGTACATTTCGAGGGATTAACGTTTCAAAAACTTGTTGGCCATAGAAATCCCTGAGATCAGATGCTACAGCCGACGAGAGATTAGTGCGCTCGTCATACATTGTAAGCAAAAGCCCCTCTATGGTCAGACCGGGATTCAGGAGGCGGCGAATTCTGGCGAGGGTATCGAATAGTTCAGTTACACCTTCTAGTGCGTAGTATTCACACTGAATTGGTACTATTAAAGAATCGGCTGCAGTCAGAGCATTCAAAGTCAGTAAACCAAGCGAGGGAGGACAGTCAATTATTACATAGTCATAATCACTTCGAACCTTTTGCAGAAGTTCCTGCAGCTTATATTCACGCTTCTCTATTTCAACCAGTTCTATCTCTGCGCCAGCAAGATTTCTATCGGATGGAAGTACTTTTAAAAGAGGAAGTTCTGTCGAATGAATGATGTTATCAAGTTGCTCACCCAAAACTATTGCGTGATAAAGGCTTCGCCGAAAACTGCCTCTTTGAATACCAACCCCTGAAGTCGCATTAGCCTGAGGGTCTGCATCTACAAGCAGCGTCCTCATTTCCGCAACAGCAAGAGCCGCAGCTAAATTAACAGCAGTAGTAGTTTTTCCAACACCACCCTTTTGATTTGCTACAGCGATGATTTTAGCCATTGCATAGGCCCTTATCAGTGTAAACGTCGGACGGCTTGCTAAACTAGCACAACATTCGACGCTACGCCACAATTTTGTGAATTGGTGATAGTCTTAAAGCCTTTTTGGCTAGAAATTTTATTTTGCGATGTTTCACGTGCCACCTTTTATGTTCTAAAGTTCTGTCCGTGACACGTGAAACATATTGAAATTAAGCTTGTTGACTATTGAGAAAAACTAGGAGGGTAGATAAAGAAGCAGATGTAAGTCCCGGGATGCGGCGAGCTTCCCCAAAAGTTCTGGGGTTAGCACGTTCAAATCTTTCAACCATTTCATGAGAGAGACCACTAACAGAGCGAAAATTGAAGTCTGAAGGAATTTTCAAAGAATCATGTTGATAAACTCGGTGAAGATTGTTTCTTAAAGAATCAATATAACCCTTGTAAAGGAGGTCAGCCAGAGCAGACTCAAGCTCTATTAAATTGATCTCAGTCCTGATATTAGATGGTAGTAGGTCAAAAATGAAGTCAGAAGAAATATTAGGTCTCAGGGCAAGTTGAGATAAAGTTATAGGTGTGAGTGAAGAGCCGAACAGAAAAGAAAGGGAATGAAATTGCGCATCTGATAGTTTAAGACGTGTATTTTCAAGTGCATATTTCAATCGCGAAATGCGATCTCGTTTACTATTAAATCTTTCCCAATCACAATCACCGATAAGACCTAGTGAGCGACCATAATTTTCTAAACGTTCATCAGCATTATCATGCCGGAGAGCTAGCCTAAATTCAGCCCGTGAAGTAAAAATGCGATAAGGCTCATCCACTCCCTGAGTAATTAGATCATCAACCAGAACCCCAATATAAGACTCTTCCCGCCTAAGTCTGAAGCCACTGCGCCCAGAGACACTTAGAGCTGCATTAATACCGGCAAGAAGCCCTTGGCATCCGGCTTCTTCGTAACCTGTGGTTCCGTTAATCTGTCCGGCGTGAAAAAGTCCTTTGATTTTAGCAGTTTCTAGGTAAGGATTAAGTTCACGCGGATCAATATAATCATATTCAATAGCATACCCAGGACGAATTATACAGGCCTCTTCGAGACCCGGTATCATATTAACTAACTCTTGCTGTAGACCAGAAGGCAAAGAAGTGGAGAAACCATTCAGATAAACTTCATGTGTGTGATGCCCTTCAGGTTCTAAAAAAAGTTGGTGCCTGTTCTTATCAGCAAATTTGACAACTTTATCCTCTATAGAGGGACAATAGCGAGGGCCGATACCTTTAATTTTGCCTGAATAAAGAGGCGATTCATGTAAATTGTTACGGATAGCTTGGTGAATAGCGTGATTAGTGTATCCGATATAACATGTGATTTGATCCTGCTCTATACGGTCTGTAGAAAAAGAGAAGGGAACCGGAGTTTCATCAGGAAGTTGCGGCTCGAAACTATCCCAATCAATTGTCCTACCGTCAAGTCTTGGAGGAGTCCCGGTTTTAAGTCTACCTACGTTAAAACCTAATCCCTTAAGACTTTGAGCTAGTTCAATGGATGCAGGCTCACCTGCTCTACCCGCCGTGTAAGTTCTTTTACCTGTATGAATTAACCCATTAAGAAAAGTTCCTGTAGCAATAATAACAGCGTCAGAACGAAGTCGTCTTGAGTCTTGTAATTCAACGCCACGTATCTTCTTGTCTTTGACAATTAGATCAATGACCATGCCTTGCCGTAGATGTAAGTTAGGGGTAGCTTCCAGAGCACGACGCATCTCAGTGCGATAAAGCGAGCGATCGGCCTGTGCCCTTGGAGACTGGACGGCGGGGCCTCTTGAGCGATTAAGTAAGCGAAATTGAATGCCCGTGCGATCAATAACTCTGCCCATAATTCCGCCAAGAGCATCAATCTCACGCACCAGATGACCTTTTGCGATGCCGCCAATGGCGGGATTGCATGACATTTGGCCTATTAAATCCAGATTCAAAGTGACAAGCGCAGCTTGCACACCCATACGAGCGGCGGCTGAAGCAGCTTCACACCCAGCATGGCCTCCGCCTATGACAATCACATCAAACTTCTCATCAAAACTCATAGCTACTTCCCTATGCAAAAGGTCGAAAATATCTGCGACAGAATATCCTCTGTAGTAGTCTCGCCAGTAATCTCGCCTAGAAAGCGCAAAGCATTGTGCAGGCCAACAAGAATAAGCTCTTCACTTCGCCCTTCATCCAGAACTTCATTAGAAGTTATAAGCTCATTGTGCGTGCGCTGCAACAGATCAAAATGGCGCGCATTTGTTATCAAAACGCCCGGATCATATATGTCAGATATTGCGAAAGGTTCAAGGATAGCTTCACGAAGCGCATCTAGCCCAGCTCCTGTTTTTGCTGAAACATTGATTATAGCTCTAGCACCATGAGCAATCTCACTTATGTTGTTATTTTCAAAGAAGAGAAGATCACTTTTATTATGAGCTATAAGATGCAGGTTATCGGCAACTGAATCGAGCGCTTCATTATCTTCAGCATTAAAGGGTTCTGAACTGTCTAAGACGACAATCACAAGGTCGGCGTCGGCCATAGCACGCCGTGTGCGCTCGACCCCAAGACTCTCTACCTTGTCATCGGAACTGCGAATGCCTGCTGTATCAGTTAAGAGAACCGGCACACCTTCTAAACTTATAAGTTCACTTAAACTGTCGCGCGTGGTACCTGGAATATCCGTCACTATAGCTCTATCCGACGACAGCAAACCATTGAAAACACTAGACTTACCGACGTTCGGGCGGCCAACCAATGTCACTTTAATCCCCTCTCGTAAGAGCCGCCCGGCGCGGAAAGTAGCGGCCAAGTTCATTACATAGTCTGCTATGTTAGAAATTTTTGAACTAATGTGAGAGGTTTCGATTGAAGGCAAATCATCTTCTACAAATTCGAGTGACGATTCGAGTCTAACGATAATTTCGAGCAAAGAATCTTTAATAGGCTGAAGGCGTGACGAGAGTTCCCCGCCCAATTGTCGCACAGCCTGGCGCGCCGCTGCGTGAGTTTGCGCGTTGATGAGATCGCGCACAGCTTCCGCCTGACTCAAATTCATCCGACCGTTAGCCAGAGCGCGCAAAGTAAATTCGCCAGGGTCTGCGGCGCGCGCATCAAGGCGTAGAATCAGGTCAACAATCTGGCGTAGAAGAACAGGCGAGCCATGACAACTTAATTCTATTACGTCTTCACCAGTGAAAGAGTGTGGAGCTTTGAAGTAAGTTATAAGCGATTGATCTATAGCTTCATCATTTTCCGGGTCACGGATTTTTTTCAAAGTTACGTGGTTGGGTTCGGGATTAAAATCTTCGTCTCTGACAAGCGAGCGCGTGATGTCGAGCGCGCCTTTTCCACTCAAGCGAATGACGCCGATACCGCTGCGACCTGGCGGAGTTGATAGAGCGACGATTGTGTCTGTCGAATGCACTGCGAAGAGAAATGAGAAAGATGAGGCAGGAATTTTTTATTCGCCGGACTTCGGACTCACTCTCAATCTGCGAGTCGGGCCTTCACCTACCGATTCAGTTTGCAAATCTTTTTCGTCTGCCAGCGAAAGATGAATTACGCGACGCTCGCTGGCGATCATTGGCCCAAACGTGAACACCTCTCCGGTTTTACGCACACGCTCGGCTGCATGACGAGCCATTGCGCGAAGCTCTGCATCACGTGTCGAACGAAAGTTCTCGGCGTCGCAAGTGATGCGCTCGCCTCGCGGAAGATTGCGAGCTACAGATTGATAAACGAGATGCTGAAGTGAATCTAAAAGTTCACCGCCTTCGCTCATTAAAAACGAAGAGTCATCGCCGTCAATCTTCAGCAAGCATCCGTCCGCGGCATCCTCTGCGTCAGCGTGTAGCTTAAGGCCAACGCTCTCGAAAACTGCGTTCAGAAATTCCTGCGCTTCTGTGCAAACTTCTTTCATCTTCAGGCTCGCTCCTTTTGAATTGAAGCGAATATTTAATCACAACCGACCGTAGCTTATGAAGCCCGCGCCGCGCTCAACTTTTTGCTATTAGCCCTCTCAGGTTTTTTCTCCGGCGGCCCCTGATCATCTTCCGACTTCGTCATGCGATTAATGAGGAACTGCTGGCTGAAGCCCACTACGTTTCCTACCAACCAGTAGACGAGCAAACCTGCGGGCGCGCTCCACAGCATGTATAGCATCAGCAGCGGCATCATTATCGCCATCATCCAACGCTGCATAGGGTCTGTAGAAGGCGCTGGCGTAATAACCTGTAGAACTATCATAGAACCTGCCATGAGAAGCGGCAGGATGTGAATGAATGTTGGCTCCGCAGCCGAAAGGTCTGGAATCCAGAGAAAAGTTGCCTGACGAAAATCAATCGAGATTGTTATTGCGCGATAGAGCGCGAAGAGAAACGGCATCTGAATGAGAAGCGGAAGGCAGCCGCCGAGCGGATTCGCTTCCTTCATCAAACGCAGTTGCTCCACTTGAAGCTCTTTCAAACGCGGGTCGCTCTGCTTCATCCCCTTGATCTTCTCCTGCAACTCCTTCATGCGCGGCGCGTACTTCTGCGCCTTCTTCATCTTCCTAGAAGACTGCCATTTTAAGGGGAAGAAAAGCGAATAAATGATAATAGTGAAGATAATGATTGCCAGACCATAGCTGCCCGTCAATTGATATAAGTGCTTGATAGACCAAAGTATAGGAGCGGCAAGAGGACGCGAAAGATAGCTCAACCAACCGTAGTCAATCGCCTGACCAAGATCAACTGGCCGATTCACAATGCCGCTAATCTCAGCGCTGGCTGCATTCAAAAGATAGACATCTTTTGGCCCAACATAAAGACTCGTAACCGAGCCATCAGTTGGAATCGGAACTAAAGCAGTGACAAGATAGCGAGGCTCTTTCTTTCCGTCCGCAATGTCCTGCTCGTATTTTGTTGTTCTATACTCAAGGCCGGAAAGTTTTTTAGAAGGCACGGCGAGCATAGCGAAGTAAGTATCACCGACACCTGCCCAGCCAACTTCGCCGTTAACTGCAAGGTGATCTGGACTCTGCTTATTCTCATTAATCGTCTTTGCCTGAAGGCCGCTTGCTCTCTTCTCATCAACTACTGCTATGCCTTCGGGCGCGACGGAATAGAATGTGTAATGCGTGATGCCCTGGTCGCCAATGCTTGGCCCTATTGTGAGCTTCGCCTGTGGAATTGTCTGACCGTCACGCGTGAGTTTCACTTCCAGGAGCGCGCTGTAGCTATCAGCATTGAAGGTAATAGTTTTGACAATATCAACGTGCGTAGCATCATCATGAAGTGTGAACTCAAGCCGTCTCACTCCCGATGGAAGATCAACTACAAAATCGCTGCCGTCGTCACTCGCTCCATTGAGCTTGTAGTTTCTTGAAGCGAGAACCTTATTCACGTCTTCGTTGTCGGTAACAACACGGAGCGGCGCTTCGCCTCTTTGAACGCCTTCTTGAGAGATGAGCTGAAGCGGTAGAGGGTTCTGCCTGCTTCCACCCGCCGAGGAGAGAGGCACACCCGATGATTTGTTCTTCTTAACGACCCAGCTTGTGGCAACCGCGCCTTTAGTATTCAACTCCGCTTCGTACAGCGGAGACTTGATTATGATTTTGCGTTGGGGCGTGTTGTCGGAAACAGAAACTTCAGGCTGTGCAGTCTGCTGCTGCTGTGATGGTGTCGCTTCGGGCTGCACGAGCGGCGTAGGCGAATTATTAGCGGCCTGCTGCGTGTTGGAATTATTGCTCGGCTGCGTAGGCTTGGCGGGGAACAGGTAAGTCCACCCAATCAAAATCGCCGTTGAAATGATAAGAGCGAGAATAAAGCGCTTTTGCATCTGATTTAATTTACGAATTCAAAACTATTATTCAGTGGCCGCACACCATTAGATAGTCAAAGCGCGCACGGTTCCTGCATTTCACTTTACAGGATCGTAGCCTCCTGGATGAAAAGGATGACAACGCAGCACGCGTCGCACTCCCATCCAACTTCCCCGCAGAGCACCATATCGCTCAATCGCTTCGCTCGCATACTCAGAGCACGTTGGAACAAAACGGCACGAAGGGGGAAGCAGAGGCGAGACAGCGAGCTTGTAAAACTTTAACAAGGTAATCAGAACAAATCGCATCGTTCCTACACCTCTAAGACTTCTGCTCTCTATCCGCCACCAGTTCTACGATCTGCTGAAACTCCTCAAGCACTGCCCCTACCTTAACCTGCAAAATCGAGCGCCGTGCGTTCAGCACCCAATCGTATTTTTTTTGCAAGTCAGCAAGTTTTCCGGCGCTCAAACGGAATGCCTCACGTAGCAACCGCTTGGAGCGATTTCTCTCCACGGCATTGCCTGTAGCTTTCCGGGAGGCTGTTAAGCCAAATCTATGATGCGCCAGACAATTCGGAAGTACGAAAACCGTAAACAGGCGGCTGTCGTATCGTATGCCTTGCCCATAAACGACTCGAAACTCCTCCGAATTGCGAAGGTGTAACTGCTTAGACAAGCTTTTCCGTGAAAATCCTAGTAATGGGACGGGGTCAGGCGTTTACGCCCCTTAGCGCGCCGTCTTTTCAGCACCAGACGACCATTTTTGGTCGCCATGCGTGCGCGGAAGCCATGTGTCTTAGCACGGCGACGATTGTTCGGTTGAAAGGTTCTCTTCGGCATAGTTGATAATTCTCCAGCTAAACGAAAAGGGTAAGACTAACTTCGCAGAGGCTTTCTGTCAAGAAAGCCGGGCATACGAGACAAGAATTTTGAAATGTATAGAGCAATTTTTATGAAAAAGCTTTGCTCAAACTATTTTTATTTGTTCAGCTGACTGTTCTAAAACAGTCCTTTTGCGGAATTTGCTGGAGATAGTCAAAACGAAAAAACCAACAAAAATAGGACTTTCAACAGCCTCTAAAAAATATTTTTCAAAGCCTGTGGATTTCTCTTGCTTCTCGCCTTATATTGTGCTAGTCTCCGCGCCGTTTCGGATGAATCTTATCGCTGTAAGTTGTTGAAAAAGAAATACTTAAAGCATTACTTTAAGTCTTAATTTGTTTTCCACAGGGCTGTGGAAAACCCTGTGGAAAAACGAGGGCACTGGGCGGTGAATTATCCCAAGCGGGTGCTTTTTCAACACCTTCCGCTATATCACTCAAGAAAATGGTTGAGAGGTAAAGGTGGAAACGGCGTATCGTTTTGTGACGGCTTTGCGTCTGCGTCGTAAACGTCAACCCTTCTGGAGACAGGACGGTCAAAATTATGAGTACTGCGATTGAGAATAGAATTTGGAGCAACATTTTGCATGCCGTTGAGAAGCGGCTGAACCGACAGAGTTTCGAGACGTGGTTTCGCCCGATACGATTTGAAGGCTGTGACAACGCGGAGCACGTCTTGCACCTGCGTGCCCCGAATCAGGTGATAAAAGACTGGATCAGCTCTAACTATTCGGAAGTTCTAGATCAATCGCTCGAAGAGTTGAATTTAGCCGAATATCACGTTGACTGGATGATCGAGGAGGACGAAGAACACGCCGCGCAGCCGGATTCTGAAGAGTCAATTAAAGAGGCGGGAGAGTATAAGCTTAAGGAGACGACAGGTAATGGGTCTCTGATGGGCTGACGCCGGGCGCGAAAACTTGCGTTGATATAGAGCCGATTGAGCTTTCGCTCAACCCGAAATATCCGTTCCAGACTTTTGTAGTAGGCTCCTGCAATCAGTTCGCACACGCAGCGGCTCTAGCTATTGCGGAAGCACCTGGCAAAACCTATAACCCACTATATATATATGGTGGTGTGGGATTAGGGAAAACCCACTTGATGCATGCGGCGGGTCATGCAATAAAGGAGCGCAACCGCCACCTGCGCCTATCCTATATCTCTGCCGAGAAGTTCATGAATGAGTTGATTAACGCTATCCGCTATGACAAGGCTCAGACTTTCCGTGAGAAATATCGCTCGATTGATGTCCTCCTGATGGACGACATACAGTTCATGGCTGGCAAGGAGCGAACGCAGGAAGAGTTCTTCCACACTTTCAATGCGCTTTACGACGGGCAGAAGCAGATCGTGATTACTTCTGACTGTCCGCCGCGCGAGATTCCGACTCTTGAAGAGAGGCTGCATTCTCGTTTCGAATGGGGACTGATAGCTGACATGGAACCGCCCGACCTTGAAACCAAGGTGGCAATTCTCAAACGCAAGGCTGATCTGGACGGCGTTCAACTTCCAGACGATGTGGCCTTCTTCATAGCCAGCAAAGTTAAAAGCAATATACGCGAATTGGAAGGCTCACTCGTTCGTCTCGTTGCTATTGCGTCATTGCGCGGCGTGCCCATCTCGAAGATGCTCGCCCAGGACGCTATTCGCAATATTGCAGAGGACGACCAGCCTGCCGGAATTACTATGGAACAGATTCAGCAGGCCGTTGCCAATCATTACAGGTTGCGCGTTGACGAACTGAAATCAAAGAGCAACGCGCGACAGATTGCCGTGCCCAGACAGGTAGCTATGTACTTGTGCAAGAGGTTGACGAAACATAGCTTCCCGGAGATAGGTCGTGAGTTCGGAGGCAAGCATCACACGACCGTGATCCACTCCGTTGACAAGATTGGAGCGCTGGTTTTGAAGGACCCAAATTTCCACAGGGTTGTGAGCGACCTTATGGACAATCTTTGCAAGTAGTTAAAGGGCTTTCGAAGGAAAGTTTTCCACAATGCCGTTTTAGGCTTAGTTCTTTGTACTTAACATTTAGCCTTGAGTTTTCCACATTTCCACAGGATCACTTAAAACTATGCCTGTGGAAATGTGGAAAACTTTATGGAAGAGTTTCTTTTCCACAGTTGAGAAAAGTTTTCCACAATCTTTTCCACAACCGCTGTGGAAAACAATTCCTTTGACATCAACAGTAAACTGACTTTTCCACATTTCCACAGGCACTACTACTACTACTATATATAAATAGATATATATTAATTAATTAGTAATAGTAAAAGGCGCGGCTTGATGTTAGAAAATTGGTGGAGTATAGAATTCAAATATCAATTGCTTAGAGGAGTTTTAAATGGAATTCGTTATTAGCAAGAACACTCTTCAGAAAGAACTGGGTTTCGTCCAAGGGGTAGTCGAGAAGAAGAATACCATCCCTGTTCTCTCAAACATTCTCATCGAATCGGTCGGCGAGAACACAATCCGAATCATAGGCACAGACCTGGACATTACTATCCGGTGCGAGACTGAGGCCGAGATTAAGACGCCGGGTACAATGTGCGTTCAGGCGCGAAAGCTTTTCGACATCGCGCGCCTTTTGCCGGACGCGCCCGTGAGCTTTCGCAAAGAGGAGAACGAGTGGGTCACGGTCAAGTGCCAGAGCTCTAATTTCAAAGTAGCCGGTGTTGCGCGTGACCAGTTCCCGGAAGTGCCAAGCTTCAAATCTGCGCCGACGAAACTTCCGGCGGATATATTTAAATCCTTCATTGACCGCACCATCTTCGCCATCACGCAGGAAGAGTCGCGTTACACGCTCTCCGGCGCGAAATTCATCCTAGACAAATCGGGCGCTAAGATGGTCACAACGGACGGGCATCGCCTGGCCTACATAGCGCGTCAGGATTTAGGGAAAAACGGCTCTACGGAGGCTATGGACGCCCTTATACCCCGTAAGACGCTGGCAGAACTGACCAAGCTTACTGCGGGCTACGAAGGCGAGATAAGTCTTGGCTCGGACGAGAACCACATCTACTTTGAGGTTGGGCCGCACCTTCTAATCTCGCGCAAGCTTTCAGGTCAGTTCCCGAACTACGAGATGGTGATGCCAAAGTCTAACGATAAGTCTGTCGTCTTCGATAGCGTGCAACTGAATCAGGCCATACGCCGCGTAGCTCTCATGGCCGACGACCGCTCTCACGCCATACGCTTTCGTCTAGCTCCGAACCAACTTCAGATCAGTTCACAGAACGCTGAAGAGGGAGAGGCGCTCGAAGTGGTCGAGACTGATTACAACGGCGACGAGGCCGAGATAGGATTCAATGCACAGTATCTGCAAGACTTCCTAAACGTCATGGGCGAGGGGCAAGTCGCCTTCGAGTTCAAGGACGGAAACTCTCAAGCGCAGCTTCGCCCTGCGTCAGAACCGGACTATGAATATAAATACATCATCATGCCCATGCGTATCTGACAAAGCTTTAGACGAACCTGTACCGAATTTCAAAAGAAGCGTCTTTGTTGAATCTCTCAAAGGCGCTTCTTTTTCTATTTGATGAAGCAAAAATAAACGTCCATGCGCGCGACGAGATAGCTTCAGATGTGTTAAAATTTATCTATGCTGCTCGAATGGCTTGAAGTTCATAATTTCAGAAATTTGAGCGGCAGAATCTCCTGGGGTGGCGGCCTAAATATCATCTACGGCGATAACGGGCAGGGAAAAACAAATTGGCTCGAAGCCATCTACGTACTCGCTACCACGAAATCCTTTCGCACGCAAAAGCTTCAAGAATCAATTCGCTTCGGTGAAGACCTGGCCGTAGTGCGCGGCAGCGTGGCAGAAAGCGCCGAAGTTCACAGAGAACTATCCGTCGCACTTCAAAGCAACACCAAGTCAATCACTGTAAACGGCAAGCGCGAATCAGTCGCCCGTTATCTAAGTCAACTTCACATAGTTTCATTCACCGCAGATGATCTAGAGATCGTGCGCGGCGTACCGGAAGCGCGGCGAAAGTTTCTGGATCGCGGCGTGGTGGCTCTTCATCCTGCTTACGTGCAGACGCTCTCCGATTACAACCGCGTCATCAAGCAGAAGAATCGCCTCCTGCAAGATGCTTCAGAGTTGGAGATGAGTGTTGAGCAGGCGGCGGAAATCATTGCTCCCTGGAACGAACAGCTCATAAGTTTGAGCGCGGAGATTCACAGTCATCGAACAGGCTATGTCCAACGTCTGATTGAAGCTTTAGAGCGACGACTTTTCGAACGCGAAGAGGTCACAATTCGTTATGTCTCTTCGCTCGAAGGCAAGGGCGATTTGAGCGATTACGAAGCGCTAATTTCGGAGCGTCTTCAACTTCGTCTGCCAGCCGAAATCAATGCCGGGTACTCGCTTATAGGCCCTCACCGAGATGATCTTGAAATCCTTTTTGACGGGCGTGATATACGCGCTTTTGGAAGCTCGGGTCAACAGCGTAGCGCATTGATAATACTTGACTTAGCGGCGATTTCGGTATATTATTCCTGGCATAATGAGTATCCGCTTTTCCTCATAGATGACGTGGATGCGGAACTGGATAGGAAACGCATTGACTACTTGCTTGAATACCTTGAAGGCCGTACTCAGACGTTCATTACGACATCGAAAGAGAGCCTAGTGGAGCGGTTCGTAGCTGGTGCAAATGTGTATCAGATTCAGGGTGGCGCGGCCCGCGCGGATGAGCCTGAAAAAGAGGTCATTCGGTCAGCCGCAACCACCTCGGAAAGCATCTAACTGAAGAGGCGTTCGGCGGGCTGTTTTACTGAACGTCGCTCCCGATCAATTAAGAAGAGAATTTTATGAGCAGCCTTTACGAAGAGGAGACTGGTTTGGCAACAGCACCATCAACATTACAGAAGAAGAAAGGGGCGGCTTACGATGCCACGGCGATCACGGTTCTAGAAGGCCGTGACGCAGTGCGCAAGCGCCCCGCCATGTACATTGGCTCGACCGGCGATCTGGGCCTGCATCATCTCGTTTACGAAGTCGTTGACAATTCCGTTGACGAGGCTCTGGCAGGATACTGCGACACGGTTGAAGTCACAATCCATCTGGACAATTCGATCACAGTCATTGATAACGGGCGCGGTATCCCCGTTGATTATCATAAGCAAGAGAAACGCAGCGCCGCTGAAGTCGTGATGACCAAGCTTCACGCGGGCGGCAAGTTCGACACAAACGCATATAAGGTTTCTGGAGGTCTGCACGGCGTAGGCGTCTCGTGCGTCAACTTCCTGTCTGAAACGCTCCGTCTGGAAATCTGGCGCGATGGCAAGACCTACGAGCAGGAGTACGAGCGTGGCATCCCCGTCATGAAGCTGAAAGAGACGGGCAAGACTCGTAAGCGCGGCACGAAGATTACCTTCAAGCCTGACTCGCAGATTTTTGATACGACAGAGTTCAGCTTTGACAAACTCTCCGAGCGTCTTAGGGAAAAAGCTTTTCTCAACAAAGGCATTCGCATCACCATACGCGATGAGCGCGAAGAGACAGAGCGCTCGCACGAGTTTTACTACAAAGGCGGAATTGCAGAGTTCGTAAAGCATCTGAATAAGAACAAGAGCGTCCTGCACGACAAGCCGCTCTACTTTGAAAGGACGGGCGACAATCTTTCAATCGAGATAGCCATTCAGTACAATGACGCTTACGACGAAAAGGTCTATTCTTTCGCCAACAACATCAACACAATTGACGGCGGTTCCCACCTTTCTGGCTTCCGCTCGGCTCTGACCCGCACGATCAATAACTACGCGCAATCGAGCGGTCTTGCCAAAAACTTCAAAAGTTCTCTCTCGGGCGACGACGTGCGCGAGGGACTTGTCGCGGTCGTCTCCGTCAAACTGCCGCAGCCGCAATTCGAGGGACAGACCAAGGGCAAGCTCAACTCGGATGTGAAAGGGCCTGTCGAATCGTTCCTTAACGAGCGGCTCTCAGAGTATTTCGAGCAGAACCCTACGGTCGCGCGCAAGATTGTTGGCAAGGCCGTTGACGCCGCTCGCGCGCGCGAAGCTGCTCGCAAGGCGCGCGAGATAGTGCGCAAGGGAGCAATAAATTCAACCATGCTTCCCGGAAAGCTGGCAGATTGCCAGGAGCGCGATCCTGCGCTCTGCGAGATTTATATAGTAGAGGGCGATTCAGCGGGCGGCTCAGCCAAGCAGGGACGCGACCGAAAGAATCAGGCCATCTTGCCGCTAAAGGGTAAAATCTTGAACGTCGAGAAGGCTCGTTTCGACAAGATGCTGGGTCACGGCGAGATAAAAGCCTTGATTACTGCGCTGGGAACAGGCATAGGCAAAGAGGATTTCGACGCCAACAGGCTCCGCTATCACAAGGTCATCTTGATGACGGATGCGGACGTTGACGGCTCACACATACGCACTCTGCTCCTGACCTTCTTCTACAGACAGATGCCTGAGCTTGTCGAGCGAGGTCACGTCTTCATTGCTCAGCCTCCGCTGTTCAAAGTAAAGCGGGGTAAGAAGGAGGAGTATATCAAGGACGAGCGCTCTATGGTTCGCTTCCTGATGCGGCAGGCGACCGCGGACATGAAAGTGAAGTCGAAAGACTCTAAAGTGGTCGTGGAAGGGCGCGATCTGGCAAAGGCGCTTGAGCAAATGGTCGAATTCAAGCGCTACTGCGAGAAGGCGGCTCGCCGTCTGGGCAATGACGCTCGAATGCTCAATATCCTGCTCGAAGCATTGGGTGGAGCTGAAGGCGTACTGCGCGAAGAAGGCATGACATTACGCGCAGTCTTCGAGGATGAAGATTACATAGCCCGTTTGGAAGGCGCGCTGGCCGAAGAGCGTTACAAGACTGACCTCACAGAAGACGAAGAGCACGGTATGTGGGAGATAGAGACCACGTCGGATTCCGGCACGAGCGTAATCATTGACTGGAATCTGGCAAGTTACGTCGAGTTCCACAAGGCCGTGGAGCTTTACATGGCGCTTGAAGACAAGCTCTCATCTCCTTTTGTCGTAGGCGAAAACGGGACGAGCGAGGTTGTGCAGACGCGCGAAGAGCTTCTTGAGCGAGTGCTGGCTGCGGCCAAAAAGGATATCACGATTCAGCGCTACAAAGGCTTGGGCGAGATGAATCCAGAGCAGTTATGGGAGACCACAATGAACCCGGAGAAGCGCACGCTTTTGCAGGTGAAGATTGACGACGCCGTGGAAACGGATCAGATTTTCACTGTGCTGATGGGAGATGCGGTCGAGCCGCGCAGACGCTTTATTGAAGACAACGCGCTTGATGTGAAGAACTTAGACGTTTAGCTTGAGATGAAAAGGGAGAGCGCGGTGAGGCGCTATTTGACACACTGCGCTTCCTCCAGTAAACTGAAATTCCTTTTCCTCCTGTGAATCTTGCCGCTGCATACGCTGTGTATGCAGCGGCCTTTTTTCTTCTTAAAACAAGAAGGCTTATGCCTTATCTTTGTTTAATGCAGAATCTACCTGCTCGTCCAGGTCAATGCGATTCGATTCATTGACGCCCTGTTGATTGTAGTAACCGCCATGAGCGAATTGGCCCGACTCTCCATAGTCGAGCGAGCGCTTATCGTTGGCCGGGTTTAGCTCCTCGACCGGATTCGGCGTCGCGTCCGGTTTCAACTCCGGGTCTTCATTTCGTTCCGAGATACTGGATTGCACTGGATTATCCTTTGACATTTTGTATGCTCCTTCCCTGGTTTGTTTAATTAGTGCGTCGTTTTTCGCGGAAGCGTTTGACGCGAAAGCGCGAAAGCTTAAGGGGCGTATTTGAAACTATACCAGCCTTGCGCGCGGCTATTTCTACTTGTTGACGAGCAGTCTCGACGCCTTCTATGTCAG
Source organism: Acidobacteria bacterium 13_1_20CM_3_53_8 (assembly GCA_001920415.1). Classification (GTDB taxonomy): domain Bacteria; phylum Acidobacteriota; class Blastocatellia; order Pyrinomonadales; family Pyrinomonadaceae; genus 3-1-20CM-3-53-8. The sequence goes on along the minus strand of MNJR01000079.1, from coordinate 5,704 downwards.
GCAAGAGCAGACCACGCCGCAGACCGCTTTCATCTTCAACTATCACTCCGTAAATTTTCGGGTCGAGGTCTTCAAATTGCGCTGGCTCCGGCGTGTGAAGCACGTCAACGGAATAGCGCAGGTTCTGCAATTCATCTTCTTTGACAGGAGGGAAGCGCGGATCGCGAGTCGCGGCATTGACAGCGTTAGCGATTAACTCGTCGGCCAGCGTCTCTTTCACAGGTTCAATCGTGCCAATGCAACCGCGCAAGCTCCCGTCCAGAGTTTTGATTGAGACAAAGCAGGCAGTGCGCGCTTCCAATAGCGGCGAAAGTTTTTCGAGCTTTTCTATCCGACGGCCTTCGCGCACGAACGTTTCTATGGCTGAGCGCGCGAGCTTAGGCAGTTCATCCATATCGGATGAATCTTCTTGATGAACCTCGTCACGTTGCTCTGTAGAAACTTCTGCTTTTTGAGAACGGGCGAGTTGCGCGACCATGTAGCCCACGCCGAACGGCGCTTCGTAGTGAATGACTTCGCATGATGGAGCGTCTTCTTGCGTCACGCCGAATGCTACGAGCATGGAGCGATAGCCGCACTCGCCAGCGAGCTTTCTTAAATTCTGATCAATATTAACGATTCGTTGCGGCTCGCAATCGCGAAGCGCGGCGACGACCTCTTCGTCAAAGAGATGCGCTTGCGGATTGTATCCTGCGGGGGCTTCCAGCTTGAGACGATGACTCAAGTCACCACTGGCGATGAAAGCGACTGGGCGCGCGCTTCTGTTCACGGCGCGCCGTACGCACGCGCCGAAGCGCATGTGATCTTCGTTCGATAAAAAATTGTAGCCGAGCGCGACGACGCGACCGCTCCAACCGTTTCTGAGCAAAAAATAGAGCGGCACAGCCGTGCCGTGATCCAGTTCGTAGCCTTTGATTCCCAGAACCGAGTAGCCGTCTTCCGAAGCTGCGCGCGCAATCGCTTCCAGAAGTTCTACATCAAGCGGCGCTTCGACGGCTGCGTCGGCTGCGCGGAAATTAGAGAAATCTCCGTAGAGCGGGTCGTCATGGTAGGCTACGAATGCGCGCGCGTCCAGCGGCGCGTGTGGCGAGATGAGTATGACAGTTTCAGCGCCGCTTGCTTTGACTCGTTCCGTCAATTCGCGCATAGCCTCGATTGAGCCGCGCACTTCGGCAATCGCCTCACGTCCCACTTCAGGAACCATGATAGGCGGGTGCGGCGCAATCCCTGCGAATACCAACGAGTTAACGTCCATCTCTCAATCTTGCGTCAAAAAAAATCTTGCGCTTTTCTTCAAGCACTCAAGACGAGCGCGAAGAGAAAAGAGCAATGCCCCAATCGCCGCAAGCAGAAACGAGCGGCGGTCAAAGCTTCGAAAAATTCTTTTGTGGGGAACGAACGCATTTTATCACACGGCATGCGAAACCGTTCAAGCTGAAATTGCGCGCCAGGCGCGAAGACCTTTATGATGTACCGAATAAAATTTAGCGATTATGAGTAACACCTTCGATGTTTTGATTGTTGGCGCAGGCCCGGCGGGTTCTTTCGCGGCTGAAAGGTTGGCGAGCGCAAAGGTGCGCGTAGCATTGTTCGATGGAAGACCACAGGGCGAGCCGAAGGCATGCGGTGGCGGAGTTACATCGAAAGCTTTGAAGGCGTGGCCGCATCTTCTGGAAGCCGTCGGACGAACTGTTGACGAGTTGGAGATGTACTCGCCCACAGGCAAGCGCCTTCACATGAAGCTCGCCGAGCCATTCGCAATCTACTCGCGCCGCGCGTTCGATTCCTTTCTGCGCGAGAGAGCAAAAGAAGCTGGCGCGCATGTTTTCCATGAAAGAGTTTCATTTCAAAAACGGGCGAATGAAAGCGAGAATTGGACTGTGCGCGGAGCGACGAGCGGCGAAGAGTGGAGTGGGCCAATGATCGTGGCGGCTGACGGCGCGAGCAGTCGTATTGCGCGCGAGCTTGCTGGCCCATTGCCTCCTGCGGAGATGGAAGTCGCTTTCGGTTATCGCGCGCCGCTTCCCGTAGCGAAGAGCGCGGCGGCAAAAGCGCGGAGTAATTCGGCCAAAGAGCAAGATGCTCAGACTGTTGACGAGAGCGCGCCAACCGTAGTGGCTTTTCTTCCGAACTGGGCTGGTTATGCCTGGGCCTTCCCGCGCGTGGATCACATCTCGTTTGGCATTGCTACGACGCAGGAAGCTTTTGATCACGACTCGCTTGACCGGATACTGTGGGATTTCATGATCGGCTACTATCGAATGCGCGAGGACAAACGAGCAAATCTCTGGCGCGCGCGTGCGCGAGATCGTGAGCGTGATGCGAGGATTAAAGATGAGCTTGCGAGATCGGCTGATCGTTATGCCGCGCGCATTCCGGGTTTGACTGTGAAGACATGGGACGTGAGGCGCACATGCGGCGAAGGTTGGGCTTTACTGGGCGACGCCGCAGGTTTCGCAGACCCCGTGACGGGCGAAGGGATTTATTATGCGCTACGCAGCGCAGAGCTTTTCGCTGAAACGTATTTGGAAGGTAATCCGCTACGCTACGAGTCACGCTGGCGCGAAGATTTCGGCAAAGAGTTGCGGCGAGCCGCAGAGATGCGCCGCCGCTTTTACGGAAACTTCTGGGGCGCGCCCTTCACCGAAAGAATGATCGAGTTCGCGCGCGCGCACACAGGCATCAGAAAAATCTTGGGTGAACTGGTCGCGGGCGAACAAGGCTACACAGACCTCAAACGCAAACTCGCGCGTCGCGCCATCTGGCCGTTTTGAAGGGATGAGGGCGGAGGGATGAGGGATGAATAAGAGGACGCGAGAGGCATTGGGGACGCGGAGACGCGGAGACGCGGCGAAAGGTGCTGAGCGTTTGTCTGCTTTCATTATGCTTGTGCTTTCCGGTTCTATTCCTTCCCCGCGTCTCCGCGTCCCTTCTTCTTTCATCCCTTCGTATATGGTGCGAGGCGGCGTTTGAATTCTTCGGGAATAGGGACGGTTTCAAAGGTGTCGCGGCGGACGGCTGCGAGGACGAAGTGGGCTTCTGCGACGAGCGGTTCTTCGCCTTTGCGGCGAACTTCAAAATTTATTCGCATTGATTTCGTGCCGAAGTGCCCGACGTAAACAGAGACTTCTAAAAGATCATCCAACTGAGCAGCCCGACGAAAATCGCATTCGAGGTGCACGCGCGGCAGCCACACGTCCATGTCGTCGAAGATGCGGCTGTAAGGCATGCCTACTGCGCGAAACAGTTCCGTCTCGGCTATCTCGAAGAAGCGAATATAAGCGCCGTAGAAAATTATACGCGCCGCGTCAACATCGCCCCACCGCACGCGCTCTTCAATCTTGAATTTCCACGACTCCATAAAAGCAGTTTTCAGTTTTTAGTTTTCAGTTTTCAGTTAGTTTGTCATCAGTTAAGCCGTCGGCTCTTTTCTGCGAACTGAAAACTGAAAACTAAAAACTGAAAACTATCTCCACCTTTGCGCGTCTAGAAATTTTTTGACGGCGTTGTTGAATTGATTCGGGTTTTCAATGTTCGAGAGATGGCCTGCGTTTTCGATTATCTCAAGGCGCGAGCCGGGAATGTCGCGGCGCATCTTCTCTGCAACTTCAGGCGGCGTTATCTGGTCGTGGCTGCCTACGATGACGAGCGAGGGCGCAAGGATTCTTTCAAGAAGGTAAGAATGATCTTTTCTCTCCGCCATCCCGCGCAGTGCAGCGACAGCGCCTTCAGGCTTCGTGCCCTGAATCATCTCGCGCACGCGGCTAACTATCTCCGGCCTCTCTCGAAGCGTTTCAGGCGTTAGCACTTTTTGCAAAAGAGATTCTGCGACCGCCTTCATTCCTTCTTCCGAAATTTTCTGCGCCTGCTCATGGCGCACGCGTCGTGTCTCTTCCGCGTCAGATTGCGGGCGCGTGTCCGCTAGAATCAGCGATTGAACGCGCGAAGAAAAGAGGCTGTAGAATGAGAACGTCACATAGCCTCCCATTGAGAGACCGCAGAAGCTGGCTCGCTCTATGTTCAGTTTGTCCAACAGCGCAGCAACATCTCGCGCCATCTCATACATCGTCGCATTTTTTGTCGCTTCCGTTTCGCCGTGACCGCGCAAATCCGGCGCTACTACTTTGTAATCTGCGCTCAAAGCCTTCACCTGCTCGCGCCACATAGAGCGGTTGAACGGGTAGCCATGCAGCAGCACGACCGCCGGGCCATCGCCAGCCACGTCGTAAGCCATCTCGATTTCTCGCACTCGAACTTTAGTCAATTGAAAGCTCTAGACTTCATGATTCCTTCTCGGACATCTCAGCCGTGAAGCGAGTCTTAGACGCAAGCGCCGGTTCGTTCGGTAGAAGGTTCGTAGTGTTCTCCGTTACGGATGGCACGCCCGAACTCGTATGTCTGGATGTCGGCAGCGCGTGTCCGATGGAATCATTGAGAGATAAATCGCCGAGTTTACTTACATCAAGCGAGCGATCAGGAGCTTGCTGTCCCGGCACAGTGAGGAACATGCCGTTGAGTATCATGCCCAGACCTAATAGAAAGCAGGTCACGCCGAGCGCCACCAAAAATATAGGGCTGCCCTTTGCTATGTTCATCAGGTAAAAGAAGAGAGCCGCGCCCAGCCCAATCGAAGAAGTGATGACGCCCTCGCGCATCTGACGCAGGCGACGCTCGTGCGGAGATTCAAGAAACTTCTCTATCTTAGGCAGCACGTCTTCTGCCACTCGCTTAAGATCATCTGCGTCGTAAAGCTCTTTGATGCGTGCTGCGACCGCTCGCCCAATCTCTTCGCGCGCGTTAGCAGCCGAAGCCGTTAAGTCGTCTGGATGCTCAAGCCCCTGACGAACAACACGTAAATCCGTTCCGCACGCTCTGCAAAACTGGCTGCGACTACGATCATCCGATCCGCAATTGGGACAAAACATGATTGCACTCCATTCGTCATAAAAAGCTGATTTCGGATTTCAGGGTTGAAATCATCAGACCACTTCTATCAACGAATAATTTTCCGGGATTGTTCTACCGCTCTCACTTAACGCGGCTTCTTCTTCTCTTCATAAAATCAATCAGGACGAACTGAGAAAGGTTATTAGGATTGGCGAAGTAAGCCTTGCCGTTCGTCATCGCCGTCATCTGTTTGACGAATTCTACAAGATAATAGTCCGAAGCCAGCATGAATGTATTAATCATGACACCGGCCTTGCGACACGCCTGAACTTCCTTGAAAGTCTCTGCCATCACAAGCGGATCGCCGCCCATAGAATTTTTGTAGAGCGCGCGGCCACGTTCACTATCAGTCGTTGCCCACGCAGATTTTCGTCCGTAAGTAGATGCGCTTCCTGAATCAATGAAACACGCGGTCGGTTTTCCGTCCGTGACCATAACGATCTGCTTCATCTCCTTGCGCTGCGATTGGAGTATGCGGCGCGAAAGACGCAATCCTTCCGCAGTGTTCGTATGGTATGGCCCAACCTGCGTCGTAGCCAGTTTAGCCATCGGCAACTCTTCCGCAGAGTCGTGAAACAGCACAATCTTCAACGAATCTCCCGGATACTGTGTGCGGATTAAATGAGCTAGAGCGAGCGCAACTTTTTTCGCTGGAGTGAATCGGTCTTCGCCGTAGAGAATCATAGAGTGCGAACAATCAAGCATCACAACGGTCGCGCACGACGATTGATAATCGCACTGGTGAACATGCAGGTCG
>MNJR01000052.1 GCA_001920415.1 Acidobacteria bacterium 13_1_20CM_3_53_8 | reverse complement strand
TGGATTAACTATTATCCCAGCAATCCGAGGAGCGACTAATCTCTATGATACTCTATTCTACTATCCCAATGTCATTTTCGGTGCCTTGCTAATGTACTGGATGGGTACAATTATTGCGCGAAGTCCTGCAAGTATCCGGCTTTTCTTCAGAATCTTTTCATTCTATTGCATGCTTGTTGCTATACACACGATTATCCAGAATAGGACTGGCATTTTTCTGTTTGGCACTGCGCGCAATGATAGTTATATTGCACTGATGGCAAATAATCATTTGCCAGGAAATCTATTTGTCGCCCGTGCCGGATCATTTCTCATAGACCCTGATTGGGCAGGTACCTTTTTCGCTATGGCAATTTTTATTCCCATAGGGCTCTTTGTTGAAAGTTCTTCTCCGCTAGCAAAAGTTCTTTACCTTACTGAAGCCGTTCTTATATCCCTTGCGTTGCTTTTCACGTATAGTGCGGGAAGTTGGTTAGCTGCCTCTGTAGCTGCTGTTATCTTTCTAGTACTGCTTGGAGGTATGGGCTATCGTGCTCAGTTCCTGATATGCCTATCTGCTGCCGCAATAGTGGTGCTTATTGGATTCTCTTCCCATTTGAATCTTTTGTTACAACACGCTTCAGATCCTGTTGAATTATCATCGCGTGTTGGCGCATGGCAGACCGGATTACGAGTCATCAGCGCTTTCCCATTAACAGGGATTGGCCTGGGAGGCCTGGCATATCTGGTGAATGCCGCTCCTTACATGGTACCAGAGCAACTGATCCTTTTAGCTCATCCTCATAATTCATATCTGGAGTGGGCTGCTATGGCTGGCTTGCCAGTTTTATTCGTGTTTGTAGCAATCCTTGTGCTAAATATGAGATGGGCTTTACACAATTGGATCGTGGCCGATCCAAGGAGTCGCTGCCTGTTTGCTGCAGGACTAGCAGCCATTATCGCTTTGAGCTTCAACAGCTTTAGCGTCAATGCTTGGACCCTTCCCCCCTTATCAGCAATAGGGTGGGTGATTTTGGGTATCCTTTCATCTCCGTTACTTTCTAAGAGCCAAGTAGGTCACACCACGGAAGGGAAGCATGATAAGGAATTAGCCTCCGCTAAGGCAGGTTAGACGAACAAGTGTGGTTGCCACAAGTTGGTGCAATCTACAAAGATGCCTTCTCGTGGCGTGTGAGCGGTACAAATTGGCTATTTGAGTAGGAAGATGAGTATGAAGAAGAATTTGAAGAAGATTAATTTAAACATATATGGAAATGCGCAATATCAATTGGAGACTCCTCGTTCTCCTATTCTTGACGGTGACACGTACGATCAATTACCTGCACTGGTTAATATCACTACTGGATTGCCAAGTCAAGAGTACGGAGAGAATATCTGTCCTATTGATGAGGCACCTACAAGGATTTTATCAGCCAGCCACGCAAACCATGCGGCTAATACGAAAATAGAGACAGAGAAAATTGCCGCAGCTAGTGCAGAGGGGCAAGTTGCAGTGCTACGTAAACTCATCAAGAGTTCTGGAGTCTATGCCTTATCCTCTGTGGCACTCCCGTTGATCGCCCTGGTACTTTCTCCATTTCTGACGCACAACCTCTCGCCTTCAGATTATGGCATCCTCACGATTCTGACCACGGCCATCAGTTTAGCGGCAGGTTTTACTCAACTGGGTCTGGGCTCTGCATTTTTTCGTGCCTACGGCTATGATTACACCTCAGAGCATGATAAACGTGATGTCGTTGCAGTTGCAACGGCAATGCTGTGTCTCGTCTCCATCCCAACTGTCATTGTCGTAGCCGTTACATCACCATTTTTGGCAAAACTCTTGCTCGGTCAGTCATCACTCGGCGGCTTTGTCAGCCTGGCAGGTGGGGTTGTGCTTATGCAAAACCTCACTGTTCCTGGACTGGCTTGGATGCGTGCAGAAAACCGTCCACTTTTCTACTCATTACTGTCGATCAGCGGCCTGCTAGTTACACTGCTTGCCAATATTGTTCTTGTAGGTGTACTGCATTGGGGGGTTGCTGGGGCAATCATCGCAAATGGTAGTGGGTATGCCTGTATGGCTATCTGCACAATGCCGATCATTATTCTTCACGCTGGCATCAGAATACGCATTGATATTGTACGGAATCTTCTAAGTTTTGGACTTCCACTCATCCTCAATATTGTTTCCTACTGGGTACTGCAGTTCTCAGATCGTTACCTGCTCAGTCTGTTTACGTCACTTGCCGAAACAGCGAGGTATGCGGTGGTCTATACACTTGGTTCGGCTATGTCCGTTGTTATCGTCACACCTTTCATGCTTGCCTGGCCTACAACAATGTTTGCTATTGCCAGGCGCAAAGATGCTGTCCAGGTCTTTGCACTCATGTTTCGCTGGTTTAGTATGTTTCTGCTCTTTGCCGCGTACAGTCTATCACTCGTCGGTATATTTCTACTTGACTGGCTTTTTCCTGCGACCTATCACTCCGCATCATTCATTATTCCCATCGTTGCGGTATCAATTGTATTTTATGGATTCTTCTTTGTTTTCAATATCGGCACAAATATGAAGCGCAAAACATGGTTGGCTGCCGTTTTCACAGCTATAGCTGCTCTTGTCAATCTCGCAGTGAACTTGGTATTAATTCCCCTCTACGGAGCGACTGGAGCCGCAGCCTCTACATTGATTGCATATATCGTTCTTGCTCTCGCCGCTTACATCGTAAATCAGCGGATCTATCCCATTCCCTTTGAGATCGGCCGGTTTGTCATCGCGTTATTTGTGGGTGTTGCACTCTACGTGGGGAGTAGTTTCCTGGCACTCTCCCAGGGAACATATGTAGCATGGGGTATACATGTTGGAACTCTAGCTCTCTACGCTGGTTGCCTTGCTATCCTTGGAAAGTTTCCATCTTGGAGTCAGAGCTTCGATCGTAAAAACGGATATAAATAAATAGGAGGATATTGTATTGTGAAACTACTATCGCGTGTTGACACTTCGGTAGATGGAGACCTTGCCTCAGGGCAGTTACCCATCAAGGTGTGTATGCATGTTTTAGAGCGCGTACGTAATGATGGCCGTGTATTACGCGAGGCTTCGGCACTCATACAAGAAGGATTTGCAGTCTCCATTGTTGACATAGAGAGTGAACGCAGTTGCCCAGTTGAAGAAGATATTCATGGCATCCATGTGAAACACATTATCATGCCAAGTTGGTTCAACTATTCCTGGCGTTTCAACCCATGGTTTCTCGTCACGGCGGCTTGCATGTTCTTTCGCTGCGTACTACGGTTAATTCGGACTCCGGCAGATATTTACCATGTCCATGATGCAAAGGCGTTACCTGCGTGCTACATTGCAGCATGGTTGCGTCGTACACCTCTGATCTTTGATGCTCATGAACTGCCTCTAGCCGAAAAAACTATTCGCTGGCGTGGCCTGAGTAGAGTATCACGATACCTTCTGGCTGGCATGGTGCCGCGCTGTGCTGGTGTTATTACCGTATCACCTCCTATCGCATATGAGATATGCAAACGCTACCACTATCCAAAGGTATCCTTAATCCGCAATATCCCCGCTTATAAATCGGTACCCAGAAATGATCGATTACGACGACATTTAGGTCTCGGTCCAGAGACAAGGATTGCCCTCTACCAGGGCCATATACAACCGGACCGTCAACTTGATAGATTGGTCCGTGCAGCAGCATTTCTGGAGCGGAATATGGTGATCGTGCTGATGGGCAAGGATATCGGATCAACTTCAGCTGAGTTAGAAGCTCTTGCTAGTAGGGAAGGCGTTGCTGACCGCCTGAAAATCCTTCCACCAGTTCCTTATGAGGAATTGCTAGAGTGGACCGCATCTGCGGATATCGGCCTCATCGTTTATTCACCTGACCAATCCCTGAATGTAAAGATGTGCCTGCCCAACAAACTCTTTGAATATTTGATGGCTGGTCTACCTGTTATCGCTACTTCGCTTGATGCAGTGGCAGATATTCTCCGCACCTACAATGTAGGACGAATTGTACCCTCGCTCAAACCTGAAGATATTGGTGCCGCGATCAGTGAGATGCTCGCGGATCATGATGCCATCGCTTCTATGCGTCGTAATGCACTGGAAGCCGTACAACACGACCTCAACTGGGAGAAGGAAAGCCAGCAACTTATTCGTTTCTATCAAGATATCCTGGGAATGCTAAGTAAGGCACAGTATAGGCACGAGCCTTTATCAAATTCAGTCTCTATGCTTGCTATCGAAGGAGAACACGATGAACATTCTCTGCGTTCATAGCAACGATCAGGTAGCCAATGCCTCACCTTTTCGGTGTTAAGGTTAAAAATGCTAGTTTGAGGAATGAGGAAAGTTTTGATGGTTTCATCCAGTCGAACGGTAAAAGGAAAACATGTACTGATAACAGGTGGTGCAGGTTTTATCGGGAGCCACCTGGTTGACCTCCTGGTATTGGAGGAGGTAAGACAACTTACCGTTATCGACAACTTTTTTCTAGGAACGCCCTCCAACCTTAATGGGGCATACCGCCAGATGCCGGATTTGCGGGTTCTTCACATAGATGCCTCGGATGAGTGCGTGGTTCGTGAAGCGTTCTCAAGAATGGAAGCGGTGGATGTGGTATTCGACCTGGCCGTGATACCCCTTCCTACTTCGCTGGAGCGGCCACAGTTTTGCTTCGAAACGAATGTGCGTATTACCTCGGTGCTCTGTGAACTTCTGCGTGAGGGCTGCTTTGAGACACTGGTGCATTTCTCATCATCAGAGGCATATGGCTCAGCTAGATCCATTCCAATGAGCGAGGATCACCCGCTCGATCCACTCACACCCTATGCGGCCAGTAAAGCTGCGAGTGATCATCTTGTTCGTACATATGCCGCTACATTTGGCGTGGATGCCCTCGTTGTACGTCCATTCAATAATTATGGTCCTCGGCAGAACGATCAGCAATATGCCGGTATTATTCCAACCATGCTAAGGTGTGCTTTCGAGGGGCGTGTTTTTACATTATTGGGCGATGGCCAGCAAACAAGGGATTATATTTACGTCACAGATACAGCCAGGACTGCACTGGACCTTTACAAGTGTTCACAGGCGCGAGGGAAGGTTGTGAACATTGGTTCTGGTCAAGAAATTAGTATTATCGATCTCAAAACGAAAATCGAGCAAATCTTGGGCCGGACGATCCCCTCCCAGTATCGTGATCCTCGGCCAGGTGATGTTCGTCGCCATCGCGCAGATATCGCACTTTTGAAGAGTCTCATTGCATTTGAACCACAGATATCAATCGATGAAGGTCTAACCAGGACAGTGGAGTTCTATCGTAAGCGGGCCGATCACACTCTGATTGGAGAGCACTGATGCGACTACTGATTACAGGAGCAGCAGGATTCCTGGGCCGAAATGCCCTTCTTGCCATCCCGAAATCGTGGCAAGTAGTTGCGCTATACCGGCCGGGCAACTCTAATTTCCTGGCTTTCTTGGAAGCTCATCAACTTAATCATGTTCAACCCGTGGCATGTGATCTAACTGATGAGCATCAGGTCAAGCAAGCCGTGGGTCAGATTGGGAAAAGTTTTGACAACTGTCTTGCTCTGGCCAGCAACACGTCCATCCCCAACTCGATTGAACAACCCGTTCAGGATCTGACAACGAATGTCATCGGCTTGCTTCACGTACTTCAGTGCTGCTCTTTTGATCATCTCGTTTATCTTTCGTCTGGCGCGGTGTATGATGGGTTGACTGGCCTCGTCGGGCCTTCTTCGTCAGTCTCGCCTAAGTTGCCCTATGCAATCTCTAAGCTAGCTGCAGAGCAGTATATTCGCGCATTCGCCTACCACTATCAAACGCCCAGACACGCGACTATCATTCGATTCTTCGGTGCATATGGCCCTTATGAGCCACCACGCAAGCTTTACACGAAACTTGTCCGCCGATTCGCCTTTGAGCGCAATCCGCACTTCACTGTGATAGGAGACGGGGAAAATTACATCGATGCAATGTACATCGATGACGCGATCAGGGCACTCCTGGCAGTTCTTACCTTGCCGCCCGTAAAGGAGGTTCGCTGCATAGACCTGGGAGTAGGTAGTCACGAAACGGTCAATCAGGTGGTCACCCGGGCTGCCCATGCATTCGGGTTGGAGCCCCAGATTAGCCATGAGGGCCCTACTGCCGAGTACATCCGATTTGTGATCGATCCAGAGCCCTTCAGGTCGATCTATCAATTTATACCGATGATCTCGCTGGAGGAAGGTCTGAGACGTCTATCTGACCATCTTGAGCAGGAGAGATAAGGAGATGATGAATCATGAGAGTCAGATTCGTAGGGCACGCGAGCATCGCGATTGAATGCCAAAACCAGGTAATACTTTGTGATCCCTGGCTTGTAGGTAAGGTCTTCAATAATAGTTGGGCTTTGCTCAGCCCCTCAAGCCCACCTGCCTTCTCCACCGTCGACTACATCTGGATTTCTCACGAACATCCGGATCACCTGAGCTGCACGCTTCGCCACGAGTCGTCGATTCCATTTTGAAACTAGGTTTCTCGCACGTAATTGAATTACCACAGTACAGGTGGTTCCGACTGGGTCGCGACCTCGAGGTTTTTTGTGGATCGGTGTGGTCGATGGATTCTTTTCTCGCTGTCCGGGATCGGGTCAGCAAAGAATGCCTGTTGAACCTCAATGATTGCGTTCTTAACGTAGATCAGCTCCGCTACATCAAGCATCGCATTGGAAATGTTTCAATGCTTTTCACCCAGTTCTCGTTTGCGCAATGGGTAGGGAATGATTGTGATGAAGATCATGGAGCCGAACGAAAGATCGAACAGTTAACTCAACAAATTGAGGTTTTCAAACCTGAGTTCACGGTTCCCACCGCAAGTTTCGTCTATTTCTGTAACGAAGAAAATTGCCGCATGAATCATTGGATGAATACTCCTGATTCTATCGCTCGCCTAAAGCTCAAGGGAGTCAACTTCATGTATCCTGGAGACGAGTGGGACTCGGACTCTCGTACCTTTGAAGATATGCAAGCGCGAGAGAGGTATCGAGCTGACTATGCAAACTTACAAATAGATCCTACCCCAGACCCGGTGGAGATCTCTCAGATAGGTCAGGCGGTAGAGAAGCGTCTACAAGAGATGAAGTCGAAGGTGCCCACACCGCTGTTGAAGAGGATACCGCCTTTCGCGATATATATTCATGATCTGGAGAAGGTCCTGGAGGTTGATCCAGCACGGGGGAACCATCGGATCTTTGAAGGCAATACGCAGCAAAGACAGGCTGCCAGATACGAAATGTGCAGCCAGGTAGCCTGGTTCACGTTCGCTTTCCCTTGGGGGCTAAATACGGCGCTTTCCTCAGGTATGTTTCGCGATCGGCAATTCGCCGAGAAAGGGTGGAAGAATGGATGGAGTCCGTTCTTCAAGTGGCAAATAAGACTCTCTACCGAGGTATTCCGCTTCACCGATGTTAAGGGTTCACTTCGAACCATCAACTTCTGGTGGAGGAAGAAGGGAGTGAAGTTCTTCCAATACACAGGTACACTCAGAGGGGTTGGCGTGGCTGATGAATGATGCTACCACCACAGTCAAGTCCCAGATGTTCTGGGAGAATCGTTATTGGTTCAAGATCCCATTCATTAGGAGCTTGCGTTCAGTATGGCAGAAATGGCGCACGGAACAAACAAGTTCACGTTACCGACCTATGGAGAAAGCCCAGGCTCGTCCTGACCTGCTTCCTTATCCTATTGATGTGTCCCCCTTGTTGACTTTGCCGGGTGGTACCTTGGATGAAGTAGAAGTGCCTTACAATGCGTTTTCAGGCAAAATTCCTGCAACATATCATCCTACGAGTATCGCGCAAAATGCGCTTGCCCATTGGAATATCTACCTTACGAATGGAGGGAATGAGCATAAAGAGAAGTTCATGAGTTGTGCCTCCTGGCTCCTGGCCAATGAGGTGTCCCTCTCGAACAATGCAGGTGGTTGGCCAATTCCGTTCGCTTTACCTGCGTATCATGCTCCACAGCTATATCTATCTGCTTTGACACAGGGTAGCGTCATCTCTGTGCTAATGCGTGCATATCAACTAACCAGTGATGATGCGTTTCTGCAGGCAGCCTGCCGGGCTGTGCGTACTTTTGAATTGGATATACTGGATGGTGGAGTCAACACACAGCTCGGAGACAGCGGCGTCTTTTTTGAAACGGTGGCTGTTTATCCCGCAGCACATATCCTCAATGGATACATTCTGGCGCTGTTTGGGTTGTATGATTATGTGATGTTTACAAAGGATAAGAGAGTCGAGGAGCTAATACAGTGTAGTGTCACGACTTTACATAGTCTGATTGATGAATATGATACGGGTTACTGGACACGCTACGACCTGCTTCATAAGCGCCTGGCCTCCTGGTTCTATCACTCGTTGCATGTTGCACTCCTTGTAGCGCTCGCCAGTTATTGTGGCTGCGAACATTGCGCGGCATTGGCACAACGCTGGGCCGGATATCAACGCCGTCTCGGATGCCGCCTGCGCCATCTGATTGTTAGACGTGCTACCAGCTATTATGACTTCGGGCTCAAACTCAGGCTACGTCGCGTTGCTTTTCGAGTCACTAGTACAAACAGCCAGTCCTCACGCGACCGTGTCTGTGTCCCAATCACTGATTTTCCGGTCTCTGGTGGTGTGCGTGGAGTTCTCGCGGGTGTTGCGCAGGTGATGCTGGATGAATGGCAGATGGTATATCTCACGCGTCACAAAGGAAAGAGGTCAGATGGGCTAGAGATTGAGGTATTCGGCGGGAAGATAGCCTCTCCCTGGCATTTTCCTTTTATTTGGCTCTATTGCGTGGCCGGGTTACGGAAGCTC
>MNJR01000101.1:20736-87361 GCA_001920415.1 Acidobacteria bacterium 13_1_20CM_3_53_8 | reverse complement strand
TTGCCGACTCCTACAAAGCCGTTGGAAGTCGTCACGTTAAAGGAAGAACCGTTGTAAGTCAGTCCCAGTAGTGACGCTGTTTGACTTGGGCCGCTGCTTGGAACGGAAGGTGCACAGGGCGAAGAGGGAGTGCCAAAGCACCCGCCAGTCACACCTGCCACAGTAACCTCGCCTGCTCTGGCCGCGCCCTGGCATAGAGCCAAGATTGCGAAAGCTGCGAGCGCTAGGATGAAAGTTCGAGCTATCAGAAAAAGATTCTTCACTGGATTGATTCCCCCTGTCTTTAATTCCGCCGCCTCTCGATTTATGAGAGACGCAGTACGCTCCGGTTCATTCCAAGATGAGAGCGCGCGGGGCAATGCAAGCTCTCAATCACTTGAACCTGAGTTGAAAAATGGACAACGCGAGTGGCCGCGCGCTGTTTCAGAAGACCGACACTCTGCACCTTTGGCGCGCAGTATATAATTAAACTTCCTCTATTACCAGAAAATTTTTGACGATGCGGCAAACAGAAAAAAGGCAAAAGTGTGGGCACGCCTGCGGCGTGAATTATAAATTAAAAATTAGAGGCGAAAGCTTTGTTCTTACTTTTACCTTTTTCCTTTTGCCTTATTCTACGTCCGCGCCCTGTTCGCGCACGTAATCAATTAGAAGCTGAAGATGCTGCAACTCCTGTTCGCCTGAGCCTGTGAATTGTACTGCGAAGCCTATCTCTTCCTGCTGGTAAACGACTTCGCCCCAGATGTAACTCCAGCCTTCTGTTGGCAACTGAATCTCTACACGCACAAGCTCGCCCTGTGTTACGCCGCCAGCCGAAAGCATGAAACAACCGTTCATGCTGATGTCCGTAACGATACCCTCATGACGATCAAGCACGCCCTCCCATCTGGCCGGGAGACTCACCTTGAAACGTTCGGCAGTTCTTCGTTCTTCTCCCATAATTTAGAAAACTCTAATTCGGCCTCAACTCACAAACCTTCTTCCATGTAAGCCACGCGGTTGTGGCGCGACCAGTAATAATAAACGGGCAGCCCTAAGAGAATTAACATTATTCCTGCCACGGGTGGAAGCTTTATGATGAGAACAAGGCCACGAATTATCTCTCCCCGACCAATCGAGCCAAAACCTTCAGCTATGCCGTCACTCACAGATAAGAATGTCATGACAAGCAGAAAGAGAGTCACTAGCAGAAAGAGCACAGGCACTAGCGGATAACCCCACGCGCGATAAGGCCGCTCCGCGTCCGGCATCTTTTGTCTGAAGACGAAAACGGACGCGGTCGTCAATCCGTAGAAGAGCCAGAGCGCGAAGATTGCATAATCGGTCAAGGTATCATAAGAGCCTGAGAGCGCGAGCAGACCAGCCCACGCGCCTTGCGCAATTAGCGCGCGAACCGGGACGTGCGTTTTCGTGGAAAGTTTCGATAGGTTCTTGAAGAAGAGGCGGTCGCGCGACATTGCGTAAGGGACGCGAGAGCCTGATAGCACAGAAGTGTGAAGCGCGCCGAACGACGAAGTGAGCATAGCGGCTGCTATGAAACTCACAGCAACTGGCCCAAGAAATTTTTTGGCGACTTCGGTCGCAACAGCGGAACTGGTTGAAACGTTCGCTATCTCGGTCGGCGTGAGCGCGTAGTAGTAAGCTACGTTAACGAAGACGTACAGGGCTGCGACCACAAGAGTACCGCCTATGAATGCGAGCGGGAGGTTGCGTCCGGGATTGCGCACTTCGCCCGCGACGGGCGCGACATTGTTCCATCCATCGTAAGCCCACAGCGCTCCGAGCATGGCCGCGACGAAACCCGCAACGCCGCCGCGAGCGCTCGCCAGCACTCCCTCGCACCTGCCGCCAACGTCCGCCATAGTGAAATGGGACCAGCTTCCCTGCGCCATGAACAGAGCGCCAACGCCTATGACAACAACGAGCAGGATTTTCAGCACAGTGAGAACGGAAGCAACATTTCCGCTCACTGAAACGGCGGCGCAGTTGATTGCTGTGGTGATTGCGATTGCAGAGAGCGCAACAATCTGCAAGTGGCCTATTGGAATCTCAAGACCAAGCAGGTGAAATTTGAAATATGTTGCGCCGAGAGTGCCGCCCGCGAGTATGTTAAGAAAAGTTGCGAAGCCTACGGCGAGCGCAGCCTGCGAGCCTGTGCGCGCAACCAGAAACTGCGTCCAGCCGTAAAGAAACCCCCAGCGCGCGCCGTAAGCTTCGCGCAGAAAAACATATTCGCCGCCAGCGCGCGGCATCATCGTAGTCAACTCTGAATAAGTGAGCGCGCCAGCAAGAGAGAGCAACCCGGCCACAATCCACACGGCCAGCACCTTACCCGGCGTGCCCACATTGCACGTCATCACGCGGGTTTTGAGAAAGATGCCAGTGCCTATGATGTTCGCCACGTTGACCGAAATGGCAGCCGTCAATCCGAGTCCGCGAATGAGCGTAACGTTGCTGGGCGCTAGCTGTGACATGGAAATTTAAAGTTTGGAATCAGCGTTCAAGATGGAAGAGCGCAAGAGCGAACTAATCTTACCAAACATCGTTCGCAAGCAAATCTTCGTAATTATCGCGGCGGCGAATTAATTCTGCCCGCCCGCCCTCGCGCACCATGACGGCTGCGGGCAGCGGTCGCCCGTTGTAATGAAACATCTGTGCCAGAGAGTATGCGCCGCAATTGAGAAGCGCCAGGACTTCGCACGGCTGCACGTCGTCTGGAAGTTTCCGGTAGTCTGGCAGTCGTCCCTCGCGCTCTATGTCAAAGTAAACGTCGCCTGAATCGCACAAAGGCCCTGCGACTTTGTATTCAGTGCCAGCAGGGACATCTGCGCGCGAGGCAGAGATAAGATGGTAGTACCACTTGTAATTGTTCATTGAAAGCATGAGGTTGTAGCCAGCGTCCGTGAGCAGCCACACGTCGCCCGTTTCGGGTCGCTGCTTAATGTTGCGCACGGTGGTTAGCACCATCCCTGCGTCCGCTATGATGCTGCGTCCGGGTTCGAGCAGGATGGTCAAACGGTCAAGAAGATGTTCCGCCCCTGCATCGCGCGCCGACTCTCGCGCAACATCTATCGCGGCAGATAACACGTCCGCAGGTTCAAGCTCTGCGCCCAGCATGTCGCGCTCATGCTCCGGCAACTCGTCCGCCATAGCGCGGTCGCGCAGGTAGTTCACAGGAATTCCGCCGCCCATGTTGATGTGTTCGAGCGCGTGGCCTGTCTCGCGGTGAATTGCCAGAAGATGCTCCCACATGGTTTTGAAAGCGGCGACGAAAGGTTCTATGTCAGGGGTCTGCGAGCCTACGTGAATGTGTATGCCGCCGAGGTGAACAAGTTCGGGGTTTTGAAGAGCGCGCACTGTTGCGCCTAAAACTTCGGAAGATGAGATTCCGAATTTTGAAGTGAGCAGCGCAGTCTGCAAACCAAGGTGCGAGCGCGTGCCTATTTCGGGAACGAGGCGGAGCGTGATGTTGGCTCGCTTGCCCGTTCGCCGCGCAGAGCGTTCGACCATCTCAATCTCGAAAACGGAATCAACATTGATGGCGTAGATTCCGGCGCGCACGGCTTCATCCAACTCCTCATCAGTTTTGCTCGTGCCGTTGAAAATAATCTGATTGGGACGAAAGCCTGCGCGCAGAGCTTTGTAAAGCTCGCCGCCGCTATTGACCTCGCAATCAATCTCGGCATCGCGCACCGTTCGTAGCACTGCCATGTTCGAGTTCGCCTTCGATGCGTAGAAGAAGCGTACGGGTCGCCCAACCGCGCTCGCAGCGCGTTTCAAGCGCTCGACGTTTGCGCGTATGCGCGGCTCGGAGAAGACGAAAAGAGGCGAGCCGAATTTTTCGACGAGTTCGACGGCGTCCGCGCCGCTCACCGTCAGGCGACCGCCAAGGGTTTCAAGATAGCCCTCTATAGTCCATGCTGGCGAAGGCGATACAACTGTTGGTTGCATTCCCAAAAGACTCCATGAAATTTTGAAGGAAAAATAAACGCGCGCCGCGAGCGAAGATAGTGCGACAGGTTAACGGTAGTCAAGGAGCAGAAGTAAAAAGGTAGAAGTAAAAAGGCAAAAGTAAAAAGGCAAAAGGTAGGACAAATATTCATCTCTGAACTTTTGCCTTTTACCTTTTGCCTTTTTACTTAAAAGAGAAGCGCTACTGGCCTATGATGGCCGGATCGCATTCCGTGTTGAATCGGGTCACGGTTGGCCCGAATCGCTGCTGGTATTCCGCAGATGTCTCGAAAGCGCAGACCATCGAGCGGAAGTTGCCGGGCACTTGAGTGTTCAGTACATTGAGCCAGAAGTTGTAGCCACCCGTATCTGGATCACGCCTGAGATAGTCGAAGTATTCAACAAGCACGAACGCCGGATTGAACTCAGCATTGACGAACTCAGGATACTCTATGATCTTGCGCAGGACGCGTGCGCGGCTTGCTGTCTGCGTCACCTCCTGGATGTATTCGTTCGCAAGCTCAGGCTTCTTCGATGTCAGGTCAACGCCGGAGTTGTTCTTGATGGTCAAGATAAGCTTGTCAATGAAGTCTGAGCCGCTCAGGCTCGTCGGGTAGGCGGCCAGAAAATCTCCGCGCTGCACGAACGATTCAGTGAACGCCCGCTTGTCTGCGTCTGATGTTGTTGGCAGTTGGTTATGGTCGTCAACGAACTGGCTGTAGGTTGGCTGCACGCCCAACGCGGCCTTGCGGACTCGATAGACGTAGAAGGCCGTCTGTTGGAACTCCTGCGAGAAGAAGAAAGCTGCCGAGACATCAACGCGGCGTCGGCTGATGCATCGCGCGTCCGCACCGCATACGGTCGAGATTTGACCTGTCCAGAAACTCAGTCCGCCGGAATCGGGTTCGCGGTTCAGAAAATCACGATAATTCTGGCGCACGAAGTAGGATGCCTCGTCAATCGCGTTGAAGAGTATCTGACCACGTATCTCGCCGCCGGAATTGTTGACGGTGTGAACGTTGAAGTAGTCAAGCCCATTCTTCAAGTCAGCCACCTGCGCTGTAGTTGGATTGATAGTAACGTTATTGACCGAGCCGGAAGTGGCCGCAGGGACGTTGCTGAACGGGAAGATGATGTTGGCGTTCGTACCCGGTGCTGCCGGGCCATGAATGTGCGCGCCGTTGGCGTTGCTAGTCAGACCGGTGAAGAAGAGTGAGACCTGCGCGCTCAATTCGTCGTTGGCTAGAAGAACTATGCCCAGACCTTTGCCGGTCGTAACCTTGGGCGGAACTTCCTGCGCGCCGTTCAAGCTGGCTACGAAAGTTCTCTGAACCGGAATGACAGCGGAGACCGTGTCGTTGTCATGTATGGTCAACTCCGCAAGGTTCGGCGCGCTCAGCCCTGCGTTAACCGCGTTACTCAATATCAAGTGAACGGTCTCGTCGCCTTCGACGAATGTATCGTCGTTGACTATCACTGTGAAACTCTTGCTCGCATCTCCCGGCGCGAAAGTGAGCGTGCCGGAAGCGAGTATGTAATCGCTCGCCTGCGAGGCATTGCCCGCTCCCGCTTCATCGTAAGTCGCGTAGTGGACGCTCGCCGTCTGAGTAAGATCGCCCGTGCGCGTCGCAGTGATCGTCGCGTTAGCGGATTCGTTTGTCGAGTAGGTCGCGGAACTGAATTGAATCAACGTTGCGGCTGGCGAAGACGGCTGAATCTTGCCGAAGATGCCATGCACCTCTTCGCCTATGCCTGAGGTGAAGTAGAGCGAGCCTGTGTCACCTGCGGCGACGCCGTTGCCGAAAGTTATAGCCCAAAGCTCGTCAATCTCAATAGGGTTGCCGCCCTCATCGTTGAGCGTGCCCAGGAATGCGCCCGTTGTCGGATTGAAGACGTTAATGCGGCCATCGCCGAAGTTGCCTACGAGCAGCGCGCCGGGGAAGATGCCGAAGGTGGAAGGCGAGATGGCAAGTCCCCAGGGCGAATTGAGCGGGCCGTTGGAGACAAGGCGCTGTTGGAAGTTGCCGTTGGTGTCAAAGATACTAATGTAACCGTTGCCGGGGCCGGGCACATCATCTTCCTTAGCCGCATCCTGCAAAGCGTAAGCGACGTAGAGCTTGCCTCCTAAGTTCTGTATGTTGAAGGGCGCATAGCCTGCGGGAAGCGTCGGGTCTGTAAAGGTACCGGCCAATGTGGCGGAAGCGAAATTCTTATCGAACACATCAATCTTTCCAGAATGGAAATTGGCCGCATAGAGAAAGTTTGCCGTGCCGTTATTGCCAATCGCCAGACCTTTATAGATAGCATTGGCCGTCGTCACTTTCGTAATAGCAACTGTGCCCGCTCTCCACGCCGCGATTGTTCCCGCTTCGGTAGCAAAGATGAAGCGAGCAGCGCTGGTTCCGCTGCCATCTGTAATCACGAAATCGCTTGAGCCGTTGAAGACTACGCCAGTGTTTTTGCCTCCGGGTATCGTAACCGTTAACGGATTCTTGGTGAGAGGGCTTCCGCTCACATCACCGGCGTAGAGTGTGGCCGTGCCCGTAGCATTATTGGAAGACCAGAAAGGGCTTGTCGCAGAAAAGGTCAAGCCCCAGGGGTTGACAAGGTTAGGGTCTACGAATAGACCTACGGCTGGAATGTCCGAGACCAGATTGGTCACCCTGTAATTGTTAACAAGATTAGGAGTGACGTTATCGGCGGCGTTTTGCGCGGCTGCGCGCGCAGGGACTTTGGCAGAAGATGGAAGACCAACGAGCACAAGCCAGAAGGCGAGCGCGGCCACCACTATCCAAAAAATATTCCGACTCTGTTTTCTGACGGATGACAGATGACGCATGTTGCATTCTCCTTGGAAAGAGCAAAAACTTGTAGATGATCCCGCGTGACGAATGGCGCTAGACGAAGTCGGGAGTAAGCGACAAACATCTTTCACGTATGTCTACGCGAGGCAAATGGACGCATAGGGGGAGACTTCCATTGCGGGAGGGAGCGCCGCCGAAAACGATTCATTAAACGCCGAAGCTTTCAAGGCAGAAGGGTTGCTGCGCGAGTTTGTTCGCCCAAAGTGTCTAGAGCAAGGCAGCAACTCCGAAGAATTCTTCCGTGCTATTTCAACAGTCCTTTTAATTCTATCTGTGTACGAATGGAATGGAATGTATTCCTATAGTCACAGCGCTGTCAAGAGGTTTCACCATTGAGGGAAAGTCACTTTAGCTTTTCAATTATCTCGCGAACCTGTTTGAAGTGGCGTCGCTCGTGATTGCTGACGAACGAGAGCGCGCCCAAGCCTGAGATTGGGCCAAGCACAGGATGTTTGAAGACAAGATTCAACAGGCGCTCGCGCCCGTGTTTCTGCGCAAACTCTTTTAGCTCTTCGCGCACACGATTAAAATTTGCCATCGCTTCTGCTTTCTGCGGCGCGTCCGTTGGCTCTACGAATTTCGGAGCTTTGATGCGAACGAGGCGCGTGCCTACGAGCAATCTCAAAGGCATAAGGCGACCGCGCAAGCCCACACGCTGCGGCGGCGCTTTGATCTCCTTCTGAAGCGCCTTCAGCACACTCTGTTCGACCATGGAGAGGTGGTGCAGAATTTCCGCAAGACTCCAGACATTTTCCGACGGTCGGCGCGAAAATGTTTCCACGTCAACAGGCTCAACCGCGCTCATAAGCCGCGCGTGAATTTCGTCTATCTTAGAAAAAATCTTTTCCATAAAATCATTACCTCTTTGCGAGCGACTAAGTACCGAGTCAGTACCGCCTGCGGTAGCGGGCGGGTAGCATCATGATAATTGAGACGACAGGCGAGCCACAGAGCCGTACATCACCCGCCCGCTACCGCAGGCGGTACTGACTTCAGTTTCCTCTTTCTCTCTGCACCAGCACGCGGCGCAGGATTTTGCCGGACTGCGTTTTTGGAATCGTCTCTATGAACTCTATCTCACGAATCCTTTTGTGCGGCGCGACGCGCTCTGCGACGAATGCGGAAATCTCTTCTGCCGTAGCAGGCGAGCGCAGCACTATGAAGGCTTTGGGAACTTCTCCGGCCTCTTCGTCAGGTTTCGGTATCACGGCGGCTTCCGAAATGGCGTGATGCGTAAGCAGCACAGCTTCCAGTTCGGCGGGCGCGACCTGAAAGCCCTTGTACTTGATAAGCTCTTTCACTCTGTCAACTATGAAGAAGTTGCCTTCCGTGTCGGCGTATCCAACATCGCCCGTGTGCAGCCACCCGTCCGAGTCAATCGTAGAACTGGTCGCCTCTGGTCTATTCAAATAACCCTTCATCACCTGCGGCCCGCGAAAACAGAGTTCACCTTTCTCGTCGCAGCCGAGTTCTCTGCCAGTCTCTGTGTCAACGATCTTGCATTCCGTGTTCGGCACGCACACGCCGACTGACCCTAGCTTTGCTTTCTCATCCTCGAACGGAGTCACGGTGACGACCGGACTCGTCTCAGTCATGCCGTAGCCCTGTCGAATCCTACACGCTATGCGCTCGACGCACGCGCGCGAGACATCCGCGCCAAGCGGAGCCGCGCCCGAAAAAATAGTCTTCAGACAGGAGAGATCGTAATCGTCAACGACCTGTTGCTTCGTCAGCGCGAGCACTATGGGCGGAACAAGCGGCGCGTGCGTCACTTTGTAATCGCAAACAGTTTTTAGAAACTGCTCCATGTCGAAGCGCGCCATCGTCAAAGTCGTCGCGCCCACGTAAAGACCCAGATTCATAATCGCGTTCAGGCCGTAACAATGGAAGAAAGGCAGGAAACAGACCTGCGTGTCTTCCGTGCCGATGATTCGCATAGCTCCCGATTGAAGTATGTTTGCGACTATGTTGTAGTGCGTGAGCATAACGCCTTTCGGCAACCCCGTAGTGCCGCTCGAATAGAGGAGCGCTACAAGGTCTTCATGAACATCTATCTCCGGCGCGGGAATGTCCGTTGCGTCCGATTCCAGCAGTGATGAGAAACTCGCAGCCGTCTTCTCATCTTCATCGAAAACAAAAATCTCGCGCACTTCGGTCTCGCTTGCAGCCGCCGCCGCTCTGTTGAAAAGCTGCGGCGATGTCAGCAGGTATTTTGCCTCAGAATCCTTCAATTGCGGCGCGACCTCTTCAACCGTGTAGAGCGGATTGACGGTTGTGACTATGCCGCCAAGAAGCGAGACGGCGTGAAAGGCCACAGCGTATTCCGGCAGGTTCGGGCTGTAGATTGCCAGAACGTCGCGTGCTCTCAAACCTCTGCGCGCCAGCCCTGCGGCGGCGCGTCTCACATCGCGCGCAAACTGCGCGTAAGTGATTGCGCGCCCCGTTTGCGCATCAACGAGCGCGAGCTTTTCGCCAAAGCGCTCGGCACGCTCCAGTATGAAGGGCGTCAATGGAACTTCGGGAATCTTTAGGTCTTCAAGTTGGCTGCGGAAGATCATCTTTGCTCCGTCTGAGAATTAAGAAGCTAATTCAAAACCTGTAACAACTGCTCAACCCGTCTGCGAGCTTATCTCTTATCTTTGCGCCTTTACGTGAACCTGCAATTCACATCAATCTTGAGCTTAGAGAGAATTGAGGGTTCACGCAAAGGCGCAAAGGGAAATACTTAAGCTCGCTAAGAGTTTTGAAACGCGCACGAAATAGAAGCAGCGCGGATTATAGCTTGATTATACACAGCAGCCGCCTTTACCATCACTCATTAATCAATTGCAAGGGCAGGAGAAGATAAAGGGCAAAAGTAAAAAGGTAAAAGGCAAAAGTTAAGACGAAAGCTTTTGTTTCTAATTTTTAATCTCTAATTCACGCCTACGAAGGCGTGTCCACACTTTTGCCTTTTTACTTTTACCTTTTTACTTTTGCCTTCTTCAGCGGATGATTTTATGAGCGAGCAGAGCGACACACCTTTGCAGATAGTCTGTCTTGCAAGCTACTTCAAGGGCGTGGAATTTTTGGTCGAGTGCAAACGGCAGGGCGCTCGCGTCGTCCTCATTACGAAAGAGAAGAATGCCGGTCATGAATGGCCGCTAGAGAGTCTTGACGATTTCGTGGCCGCGCCGGACGACGCAACGACAGAGCAGTACACAGAGATAGTCAGCCGATTCGCTCGCAAGCAGAAGATTAATCGCCTTGTTGCGCTAGAAGAGTTTGACGTAATCAACGCAGGATTGATACGCGAGCATCTTCGCATAGAAGGAATGACGGGCACGCAAGCCAGAACATTTCGTGACAAGCTCGCTATGCGAATCGAGGCTTCGGAAGCTGGCATTAATGTTCCAGAATTTGTGCACGCGCTTAACTACAACGACGTTGGCGAATTCATGAATCGTGTAGAGCCGCCCTGGGTCTTGAAGCCGCGCTCTGATGTGTCGGCTGTAGGGATTAAGAAGCTTGATGAAGCCGAAGCCGTATGGCGTGCGATTGATGAGTTGGACGCGCGCGAAAGATTAAGAGAGCGCTCAGGCTACTGGTTGTTAGAACGGTTCGTGCGCGGGCGTGTATATCACGTGGACTCGCTCGTGAAAGATGGTCGTGTGATCTTTGCGGGCGTGAACGTGTACGGTCGCCCGCCAATGGACGTTGCTCATCATGGCGGAGTCTTTCTCTCTTACACGGTCGCGCACAGTTCACGCGACGAACGCGAGCTTTTACGACTCAACCAGAAGATTGTGAAAACGCTCGGTCTGGAAAGGGGCGCGGCTCACGCAGAGTTCATACTATCGGAAGAGGACGAGCGCTTCTACTTTCTGGAAATAGCTGCGCGAGTCGGCGGCGCGTTTCTAGCGGAAACTCTGGAAGCGGCAAGCGGCATAAATCTCTGGCGCGAATGGGCGAAGATAGAACTGGCAGGACGGGAAGGCGCGTATCAGTTGCCCGACGCTAGAAATGATTATGGCGGAATCGCACTCTCGCTGGCGCGGCAGGAAGAGCCGGACACAAGGGCTTACACAGACACGGAAATTTTCTATCGCGTGCGAAAGCCGCATCACGTTGGTCTCATAGTCAACTCTCCAGACCCAAAGCGCGTACGCGCTCTTCTGGACGATTACGCACGCCGCTTCGCAGAAGATTTCATCGCCATCGTTCCGCCGCTTGAGAGAATAGAATAAAATAAAAGGCAAAAGTAAAAAGGTAAAAGGCAAAAGTTAAGACAAAGTATTCAACTCTGATTTTTAATCTTTAATTCACGCCTGCAAGGCGTGTCCACACTTTTGCCTTTTTACTTTTACCTTTTGCCTTTCATTAAGAAATGGTATTTCTTTTCGATTAGTTATTTACAAAGGGAAAGAGTGTCAAAAGGCTGGTTTCATTGGGAAAGGTTGATGTTTCAAGCTTGAATGAGCAGAAGGTTCGCTTTCGAGCTTAAGCTTCGGGAATAAAAGTCTTGACAACTTTAGAGACCTGCCATACTTTGCGCTCAAGCTATTCTTAAGTCACTTTCTAGGTTCGTTCGTCTTTTGACTTAAACCTTTATTGAAGACGGCTGTAGGCAATTCCGTCACCGGAGGGATTCGTGATGATTTTGGGAAGAAGAGCAATTATAGGGGCGCTCGTCCTGCTGGTCGCGTGCATGGGTCTTGCGCTCGCGCAGCAGAACAGGACTCAGAACAACCGCGCTCGAACCGCTGCTTGCGAGCCGCCGGTTCTTCGTCTTTCCGCGCCGACGCGCGTGGTGATGCTGGGCTGCGATAATGGTCAGACGCTCGGCACGCCTACTGCGAGCCAGATACAACTGAACGCGCTCGCAGACGACCCGCAGAACAACGCTCTGCGTTACCAGTATTCGACCGTAGGCGGGCGCATAGTAGGCGACGGGGCGAACGTGATGTGGGATTTGTCTGGCGTTCAGCCGGGCACTTATACGGCCACAGTCGAAGTTGACAACAACTGCGGCTGCACAGCCTTCGCTTCGACCTCTGTGATAGTGCGCAAGCTGGAATGCGCGCCGCCTTGCCCGACTCTTGCGATTGATTGCCCTACGGGCACGCCTGAAGAGGGAACGCCCGTTACGATTACTGCGAACCTTGCGGGAGGCGCACCCGGCTTACGTCCGGCCTACAACTGGTCAATCACAAATGGGACGATCACTTCGGGACAGGGAACTTCTTCGATTACGATTGACACGCGGGGCTTGGGAGGCCAGACCATCACGGCGACGCTGGACGTTGCAGGAGTTCCTGCCGCATGCAGGCCAACGGCCACATGCTCTATTACGCCTGTGCTCAGACCGCAGGCACCTAAGTTTGACGAATACCCGGACATCAACTTCAATAACGAGAAGGCGCGTCTTGATAACTTCGCTATACAGTTGCAGCAGGAGCCTGGCTCTATCGGTTACTTGATAGCTTACGGCGCAAGAGCGGGGCAGGCGCAGGATCGCTTGAAGCGTGCGATGGATTATCTTGTCAATTCCAGGGGCATTGATACCGGCAGGCTCAGGACAATTGAAGGTGGCTGTCGCGGCGAATTCATGATGCAACTTTGGATTGCTCCCACAGGAGCAGCGGCACCGACAGCAGATGCTTCCGGCACAGTCCCGTGCGGCTCAGGCAGATCACAACCCGCGCGCAGAACAAACAGACAGCGCAGACGCTGAAAAGCAAGGATGAAGTAGGAAGGGGTAAAAGGGGAAATGGG
This sequence comes from Acidobacteria bacterium 13_1_20CM_3_53_8, assembly GCA_001920415.1. Lineage (GTDB taxonomy): Bacteria > Acidobacteriota > Blastocatellia > Pyrinomonadales > Pyrinomonadaceae > 3-1-20CM-3-53-8. The sequence continues at coordinate 74,792 of MNJR01000101.1, read as the reverse complement.
GAAAAGGGGAAAAGGAGAAAGCAGTTAGCCTTTACCTTTTCCCCTCTTTCCCTCTTCCCCTTTCCCCCTCTTCTTCTCCATCAATCCTGTTACAACTCTTCAATCGGCCAGATGTCAACCGCGAGCGCTTCTGCGTAATGCAGAAGCGGCTCTTCCGTAGGAGTCGGCAGACCGTGAGATTCAATCATGGTTGATTTCATGGATAGAAGCTCTGCCTTATGAAGCGGCCAGGGGTCGTGATAGATGCTTGCGCGGTATAGATGATTACGGTGCTCTGTATATAGACAGTAGCGCTCCGTTACGAAGAATTCTATAGAGCCGGGCTTTGAATAAGAGAGTTCCTCGCCTATCTTCCACCTAGCATCAAACTTCGCCTTGGGGCCGTCCGAATCGTCGCGTTCCAGCGTGTAATGAATCGTATCATTCTTCTGCTCCAGATCAATGTTCGCATAGTAGTAAGGAAGAAAATAGAAGTTGCGCGCGGCTGTCCTGGCAATCAAGCTGTTTATGTCTAGCGATAAAAAGAGGACGCCGGGATGGTGATTGAAATGCACGTAAGTTCTAACGTTCAACTCGTGCATCTCGCTCAAGCCCGGCACGGCTGGCAGCAAGATGGGGCGCACGCCCCACATCGTAAACGGTATGACGCCTATCCACGCCATGCTCTTGAAAGTATCTATAGTCAATCGCTCAGGCACGAGCGGGCGCAGCAACTCCGGCTCTATGGGCCAGTGCATGAAGAGAAGCTTACCCCAGTTCTGGTGCATCACGGGAAAGCCTTCGGGCTTCGCGCGAGCAGTTAAAAGGTCTGTGTCTGTCGAAGGGTCTCTTTTCATAAGTGATAAGTGATGAGTGATAAGTGATAAGAGAAAGAGTTTCAAGTTTCAAGTTTCGAGTTAGGAAAGCTTTTAACCTGAAACTTGAAACTAATCTTATCACTTATCACTTATCACTTATTTCAGGTGCTTATCGAACCACTGAAGAACAGTCGTGTACCAAAGCTCTGAGTTCTGCGGCTTCAGAATCCAGTGCCCTTCGTCCGGGAAGAAGAGCAGGCGCGAATCTACTCCTTGACGTTGCAGCGCAGTGAAAAGCTCAAGCCCCTGCGTGTAAGGCACGCGGAAATCAATCTCGCCGTGCGTTACCATCAGAGGCGTCTTGAAGTTTTGCACGAACATGTGCGGCGAGTTGCGCGCGTACATTTCGGGGTTAGTCCAGGGCGTGCCGTGAAATTCCCATTCAGGAAACCACAACTCTTCCGTAGCGCCGTACATGCTGGTCAGATCGTAAACGCCCGCGTGCGAGACCCCGCCCGCCGCGCCTATGCGATTCTTATCAACGTAGCCCAGCGAGATTACATGAGCCACGCCGTTCATTATGTCCGTGTAAACTTTCCCGCTCCAGTCGCCGGAAATATCTTCCGTGAAACGAGAGCCGTAGCCTGTGGAGCCTCGCGGGTTCGGAGTGAAGACGACATAGCCCGCGTTTGCGAAGACTTCAGGATTCCAGCGATAACCCCAATTGTCATTCCACGCCCCTTGCGGTCCGCCGTGAATCAGAACAAGCATGGGCCAATGTCTGTTCGAGTTGAAATTCGCTGGTTTGACAATCCAGCCTGAAACTTTTGCCCCAGCCGCTCCAGTCCAAGTCACCTCTTCTGCCGGGCGCAAATTAAATCCAGCCATGAACTCGTCATTCGTGTGCGTTATCTGCCTGACATTCGAGCCGTCCACGTTCGCCGTGTAAATCTCATCCGCGCGCTCCGTGCTGCTTCGTTGAAAGACCAGCGTGTGACCGTCAGAGGTGAGCGAGACGTGGTCGTTGTATCCGTCAACGATTTTCACAGGCTGCCCGCCGCTCACAGAGATTGAATAGATAGGTTGATGACCGCGCTCCAACGCGCTGAAGTAAATCTTCTGGCTGTCGGGCGAGAAGACGAGGGACGAAACGGACATGTCAACGTTTTCTGTGAGCGGGCGCGTGCGCGTTGTCTTGCGATCATAAAGCATCAAACGCCAACGGTCTGCTTCATAGCCCGGTCTGACTTGCGCGTGATATGCAATGTAGTGATTGTCCGGCGAATAAACCGGATGCCCGTCGTCCGCCATGTTGCTCTTCGTAACGGGTCGCGTATGTCCGCCCCTGACTGAAACTAAAAATATGTCGCCGTTCGTAGAAGTCGCAAGCTGCTTCTCGCTATTCATTGCAAATGCAAGCTCGTCCCCATCTGGCGAGAAGGCGTAATCGCCTGCGCCGCCCTGAATCGGCGGAGCGTCAACATCGCCGGGCGTCAACTCGCGCGCCTCGCCGCCATCGGAAGAGATTACAAAGAGGTGTGTGCGCTTGCCTTCAGCCCAAGCGTTCCAGTGTCGGTAGAGCAGATTATCAATCAAGCGCGCTTTGACTTTGCTTTGCGAGGCGGCTTCCGCGCGCTGCTTGTTGCAGGCGTCGTTGTGGCATTCCGGGTAAACTTCGGAAGTGAAAGCGAGCCAGCGCCCGTCCCGCGACCAGATGGGATCGCCAGCGCCCGTCGAAATCTCCGTTACCTTTTTAAGCTCGCCACTTGAAATATCAATCGTCCAGATTTGCGCCCCGCCATCGCGTGCGGAAATAAAAGCAAGACGCGAGCCGTCGGGCGACCATCGCGGGCTTGTAGAAGATTGCGGCGCGTTGGTCAACTGGCGCGCTTCGCCTCCACCGATGGGCACGACGTAAATTTGCGTTATTATCTTGTTCGCATTTCTGTCAACATCGCCAATTGTGTAGGCGATCATGTCTCCTTTCGGAGAGACCTGCGGGTCTGAGACGCGACGAACTTTCAATAGATCGCCGACAGTAAAAGGATGGCTGGCCTGCTGAGCAATGATAGAAGATGCGGCCAGCAGCAGCAGAACCGTGAACAGCAGAGAGGTCACAACGCGTTTCATCTGGCTCCTCAAACTCTTTTCGATTAGATGATGCGGAAAGCGCCGCCATTATCTCACTAAGCCGCCCGTAATGCACCTTCTGAAGCGTTAAGCTCTATCCATTCACCCTTCAGCCTGAATCTTGAAGTTAAGAGTGATTGAATGAAGAATTTAACCGCCGCAGGACGCAGAGGATTTAAGAATTTGAAATCTCAAATCTGAAATTTCAAATCAAAGGTTTTCTCTGCGCCTCCTCTGCGTCCTGCGGCGGTTAAATCGCAACGCCCTCATCCTTTAATTCAAATTGATCCACTCAGCCTGACTCTTGATTGTTTCTACATCTCTGGCAGATTATGATTGAGGTTAGCGCTCTCTCTCGCGCGCCGTGTTGCATTCTGGAAGGAGTCGGACGTTGATCAGGCGAATCATCTGCCCCGTGCTTAAGTTGGCGCTTCGCATCTTCTTCCGTCGCATAGAGGTCGGCGGCCTCGAACGAGTTCCGAAAAAGAGTCCAGTCATCTTCGTCCTGAATCATCCGAACGCTCTGGTTGATCCTGTCTTCCTGCTATGCCTTGTGCCGCGCCGGGTTTCGTTCCTTGCCAAAGCGCCGCTCTTTCGTATGCCTGTGCTGGGCTACTTGGTGCGCTCGCTCGATTCGCTTCCAGTCTATCGCAAGCAGGACATGGCCGACACAGCGCGCAACCGCGAGACATTCGAGCAAGCAAGGGAGTTGCTTGCGCGCGGAGGCACGCTGGCAATCTGCCCTGAAGGAACGTCGCACAGCGAGCCGCGCCTGAAACCTTTGAAAACAGGAGCGGCGCGAATCGCGCTTGGCGCAGCATCTTCGGGCGCTGCGCTCAATCTACAGATAGTCCCGGCTGGGCTTTACTACACAGCGAAAACGACCTTTCGCAGTTCAGCGCTCCTATATTTTGGCGAGCCTATAAAGGTCGAGCCTGTAGAGCTTGAACCGGACGGCGAGCCACCGCACAAGCGCGTGCGCGCGCTCTCCGCAGAGGTCGAGCGGGCGCTGCGCGAAGTCGTGCTCAATGCAGAGCACGAAGAGGCGCTCGCGCTCATTGCTCGCGCCGAAAGAATCTTCTCATCGGCAGCAGAGAGTTCTGGTGAAAAGCGTCTGGCGCGCGAGCTTGAGTTGCGACGACGCTTCGTCGAAGGGTACGCTCTTTTGCAATCGCGCTCGCCGGAAAGATTATCTGCGCTCGTTGCGCGTCTTACACGTTTCGAGGAGGAGTTGAAGCAGGTTGGATTGGAAGCCGACGATCTAACGGTTCCGAAAGCTTCCGGCAGCGAAGTCGTCCTCAATCTATTATCGCGCGCCCTTCTATTCGCTCTTCTTTCTCCGGTTGCGGTCGCAGGCATAGTAGTGCATTACCCTGCTTACAAACTTGCAGGCTACGTCGCCACAAAATTCTCGCGTGACGCCGAAGACGTAATCTCGACTGTGAAGATAATAGCCGCGATGCTGCTCTTTCCGCTGACGTGGTTGCCGGCAGCTTTTCTACTCTTCAGATTCGCGGGTTGGCCCATAGCGTTAGCCTCTCTCATCGTGATACCGCTTGCCGGTTACGCCGCCGTCAGATTCTTCGAGAAGTTAGACCGCTTCATAGGTACGCTGCGCGCTCTCACCTTCTTCGTCACGCGCAGCCGCTTCTTTAAAAAACTTCTGGTCGAGCGCCGCGCCATACGCGAAGAGATTCTTGCGCTCGGTGAAGAAGCGGCGCGAGCATGAAAGTCCAAAAGTCAGTACCGCCTGCTGAAGAAGGCAAAAGGTAAAAGTAAAAAGTCAAAAGGAAGGCTGAAACCGCTTTAATAAAAATTTGGCTTCCCCTAACTTTTGCCTTTTTACTTTTACCTTTTGCCTTTCCTTTGCCTTTACTTCGCAGTCGCTATAATGCTCCCATCATCTTGCGGGCGAGCACCGGCGGACGAACTATTGAGCAGTGAGCGGCAAAAGATGTACATGGCCCAACACTCAACGGCGAAAGGCGGGAAGCCCAGATAGCCTAGCACTGGCATCTCGAAAATTTTCACATCGCCAAGATACGGCACAGTGTAAGTCCATTTCGAGATCGCCCAGTAGTTCCAGAACTCCCACAGAATGCCGCAGACAAAACCGCTTGCTAGTAAGCAAGCGAGTCTTCTGTAACTGCCACGCATTGCGTCGCCCGTGATTGAAGGCCATCCGCGCAAATGATTGAGCGGGTCAAGCAGTAAGATGAAAGAGAGCCAGAGGAGCGGTGCTAGCCAGGGCGAGATTATTATCAGCGGCAGGATCGCCGTGATTGCGCCTATGACGATTAAAAGGATAAGAGACGCGCGCGAAAGCTTCATCGCTCCGAAAGTTTTCAACCGCGCGAAGACTCCGGCTCCGAACACTTCGGCAGTCTCAAAGAGCGCCGGGAAGATCGTCGCAAACGCCCAATCGTAGCCGACGCGGCGCAGGAACGGGTTAGGAACGAGGCTGTGGTAGTGCCACCACAATTCCAAATCCGATCTCCAGAATCTGGGCGCGTTGTAGAATTCGCAAAGCCACCAGCACGCTATTGAAACCACTAAGACGACCAGCATCTCAAGCCTGTCCGTCACCATGAGCGAACGCCCTTTCAATCTATAACAGAGCGCGTCAACAAAGAGCACATAACCCGTCCACACAATCGGCGTGAACCACACGCCAACAACGCGATTCCCCGCAAACAACAGAACTTCTGCGACGGCGATTATCAAAAGGCCAATGTAACCATGAAATAAAAATCTTGCTCTCACTCCTTCCTTCATCCCTCATCCCTCCGCCCTCATCCCTTCACTGTATTCTTCCCCACGCGCTCGTCTTCCAGTTATCAATCCCGTCAGCGCCAAGAATCCAAGGAGGCAGAGGCATCAGCAACATCTCTGAGAGCGCGAACACGTAAGGCTCGTACATCGCGCGAAGTTCTGCCAGGCGGCGGTCTGCGTCGCCACCGTCGCGCAAAGGGACTCCCGTCTCCATAAGAATCTTGCGCAAGCGAATGAGGTCTTCCGACGAAAGACGGCTTGAGCATGAAAGGGGCGCGCTCGGAGCAGTGTTGAAAATCTGCGCTATGTCAACAACAGCGTGGCGCGACATGGCGAAGGTAAGACGAGCCTGCCACGCCGGCGCACCGTCAACTCCGACCATCACCAGAGCGCATGTGTCCAGGATAGTCGTCAATGAAGAGAGCCATGATTGATTATCGTGCTGTGAACGGAAGAAGCAGAGCACAGGATAAGAGAGATGGCTTTCCAGAAGCTCGGCAGACCATCGCTCCCACTCGTGCAGTAGCCCCGCCAGATCGCTCAAGTGTCCGCTCTCACCATGACGCCTGAGCAACTCCGTGGCGCTCGAAGGCGAGCCTGCGCGCGCGTCCAGTAATGAAATGTTCATTTCGCGGCGCGAGAAAGCTTGATAAAGAACGGGCAGGTATCCTATGACTACTGCCAGAAGCCCAAGTCCCGTCGCAGCCTCAAACACGGCGAGCGTGCGACCAAGTTGTCCGATCGGCGCAACGTCGCCGTACCCGAGCGTGAAGAAAGTCACGCCGCTCAGGTATAGATAAGTGCCGAACGAAGCTGTACCCAGCGGCACGTTCAAGCCTGTGGTGTTGGCCCAGTGCAGCAGCGCGTAGCCCAGGATGAGCGCCACTGCCCAGAACATGAGCAGCATCAGCAGGGAGAGCGGACCGAACAGCCCCAAGTATTTCTCGCGCCTCTTCTTATTTCCAACGCTACGGGCAAACGCAGACCAGGGCGTCCAAGCGACTTTGTAGAGCACGCTCGTCAATCGTAAGCGGCGCGTCACACGGCGCGGCAGTATGATCGTCTCGAATGTGTCCCAGAGAACGATGACGATTAGAAGGATGCCAAGTAGGGAGAGTATTAAGGACATTCAACTGAACCTGAGATTTTGAGTGCGTTAAAAAATTCCTGTGCGCTCTTTCTTTGCGGCTCCAGCGTGAAAAACCATCTCACGCCAAGACGCTGTAGAAGCAGAGCGAGAGCGCAATGGCTTTTCAGTTCCTGAACGCTGAGAGCGTAACAGAAGTCGCGCCGCGTGCGAAAGTCTTGACAGCCGCGCTCGTAGAATCTTAACTTTGCAATGTTCCTGCTGGTGAAGTTCTCCTCAAAATCAGTATCGTCGTTCTACTTCGGATTTCCTGCACATCGGTGAGGGATTTCCCGGTTGTGCAGGCTCGGTTTGACTTGATCATTGTGAAGGAGAAATATATGCGCGACCATTTGCGTCTCTTCTCTTTATCATTGAGTGCTGTGCTCGCTCTATTCATTGCGATCGCCGTGATGGGCGCGCAAACCGGCGGCGCGGTCGTACTCGCGGGCGCGGATTTGACTCGCGTCGTGCCTACGAGCTTCTACTTCGCAGGTCAGAGCGCGCCTACACAGATGCGCAACTCGGCTGCGGCTAGATTTGGAGCTAATCGCTACGTCATAGCGGGGCTTGTTGATACCTCCGGCTATTCTGCGGACGTGCGCGCCGTCTATGAAGGGTTTCTAATCACAGATTCTAAAATCAAGATTGGAGACCATGAGTTGGACGTAGGAGCTTACGGCTTCGGGTTCACAGAGCAAGGGCAGATGAACATACTGGATTTGGCAAACAACAAGTTGTTCAGCGTGCCAACGTCAAGGGACGCTCGTTTGCGCCGTCCAAGACCGCTGATGATGATGGTTGACGGCGCGGGCATCAGACTTTACGACGGACGCGATTACGTTCTAATCACTGCGAAGTAGCTTCGCAAAGGCAAAAAGAAGTCAAAAGGTAAAAGTAAAAAGGCAAAAGTGAGGCGGAAACCGCTTTTATTAAAATGCTTTAGTCCTTATCCCTTTTTACTTTTGCCTTTTTACTTTTGACTTTCTTTCTATGAATCTATTCAAAGGCATTCTCTCGTTATCTCTCTCCTCATTGCTCTTATTTCACAGCGCAACGGCAGTGGCGAAACTGAGCGCGCCAGCGTTGCCGGGTTCAACAGATTTCGCTCTTCAATCTTCTTCAACTTCCGGTGTCGGGTTCGCAACGCGCGAGCAGGCTTACAGAGAGAATAATCTGGGTGTGGCGCTCCTTGAACAGTTCAAGTATCGTGACGCGGCGGAAAGTTTCACGCGCGCCCTTCATATTGATTCTCGTCTGGGCATAGCGCGAATCAATCTGTGCATTGCGCTCTACAACGCGCCTGACGTTGAAAGCGCAACGCGCGAGGCTAGGGCTGCTCTGGCTCTTACGCCTCGCGCGCCGCAGCCCTACTACATCATGGGGCTGATTGCGAAAGCGCAGAATCGTGTGGATGAAGCGGTCGAGGATTTTCTTCAAGTTCTAAAGATTGATCCGCAGGACGTAGGCGCGAACGTCAACCTGGGCCAGCTCTACTCGCAGCAGCGCAAATACAAGGAAGCGATTGAACGATTCCGCATTGCGATTGATGCGGAGCCTTACAACACAACTGCTATTTACAACCTCGCAATCACACTGACGCGCACGGGCGAGCGCGCGGAAGGCCAGCGCCTCATTCAAAAATTTCAAGAGCTACGCGCGAGCGGCGCGGGCACTGTCATAGGCCAGAACTATCTTGAGCAGGGACGCTACGCCGAAGCAGTAGTTTCTACAGGAGCGGAAGACGGACTGGTTGATCGCGCAACGCCGCCCGTCGTTTTCAACGATGCGACGGCGCGCACGTTCAGTACGACAGTAACGAACAGAAGAAGCGGAGAAAGAAGAGTCGCGCGAGGACGAAATAGAAGAGTTGCAACAAGCCAGACAGCAATCGTGATTCGACCGGATGATGCGCTCATCAACCGCTTTGCCGCTCCGTTCGGCAGCCGCGTGCTGCTTTTCGATTTCGATGGCGATGGCCGCCTTGACTTGCTCAGGCTGACACCGAATTCATTGCGACTCTTCAGAAACGACGGCGGCGGGTACGTTGATGCCGCTTCTTCTTCTGGAGCTTTAGGCGCTGCAACTATTGGCGTCAACGTGGGCGCTGTGGCGGGCGATTACGACAACGACGGGCGAGAGGATTTGTTCGTGCTGCGCTACGGCAAGTGCGCGCTCTTTCATAACGATGGCGGCGGAAAATTTTCTGAGCGCATAACGGAAGCAGCCATTCCCGATTATCCTTATCTCTCAGTCTCAGTCGCGTTCGTTGACGTTGACCACGATGGTGACTTGGACATTTTTATTGCAGGACTGGCGGATTTGCGCGGCGTGGAAATCTCTTCATTGCTTGGGCCAAACCCTTTGCCTCACGCGCTCTCGAATCCAACTCAAGATTATTTGCAAAACTTAAAAGGCGCGCCGAATCTATTACTGCGTAACAACGGCAACGGAACTTTCACGGACATAACGGATGCTGCGAAAGTGAAAGGCTCAAACGGTCATGCTGTGGCTATAGTCCCAACGGATTTCGACAATCGTAGAGATATTGACCTGCTCGTTGTGAACTACGACGCGCAGCCTCAGCTTTTTCGCAACATGCGCGACGGAAGTTTCCGCGACGTGGCTCAGGAAGTTGGACTGAGCATTAGCGGGAAATTCGTCAGCGTCGCGGCAGGCGATGTTAATAAAGACGGATTCACAGACTTCTTCTTCGGCAGAGCTAGCATGCCCGGCATCTTTGCAATCAGTGATGGTCGCGGCCATTTCACCATACACGAAGCGCCGCCCGGCACATCCTCTGAAATGGGCGCGCAGTTTCTGGATTACGACAACGACGGCCTGCTCGACTTGATCACCGATTCAAGCAGAGGCTTGCGCGTGTGGCGCAACGTGGGCGAAAACAGGTGGGACGACGTGAGGTCGCGTGCTATCGGCGATGATTTGAACTACTGGTTTCCGCGTCCCGGCGGTTCGCATCGCGGTCTTGCGTCGGGTGATGTTGACGGCGACGGCGACACAGATATTCTTGTGATTTCAGACAGAGACGAATTGAGATTCGTGCGCAACGATGGCGGGAATCGAAACCATTCTGTGCGCGTGCGACTCTCTGGCAAGGTGAGCAATCGCAGTGGCGTCGGCGCAAAAGTTGAAGAGCGCGCGGGAAGTTTGTGGCAAAAGTTAGAAAAATATTCGGCGTGTCCAGCGCCAGCGCCTGCCGACATTGTTTTCGGATTGGGCCAACGCCGTGCGCCCGACGCCGTGCGCGTGCTCTGGCCTGCCGGGATTGTTCAGGCCGAGACGGAGTTTGGCGAAGCCGCGAGCAATCGTAACAGGGGAACGAGCCGCGCTCTCAGCCTCTCTATCACAGAGCTAGACCGCAAGCCTTCGTCCTGTCCATATCTTTACACTTGGAACGGCGAGCGTTTCGAATTCATCACAGATTTTATGGGCGGCGGCGAGATGGGTTATTTGGAAGAACCCGGTCGCTACAACACGCCAGACCCGGACGAGTACGTTCGCATTCGCGGCGATCAACTGCGAGAGCGCAACGGTCGTTACGAATTGCGCGTGACGAATGAATTGGAAGAGACGCTCTACGTTGACCGTTTGCAGTTGATAGCGGTTGCGCACCCCGCAGGCGTCGCCGTTTATCCGAACGAAGGCATGATTGATCCGCCTCTGCCGCCTTTCAAGCTCTACACCACAGAGGGCGCACGCGCTCCGCTCACAGCATTCGATGACAGAGGACGAAACGTTTTAGACCGCATTCTTAAACTCGACCGCAAGTATGTTGACGGGTTTAGGCTAAACCGACCACGCGGCTACGCTGACGAGCACACGCTAACTCTAAAGCTTAGTGAGAACAATCAGAATCGAAACGCTCGAACGCTTCTGCTTCTGACGGGCTGGACTGATTACGCCTGGTCTAGCGACAACGTGGCCGCCTCGCAGCACGGCGCGGAGATGAAGTTGCCCGCTCTTCAAGTCAGAGACGCGGACGGCAACTGGAAGACAGTCATAGAAGACATAGGCATCCCAGTAGGCAGGCCGCAGACCGTAACGGTTGATCTCACTGGAAAATTTTTATCCGCGAGCCGCGAGGTGCGCATTGTAACCAGCATGCGAATCTACTGGGATCAGATTCTCGTTGACACTTCGGACGGCGACGCTCCGTTCAAGATGATGCGGCTTGACCCAGTTGTGGCGGAACTTCAGTGGCGCGGATTTTCCGAAGAGATAACGCCCGACGGACGAGAGCCGTTCACGTATGATTATCAAAAAGTGTCATTCACTTCGCCCTGGAAAGTCATGCCCGGCCATTACACACGCACAGGCGACGTGCGCGAGCTTCTGAAATCTTCGGACGATATGTTCGTAATCTCGCGTCCCGGCGACGAGATAAGTTTATCGTTCGACGCCACGCAACTGCCGCCATTGCCGGCGGGCTGGACGCGCACGTTTCTGCTCTACGCAGACGGTTTCAGCAAAGAGATGGACATCAACTCCGCCAGCCCGGATCAGGTCGCGCCGCTCCCGTTTCACGGCATGAGCAGGTATCCTTACTCGCCGCCGGAAACTTATCCTATGACGGACGAGAGGCAATCTTACATAGAGCGGTACAACACGCGCGTCGTAACGGAACAAGTACCGAGATTGGTGATAGGAAACAGTTTTCAGTTTTGAGTTTTCAGTTTTCAGATTAAGAACTTGGCTTGGAGGATACAAACTAAAAGCTTTAGAGTCTAGCCTTGAATTATTGAGATACTAGCTGAAAACTGAAAACTAAAAACTCAAAACTGCTTTTATGGAACACATAAGATATTCCGTTGCTGCTTGTCAGACGGATTTGCCGAATCCGCTTGAGCGTCGAGGGATGCGGGCTAATACAGACAGAATGCTGAGCATGATTGACTCGGCTGTTGCGGGGAGCGCGCCGTTTCTGCCCGTTCGATTGGTAGTCTTTCCAGAATTTGCGCACGCTGCGCCGGTTTTTGAGAAGGCTGTGGAGTTGATTGAAAAGCTCGCTGTAAAAATTCCGAACGAGCACACAGAACTTCTTGAACAGAAAGCGCGTGAGCATGACATATACATTCAGAGCGGCTCTATGCTGGAAGTTGATCCGAAGTGGCCTGATGTTGTCTTCAACACGACTTGCCTGATTGGGCCAACAGGAATTCTTTATAAATACCGAAAGGTGAATACGTGGATTCCGTATGAAGTCCACGCAAGCCCGCACGACCTGGAAGGCTACGACGAACAGATGTTCCCTGTGGCCGACACGCCGATTGGACGGATTGGTTGCGCTATCTGCTACGACTGGATTTTCCCTGAAGCGATTCGACAGCTTGCTGCAAACGGCGCTGAAGTTCTGGTGCGCGTCTCGGCGTACATGGACCCCTGGGGCGCGACCGAGCCTATGGACTGGTGGACGGTTGTGAACCGTTGCAGGGCGATTGAGAACATTGCTTACGTGGTTGCTGCGAATCAGGGCGCGAGCCTGAAGCATTACCCGCCTTATTCATGGCCGGGCGGGAGTCAGGTTGTTGATTATGATGGGAGGTTGTTGGCTCAGGCGAGTCCGGGGCCGGGCGAGAGAATCGTTGTCGCTCCCGTTGATATTACGGCGCTCAGACACGAACGCGCATCGCGTCGCGGTCATCACATGCTCGCTCACTTAAGAACAGAGGCTTACCCGGTTTATCAAAAACATATCTACCCGCCTGAGCTTGAAACGGATGCTGGCATGACGCGAGAGATTTCTTACGAGAGAAACAATCAACTGATTGACGAGGCGAAACGAAGGTTGGACGAATGAAAGGTTAAAGTTTAGAATGCGCTTGATGAAAGTGTTGCTGTCTCCTCCCTCGTTCTCATTTCGTCGGAAAATTGCGTAGTCGATTCTTAAGGCTTCATCAGCGATGCCTGCTAGAAGCCGTGTGAGCAGTAAAATAGCACACGCCTTGCAGGCGTGAATGATAAATTAAAAATGGGCGAGTGCCTCTACGCCTTTCTTCTTCTCTGTTTGGCTTATAGCAGGCGGCACTGATGCTCCAATCAATGAAATTTTTGCGCGTTTCTATCCTTCTGCTCTTCGCATTGCTCGCCGTTGCGGGCGCACTCAACTTCCCATCTCTCCACGCACGCGCGCAGCAACAACAGCCATCACCTTCTCCAGCGCGGCAGGGGACGGGAAGAGCTTACAGCGGTGCGGAGCCGAGCCGTCCACCGCCGCCTTCTGCGCCGCAATCGCCTTCGACCGTGACGTTCGCGGACGTTACAGCTTCATCGGGCTTGAACTTCAAGCACAACGCATCGTTTACGTCCCAAAAATATCTGCCGGAATCAATGGGCAGCGGCGTTGCAATGTTGGATTACGACAACGATGGTCGGCCAGACCTTTTTTTTACGAACGGAGCGCGACTCGATGACCCTATGCCGCGAGGGGCTATGCCGGACAAGCGCGACCCGAAATACTGGAATCGTTTATATCATCAGAAAACGGACGGAACGTTTGAAGATGTGACGGAGCGCGCAGGCGTTCGGGGCGACGGCTACACAATGGGCGTGGCTGCTGCCGATTACGATAACGATGGTTTCATTGATCTATTCGTCACAGCTTACGGCGGCACAACGCTTTATCACAATAACGGCGACGGAACGTTCACGGACGTGACTAAAAAATTGAACGCGGGCGTTACTGGGTGGTCAACGAGCGCGGGCTGGTTCGACTACAACCACGACGGTCGGCTTGATATTTTCGTAGCGCGATACATGGACTGGGATTTCGAGCGCGGCGCGATTTACTGCGGCGACACGCGACCGGGTTTCAGGGCTTACTGCCATCCAGATAATTTCAAAGGGGCATCAAATGTTCTGCTTCATCAAAAATCGGACGGCACGTTCGAGGACGTTAGCGCGCGCGCAGGTATTGTTGACGCGACCGGCAAGGGATTGGGTGTGGCCTTCGCGGATTTGGATAACGACGGTTGGGTGGACGTAGTGGTTGCGAACGACAGCGTGCGCCAGCGTCTTTACAGGAACAAAGGCGACGGGACGTTTGAAGAGATGGCGGAATTGAGCGGCGTTGGTTACGACGAGAATGGAAAGACTTTCGCGGGCATGGGCGTTGACGTTGCGGATTACGATAACGACGGCTACCCGGATATTTTTATCACGGCGCTCTCGAATGAGACTTACCCGCTCTATCACAACAACGGCGACGCATCTTTCACTTATACTACGAACACTGCGGGCGTCGGCCAAATCACTCTGCTCTATTCGGGCTGGGGCACAAAGTTCATTGACGCCGACAACGATGGACTGCGGGACATTTTTGTCGCTCAGAGCCACGTGCTAGATACAATCGAGCGCACGTCTAACTATTTGAAGTACAAGCAGACGCCGCTTCTGATGAGAAACCATTCGCGGCGCGCGGCGCTGCGTTCGGTGATCTAAACAACGACGGACAGGTTGACATTGTGCTCGGCGTACTCGATAGCACGCCCGTAATCTTCCGCAACAAAGGGACTGGCAATCACTGGATTGGAATCTCGCTCGCTGGCACGAAATCCAATCGTCAGGGATTGGGCGCGCGTGTGATAGTGACGGACGCAAGCAATCGCCAGCAAGTTTTTGACGTATCGAGCGCGGGCAGTTACATTTCGTCGAATGATCCAAGGATAATCGCTGGCCTGGGCCAATCTGCGGGCGTGAAATCCATCGAAGTGCGCTGGCCGGGCGGAAAATCGCAGCGCGCCGTGAACCCTGCGATTGATCGCTACATGACGATTCGAGAAGAAAGATGAAGAAAAGGCAAAAGTAAAAAGGTAAAAGGCAAAAGTGAAGTTAAAGCCTTCACCTCTGATTTTTAATTTTTAATTCACGCCTGCAAGGCGTGCCTACACTTTTGCCTTTTACCTTATCTCTTGCTCGCGTTGACACGCCATTGCGCGGTCGCGTATGTTCATTCATCCTTTGAGATGAGCATCCTGTTCACCCGAAGCTTCAAACATTAAAGATACAAATCCGATAACTTCATTAGGTAATCCGATGTTTCAACTGAAACCCCTACGAGCACGCTCATTCAAAGCGCTCGCGCTCTCTGCAATCTCGCTACTGATTTTCATGCCGCTAGTCTCGTCTGCGCAGAATACTCAGCCGAAGCCATCGCCCACTCAATCGCAAGGGATGGGCGGCGTATCAACGGGCGCGACCATTAACTACACTTCTCGCCGCACGGTCGGCATCACAGACCCGCGCGCGCCCCTTGTCTTTGAAGACATGACGCAGAAGACGGCGCTCGCAAAATTCAAGCACCTGTCGGGAAGCTCCGCGAAGAATTACATACTTGAAGGCGTATCGGGCGGCATAGCTATCTTCGATTACGATGGCGACGGACAGCCGGACATATACATCTTGAACGGCTCGACCATTGACATAATGAAGAGTGGCGGCAAAGCTCCGCATGCTGCGCTCTATCATAATCTGGGCAACTGGAAGTTCGAGGACGTGACGGATAGAGCGGGCGTTGCCAACGAACGCTGGGGCATGGGCGTGGCCGTTGGCGATTATGACAACGATGGAAGGCCAGACATTTTTGTAGGCAACTACGGCATCTCGCGTCTTTATCACAACAACGGCGACGGCACGTTCACGGATGTGGCCGAGCGCGTGGGCGTAGCGCGCAAAGGATGGAGCGAGGGCGCTACGTGGGGAGATTACGATGGCGACGGAAGATTAGACCTGTTCGTGCCGGGCTACGTCGAATTCGATCTTAATAATCTTCCTCCGAATCCCAGCGAGGCTGGCCGTCCCGGCAGCGTAGGCCAGAACTTCTGCCAGTTTCGCGGCACGCCCGTGCTTTGCGGCCCGCGCGGTCTTCGCGGCGAGCCGGACACTCTTTATCACCAAAAGCCGGACGGCACTTTCGAGGATGTGAGCGTCAAGGCGGGCGTCAACGACCCGCAGAGATATTACGGATTTTCTTCGGCGTTCGTGCACGTTGACGAAGACGATCTGCTGGATTTGATGGTCGTCAACGATTCGACGCCAAAGCTGCTATACATAAACAAGGGCAACGGGACATTTGAAGAAGTTGGCTATCCATCGGGCGTTGCGCTCAATGAGAACGGGCGCGAGCAGGCTGGCATGGGCTTGGCCGTAGGCGATTACGATAACGATGGGCGCGTTGATTTCTACATCACGAACTTTTCCGATGATTCAAACGTGCTCTATCACAACGACGGCAGTGGGAACTTTACGGACGTTACTTTTCAGGCAGGGCATGGCGAATCAACCTACCCGTTTTTGGGTTGGGGAACTGACTTCATAGATTTCGACAACGACGGTTGGAAAGATATTTTTGTGGCTAACGGCCACGTCTATCCGTCTGTTGACCAGCACCAGTGGGGAACTAGCTACGAGCAGCAGCCGCTTCTGTTCAGGAATTTGAAGAACGGAAAGTTTGAGCGCGTCAGCGCAGCGCCGTCGAGCGGCCTTGCCGAAAGTTGGTGCACTCGTGGTCTTGCTGTGGGCGACCTTGATGGAGATGGAAGAGTGGACGTTGTGATGAATAACATGGACGCCGCGCCGACCATTCTCAGGAATGTGACGGCCAATCAAGGCCACTGGCTTGAATTGCATCTCATTGGCGACGTTTCCAAAAAAAGCCCGCGCGATGCTACGGGCGCTTTTGCATACTTGACCACAGGGAGCGTTTTCGCATCGTACAACGATCCGCGACTTCATTTCGGGCTAGGCGCGGCAACGAAAGTTGATAGGCTGGAGATACATTGGCCCAACGGCGCGACAGAAACTTTCGATGTGCCGGGTGTGGACAGAGTTCTTACCATTACACAGGGCAAAGGCGCATCGAACAGATGATAAGCCGCGCTAGCGGCGCTGCTGAATTTAGCCCGGCTTTTTAAAGCCGGGAAAAGCGTTGAGCAGAAAAGAGCGTCGCGCGAGCGACGTATGAACTATTGAACAGCTTGTTCAACCGTCGCTCGCGCGACGTGATGACTGACGCTGGCTCACCCGGCTTTGAAAAGCCGGGCTAAAATCAAGCCGCCGCTAGCGCGGCTCAATTTATGCGCGCTCTTTATCTATTGGAATGCAAGCATAAGTCTCGCATTAATCTTTATGTAGTAGGCATAAACTTTTTCGTCAGACCTCTTTTTCGTTATAAGATAGTTTCTACAGTTTTCGTCCTCGCATTGAGTAGTTGACTCTTTCGGAGCACAAACGTTGCGACGAATTGATCTGAAGAAGGCTCAGGCGGCGCGCCTTAGCACCATACGCGACATCAACCGGCAGATCGTCTTGAACTACGTGCGCGAGCGCGAGCCAATATCGCGCGCAGAGATTTCAAGAGAGACGGCGCTACAACGCTCTACCGTCTCGACCATCGTTGAGGAGTTGAAGGCCGACGGGTTGATACAGGAGATAGGCGAGGGCGAATCAACCGGAGGTCGTCGCCCCACGCTCTTGCGCCTGCGCACCACAGGCATCTTCGCCATAGGCGTTGACATCACGCCTACGTTAACCAACGTCGCTGCCTGCAATCTGGCGGGTCGCGTGCTCGAACGAACAGAGTTTGCAACAGACCCGTCTTACGAGCGCACTATCTCGCGCGTGCTCGAACAGGTGCGAGAGATAAATCGCAAAGGCAAAGGCTCTGTTGAAGGCGTGGGCGTGAGTCTTCCAGGTCTGGTTGATCCGTGCAAAGGGCGCGCGGTCTATATTCCCTGGTTCAAGTGGCAGGACGTAGGCGTGGCGGACGAGATTTCCGCTGCAACGGGGCTGCCCGTGATGATTGATAACGATGCGAACGCGGCTGCGCTCGCAGAGCTTTGGTTCGGGCGGCCAGAGGTGAGCGAGGTGCGCGACTTCATAATGGTCTTCGTAGGCGAAGGCATAGGCACAGGCATAGTCTTTGACGGGCAGGTGTACAGGGGCGAGTACGGCGCTGCGGGCGAGTTCGGCCACATGGTCATAGGCCAGGACGGCCCAATAGCATGTTCGTGCGGAAACCTTGATTGCTGGGAAGCATTCTCTTCTGGACGGGCTGCGTCGGCGCGATACAGGAAATACTCTGCCGTCTCTGATGACAAAATTAGTTTGTCTCTTGTCGTCGAGCGAGCGCTTGCTGGTGAAGAGGCAGCACAGAGGGCGCTCGTAGAGACAGCGCACTATCTTGGCATAGGAATCTCCAACCTCGTTGTCGGTCTCAGCCCGCAAGCAGTTGTCGTAGGCGGCGCAATCACGCGCGCGTGGCATCTGGTCTCGGACGCGCTGAACGAAACAATCGCGCGAAGCATACGACGCGGCCTTCCTTCCGCACATATTACCGCCTCTACGCTGGGCGAGCGCCCTACGATGATGGGCGCGCTCAGCCTAGTCCTCGCTACCAAATTCTCTTCGGCGAACGCCGCATAAATCAATCCAAAGCCGCGAATAGATATAAACTCCTTAGCGCTTCTTAAGCATTTCCCTTTGCGCCTTTGCGTGAACCTACAGTTCACATAATTCTTGAGCATCAAGAGAATTGCTGTTTCACGCAAAGGCGCAAAGATAAGAGTAGGAGTTACGCAGTTGAACGAACAGGTCAGTACCGCCTGCGGTAGCGGGCGGGTGATTGGTGCGGCAGAGACCCGCCCGCTACCGCAGGCGGTACTGACTTGGCTTGCGCTTTTCTGTCAACTGCGTAACTCCTAAAGAGATAAGCTCGCTAAGATGCTTGGCTTTATGAATTTTGGTGATGCTCAGCACTGAAATGCTCATTTTTCTTCTTGGAATGCGGAAAATCTGTTGACACTATCCAAAATTTGCATATACTTCGTTCGGTCAGGCAACAAACTTTCGCATCAGGCTCTTGCGAAAGTTCAATTAAAAATTCTTTCCGTAAAAATCTAGCGCCAAGGCTAGCTGTCTTAACCTTTGGCCGAATTTCGGTTTTAGTGTGAAGTAGTTGCTCTCGCTCTATTCCCTGTAGGGCGGGCGCGCAATCCAACAGTTACGATTCACCCTAAGAGGCCAGTTATGACTACATTCAGGAGATTCGCGCACCTGTTCACACGGGTCTGCTGCTTGGTGTGTCTGCTATCGGTTCTAGCGCTTTCGGCATTCGCGCAAACCAATAAAGGCTCTATCAGCGGCAACGTTCAAGACATCAACGGCGCGGCTGTGGTTGGCGCGACCGTCACGGTCACGAACACTGAGACCAACGCGGAACGCACTGCGACGAGCGGCGGTCAGGGTGAATATGAGGTGCCGCTACTCGAACCCGGCAATTACAATGTCAAGATTACGTCAGCCGGTTTCAAGCCCAGCTTGCAGCAGAGCGTAGTGGTGCAAACCGGGACAAAGACTTCGCTAGACGTTAAGCTTGAGCCGGGCGAGATTACTGGCAACCAAGTGACGGTCATAGCTGGCGCGCCGCTCGTTCAGACCGAAGAGAGCGAGCGCGGCAGCGTCGTAACGGGGCGCGAGGTCACGGAGCTTCCGCTCTCTGGCCGCAACTTCACGCAGCTAGCCACGCTCACGCCCGGCGTCTCGCGCGTGACAATAGGCACTCTTTCGGACGCGCGCTCAAATAACAATGGCGACCCGAACGCGGGCGGTCAAGGGCCGGGCGGGGGTAATCCTGCCGGTTCGACCGAATCAGCACGCTTCGCGCGTAGCGGCGGTTCGGTAATCTCGGCCAACGGCCAGCGCCCGACCAACAATAACTTCTCGGTTGACGGCGTGGATAATAACGAACCGCAGTTCGGGCAAATCGGCGTGTATGTCAACCCGGATGCGATAGCTGAGTTTCGTGTTACGACGAGCGTGCCACCGGCTGAAGTCGGTCGTGCGGCTGGCGCGGTCGTCAATACCTCTTTCCGTTCCGGCTCGAACGACTTTCACGGCTCGCTCTATTACTATGGACAGAACTCCGCGCTGAATGCTACACACCCAATTTTGGCGCGCGACATTAACAATGCGCGGCTGACACCCGGCGCGCAAGTTCCTAAGAAGGCCGTGCAGCAGATTCACGAGTTCGGCGGCGCAGTCGGCGGGCCTATTATTAAGAACAAGCTGTTCTTCTTCTTCGATTACTTAGGCGGTCGCAACAACCTACCGGCAGCGATACGCTCAACGGTTCCTTCAGCTTTGATGAGAGCCGGAAACTTTTCGGAGTTCACCGCACCTCTAATCAATCCGCTTACGGGCGTGGCGTTTCCCGGCAACATCATCCCGCAGGCACAGATTAGCCCCGTCTCGCAGAAGTTCTACAACCTCTTCCCGCTGCCGAATTTCCCGCGCACCAATCCGGGCCAGAACGACAACAACTATTTCGCCACGCGCGAAGTTCGTGAGGTCATCAACAACTACGACATCAAGATTGACCATCACTTAAGCAATGCAGATACGCTTTCCGGTCGCTTCAGCTACCAGAATCAGAGCAACGTTCGCGGCTCGTTCTTCCCAGAAGTTCCGGCAGGGTTCGGCGCAGGAAACGAAATCGGCAACTCGCGCCAGATAGCCGTCACTGAAACACACACTTTCAGCCCGACAATGCTGAACGAAGCGCGCTTCGGGTTCACCAAGCTCGACATAGGCATCATTAACTGCGCGGTCGGCGGCGCGTGCGGCATCAGCGCCACATTCGCTTCGGACGTAGGCGTTGCGAACGTCAATGATGGAAGCTTCGAGCGATCAGGCTCTATGCTCGTCGGTGGCTTCGGCAACGGCTTCGTAGAGTTCGCGGGCGACGGTGGCCCGTTTATAGTCAACAGCAGGAATCCATACTTCGCCGACACAATGACGATCATCAGGGGCAGGAACACTTTCAAGTTCGGAGGCGAAGACAGACTGCGCTACCTGCATACGATTGACGGCGGGCGCACGGGCGGATTGAAGGGCAACTACGCTTACGCGGACAATGGCCCTTCGACGGGGCCGAATCCAGCGTGCCCTGCTGGATCGGGCACACCCGCAGCTTGCTTCGTTGATGCAAACGGCATAGCGTTTGGCGGCACGGGCAACGCAATGGCGAACATTTTGGATCGCAACGTTGCGTCGTTACAGTTTTTCCGAGGCAGCGTACCGGGCGGCGCGTTCAACCTTCGCTCTCAGGAATTGGGCTTGTTCGTGCAGGATGATCTTAAAGTCAATCCTAACCTGACGCTCAATCTGGGCTTGCGCTGGGATTATTTCCCGCCGCAGCATGAAGCGAACGGTCGTTTGGGCAACTACGACCCGGCGACGCGCACAGTTATAGTTGCTAGTAGCTCAAGCGACACGCTCATACAGGCTGATAGAAACAACTTCGGCCCACGCGCAGGGTTCGCTTATTCGTTCGGCGCAGACCGCAACATGGTGATTCGAGGCGGCTACGGCCTGCTCTACACGCTGGACGCGACCGACCGACCGCCGCTCGTAAACAATCCGCCGTTCACGAACAGTGTCACCTACAACAATGCGTTCGACGCTTCGACACCGCGTAGCGTATTCAACTTGCAAACGGGCGCGCCGAACGTTCCGGTCGTCAGTCCGACCGCGCTGAGTTTGCCCGGATTCTTCTGTACGGACCCCACTCAAAATTGTCCGCTTACTGTCTTTCGTCAAGACCCACAGCAACGCACCGCCTACGTCCATGAGTTCAACATCACGTACCAAGTTCAATTCATGCACGATTGGGCTTTCGACATAGGCTACGTCGGCAATCGCACGCGTAACCTCTTGGTGACACGTGACATAGGTGGGTCGGGCACAGCAGAAGCGCGCAACCCGTTGGGCATTCCTCTTGCAGCCCGCTTATATACCAACGCGGCTCGGGCCGATTACAACGGCCTTCAGATGCAGTTGCAGAAGCGGCTTTCTCATAACGTGCAGGGGCAAGTCTCTTACACATTCTCAAAGAACACAGATACTTCTACGGGCGTCTTCCAAGGCATAGGCGAAGGGCGCGGCACGCAAGGCGGCCCGCAGAATCCGCTCTGCCCAGACACCTGCGAAGAGGGGCGTTCGGCGCTGGATGTCAGGCATCTTCTGTCTGCGGACGTGATAATAGACTTGCCGTTCGGAAGGGGGCAGCGCTACTTGAGCGACGCGCACGGAGCAATGAACAGGATAGCTAGCGGCTGGCAGTTGAACTTTATAGTCAACGGGCGCTCCGGCTTTCCGTTTACTGTTGTGAGCGGCAATAACGCAGGTCGTCGCGCTACACAAATCGGAGACCCGTTCTCGAATGTCCCGGCAGGTCGCTTTATGAACGTGGCGGCATTCAGAGACCCGGCTGGTGCGTGTCCGGGGCCTGAGTGTGTCGTAAACGCTGCGGGTCAGCAGATACGCTTTGGCACTCTAGCGCGAAATACTTTCACGGGGCCGGGCTTCGTTCGCACAGACATGTCCGTCTTCAAGAACACGGCTATCCGTGAGAATCTGAGGTTACAGATCGGCATGGAGTTCTTCAACCTGTTCAACCAGACGACCTTCACTGTGCCCAACAACAACATTGACGATGCGGGTTCGTTCGGTCGCTTCGACGCGGCGCTCCCGGCCCGTGTGATTCAATACCGCGTGAAGTTGCTCTTCTAAGCGGTAAGGTTGCAGCCCGCTTTGTCTCTCTTGATAATGAGAGACAAAGCGGCTTGGCATTTACGGCCTACGGGCGACTGTGCGGTTGATTGTCACCCAGGCGAGTTCTCTTTCTCGAAAACGACCGGGCGTCTCCGACGGGCAGCACGCGCGGTCGTTTTTTGTTAGAATGCTCGCGCCCAAACGCGTCGCACGGTCTCCCCTCGGACGCCCACGCACCAAGAAAGGCAGTTTTCAGTTTTTGGTTTTCAGTTTTCAGAAAGAAACTGAAGACCATTTTCTGAAAACTGAAAACTGAAAACTAAAAACTGAAAACTGCTCTTATCATGAAGTATCGCTTTCCCGTTCTTGCCCTCTTTTATCTGCTCTCGTCGGCGCGAGTTCTGTTGGGACAGGCAGCGCCCGCGCCCAACCCCACTCCTGTGGCCGAACGCTCGCACGTAGAGCGTTTCAGTTCGCCCAGAATGCGTGACGAGCGCGCAGAAACAGAGGCTACGAAAAAGCTCGCCGCAAATCCGAATGATACGGAGGCTCTTCGCACACGCGCCTACGCGCGCATGGGGCTTCAACGATACCCCGAAGCTCTGGAAGATTTGCGGCGCGCGCTTGCGGTTGAGCCTAACAATGCTACGGTTAAGGCCAACTACGGTTACGTTCTGTGGAAACTGGGGCGACGCGCAGAGGCTGTTACACAAGAGCGCGAGGCAGTTAAGCTAGACGAGAAGAATTTCACTGCGCAATATCAGTTGGGGCGCTTTCTGATGTTCAGCGGCGGCGAGCAGAATCTTAGAGAGGCCGCAACGCATCTCAGACGCGCGCTGGAGATTGACCCGCGACAAACGGAGATTCGTTTTGACCTTCTAGCGGTCTATCGCACGCTAGGTGACACTGCTCAGGCCATAGCGCAACTAAATCTTTTGCAGGACTCTCGCCCTACAGACCCGCGAGTCGTTTACGTTGACGCGCTGCTCGCTTCGGATCGCGGAGATTTAAACGCGGCGATAACGGGTTTTCGTCAGGCGCTGCGTCAAGACCCTACGCTCTATGGTGCGAAGCAGGATTTGGGGCTTGCTCTGATTAAGTTGAAGAAGTGGGGCGAGGCCGAAGATGTTTTCGCAGACCTTGCGCGCGAGCAATCAGATTCCGTCGAGATAGCATATTTTAACGCGCTCTCGCTCTTCAACACTGGCCGAAGCGCGGATGCCGAGCGAGAGGCGCGTCGTGCGCTCAGACTTGACGCTGGCGCTGCTGCCGCTCATGCGCTTCTTGGAATCATACTTGCGGCGCGCGGCGGTCACGACGCAGAAGCCAGCGATGCTTTGACTCAAGCGGTCGCGCTCGATGCCAGTAGCTTCGACGCGCGCTTCTATCTTGGCCGTGTACAGTATGCAATGCAGGATTACGCGAATGCCGTTAAGAGTCTGCGCGCGGCAGTCTCGCTTGACCAACGCAACGCAGAAGCGCGCTTCTTTCTGGGCACGGCGCTCGAATCCGCCGGTGATTCCGAAGCGGCGCTCACGGAATATCAGGAACTCACACGAATTGATCCCAATTCCGCTATGGGGCAGGTCGGTCTGGGCGCGCTTCTTGTGAAGCAGGGCAAGATTGACGATGCTATCTCTGCCCTAAAGCGCGCCATCTCGCTCAACGCTCATAGCTTCGAGGCACACTGGGCACTTGGGCGCGCGCTCATACTCGCCGAAAGATTTTCGGATGCTATCGAACCGCTCAAAGTGGCCGTTACGCTTATCCCCGACCGCGCCGACGCGCACTATCAGTTAGGTCTTGCGCTAAAGCGTGCGGGCAGGACGGAAGAGGCCGCGCGCGAGTTTGCAGAAGTCGAGCGCATCAACCGCGAGTTTCGCACAAGGACAGCGCCTAGACAGTAGAATTAGTGGAACTGAAATTATGAGACCGAGCATGGCGCAAATTCGATTCTACTTTAAGGAAGCGGAGACTCTTCTATTCGTCTCTCATTTGTGCAGTGTTCTTGTGCTCACCGTTTGTTCAAGCGTGTTCGTTGATTCATCAACTTTCGCGCAGCGGCCTGCGCAGCGAAGACGAACGACCGCAACGCCTCAGAGCGGCGCTGCGCACCCGGCTGCAAACGATTTGACGGCTGGCGCGCGGGCATCTCTTGATGCTGCGGTTGCTGCGCTTCAACGCGATGACTTGGCCGGAGCAGAGCGTAGCGCGCGTGCTGCAATCGCTGAGTCTCCGCGCTCGGCAGTCCCGCACAACATACTCGGCGTCATACTCGAAAAAGCTGGGCATGCGGATCAAGCTTTCCAGGAATTCACAACGGCCATACGTCTTGATCCAAACTTTGTCAGCGCGCACAACAACATCGGGCGAATGCTAGCCGAGCAGGGGAAGACCGCGCAGGCGATTGAAGAGTTCGAGCGTGTTCTTCGTATTGAGCCGAATCACCTGCAAGCCCATTACAATCTCGGCGCTCTCTACGGCGACGCTGGCGATTTCGCCAAAGCAGCAGAGCATTTCGCTCGCGCTCGCGCCGCAGCGCCCGACGACCCGCAACTCGCACTGGCGTTTCTGAACGTCGCTTACAGAGCAAACCGCGCGGTGGAAGCAAACGCCGCCGCAGACATGATCGAGCGCAACTACGCGCGAGACGCACGCGCTCTATTTACGTTAGCCACAGCGCTCGCTCAGAACGAGCAATACGAACGCGCCTCGAAAATCTTCACACGCGTGAACGAGATGATGCCGCACACCTTCGAGGTGCTCTACAATCTGGGCGTCACGCTCTACAACCTGGATCGCAACGACGAAGCCGCGCACTATCTTTCAGAAGCCGCAGACATCAACCCCGCGCCAGCCGAGACACACGTACGCCTTGGCCTGATAGCGAGCCAACGCGGCGACCACGCCAACGCCATCATAGAATTCAAGCACGGAATCGAACGCGACCAGCGCAACCCTAATCTTCATTACTTGCTGGGGCGCGAGTATTTCAACGTAGGCTACTGGGACGGAGCGATCTCTGAATACACTGCGGCCATGCAGCTTGACGCGCGCCAGACCATCTACGTGCTCGCTCGCGCAAACGCCAATTATCGCAAAGGCGAGTGGGCGGCTTCGGCTGCCGACTTTGACCTCGCTGCCTCGATTGACCCGAACATTGAGAACATCGAATACATGCAGGGCTATGCGCAGCGCGCAGCAGGCAACTTCGACCGCGCTAGAGAGTTTCTGGAAAAATTTCTGGCTAAACATCCAGAGCACGTTGACGCGCTCGCAAGCCTGGGCTACGTGCGTATAGAGCAGGGCAGGTTCGAGGAGGCGGAAGCGCCGCTTCGTCGCGCGTTAGAATTACAGCCCGAAAACGTTCCGGTTCTTTACGATTATGCGCGGCTAGCTTTGAAGAAGCGCGATTACGAGGAAGCTGCCCGGCGACTTCAGCGCGTAATCGAGCGAAACCCTACGCACACGCAGGCGCACTACCAACTCTTTCTGGCATACTCGCGCCTGCACCAGACCGAACGAGCGCAAGTTGAGCTTGCAGAGTTCAAGCGTTTGGAAGAATTGGAACGACAGGTCAAGCAGGAGCGCATTCTTGAAGAGCATCTGCGCACACAGCAGATGCTTGGGCTATCGCCTCAATAGTAAAGAAGGTCAGTACCACCTGCGGTAGCGGGTGGGTGAAGAAGTAAAAAGGTAAAAGTTAAAAGTCAAAAGGGATAAGGACGAAGGCAATTTAATTAAAGATGGTTTTCGCCTCACTTTTACCTTTTTACTTTTGCCTTAATTCTGAAAGTGAAAAGCGTTATGCGGAAAGATTCCTCCGAATCTAAGAACGAAGAGCAAGCACGACCTAGCAAGCAAGATGCTATCAAGCTGCTGACTCTTCTAGTCTTCATTATCGCCCTAGTCTGCTTCGTGCGAGGCGCGAGGGCTACTGTTGACAGCAGCTCTAATAAGAACTCGAATAATAGTTCGACGGAAGACGCCGTCAAAAAATATAACGAAGAGATTTCGAGAAACTACGACTTTCGTTTCGGCCAGAATCCTTTCGCGCCATCGAACGCGACGACCGCGACGGGCGGTTTCATTCCCGGCGATCAATTCATTTCGTCTTCGCGCTGCGCGCAATGTCACACGGACGCTCACGCGCAATGGCGTCAATCTGCGCACGGCAACGCATTCCGCGAACCTTTTTATCAAAAGAACGTGCGCGACCTGATTTCGCAACGTGGCATAGAGTTCACGCGCCACTGCGAATCATGCCACAACCCTGCGGCGCTCTTTTCGGGCGCGCTCACAAAGAGCACTCACATCAAGCGACCATTTGATGAAGACGGCGTGTCGTGCATCGCCTGCCACTCGATTCAATCTGTGAACGGGCGCGGCATAGGCGGCTACGTTATGGGACAACCCGCGCTGCTCGTGCGTGAAGACGGCACGCGGCTTCTGAACGTGACGGATCAAGAGATTCTGAACGACGTGCCTTCGCATCGCCGCGCTATGATGCGCCCACTGCTGCACACTTCGGAATTCTGCGGCGCATGCCACAAGTCGCAGGTGCCGCGCGAATTGAACGATTACAAGTTTCTGCGCGCGTTCGCTGTCAGTGACGAGTGGCAGATGTCTTCGTTCTCGAAACAGTCGCCGCATCCCTATTACGAAAGAAATCTGGAGACGTGCCAGACGTGCCACATGAAAGCGGAGCCTGCGCCGCTATTCGATGTGGCGGCGAAGAACGGGACATTGAAGACGCACAGATGGGCTGCGGCCAATACTGCTATACCTTATTTCTACAAGTGGCCGCAGCAACTGGAAGCCGTCACAAAGTTTTTGGAAGCGGACGCGCTAGGCGTTGACATCTTTGCAATCCGTCGAAAGTCTGGCAATGCTGGCGACGAAGATTTCATAGCGCCCCTAAACCGCAGCAGCTTTCAGATAAAAGCCAGTGACGAGATTACCGCAGACGTTGTAATCACCAACAAGAACATAGGGCATTCGTTCCCGCCTGAGCTGCGAGATTTTTATGAAGCGTTCGTCGAGTTCACTGTGACGGACGACGCGGGGCGCGTGCTGTACAATTCAGGCTTCATCAAGCCCAACGGCTATCTGGACGAGTCCGCGCATAACTACAAAACTTATCTCGTTCGCGCCGACGGTTCATTCAACAACCTACATCACATCTGGCGCTCGCGCCTCTTTGCGCAGAACAACCAGATTCAGTCAGGTCGCTCAGACGTTGCGCGCTACCGATTCAAGATTCCCGCTAACATGCAATCGGGCGCTCTGCACATGACTACGCGCCTGCGCTACCGACGGTTCACGCGCGTCTTCAGCGATTACGCTCTGGGTCATTCGATTGAGTATCCGATTGTTAACATGGCTTCGACCGAGTACGCGCTTTCCGTTGGCGAGAACCTTCCGCAAGCAGCAGCGCCACCTAATACGAGGGGCGTCTTTCCAGACTGGCGGCGCTGGAATAACTACGGCATAGCGCTCTTCGATAATAAGCAGTATCCGCTCGCGGCTGAAGCTTTCGGCCACGCGGCTGAGTTGGACGAACATTATCGTCCGATGGCTCTGGTCAATCGCGCTATGGCGTTAATCGAACTTGATCATTACGACGATGCCGAGCAGATTCTTGATGCAGTCGTGCAGGCGAACCCCGCAAACCCGCGTGCGCTATTCCAGCAGGCGCGCGTGATGATAAAGCGCGGCCAGTTGGACGAAGCCGAAGCGAACATCAGAAAAATTTTAGGGGCTTTCCCGCGCGACCGCGTATCGCTTCAGCAATTGGGAGAGCTTTGCAAGATAAGGCGCGATTACACGGAGGCGCGCAATGCTTACGAAGCTATCTTGGCAATTGACCCGGAGGACACAGGCGCACACTACAACCTTATGCTCATCTACAAAAAACTTGGTATGAACGACGAGGCGCGGCGCGAAGCGCGCATCTTCGCGGATCAGAAGGAAGACCCGTCGGAGTTGCCGCTGGCGAATGAGTTTCTTCGTCGTCACCCGGAGATGAGCAACGAAAGCGTATTCTTCCACGTGCACGATCTGAACACGAGCGCGCACGGCGAAGGACAATAAGGATTTTAGATTTTGGATTTTGGATTGAAAAGCAGATTGAAGAGGCAGGTTGCCAATCAAATTCAATCCGCTCGCTAATTCTTTAATCCAAAATCTAAAATCCAAAATCGAAATGATGGAGCGTTGATTCGAGAAATGGGAAGGTTTTTGAAGTTGGCCGTGCTGGCGGCGGCACTCGTTCTTTTCGGCACTTATCTTTTTGGCGCAAACGCAGGAGCAAGTAAGACTCCTCCGCCGCGCAAGGTGAATGCGGCAGAGCTTTTCGTTCAAAACTGCGCGCGGTGTCACGGCGCAGATGGTCAGGGCGATACGCCTTTGGGGCACGTCTACGGCTCGCCCGATTTCACAGACCCGCGCTGGTGGCAGGAGCATGGCAGAAGCAACAGGCAACTAATTGCAATCGTCTCTAACGGCAAAGGCGGTATGCCATCGTTCAAGAGAAAATTGAGCCGGAGCGAGATCGCAGCATTGGTCGCCTACGTTCGACGGTTCAGAAGATGAGAAAGCAGAGGTTAGAGGCTAGAGGTCAGTGTTCGCTGCCCGTTAATTGAATTTGAAATCTCAAATTTGAGATTTGAAATCTTTTCAAACCTCCAACCTCTAACCTCTGCTTTTTTTGCCGAGCGTGAAAGTCTATCTATCAAAGATCGTCTGGAAAACGATTGGGGCATTGATGTGCCTGCTGGTCTGCGTAGTGACGTGTGTCAATGTCAGAGCGCAAGCACCGGCGGTAACGAAAGTCGAGCCGCCGTCGTGGTGGGCTGCGCACACTATTAATCCGGTTCGTCTTCTTATTCGCGGCACGAATCTTCGCGGCGCTCGCGTCACTTCCATAAAGCGCGAAACTCAAGCAAGCGAAGTCAGGGTGAACGGCGCGGGCACGTATCTCTTCGTCAGCGTACGAATCAGCCCCGTTGCGAAACCCGGCGTCTACCCGCTACTCGTTATCACTCCTTCGGGGCGCACGACAATTCCGTTCAAGATAAATCCTACGCTCGACACTTCAACAAATTTTCAAGGCATCACGACGGACGACATCATCTACTTGATAATGCCAGACCGTTTCAGCAACGGCGACACGTCGAACGATGCTCCGGCTGATTCTCCGCGCGAAGCTAACGACAGAAGAAATGCGCGCGCCTATCACGGCGGCGACATTCGCGGTGTCATCAATCACCTGGCGTACTTGAGAGATTTGGGAGTGACGGCAATCTGGCTCACCCCTTGGTACGACAACTGGAACGGCGTGCACACTTGCGACCATCCGTGGTGTCCGAACACTTTTTATCATGGCTACGGCGCGATAGATTACTACGGAGTCGAAGACCACTTCGGCACTCTGGAAACTGTGCGCGAGCTTGTCGGTCGCGCGCATGAGTTGGGTTTAAAAGTGATTCAGGATCAGGTTGCGAATCACGTGGGCAGCCATCACCCCTGGCTTAATGATCCGCCTCTGCCGGACTGGTTTCACGGCACGCGCGGGCGTCACATTCAAAATCCTTTTCGCGGAGACTTTCTGCTCTCGCCTCATGCTGCTGAAGTTGACCGCCGCCCGACTCTTGACGGTTGGTTCGCGGACGAGATGCCAGACATGAATCAGGAAGAACGGGAAGTTGCTCGCTACGAAATTCAGAACGCGCTGTGGTGGGTTGGCGTGACCGGGATAGACGGGATACGCCAGGACACAATCCAGTACATGCCGCGCTTCTTCATACGCGATTTGAATCACGCGCTGCACAAACAGTATTCGCGTATGTGGATGGTTGGAGAAGTTAACGACCCCGAAGCTGCGCATGTTGCCTTCTTCATGGGCGGACGAAAAGGTTGGGACGGCATTGACACTGAGCTTGATTCGGATTTCGACTTTCCGCTCTGGCACGTCTCGGAAGATGTTTTCACGAACAAGAAGCCCATGAAGGCGCTGCGCGACGAGTTGAAATACGACGCGCTCTATACAGATGCGACCAGACTGACCACGCTCGTAGGCAATCACGATTTTCGTCGCTTCATTTCGCTGGAAGGCGGAACATTCGAGGGCGCGCGGCTTCACCTGGCTTTTACTCTGACGGTGCGTGGCACGCCGCAGCTTTACTACGGCGACGAGATAGCCATGCAGGGCGCGGACGATCCAGATAACCGGCAGGATTTTCCCGGCGGCTTCCCCAATGATGCGCGCAACGCATTTCTTGCTTCGGGTCGCACACGGCCAGAAAGTCAGATGTACGATTGGACGCACGAGTGGATTCGCTTGCGCCGCGAGCATGTGGCGATTCGACGCGGAAGTTTGATTGACCTTGAGTTTGATGATGACTCCTATGTTTACGCGCGGCGCGATGCGCGAGAGACAATCATCATCGCCATCAACCGCGCGACGAATCCAAAGCAGATAAAGATTCCAATCTTGCGGCTCAATCTAACGAATGGCGAGCGCATTATTCCGCTTATCACACGGGGAAGCTCTGCGGCTGTTGTGAATCAAGAGATTCGATTCGACCTCGCAGCTCAATCTGCCTCGGCTTTTAAGATTCAAAGATGAAGCTAGGAGTTACGCAGTTGATAGGAAAGTGCAGCAAAAGTCAGTACCGCCTGCGGTAGCGGGCGGGTCGTTAGTCGCAGCCACACCCGCCCGCTACCGCAGGCGGTACTGACATGCTTGTTCAACTGCGCAACTCCTAGAAGCAAAATCGCGGCAGTCGGGTTATACTGTAAGGAAAGCAAGAACCAGCATTATCTAATTTTGAGCAAGCGGCGCGCGCGTGAATATGAAAAGCGTCCAGTTGGTTTTCATATTCGCTCCATCTGTAATTGGCTGCGAGCGCCGCAGCCTTTCTACGGTCAAGGAGGGCGTGTGAGCTTCCCCAGAGCGAGCGGCATCTTGCTGCATCCTACATCGTTGCCGTCCCAGTTCGGAATAGGCGATCTGGGCGATGAAGCCTTCCGCTTCGCAGACTTTCTTGAGCGAAGCGGTCAGACCATATGGCAAACGCTCCCGCTTGGGCCAACAGGCTACGGCGATTCTCCCTACGCTTCGTATTCCGCCTTCGCCGGAAACACAATGCTCATCGCGCCTGAGCGCCTTGTCGAAGAGGGCTTACTCCATCAAGAAGAAATAGGCGCCGTGCCGGAGTTTTCCCAAGAGAAGGTCGAGTATCAAAAAGTTATAGAGTTCAAGCAGCCGCTTCTCAAAAAAGCTTTCGATAGATTTAGCAGGGAAAATTCAGGCACGACGCTTCGCCAAGAATTTCAAGCTTTCGCAAATCACATGGCCTGGTGGCTGGATGATTACGCGCTCTTTCGCGCGTTGAAGACGGCGCATGAAGAGAGAGCCTGGAACGAGTGGGAGCCTGAACTTGTAAGACGCGAGCAGCAGGCGCTGGCCCAAAAACGCGAGCAGTTGCGCGGCGAGGTAGAAGCTCAAAAATTTTATCAATATCTCTTCTTCAAGCAATGGGCGCGGCTTCGCTCCTACTGTCACATGATGGGGATAAAGCTGGTGGGCGACATTCCCATCTTCGTCGCACAGGATTCCGCAGACGTTTGGACTCAGCCCGAACAATTCAAGCTCGATGAAAATGAAAAACCGATAGTCGTCGCGGGAGTCCCGCCCGATTACTTCAGCAAGACCGGGCAGATGTGGGGCAATCCTATTTACAACTGGGAGAGAATGCTCGCAGACGGATTCAGTTGGTGGATAAAGCGCGTCAAGGCCACGCTACAGATAGTTGACATTCTTCGCATAGACCATTTTAGGGGTTTCGCTGCCTGCTGGGAGATTCCCGGCGGCGACAAAACCGCAGAGCGCGGGCGTTGGGTGAACGTTCCTGGGCGCGAACTTTTTCATGCGATAAAGAATGCGCTCGGTGAATTGCCAATCATGGCGGAAGATTTGGGCGTGATAACGCCGGACGTTGTAGCGCTCAGAGATGAGTTCGGTTTTCCGGGCATGCGCATACTTCAATTCGGTTTCAGCAGCGACCCGAAGAACAAAGACCTTCCGCACAACTACGTCCAAAACTCTGTCGCATACACAGGCACTCACGACAACGATACAACCGTTGGCTGGTTCAACAGTCAGGCGGGAGCGGGTTCTACGCGCGACGCCGAGCAGATAGAGCGCGAGCGCTCATACTGCCTGAATTATCTCAATTCTGACGGCAGAGAGATTCACCGGGATTTTATTCGCGCGCTGCTCGCGTCCGTAGCAAACACCGCTATCATTCCTCTGCAAGACATTCTTGGGTTGGGAACAGAGGCACGCATGAATCTTCCCAATTCCACTTCCGGCAACTGGGCTTGGCGTTACAGGCCGGATGCTCTAACAGAAGAATTGGGGAAGAGATTAAGAGAGTTGACCGAAGTTTACGGTCGCATGGCGGAGACGGCGAGTAAGTAGAATGATTCACCTAAAGCGCGCGTTGAATTTCAGCCCACGTGAGTGGGCGGCAGCATAAAGCCCGGTGCGGCGAGCGCCGGGTTAGCATAGTAGTTAAGATTACCGAAGCCCGCGAGAGCGGGTGACAGCCCATAATAATCAAAGGGCTGTCGCTCGTCTTCGATAGCTTGCTTGAATTTTCTAACTTTAACCCGGCGCTTACGCACCGGGCTTTATGCTGCCGCCGTCTTCGATGGCTGAGAACTCTTCTATCGCTTAAGATGCGTAAATGACGGAACTCCACAGTTCATCTCTTTCAAAGATAATCAGATGAGAATCAGAGAACTCATGAAAAGAAAATTTCTGAACTTCATTGCTCATAGCATCTTCTTCATCGTCCTGCTATCCGCCTGTTCCTTTGTCTGCGCTGCCCAATCCGCGCCGCAGGTTCTTAAAATAGAACCGCCAAACTGGTGGGCAGGCCATTCAATCAACCCTGTGCGCGTGATGATTCGCGGAAAGAATTTTTCAGGCGCGAGCGTTGAAACGGTCGGCTCAGGAATTAAGGCTGGCAATGTAAAGGTGAATGACGCGGGGACGTATCTTTTCGTTGACGTGACGATTGACGAGCACGCAAGACCTGGCCGCCGCTCTTTGAGAATCAAAACAGGTAATGGTTCGGTTGAAGCGCCGTTTGAAATCAGCGAGCCGCTTGCGCGCACGGGAAGATTTCAGGGATTTACGCCCGACGACGTGCTCTACCTGATAATGACAGACCGCTTCAGCGACGGCGACCCGTCGAACAATAACCCTGTAGTGTCGCGCGGACTCTTCGACCGCGCGAAGCCTAAGTATTATCACGGCGGAGATTTTCAGGGCGTCATCAATCATCTTCCTTACCTGCGCGACCTTGGAGTGACGGCAATCTGGCTCACCCCTTGGTACGACAACGTGAATCACTTGAACGAAAGAGAGATGCCTGAAGGCGTGCCAATCACGGACTATCACGGCTACGGCGCAGTTGATTTCTACGGAGTAGAAGAGCACTTCGGCACTATGATGAAGCTTAGAGAGTTGGTCGAGCGAGCGCATCGTTTAGGAATAAAGGTGATTCAGGATAGCGTGATGAATCACACAGGGCCTTATCACACCTGGGCAGAAGACGAGCCTACGCCTACTTGGTACAACGGCACAGCGGCAAGCCACAGCGCGAATCCTTTTCAACCGTGGACGATGATGGATTCGCACGCCGCATATCAAGAGCAACGCGGCACGCTTGAAGGTTGGTTCATAGACATCCTTCCCGATCTTAATCAGAACGACACGGAAACTGCGCGCTACGAGATTCAGAACACGCTCTGGTGGATTGGCATGACAGGCATTGACGGCATACGCGAAGACACCTTGCCTTATGTCCCCAGAAGTTTCTGGCGTGATTGGTCTGCTGCGATAAGAGGCGAGTATCCGAACATAAACGTTGTAGGCGAGATGTATGACGGCGACCCTGCGCTCGTATCGTTTTTTCAGAAAGGCAAAGCGCGTTACGACGGAGTTGATTCGGGCATTGACACGCTCTTTGATTTCCCTCTGCTTTATCCCGCCCGGCGCGCCTTTGCTGAAGTGAAAGAGATACGCGAGGTCGCGCGCATGCTGGCTCATGACGATTGGTACGTTGATCCAAGCGTGCTAGTCACCTTCATCGGCAATCACGACATGAAGCGCTTCATGTCTGAGCCGGGCGCAACCTATACGGGACTAAAACTGGCTCACACGTTTCTGCTCACGACGCGCGGCATTCCGCAGCTTTACTACGGCGATGAGATTGGAATGACGGGCGCGGACGACCCAGACAATCGGCGCGACTTTCCGGGCGGTTTCCTGAACGATTCGCGCGACGCATTCACACGCGCGGGACGAAACGCGGACGAGCAATCTGTGTTCGAGAACCTGCGCAACCTTGCGCGTCTTCGCGCAGAGCTTGAGCCGCTCAGACGCGGCGCGCTCACGAATCTTCTGGTCGAAGAGAAGCAGTACGCCTTTATGCGAAGCTCTGGCGGAGCCGCTGTGATAGTTGTCTTCAATAATGATCGTAAGCCTGCGACTGTTGAATTTGAAGTGCCCGCTCAAAGATTCGTTGAAGGCACGTTGCTGATTGATCGTCTTAACACGGCGCGAGATGTTCGCGTAACAGGCGGCAGGATTAAAGTCGAGATACGGGGGCGCTCGGCCAGCATCTTCTCGGTTCGCTGAAAAGAAAATAGGATGGTTTTTATGACTAAACCTATAGCGGAACAGGTCGCGCTCGTCACAGGCGGCGCGACAGGAATTGGCCGCGCTTTCACGGAAGCGTTGGCCTCTGCTGGCGCGCGCGTCTGTATAGCCTCGCGGCGCGACGACGTGCTCAACCGCGCCGCAGACGAAATCAACTCGCGCCTTAGCGCCGAGCGAGTTTTCCCGTATGCCTTCGACATACGAGACCGCGCGCTGACGGAAAATCTTGTGATGCACATCAATGAGAGATGGGGCGCGGTTGACATACTCATTAATAACTCTGGGCTGGCCGTGCCTGAGACCGTGACCGAAATCACGGACGAGGGCTGGGATAAGGTTTTTGATACGAATTTGCGCGGCGTGATGTGGCTTGTGCGCAGGCTTGTGCAAGGTATGGTCGCGCAGGATTTCGGCGACGTTGTGAATGTTTCATCGCAGGCTGGCAAGCACGGCTATGCCGACGTGCCTTCATACTGCGCTTCTAAATTCGGTCTGCTGGGTTTCGCAGAATCCTTGCGCGACCATGTTAGAAAAGTCGGAGCGAACGTTCGCGTCTTCAATTTTTGTCCAG
Organism: Acidobacteria bacterium 13_1_20CM_3_53_8; assembly: GCA_001920415.1. GTDB lineage: Bacteria > Acidobacteriota > Blastocatellia > Pyrinomonadales > Pyrinomonadaceae > 3-1-20CM-3-53-8. The sequence goes on along the minus strand of MNJR01000101.1, from coordinate 39,093 downwards.
GATTAGTTGATGTGGAGCGCGTTGGGCCAGATGAAGAACCGCGCCCCGGCTTCATTCATGTTCAGAACATGGCGCGCACGCTTATGTATGCGCTCTCGCTAGACCGCAATGTAATCTTAGAAGACATCAATATTTATGCGCGCTGAAAAATAGATGAGCCTCAGTTAGATGTAAGCGAATTGCTTTTAAAGGTGAGGAAGATAATCCACGAATTCACACGAAACGACACGAAGCTTACTTCTTTTGTTTCGTGTCGCTTCGTGTGAATTCGTGGATAGAATCTTTCACGTTCTTTATGCCCAATCGGCGCTAAATGAGAAGAGGAGGAGAGGACATGGCGCAAACTTTGCCGCAGAGTAAACCGCGTCTCAGCTTCGGGCAAATCTGGAACATGAGTTTCGGATTTCTAGGAATACAGTTCGGCTGGGGCTTGCAGTTAGCCAACATGAGCGCCATCTATTCTTACCTGGGCGCTAGAGATTCAGACATTCCGTTGCTCTGGCTCGCAGGCCCTATGACGGGCTTGCTGGTTCAGCCCGTTATTGGCGCGATGTCGGATCGCACCTGGAACTGGCTCGGAAGACGGCGACCCTACTTTCTCATCGGCGCAATACTCGCAAGCATAGCGCTCTTCATCATGCCGGATTCGACGAGCGTGAGAATGGCTGCATCGTTTCTCTGGGTTCTAGACGCAAGCATAAATGTTTCTATGGAGCCTTTTCGCGCCTTCGTTGCGGACAAATTGAACGAGGATCAGCGCACCGTAGGCTTCGTCATGCAGAGTTTCTTCATAGGCATAGGCGCTTCGCTTGCTAATGCGCTGCCTTACATCTTTCGCTACTTCGGCGTGACGGGCAGAACGCCTAGCGGAATCCCGCTCACGGTTCAATACTCTTTCAAGATAGGCGCGGTAGCATTTCTTCTGGCGGTGCTGTGGACTGTGTTTACGTCGAAAGAATATCCACCGGAAGATATGGAAGCTTTCGAGCGAATGAGGAGCGCGCATCGCGGCATTGTTGCCACGATCAAAGCTCTTCTAGCGGAAATCTTCTCGGCAATCGGCCAGATGCCTGCGACGATGAAGCAGCTTGCAGTGGTTCAGTTCTTCACATGGCTCGGCCTGTTCTGCATGTGGCTCTTCTTCGGACTGATGACTTCATATCACGTCTTCGGCGCGACCAGTCCAAATGATACGCGCTTCGCGCTCGGCGGCGAGTGGGGCGGAAATTGCTTCGCTGTCTATTCCATCGTTACGTTCATTGTAGCCTTCGCGTTGCCGAAGCTCGCTTCTGCTACAAGCCGGAAGACCGTGCACGCTGTCTCGCTTATCTGTGGGGGCGCGGGGCTGCTCTCTGTCTATTTCATACAGGACAAGTACGTGCTGCTTCTGACGATGGTCGGAGTCGGTATTGCGTGGGCTTCGATTCTCTCAATGCCATACGCGATTCTTTCCGGCGCTTTGCCGCCCGCGCGCATGGGCATCTACATGGGCGTCTTCAATTTCTTCATAGTCCTGCCTGAGATAACGCAAGCGCTCACCTTCGGCCCTATAATTCGCGCGGTCTTTGGCGCAGAGAATCACAACGCGCCGCTCTACATGGTGATGACCGGCGGAGTCTTCATGCTAATCGCCGCTCTGCTGGTTACGCGTGTGCGCGATATATCGGTGCGCGATGTGAGAGATGTGATACGCGGCGACGAAGTCGAGCCTGTGCTGGTGCAGCAATCAATTCAGCCTGTGCCGAGTACGGGATTGATTGACGAAGAGAAGAGATAATGGGCGGGAGGTAGAATTGCCTTCCGTCAGATAACTTGAAGTATGTATAAAGTGAGCCGCGCTAGCGGCGCTGCTGAATTTAGCCCGGCTTTTCAAAGCCGGGAATCGCAACGCCGCCGCGACGCGTCGCATCAGCGACGGTTGAGGAATGGGTCAGGGATGATTCAATCGTCGCTCGCGCGACGACGATCAAAATCTAACACTATCTTCCCGGCGTTGAAACGCCGGGCTAAATTCAAATTGCCGCTACGCGGCTGATTTGTGCATGCACTTCGGATAACATCGCGATAGCGATTGCTATGTCAACACGAAAATTCATCGCAGCGTTGTTAACGCTTATCCTGCTCTCATCATCGGTCGCATCGCAGCAGGACGTTTCGCAGCGTGCGGCGCGTACAAGTCCGCAGTGGGTGCGCGACGGGGTGATTTATGAAATCTACGAGAGAAGTTTTTCGCAGGAAGGGACGTTCAACGCTATAACTGCGCGCCTCGATGATTTGAAGAATCTTGGCGTGACAATTTTGTGGCTGATGCCGATTCATCCCATAGGGCAGTTGCGCAAAAAGGGAACTATAGGAAGCCCGTATGCCGTGCGCGATTATTATGAAGTGAATCCCGATTACGGCACGAAAGAGGATTTGCGTAGGCTTGTAGCGGAAGCGCATCGTCGCAAGATGAAAGTTATCATGGACATCGTTGCGAATCACACTTCGTGGGATAGCGTATTGATGCGCGACCCGGATTTTTATAAACGAGACGCGCAAGGCCACATACTGCCGCCCGCCGCTGACTGGGCTGGCCCCGATGTTGACGTTGCACAATTGAACTTCGATAACCCGCGCCTGAGAACTTATTTGATTGAGATGATGAAGTATTGGCTGCGCGAGTTTGACCTTGACGGTTTTCGCTGCGACGTGGCCGGGATGATTCCGCTGGATTTCTGGGAGCGCGCCAGGGATGAGCTTGAAAGAGTTAAGCCGAACATTTTCATGTTGGGCGAAACCTGCTGCACGCCCAACTGGCTTTTGAAAGCTTTTGATGCTTATTACGACTGGACGCTCTTTCACAAGACAGAGGATGTTGTGTGGGGCAGGTCGCCTGCGAGCAAGCTCCGTGAAGTCTGGGAGGACGCGCACGCGCATCTTCCACGCGGCGCGCTCCAGATGAGATTCACGGACGACCACGACGAGCAGCGCGCTGTCTCGCAACTAGGCCGTCGGGCAGCGCTCGCTGGCTCCGCATTCATGTTCACGATTGACGGCGTGCCGCTTCTGTACAACGGGATGGAAGTGGGCGACGCGACGGAATCTGGCGACCCTGCGCTCTTTGAGCGTATGCCTGTGTTTTGGAAGATTGCGCGGCGCAGGCCGGAGTATACGCGATTCTACAAACAGATAATCGCGTTGCGTCGCTCGCACGCGGCATTGCAGCAGGGCGAGACCGAGTGGATTAGAAATTCAGACGAAGAGCGCGTCATCACATATATTCGCCGCTCCGCAGACGAAGAGTTTCTTGTGGCAATCAACTTTTCCAATCACCCGTTCATGGGATTTGTAGAGGCGGGAAGCATTGCTGCGTTCACAGAAGTCACGCCGGACATAGCTGAGCCTTTGAAGCCGAATGCTACGGAAGAGGAACGCGCGTCGCGTCGTCGTCAGGCAGGATTACCAGCGCTCGCGCTAGACGCATGGGGCTTTCGCATCTTTCGTAGAGCGATAAGATGATTCGCCCGTTTGGCGTTGAGGTGTTCAATCCGACCGCGCTCCATTCTGTGACGGACTCGGCGGTTCGAGGGCAGAAGTTCTATTGCACGCATGGCGCGATGAATCTCTCGGTTGCGCATGAACCATCGCCAGACATTAGCGCTTCGCATATTCTCTGCGCTTAGAAGAATTATGCCTACGTTTATTCCTATCACGTCCGTGTCAACCCAGCCGTTGTTAGGATTAAATGCGTCAACGAATCCGTACTTGCCATAAATCCTCTCGCCAAATTTCTCGCGCATAGTTTGCAGCGCAGACTGTGAAATTTCCGGCGTGAACATCAGCGAGCCGCCAGCAGCGCTAGGCACAACTGTGCCGTCAATCGCAGGGTCGCGCGGCGGCCCGCCCCACGCGACGTAACCGTGCGCGCTGTCCGACGCCGTGATGCCCCAGACGTTTTCCGTGTAGCCCGGAAATTCATGCGCTAGACTCAGACAGAAAGCTTTATGAGCGCGTGTGGCTTCGATTGAATTTTGAAAATAATCCACGTGATCGCCTTTGCGCTCTTGACGGCCTCTGTAATCAACCCACGCGTGCGCGTACTGGTGCATGAAGAGCGGGACGCCGCGAGTTCCCACGTAGTTGTATACGGCAAAGCTTATGTGATCGCGCCGTATGGCGTACCATGAGCGCGGAGTTATAGGGTGTGTGGGCGAGCCTATTGCCAGCAAGTAGAGAATAGTGTCTTCGCTGTAAGTATCCCAGCGCGGTTTCAGGAATCCAGTCTCAGGCTTCCAACCGTGCGAGAGAAGCTGTGGATGATGGTTGAGCATCCACCGAAAATCAACTCGATTGTAAATTCGTGTTGCGAGTCGCACTATCTCACGGTCGTTGCGAAAATAGCCGCGCGCCGTTAGCACTCCGGCGAGCAGAAGCGCCGTGTCAATCGAAGAGACTTCGCTCTGCCATCGCCGCGCGCCCGTAGCACTGTCCATCCAGTGATAGAACCAGCCGTGCGTTTGCGCCGCTTCACTGGCGAAGAAGTGAAGCGAGGAGCGAACACGCTCGCGTGCATCATTCTTTGTAATCCATCCGCGCTCGGCTGCTATGCAGAGCGCAGTCAGGCCAAAGCCAGTCGCCGCTATGCTAGCAACGTTGCGATGGTTTTCGTCAATCGCTGATCCGTCTGCGCGCGCGCGGTCGTTGACCAGACCCGTGCGCGCATCTGCCTGCTCCCAGAAATAACGGAACGAGCGGCGCTCCAAATCTTCTATGAAATCCTGTTCGCGCGCGGTGAGATAAGAAGCCGGAAGCGGCGCAGTTAAGTTAGATTGAAGAGATGCAGGCGTGGGCGAAGGGATGAGCGAGAGAAGAAGAAGGATGAGCGCAATCCGCCTGCGCAAAGAGTTAAATTGAAACCGGCAAGATTGAGATGCAGCAAAAATATGGTCCACGAAACCACACGAAACGACACGAAGAAAAATCCACGAATAAGGTACGTGTTTGGTTCGTGTCGTTTCGTGTGATTTCGTGGACAATCTTTTTTCCGTGTCCGAATCTCTTGTGGTTCGATTTAGAGAAGGCGAACTTGAAATCAATGATGAATGCCGCACGGTCATCTGTTAGCGCTCAGCTACCTCGAAATCTGTTTGAAGCATGTTGGGGTCTGCGGAGCTTGTGCCGATCATTACATGGAAGACGCCCGGCTCAACCGTGAAACGCATCTCTCGGTTGTAAAAGCCTAGGAGCGCAGGCGTGAGCTTGAACGTGATGCGGCGTCTTTCTCCCGGTTGCAGCGTGACGCGCTCGAAGCCTTTCAACTCCATCACGGGGCGCGTTACACTTGCGGCCACGTCGCGTATGTAAAGCTCTACCGTTTCGTCGCCCGCGCGTCGGCCTGTGTTCTCTATTTCAACACTCGTGGTCAATTCACCGCCCGGCAGAATGCGCTTTGTGCTCAGTTGCAAATCGGAGAGACGAAACTGCGTGTAACTTAAACCGAAGCCGAAGGGAAAGAGTGGCGTCCACGAAACGTCCAGATATTTAGATGTGTACTTGTTGTTTGCGTCCGGCGGGCGGCCTGTGTTCATGTGATTGTAGTAGAGCGGTTCCTGCCCAACGCTTCGCGGGAATGTGACTGGAAGTTTTCCGCCCGGGTTCACGTCGCCGAATAGAACGTCTGCGATTGCGTTGCCGCCCTCAGTGCCAGCGAACCATGTTTCAAGAATCGCTGGAACATTTTCCGCAAGCCAGTTGATTGTGAGCGGGCGACCGTTCATCAAAACAACTACGACGGGTTTGCCCGTAGCCTGAATTGCTTTAACTAAATCTAGTTGACGACCCGGCAGATCGAGCGATGCGCGCGACGATGCCTCGCCGCTCATGTCTGCGGATTCGCCTACGGCAACGATCGCTAAATCCGATTGACGCGCGGCGCGCACGGCTTCTGCAAAACCTTCCGTCGAATCACCTGAAACGTCGCAGCCTTTCGCGTAAACAATCTTCGTTGACTGAGAAACTTTTGTTTTAATTCCAGCAAGAAGAGTCACAGCATCCTGGCTTCTTCCGTCTCCATTCCACGAGCCGATCATGTCTTGCTGGTCGTCCGCGAGTGGGCCAATCACAGCGATTGACCTTGCGCTTTTGCTGAGCGGCAGAGTTTCTTGGGCGTTTTTAAGAAGCACAAAGGAGCGCGTCGCAATCTCGCGCGTAGCGCTCAAGTTTTCCTGACTCATGATAACTTTGCTCTCGCGCGATTCGTCCGTGTAAGGGTGATCGAACAAGCCAAGACGAAATTTTATGCGCAGGATTCTTCGCACGGCCTCGTCAATGGTCGCCTGCGCAACCTTGTTCGAGCGCAACAACGCTGGCAGGTGTTTGTTGTAGAGACGGCTGACCATCTCCATGTCAACGCCCGCGTTCAATGCCAGACGCGCCGCCTCCGCTTCATCCGCAGCAACGCCGTGCTTGATTAGTTCTTCGACCGCCGTGTAATCGCTCACCACGAACCCGTCAAACCGCCATTCGCCTCTGAGCACTTTCGTCAGCGTGAACGGATTAGCCGTCGAAGGAACTCCGTTGAGAGAGTTGAAAGCGCTCATGAATGTTCCTACGCCAGCATCAACTGCGGCTTTGAACGGCGGCAAGTAGATTGTGCGTAGAGTGTTTTCCGACATGTCCACAGTGTTGTAGTCGCGCCCGGATTCTGCTGCGCCGTAAGCAACCCAGTGTTTGGCGCAGGCCATGACTCTATCGGGCGCGCTTTGTTCGCTGCCCTGAAATCCGCGCACGCGCGCACGCGCCATAGCTGCGCCTAGAAACGGGTCTTCGCCCGCGCCTTCAATGATTCGACCCCAGCGTGCGTCGCGCGCTATGTCAACCATAGGCGCGAAAGTCCATGCTACGCCCGCCGCTCTGGCTTCAGCCGCAGCGATGCTCGCAGACCTTTCGGCAACTACAGGGTCCCAACTACTTGCTTCGCCGAGCGGGACGGTAAAGATTGTGCGGTAGCCATGAATCACGTCAAAGCCGAAGAGCACGGGAATCTTCAGGCGCGATTCGTTCATAGCAACGCGCTGCAATTCGTTTGTGCGCACGGCCCCGCGCACATTCAATGTAGACCCCAGCAATCCCTTGCGAATCATGTCACGATGTTCGGGGCGGTAGTTGCCATTAGCTTCGCCGTCCAGTTGCTGTAGTTGGCCCAACTTCTCTTCAAGCGTCATGCGCGCGATGATCGCGTTGATTCTTCTTTCAATGCCCGGCTGCGAACGGGGCGAGCCGACGGGCACTGCTATAAGTGCGAAAGCAAGGATTAGCAGAAGACAGGTGGCTTTGACGAGCTTCATGACAAACTCCTCCTAGCCCGCTTGGTGGGCTGGTCTTTTACGAAATTTTGCCGACGGTATTTGCTGTCAGTATACTATATCGCGTTTAATCGAACAGCTATGATGTTACAGCCATGATGTTGCGGAAAAAATTTGTGGCGCGCGCATTTATAAGGTGCGTGGCTGCGTTGCTGGCAGTTGTTTTTATACAGGCGGTTGCAACAGCGCAGCGGCGCGGCGCGCCAACTGGTCGCGCGACAGACACAAACGATGTCGCCGAAAACTTGCGCGAAGCTGCGGAGCTTCTGCAAGCGGGAAGGATTGATGACGCGGAGCCGATTGTTCGGCGCATCCTTGCGATTGCTCCGCAAGCGGCGGACGCTCACAACTTGCTCGGCGCAATCCTTGACCAGCGCGGGCGCACAGAGGAGGCCGAGCGCGAATACCGTGAAGCGCTTCGTCTGAATCCAAGATCAATCTCGGCGCGCGCAAATCTTGGCGTTCTCTTGGCGCGAACGAATCATACGGATCAGGCTGTTCAACTATTTGAATCAGTGTTGCATGAAAATCCAGACCACCCGCAGGCCGTTTTGAATCTGGGATTGCTCTACACTGCGCGCGGCGATTACAACCGCGCGCTTCCTCTTCTTGAGCGAGCAAATGCTTTCTTCCCGAACACTTTCACGGTGCTCTATAACCTAGGCGTTGTACAGTACCAGCTTAAACGGCTAGATGAAGCAGCGAGCGCGCTTGCGTCCGCCGCAACGCTTTCGCCAGATGACGCAGGGACTCTCTATTATCTGGGATTGATTGCTTCGGCGCGCGGGGATAGCGAGGCTGCGGCGAGATATTGGTTGAAAGCTCTCGCACTGCGACCCGATTTCGCGGAAGCGAATTTCATGATAGGCGAAGAGTTGAGGAAGAACCGGCAACCCGACAGGGCTATAGAATATTACGAGCGCGCGTTGGCGCAAGACTCTACGAAGCTTGTCTATTATGTGCGGCTCGGCGGCGTCTATTTGCTATCGGGCGATAACGCAAAGGCGCTTGCGACATTCGAGCGCGGCGCACATCGGTTTCCGAACGTGGCCGAAGCACATTATTTCGTCGCGCTCGCTGCGCGAGGCCGTGCCGATTATGAACTGGCCGAAGCGGAGTTGCGAAAGACGCTTGCGATTGAGCCGGACAATGCGGATGCGTTGGCCCAACTTGGATTCATACTGGGCGAGCACGCGGATTACGCAGAGGCGGAGCAACTGCTTCAACGAGCGCTCGCGCTCAGCAACAACCGGCACTTCGTAGCCATCTATGACATGGGTCGCCTGCTAGTGAAAACTCAAAGGTACGAGGATGCCATACCAATCTTGCTGCGCGGCGTGGCGCTCAATACAAAATTCCCCGGAATACATTACCAGCTTTTCCTGGCCTATTCGCGCCTGAAACGAAAGGCGGAAGCCAGTCAAGAACTTGAAATCTTCAAGCGCCTTGACGAAGAGCGCAAGACCAGACGACGCAGCGATTACAGCACAGAAGATTTTGAGACGGATGAATCAACGCAAGCTTCACCTTCTTCTACACCTCGTTAGAGCAGATCAAGTCAGTACCGCCTGCGGTAGCGGGCGGGTCTGTTAGCAAAGTCAAAAGTAAAAAGGCAAAAGGCAAAAATAAGAAGATTGGCTTCTTCTCACTTTTTACTTTTTACTTTTTACTTCTTCACCCGCCCGCTACCGCAGGCGGTACTGACCTGTCCTCAGTCGCGCGCAATCGCAAAAGCGAAAACGGATGAGCCGCTATTGCAAACTCATCCGTCTTCGTTCTCCGTTTCTCTATTTCGATTAGAAACTGAACCGCGCCTGCACCTCCACGACACGGCCTGAGAGCGCGCCCCCTGCACGACCGAAGTTAGCATCGGTGACAACCGTGCTCGAAGTATTGAACCCGAATGGCTGTAGGTTCAGCAGGTTGAAGACATTGAAGAAGTTGGCTTTTATCTCAAAGGAAGCTCCTTCATTGAGCAAGCTTGAAAGTCCGAAGCGCTTGGCGATTGACAGATCAACGTCGCGGTAGTGCGGCCCTCGGAACGAGTTGCGGCCAACGCCGGGCAGTTGGAATCCTACAGGCGCAGCCGTAGAAAAGAATTTTGCTCCGCCGCCGGGGAAATTGCTACCTGTGATAAAGGCAGAATTGGATGAAGATGTGCCTGCTCCGCCGGAGTAGGCCACAGGTCGGACAGGACAGATTGACGCGCCGCGCGTGCTGATGCAATTACCCACAAGCGGCGTCCATGGGAAGCCCGTGTGCCACGTGATGATTGTGTCCAGATGCCAGCCGCCCAGAATGCTTCCCGCAAGGTCGCGGCGGTGATTGAAGAAGGGCAAATCCCAGAGCGCAGACATGACGAAGTTGTGGCGCACGTCGTAATCCGATGGGCCAACCTCTTGTCGCACGTCCAATGGATACGTAGGATTTGTCTGCGCGGTTGGAGCTTCATTTGAAACAACGTCAATGCTCTTGCTCCAACGATAGTTGGCATTGAACTGGAAGCCCTGAGCGAACCGGCGCGACAGCGTTACGAGCATAGCGTTGTAATTGGAGTCCGTGTCAGGCGTAGGGAAGAAGACGCCGCCCACCCAACTCGGGTTCGGAAAGAAGAATTGTTCATTGACAAGCCGCAAAAGCTTGCGGCCTGTGCTCCCTTGATAACCTAGCGTGGCCGTGAGCTTGGCGGGCAAGGCGTACTGCCCTTCTAGCGAGTAGGTATAGACGTAGGGCGTAGGCACTTTAGCGGGCGCGCCCCAGACCTCCAGTTGTATTCCTCCGTTCGTCACATTCGGCACTCCCGTTGTCGGATTGAATGTCAAAACAAGCGCGGGATTCGCCGGGTAGCTGGATGGCGAATTGTTTGCTCCGAGCGCATAGAGAATCTGGCCGCCGTTGAAAGGCGTGCTGAAGTCGCTTGCGGATGTGCCGCAACAGATATTTGCTCGTTCAAAGAAGGGCGGATTGCCGAACGCGTTAGCGAAGACGACCGTGGGAATCCTATTGTAAGCGATGCCAAAGCCGCCGCGTATCACAAGGTTGTTCTCCGTGTGCACGCCTGCAAAATTTTTGGGACTCCACGCGAAGCCTATACGCGGAGCGAAGTTGTTACGGTCAGGGGGATACAAACTCTTGGTGACTACAAGGCTCGCCCCTGTCAATCCTGCCGTGCCCTGGCCTAACACAAGATTGCTGAGATGTCCTTGCGCTTCCGATAGGGGCGTAAAGTATTCCCAGCGAAGCCCAAGGTTGAGCGTAAGGTTAGGTCTGATCTTCCAGTCGTCCTGAGCGAAGAGCGAGTAGATTTTTGAACGGAAGTAGCGCTGCGCAATGGCAGGCCCGCCTGTCTGCGGGTTGGCGCGAATCTGGTAGAAGAGCGGCGCGTCGTTGGCGAAGTTGAAGAGTCCGGCAAAAGTGTAGAGCGGGCGAGAGCCGCCCAACAGATTGTTATTATTCTGCTCCCAGTTGATGTCCACGCCGAAACTTAGTCCGTGATTCCCATGCGAATTCCTCAGCGTGTCACGAAACTCATAAGTGTTCTGCGCGAAGATGCCCGGAGTGGTTTCAGCCCACGGTGGGCCAAAACGTATGCGGTCGCGCGGGTAGGTCTCAATCTCTATGCGCGGGATGCCCCAATTAGTTCCAGTCGAGGAGTTCAGTTCATTGAATGCGAAGCGCGTGCCGTTAACGCGCGCCTCGTTGATAGTGGTCGGAGAGATTGTGCGAACATAGGTCAGCGTCCCAAAGAGATTGCGAGGCGCTGTGTTTATATCTGCCATTGGACGACTCCTGCCACCGGGGTCGCTCGACAGACCTTTGAATTGCGAGATGTAGCTGCTGAAGGTAATCGTATCTCTGGTGGTCAGATTCAGGTCAATTCGAGGATTGAACTGGTTGCCACGGCTCGTTTGAGGCGCGGCCATCTGAGCGTACTCTACGTCTGGAATGCCGTCAAAGCCGCCGCCCTGTAAGTTGCCAAAGCTTAGATACTGACCTGTAGCCCCGGCGGGCGAGCCTAAATCTAATCCACCAGCTACCTGCCGGCAGTTGGTGTTGTTGAAGCCTGAGAAGAAATTGCAGGGGACGGGAATGACGCTGATGATGCGCGGCTCAATACCGGGCGAACCCAATATCCTTGCAGCTATGCTGCCCGGTCTGACCTGCTGAATGAGTTGTCTGTATTGAGGAGTCTCGACCAGTTCGGTGAATACGCTTGTGGAGTTGCTGCGCAAGCCTTCATAAGAGAAGAAGAAGAATGCTTTATTCTTTGCCAGCTTGAAGTCCGGCCCCGTGCGTTCGCCGAATCGCGGAATTGGAATAGGCCCGCCGAGGCTGCCGCCGAACTGGTTATAGTGCTGGTTGTTCCGCACGCCCGGAAGCGAAGTTCCGTTTGGCCCAGGCCCACCGTATTTGTTGAAGGCGTTAAGACCGGGGCTGTTATTCTTGATGAAGAGACTGCCGTGAAAATCGTTGGTCCCGCTCTGCGAAACGGTCAGAACCTGCGCGCCGGAGTTGCGCCCGTACTCCGCAGAATAATTGTTAGCGATGACCTGCACCTCTCTAACAGATTCCTGGTTGGGCGTCACAACAGCCGCGCCGCCCCATGTCAAACTGTTCACGCTAGTGCCGTCAATCTGGTAGCTATTTGCAGAGACACGCTGGCCGTTAGCTGAAATTTGAGGTTGGTTCTCCGTTTGAAAGATTGCTCTATTCGATCCGCCCGGCCCCGATTGGTTGGGTAGATTTACTGCTGTGCCGCTGCCGCCGCGCGCGAAATCGCCAAACACTCCGGGCGTCAATCTGGTCAACTCGTAAGGGTCGCGCCCAAACTGCGGAAGGCGTTGTATCTCCATAGTGGAGACGTTGCGGTCAATGTTAGCGTTTTCGGTCTCAATCTGCTGGCTCACCTGATCCGTGATTGTGACGGTCTCAGTTGCCACGCCCAACTCAAGCTGTATGTTTACGCCAAGCGTCTGCTCCGCGTTGACGACGACCGATTCGAGCGACTGCCTCTTAAAGCCAGTCATCTCTGCCGTCAGTGTGTACGTGCCCGGCGGCAATTCAGTGAAGCGGTAGAAGCCTTCGCTGCTTGTGGTCGTCTGCTGCGACTTGTTTGTTTCGCTGTTGGTTAGGGTGACGGTTGCGCCGACGACGCCTGCGTTGTTCGGGTCGAACACTGTGCCTTGCACGGCTGCGCGGAACTGAGCCTGTGCGCTCATGGCGAGCAGGAGCGTCGCAAGGCTACAAAGAATTGCGCGGACGAGATGAAGTTTGGGATTCATAGATTAACTCTCCCCATGTCAAAAATGTACAGACCGGATTAGCCTTCGCCATTAAATCAAGCGAGGCCAAGGATTCTTTTGCTAGCAAAGAGCATTTCTTGTGCGACTTACACCGTCGCACAAGCTTTCAAACATGTTCGCGCTTGAAGGGAAATAGATTATAGCTTTCACAGCTCGCGGCTGCTTCGTACAGAAAAACTATCGGGGATGAGCGCAAAATAGCACCGAAGACAAGAAAATTCAATAGAATTTTCCGGTTGGCTTTGTTAAGCTTACGGCCACAGGTAAAAGCAGTTCAGTTTCCCTTCAATCAAACGCGAGGCGCGGCGCAAGCTGTGCGGGGCTTATAGAGCGCACGTCTCTACTCGCTCAGCTTGCGCACACAGTTGGAGGCGCAAAAAGGAAGGATAACCTATGCGATCTCTGAAAAAGTTTATTGTGTTCTTGATGGCAGCGGCGCTTCTCTCGGCGGGTTGCGCCAACCAGCCGAATCAATCCGGCGGCAATCAGGCGAAGAGCAGCAGCGGAAAAGTTCGCATAGGCTTTTCGATGGACACGCTCAAAGAAGAGCGATGGCAGCGCGACAGGGAGTTGGTTGAAGCGCACGCGCGCGAAGTCGGCGCTGACATTATCACGCAGGTTGCCAACGGCAGCGACAGCCTTCAACTGGCACAGGCCGAGAACATGCTGACGCAGGGCGTCAACGTTCTAATAGTCGCGCCGCACGACGGGCAGGCGGCCAAAGCCATAGTCGAATCGGCTCATCGCCAGAATGTTCCAGTCATAAGCTACGACCGTCTTATCTTAGGCACGGACGTTGACCTTTATCTCTCGCATCAGGTCATAAAGATTGGAGAGATGCAGGCTCAGTACGCGCTGGATCATCTCAATCAGCTTCCGAACGCTCCTAAGCCTGCGAACTTCGTCCTCGTTCAAGGCTCGCCGACGGATAACAATGCAAAGCTTCTTCACGATGGGCAGATGAACATTCTAAACCCGGCTGTGCAGCGCGGCGACATAAGAATCGTCGTTGACCAGCCCGCGCGCGAGTGGAAAGCAGAAGAGGCTTTGAACATAACTGAAAATGCGCTCACCCAGACGAACAATAATATTCAGGCTGTGGTCGCATCGAACGATGGAACTGCTGGCGGTGCCATACGCGCTATAGAAGAGCAGAACCTTACGGGCAAGGTGATTGTTACAGGTCAGGACGCGGAGTTGGCAGCATGCCAGCGAATTGCTGAAGGCAAGCAGACCATGACCGTTTACAAGCCAATCAAACCGCTTGCTTACTCAGCCGTTGACGCGGCTATGAAACTCGCACACGGCGAAAGAGTCGAAACGCACGACACGGTTGATAACGGCAAGCCTATACCTGCCATTTTGATTCCGCCGGTCTCCGTTGATAGAAGCAACATGGCAGACACTGTGATACGCGACGGCTATCATAAGCTGGAAGAGGTTTACGCGAACGTGCCGCGCGAGCAATGGCCTAAGCCGCAAGCGCAAAGCAACACGAACGCAAATGCCAGAAACCGCCGAGAGGAAGAGAACACAGAACTGTTCGCGCTCATCTGCAACATGACGCCGACGATCTAACGCTCTGGCTCAATTATAAGGAATAGTGCTGATGAGAAGAGCAAGATGATGAGAGAAAGAGCTATCCACGAATTCACACGAAAAGACACGAAAAGAAATAGCTTCTTCATTCGTGTTATTTCGTGTGGTGCGCGTGGATAGTTTTCATTTGCCACGATTCTTGTCATGAGCCAGCATTTTCTGTGGGGAATATTGAATGGCCGCCGAGAGCAAACAGCCGCTTCTTGAGATGCGCAACATCACGAAGAGTTTTCCGGGCGTGCGCGCTCTGGACGGCGTGAGCTTCGACCTCTATGCGGGCGAGGTTCACGCGCTCGTGGGCGAGAATGGCGCTGGCAAGTCAACGCTGATGAAAGTGCTAGGCGGCGTCTATCCTCATCCAGAGTACGGCGGCGAAATTTTAATTAATGGCGAGGCACAGCGTTTTGCTGGAATACGTCAGGCTGAATCGGCAGGCATCGCCGTAGTCTATCAGGAACTCTCGCTCGTCAAAGACATGACCGTCGGCGAGAACATTTTTCTTGGGCGCGAGCCTCGTCGCTTCGGCATAATTCTCTGGGATGAACTTTACCGCCGCGCTCACGCGCTTCTAGACGAGCTTCATTTGAAGATTGACCCGCGCACGCCCGTGCGAAATCTAGGAATAGGCCAGCAGCAACTTGTAGAGATTGCAAAAGCGCTTTCCCAGACGGCGCGCATACTCGTGCTGGACGAGCCTACGGCAGCGCTAACGGAATCAGAGGTCGAAACGCTCTTCAAAATCCTGGACAGTTTGCGTGCGCGCGGCGTAGGGATGATCTACATCTCGCACAAGCTTGATGAAGTGTTCCGATTGAGCGACCGCATCACAGTCCTGCGCGACGGGCGAACGGTCGGGACCGACTTTACCAAAAATCTGGACGAGGCGCGCGTGATTGCGCGAATGGTCGGGCGCGAGGTCGGAGACATCTTTCCTAAGCGGACGCACGAGGCAGGAGCGCCTGTGTTCGAGGTTCGCAACATGACTGTCGAAGACCCTAACGTTCCCGGAAAATTTCTGGTCAAGAATGTTAGCTTCAGTGTGCGGCGCGGCGAAGTTTTAGGGATAGCCGGATTGATGGGCGCAGGACGCAGCGACCTGCTGATGGCAATCTTCGGCGCTCATGCGGGGCGTGTGCGCGGCCAGATTTTCGTGGAAGGGAAACGCGTACGCATCAATAGTCCTTCTGAAGCAATCAGGTACGGACTGGGTTTTGTTACGGAAGATCGAAAACGCTTCGGGCTGATTCTGGATCAGACAATCTTGAACAACATGACGCTTGCAAGTCTGCCGCACGTGTCCGGCAGATTTGTGACGAACGCTGATGCGGAAGCAGCCGCAGGCGAACGTGCTTCACGCGAGCTTCGCGTGAAGGCCAATAACGTTTTCACTATTGTAGGCACGCTTTCTGGCGGCAACCAGCAGAAGGTAGTTCTGGCGAAATGGCTGTTGACGAAACCGCGCGTTCTCTTTCTGGACGAGCCAACGCGCGGCATTGACGTTGGCGCAAAGCAGGAGATTTACGCTCAGGTCAACCGTCTGGCGAGCGAAGGATTGGCAATCGTACTCGTCTCGTCCGAATTGCCAGAAGTCCTCGGACTCTCCGACCGCGTGCTTGTCTTGCATGAGGGACACATCACAGGCGAGTTCAAACGAGCGGAAGCCACACCCGAAGCAGTAATGTCCTGCGCGACAGGACACGTGAAAGAAGTGAGCAGTAAGCAGTAGTCAGCAAGAAGAGGTTGAGAGGCTTGCTGTCTTGAATTCATCTCTCAAGGTTAATGCTCAGAAAACCTACTGCTCACTGCTTACCGCTCACTGCTCACTTCAGAAAGGTCTTACCGATGAGCCAAACCAACGAGCGTGTTGCAAACGAGCCTGCGGTTGACAGACCGCCTGTGATGGCAGACACAGCGCCGCAGTTGCGCGTCGGCGGATTACGGATTCCCACAGACGCTTTGCGCGCTTATACCTTGGTCTTCGCGCTGGTGGCTATCTGGGTAATCTTCTCTTATAAAACCAACAACATCTTTCTTGAGCCGCGCAATATCTCGAACCTTATGCGGCAGACGGCTGTGACGGGAGTGCTGGCCGTAGGCATGTTGATGGTCATCGTCACGGGACAGATTGATCTCTCCGTAGGTTCGGTCGTCGGGTTGACAGGAGGAATAGCAGCGATATTTTTGACTTGGTTCGGCTACGGACTTGTGCCAGCGCTCGCAGCCGCAGTGGTCGCAGGTCTTCTAATCGGAGCGCTGCACGGCGCGCTCACTGCTTATGCCAACATCCCCGCGTTCATAGTCACACTCGGAGGTATGCTTGTTTGGCGCGGCGCGGTTAAAGGTCTAACTCAAGGCAACACTATCCCCGTTGCGCTGCAAAGTTTTAGGGACATTGGGCAGCAGTACGTTTCAAAGCCTACGGGGTGGGTGATTGCTGTAGCGGCGGTCGCAAGCATAGTTCTCCTCAACGTCCGGCGCAATAGCGCGCGCCGAAGACATGGGCTTCAGGCGGCGAGCGCGATAAGCCTTGCTGTTCGCACGATCATTCCTTCCGCAGTCATAATAGGTTTCATCTGGGTTCTTAATAGTTATTCTGGCGTGCCTGTTCCCGTAATCATCTTGATCGCTGTCGCAGTCGTGGGCGCGTTCCTTACAGAGCAGACAACTTTCGGTCGTTATCTTTACGCCATAGGCGGCAACCCGGACGCGGCGCGCCTTTCCGGCATCAACCTGCGTCTGCACATTCTTGCGGTCTTCTGCATCATAGGCGCGCTCGCTGCTGTAGCAGGGATGATAAACACTGCTCGATTGGGCAGCGCGACGCCCGACGCTGGCACGCTTCTGGAATTGAACGCTATTGCGGCGTGCGTAATCGGCGGAGCGAGCCTTGTGGGCGGGCGCGGCACTGTCTTCGGCGCTTGTCTTGGCGCGCTGTTTATGGCGAGTCTGGATAACGGAATGTCGCTGGCCGGAATTAAAGATTACGTGCAGGACATAACGAAGGGTGCGATTCTGGTCTTCGCTGTGGGGCTTGATATGCTCGGTCGTCGCAAAGGATGAGGCAAAGGAAAGGCAAAAGGTAAAAGGCAAAAGGCAAAAGTGAGGCAGAAACCATATCTTAATTAAAAATGTAAAAATGCTTTTCGCCTTATCCCTTTTTACTTTTACCTTTCTACTTTTACCTTTGTTTGCAGCGCCCGGACATGACGCGCACTGGCCCGACGCAGGCAAGCAAGCTGTGGGGACTGCAAACAGTATTGAGTCGAAAGTCTGGTTCACATTGCAGGGCGGCGCGATGACGGAGGTTTATTACCCGACTGCTGACTGTCCTGATACAGAGGTGCTTCAACTCGTAGTCGTGCACGATGGGCGCGTAGAGACTGAGACAGAAGACACAGATCATCGCATCGTCATCATGGATACGCGCTCTCTCAGTTTTCGTCAGGTGAATACTGCGAAAACGGGCGCGTACACGATAACTAAAACTTACACTACAGACCCTGAGCGCGCTGGCCTTTTGATTGACATAAAGTTTCAGCCCGTTGGACGCGCAAGCGTGGGAAGCGACGGCTATTCTCTATACATCTATTTCGATCCTTCGCTCAACAATAGCGGGATGCACGACACTGCCTGGACTGAGAACGGCGCTCTTCTAGCTTCGGACGCAGACAAAGCATCGGCGCTCGTGTCTAGCACAGGGTTCGACGAAACGACGAACGGATTCTTAGGCACGAGCGATGGTCTCACTGAATTGCGCAATCAGGGCGGGCGTTTGAAGAACCATTATTCACGCGCATCTGACGGCAACGTTGTGCAGGTTGCGCGCGTGCGCGGTGACGGGAATTTCACTCTCGCGCTAGGCTTTGGAAAGAATGGCGACGAAGCTTTAAGCAACGCCGGAAAATCTCTCTCGAAAGGGTTCGCGCGGTGTAGAAACGAATACGAAGCGGGCTGGCACGAATATCTGGCATCTGTGCGTAGCGCTCCGGCGAGGTATAGAGCGCAATACAACATGGCCGTTATGGAATTGAAGGCGCATGAAGATAAAACGTACAGGGGCGCAATGATAGCGTCATTCTCAATCCCCTGGGGCGGCGGGGCGAATGCGA